>DASZUK010000019.1:0-62903 GCA_035547695.1 Acidimicrobiales bacterium
CGGGGGCCGGGGGCACCGGCGGCGGCGGCGATGGATGGCCGCCGCCGGCGTGGCCGCGGCAGTCGCCGCGGTCGCCGCGGTGCTGGTGTCGGTGGTCCCGGGCCCCGCCGGGCCGCGGTCGGCCGCGGCGGCGGTGCTGCAGCAGGCCGCGGCCTCGGCCGGGGGCCAGGTGCCGCTGCAACCCGGCCAGTTCCTGTACACGGCGACCCAGACCGAGGTCCACCTGGGGCTGTACCAGGGCAGCGTCGAGACGGCCGGCGCCCTGGTCGGGCAGACCGACCAGTCCTGGACCGACAGCGCCGGGCACGGCCACCGGCTGCTGACCGTGGGCCGCCCGCAGTACCCGACCCCCGCCGACCGGGCCGTCTGGGCCGCCACGACCCCGCCGGGGCTCCCCACAGCGCCCTTCATGGGCACCGACGGGTGGCCGCAGACAACGACACCGCCGGTGGACGTGGCCGGCCTGCCGACGGACCCGGCGCAGTTGGCTGCCCTGATCGCCGCCCGTCGCCTGCCGGTCGCCGCCGACGACCCCCGTGGCCCCCGGGACCTGGCCCAGACACTGGCCTACTGGGTGTTGGCCAGCGGGCGGGACTACTCGGTGTTCGAGGGGGCCGCCGCCCTGTTGGTCGTCCCGAGCACCGGCATGTCCCCGGCGCTGGCCGCCGCGCTGTTCCAGGTCATGGCCGACCAGCCCGGCGTACAGATGTTGGGGACCGTCACCGACCACGACGGGCAGCAGGGAGTGGGCGTCGCCCTCCCCGCACCGGGCAGCGCCCAGGTCAGCCAGGTGGTGGTGGACCCCGCCAGCGGGCAACTGCTGGAGGCCAGCTTCGCCCTTCCCCCGACCACCCTTCCGGAAGCACCGGAGACCTGCGGCGGCCCGGCCGGCGCGACCAGCACCACGTGCGTGGCGACGCAGGCCGTGATGTCCATCGCCCCGCTGTGGACCGACGTCGTCGCCCGCGGGGTGGTGGGGTCCCCCACCACCACCGTCCCGCCGTCGGGCACCCTGGTCCCGACCGCCACAGTGGTCCCGGCGGCCCCCGGCGGCGTCGTCGCCACCGTGCTCCCGCCGACCGGGCCGCTGCCGACCACCGACGTGCAGCTCTCCTGGACGCCGCCGGCCACCTCCGGAGGCGGCCCGGTCACCGACTACGTGGTGTACCAGCTCCCCACCGAGACAGGCCGGGTCACCGGCACGTCGAGCTACGACACCGGTTCGACCGCCACCGCCTATGTCTGGAGGGGCGGGGCGGCCGGGGCCGCCTACGCCGTCGTCGCCGTCAACGCCGACGGCTACGGCCCGGCGTCGGCTCCGGCGGTGGCGACCACGTCGCCGTAGCGGACCACGTCGCCGTAGCGGGCTGTTACGGTCGGCTGGATGCCCCGACGCCGTCCGGCCGGTCCCGTCCCCGTTCTCGCCGCCGGGGCCACCGCGCTCGCCGCCGGGGTCACTGCGCTCGCCGCCGGGGCCACTGCGCTCGCCGCCGGTCTGACGGTGATGGCCGCCGCGCTGGTCGCAGTGCCCGCCGGGGCGGCCACGACCACGTCCACCTCGGTGACGACGACCACCTCGCCGGCGGCGAACCCGAAGGCGCTGCTGGCGGCGTCCCTGGCGGCGGCCCGGAGCCAACCGTCGGTCCACTTCGTGGCGGTGAGCACCGTCGGGAAGCAGTCGGTCGCCATCACGGCCGACGTCGCCCGGGCCAAGGGCCGGGAGGCGGTGGTGGTGACCGGCGGCCAGCAGACCGGGCACGTAGCGGTGCGGCTGGTGCACCAGGCGGCGTACTTCCGGGGGGACCCCACCGGGCTGGAGGGGTACCTGGGGATGCCGTCGACACTGGCCACCAAGTACGCCGGGACCTGGATCCGGTTCGACCAGTCCAACCCCACATACCAGGCCATCTCGAAGTCGCTCACGGTCAGCTCCGCGGTGAGCCAGATCTCGGTGAAGGCGCCGCTGGCCAACGGGCCGTCGGCCACCATCGACGGGGTGCCCGCGGTCAGCGTCACCGGGACCACCACCGACCTGGGGGGCAAGGGACCGGCCGCCCTGTACCTGCCCGCCCGGAGCAGGGTGCTGCCGTTGCAGTACACCGCGCAGGGGACCCAGAAGGCACAGGGGTCCAAGAAACAGGAGAAGGCCTCCGGACAGGTGGACTTCAGCCACTGGGGGGAGCGGTTCGCGGTGGCGGCCCCGGCCACGTCGGTGTCGGCGTCGTCCCTCTGACCGGCGCCGTCCCGCTGACCGGCGGCGTCCCCTCTGACCGGTAGGGTCAATTCCGTCCACGACACCGGGGAGGTGGGGGATGGAGATCCGGGACAAGATCTACATCGGGGGCCAATGGACCCCGTCGTCGGGATTGGGCGTCCACGAGATGGTGGACTCCAACACCGAGCAGGTCATCGGCAAGGTGCCGGAGGGCACCGAACAGGACGTGGACCGGGCCGTGGAGGCCGCGGCGGAGGCGTTCTCCGCCTGGGCCCACACGCCGGTGGACGAACGGGCGAAGCTGCTGGTCCGGGTGGGCGAGGCCCTGAAGGCCCGGGGGCAGGACATCGCCGCCACCATCGCCAGGGAGGTGGGCATGCCGGCGTCGCTGGCCGGCCCCATCCAGGTGGGCCTGCCGGTCGGGGCGTTCGCCGACGCCGCCCGCCAGGTGGCCGAGCTGGCCTGGGAGGAGGAGATCGGCAACTCCCTGGTCGTCCGTGAGCCGGTGGGGGTGGTCGGGGCGATCACCCCCTGGAACTACCCGCTGTACCAGATCGCGCTGAAGGTGGCCCCGGCGCTGGCGGCGGGGTGCACGGTGGTGCTGAAGCCCAGCGAGGTGGCCCCGCTGAACGCCTTCGCCCTGGCCGACGTCATCGACGAGGTCGGGCTGCCGCCGGGGGTGTTCAACCTGGTCAGCGGTCCCGGCCCGATCGTCGGGGAAGCCATCGCCGCCCATCCCCGGGTGGACATGGTGTCGTTCACCGGGTCCACCCGGGCCGGCAAGCGGGTGATGGCGCTGGCCGCCGGGTCGGTGAAGCGGGTGGCCCTGGAGCTGGGCGGCAAGTCGGCCAACGTGCTGCTGGAGGACGCCGACCTGGACACCGCCATCCCGGCCGGCCTGTTCGCCTGCTACCTCAACTCCGGCCAGACCTGCTCGGCGCTGACCCGGATGGTCGTGCCGCGGTCCCGGCTGGCCGAGGTGGAGGAGAAGGCGGTGGCCGCCGCCGCCACGTTCGTCGCCGGCAACGCCTTCGACGACGGGGTCACCATCGGCCCCCTGGTGTCCGCGGCCCAGCGCGACCGGGTGCGCGGGTACATCCAGAAGGGCATCGACGAGGGCGCCAAGCTGCTGGTCGGCGGCACCGAACCGCCGGACGGGCTGGACGTGGGCTACTTCGTGCGGCCCACCGTGTTCTCGGAGGTGACCTCCGACATGACCATCGCCCAGGACGAGATCTTCGGGCCGGTGCTGTCCATCCTGCCGTACGACACCGAGGAAGAGGCCATCCGGATCGCCAACGACTCCGTCTACGGCCTGGCCGGAGGGGTCTGGTCGGCGGACCCGGCCCACGCCGAGGCGGTGGCCCGGCAGCTCCGGACCGGGCAGGTGGACATCAACGGCGGCGCCTTCAACCCATCCGCGCCGTTCGGTGGCTACAAGCAGTCCGGCATCGGCCGGGAGCGGGGCCGGTTCGGGGTGGAAGAGTTCCTGGAGACCAAGTCCCTGCAGCGGTGACGGTGTTGTGCCCGCCGTGGCGGCCACGCCGTTCCTGCGTAACAAGGTTTTATCGGACGCCCTCTTTACTGCTTGACTCCACCCTGCTGCAGCCCATACTTGAAGGTTAGGGCACCGCCCGACGCTGCGCGAAAGTCCGGATAAAGGGGAGGACCATGACGTCAAGAACGCTGCGCGCCTGTGGTATCACCATGGCGCTGCTCGTCCCTGCCAGTGGCCTGGCGGTCATCACCACCGCCCCCACCGGCGCCACCACACATACACTCGTCATCACGTCCGGAGGGATCACGGTGACGTGCACAAACAGCGGAACAAGCACAGGCGGCGGACCCGACAGCTTTACGACATGTACGACCACACCTAATGGCCTTACGGCTCGGGTAACATTTACAGCGACAACCGAGCAGGAGGCTACCGTCGTCGTCACATCGAGCGGCAGTACGGTCTGCACCGTATCCGTCACCTTGACACGACCAGTCTTGGGCACACCAACAACGACATATGCGATGGGGTCATATACGATTACACATGTCACAGTACAGGCACCGACAACATGTGGTGGCCTAACCACAGGGGCAGCGGTCATCGTGGACCGCAAGATGGTCCACGAACTTATCGTCAAGACAACGGCCACATATCTACTCTGGTGTTGGCGTCATCCTGCCGCCAACACATACAAAATATGTCAGACCACCGCACTCAGTCGTACAACAATCGGCATCGCAAAATTCACGACAGCAACAAAGAAGTTCTTCTTTACATTTCCGGGGGGTCACCGAATCAAGGTGACACTTACAGCGGCAGTAGCCCGCCCATCCACCACAGCCGTACGCAAGATAACAAACGTGACAACAAGGGCGCCAGCAAACTGGCTTACAGTTCTGATTAGGGTTAATGCGACGTTGAAATTCACGCGCCGGTAGCCCACGATAACCGCAACACCGGCACCGGCTGCGCCAGTGCCGGTTGCGCCGTCATCCGGCCTCCTCCGCCGCTCGGTGCACCACCTCTCGGTGCACCGCCTCGGCCAGCCGCTCCAACGCGGCCGCGGCGTCGGCCAGCACCCGCCGGTCGTCCGCGCCGAGCCGGCCCATGGCGGCGGCCACGGCCTCGGACCGGCGGTCCCGCCAGGCGGTGACCTTGCGGCGGGCGTCCGGGTCGAGGTCCAGCCGGGCCACCCGCCGGTCGGCCTGGTCGGCCACCCGGAGCAGCAGCCCCTGGTCGGTGAGTTGGCCGACCAGGGTGCTGACGGTGTTGGGAGCCAACCGCAGCTCCTCGGCGGCTTCGGCCACCGACACCCCGGGGCGCCACCGGACCAGCCGCACCAGCTCCCCCTGCGCCGCGGTGAGGGTGCACAGCGGCTCCGGCGGCTCCGGCGGTTCCGGCCGCTCCGGCAGCCGGCGGACGGCCCGGCGCACGGTGGCCATGGCACCGAGCAGCCGGTCGGCCACGACGACGGCAGCCGCGCCAGCCGTTCGGCCAGCGGGCCGGGCGGCCGTTCGGCCAGCGGGTCGGCCAGCAGCCCGGGCGTTCGGCGGGTCGGTGGGCAGGGTCGTCGGCGGGTCGGTGGCCGGGGCGGTGGACGGGGCGGTCCCGGGGACGATGGGCACGGCCCATATTACCTCTGTGACAGAGCTAAGTAGGCTGGGGCGGAAGGGCGGCGACGCCGCAACGGGACCGGGGACAACAGGACCGGGAAGGGGTGAGGCGATGACCGACGAGATGCGGGCCGAGACCGTCAGGATCAGCGGGCACCAGGGGGCGGAGCTGGAGGCGTACCTGGCGCAGCCGCTGGGGGACGGGCCGTACGGCGGGGTGGTGGTCATCCACCACCTGCCGGGCTACGACAAGCCGACGAAGGAGATCACCCGGCGGTTCGCCGCCGAGGGGTACGTGGCGATCCTCCCGAACCTGTACAGCCGGGAGGGCATCGGGGTGAGCCCGGACGACGCGGCGGCGTCGGCCCGGGCGAAGGGCGGGGTGCCCGACGACCAGCTCGTGGGTGACGTCGGCGCGGCGGCGGACCACCTGCGGTCGCTGGCCACGTCGAACGGCAAGGTGGGCACCATCGGGTACTGCTCCGGTGGCCGGCAGTCGTTCCTCGCCGCCATCAGCCTGCCGCTGCAGGCCGCCGTCGACTGCTACGGGGCGTTCGTCACCGGCACCCCGCCGGAGGGGTTCCCGGTGAAGGTGGCGCCGCTCGGGGATCGGGCCGGGGACCTCAACTGCCCGCTGCTGGGGCTGTTCGGGGCCGACGACCAGTACCCGTCGCCGGAGCAGGTGGCGGAGCTGGAAGGGCTGCTGAAGGCGGCCGGCAAGGAGTACGAGCTCCACACCTACGAGGGGGCCGGCCACGCCTTCTTCTCGGTGGACCGCCCGGCGTACCGGCCGGAAGCGGCCAAGGATGGTTGGGAGCGGATCTTGGCGTTCTTCGGCAAGCACCTGGGGGCCTGACGTGTGCACCTACCAGACCGAGCGGGTGGCGGTGCAGGGCAGCGGCAAGGGGGCGGCCGGCTGGTTCCCGGTCACGGACGCCACCGTGTACTTCGACCACCCGGTGCACGCCCCGGCCGACCACACCTTGAACCTCGACTTCTTGAACCCCGGCCGCGGCCCCGGCGCCCGGGTGGCGGTGGAGCTGGACCCGGTGTCGGCCCGGGCGCTGGCCGAGGCCATCCTGGCCACCCTGGACACCGCCCCGCCGGGATTGGTCACCTGGTAGCCGCCGGCCGCCGCCGCCGTTACGGCCGGCCGTCGCCACGCCGGCGGGCGGCCCACTCACGGTGCAGCAGGGCGTAGACCACCTCGTCGGTCCACTCCCCCTTGACCCGTTCGCTCTCGACCAGGTGCGCCTCTCGACGCATGCCCAGCTTCTCCAGCACGCGGGCGGAGGCCCGGTTGCGGGGGTCGATCCGGGCGTAGACCCGGTGGGCCCGGAGGCCGTCGAACGCCAGGTCGACGGCGGCGGCCGCGGCCTCGGTGGCCAGGCCGTGGCCGTGGTACGCCGGGGCCAGCGCGTAGCCGATCTCGGCCTGCCGGTGGACGGGACTGCGGTAGGTGAGGGTCAGGTCGCCGACGACGGGGCCGTGGTCGCCGAGGACGACGGCCAGGGACAGCGCGCCGCCGTCGGGCCGGATGCGGGTGGCCCGCATCTTGGTCTCCAGGGACTGGGCGGCGCGGGCCTCGTCGCGGACCCCGCGGTACAGGTAGCGGGCGACGCCGGGGTCGGACTCGATGGCCAGCAGGTCGGGCAGGTCGTCGCGGCGGAACGGCCGCAGCACCAGCCGGGCGGTACGGATGGGCCGGGTGACCTCCAGCAGAACCGGTCGGTGGCGGTTCACGGCCCCAGGTCTAGCCGCCTGGCCGACCATTCCTGACCGGGAGCCGGGAAACGATGCACAATGTGGGCCACCCGCCATGCGCGGGCTCATCAGACCCCTACCCCAGAAAGAGAGTCACGCCTGATGAACAAGACCGAACTGGTCGCCGCGATCGCCACCCACACCAAGGTGGACCGCAAGGCGGTGGCCGCTGTGCTGGACGGCCTCGAGGACGTGGTGTCGGCCAACGTCAAGAAGGGCGAGAAGGTGGCTCTCACCGGGTTCGTGAGCTTCGAGCGGGTGGACCGCAAGGCCCGCACCGCCCGCAACCCGCAGACCGGTGCCCCCATCAAGGTGAAGGCGTCCAAGGCCCCGAAGGTGACGGCCGGTGCGACGTTCAAGAAGGTGGTCAACGGCCAGACCCCGGCCCCGAAGATCATCACCAAGTAGCCGGTTCGCCGGACCACCGGCCACTCGCCGGGCCGGTGGTCCGGGCCGCCTACCCTGTGCCGCCTACCCCTACACCGCCCAGCCCTGTGCCGCCCTATCCGCGGGCGGCCTCCTCGTCCTCGATGGCGGTGATCTCCGCGATCCGCTGCTGGTGGCGGCCGCCGTCGAACCCGGTGGACAGGAACACGTCGACGATGTCGAGGGCCAACGCCTCGGCCACCACCCGGGCTCCGAGGGACAGCAGGTTGGCGTCGTTGTGCCGGCGGGCGAACCGGGCGGTGTACTCGTCGTGGCACAGCGCCGCCCGGGCCCCCCGGACCTTGTTGGCGGCCAGTGCCTCCCCCTGACCGCTGCCGCCGATGACGATGCCCCGGTCGGCGTCGCCGGCGACCACGTGGCGGGCGCAGTCGGCGCAGATCGGGGGGTAGTCGACCGGATCGGTGGAATGGGTGCCCAGGTCCACGACGTCGTGGCCGGCCGCCTCCAGGTGCTGGACGACGGCCAGCTTCAACGGGTAGCCGGCGTGGTCGTTGGCCACCGCGATCCTCATGGGGTCACCTCCGCTCGTAGGCGGTGACCTGGTCGTGCACCATGGTCACCAGGTTGCCCAGGGCGATGTTGACGTCGACCAGGTGCAGGCCCCAGGTGGGGCCGAGGCTCTCGGTGACCACCGGGCGATCGCCGCCGGGGACGGTGGTGACCGCCAACCAGGTGGCGCCGCCCGCGGACCGACAGCGGGCGGTGTAGAGGTCCGGATAGGTCACCCACGGGGTGGACACCTGTGGGGCGCCGGCCGCCTGGGAGCCGAGGCCGGCGGAGGCGTCGGCCGACGGGAAGTACGGCCGCAACACCCCGCGGCCACCGGGATCGGCGGGGTTGACGCACAGCACCTGCAGGCCGGCCGTCGCGGTCTGGCCGGACAGCAGGCTGACCCCGGTGCCGGGCCGGCCGAACAGGCTGTCGGCCGGCGGGGGCTGGTCGAAGCTGGAGTAGGCCACCACGCAGCCCGTCTGCGAGGTGGACCGGCAGGCCGGGATGTGGGAGAACGTGCCCCCCACCGACCGGCCGACCGGCACGGTGACGTTGCCGCCGAGGATCACCGCGGACACCAGCCGGCGGCGGACCTTCGGGTCGTGGTCCACCTGGCTCCGCAGTAACCGGATCAGCATGGCGGCGCCCTGGGAGTGGCCGATGACCACCACGCCGCGACCGTGGTTGTAGCGGGCCAGGTACTCCCGCCAGGCGGCCAGCACGCCGCTGTAGGCGACGGCCAGGGCCGCCGGGGTGAGCTGTGTGGTGTGCAGCAGGCCGTTGACGGTGACCTGCCGGTACATGGGGGCGTACACCCGGCAGTCCTGCGAGAACCGTGACGCCTGGGCGCGGGCCACCGCGGTCTCGGCGGGCTGGACGGCGAGGTTGGCGTTGATCCCCTGCTCCTCGCTGACGGTGGGGTACACGTAGAAGCAGTCGACGGCCGGGTGCCGGGCCGGCCGGGCCCGCTGCACGGTGTCCGGGCCGTCGGCCGGCACCACGGTGGCGGTGAGCGGGGCCGTGCACGGGTCGTCGGCCATCTGTGGCCGGCAGAGCCAGACCGTCTTTCCCGCCGTCGTCCCGGCGACACCGGCGGCACCGGCGGGGGCGGCGACCGGCGCCAGGGCGGTGGGGACGGCGAGGCCGGCCGCGACGGCGGCCCCCAGCACGGCGGCGGCGGCCCGCCTCATCGGTGCGGCCACGTCAGCGGGCCGCCGGGAGGACGACCCCGGCACCGGCCAGGGCGCCGGCGAAGTGCTTGTCCCACTCCCCCGCCGTCTGCACCGGCCACGGCGGGTGCTCGGGCTGCTCCGCGAACATCACCCGGACGGCTCCCACCACCGACGCCGGGTCCGGGGAACAGGCCAGGGCGGCGCCCTGCTCCAGCTCGTGCAGGGCGTTCTCCCGGCCGTGGCCCGGCACGACGTCCAAGATGACCAGCCACCGGCCGACCACCCTGGCCTCGTGGCAGGTCTGCCCGGGCGACGTCACCACGGCGTCGGCGGCGGCCATGAGGTCGGGGACCCGGTCGGTGAGGCCGAAAGGCACGACCGAAGGGTACTGCCCGGCGACGGACTGCAGCCGGCGGTGCAATTGCTGGTTGAGCCCGGCCACGGCCAGCACCCAGTACCCGGCGCCGGCCAGCGCGGCGGCGGTCTCGGCCAGCGGCCCCAGCCCCCAGCCGCCGGCCATCAGCAGCACGCAGGGCGCCCCGTCGGGAACCCCGACGGCAGCTCGGGCGGCGACCCGGTCCGGGGCGCGGTAGAAGGCGGGGCGCACCGGCGGCGGGACGACGGCGATGGGGGCCGAAGGCTGGTACCGGCGGACGGTGTTGGCGGCCAGGGCGGAGCAGACCACGTACAGGTCCACCCCGTCCCGGACCCACAGCCGGTGGGCGCAGGCGTCGGTGCAGAAGGCCACCGCGGTGACGGCGGGCCGTTCCTGCTTCAGCCGGGAGCTGGCGGTGACCCCGGTGGGGAACACCGACACGATCAGCGGATAGCCAGGGCCCAGCTCCTGGCGCAGGGCCGGCACCAGGCGGTGGCCGGCGGCCCACTCCATGGCCCGCGGCAGCCAGGACCCGGAGCGGAGGTGGCTGAAGTGGAACCCGTCGTACACGGTGGGGACGTCCAGCAGCCGCCGGAAGGCGGTCATCCCGATGCGGGCCTCCGGGCCTCCCATGAGCGCCATGCAGTCCAGGACCCGTCCGGGCAGGCCGGCGCCGGCCAACGACGCCCGGCAGGCCTCGGCCACCGAGTCGTGGCCCTTCCCGATGGACCCGGACAGGATCAGGGCGGACTCCGGGGCCCCGGCCCGGTCCGGCGTCACGGGACCGGCCGGTCCCCGGTGCCCGGGACGGGCACCAGTTGGCCGGTGCCCGAGACAGGCACCAGTTGGTCCCCGGTGCCCGGGACGGGCACCAGTTGGTCCATGGTCACGGCCGTCAGCCCGCGGCGGTGGAGGTCGTCGGCCACCCGGTCGAGGGCGTCGAGGGCCACCTTCCACATGCCGGCCGGCCCGAAGGCGTCGTTGTCGTGCAGCAGCACCACCGCCCCGGGGCCGAGCCGGCGGCGGACGGTGGCGGCCACCGCGGCCGGGTCGGTGGTGGCCCACTCCCGGCCCCAGGCCGACCACAGCAGGGGGCGCCAGCCGCGGCGGCGGGCGGCCAGCAGGGTGGCCGCGGTGGCCTGGCCGTAGGTTGGCCGGTACCACCGGGGCCGGACCCCGACCGCGGCCATGGCGTCGGCGGCGGCGTGCAGGTCGCGGTGCACCCACCGGGGGGACCGGGCCAGGTGGTGGCGGTGGTGGTGGCCGTGGGTCTCCACCTGGTGGCCGCGGCGCCGGATCTCGGCCACCAGGTCCGGGTCCCGCTGCACCAGGCTGCCCAGCACGAAGAAGGTGCCGACCAACCCCAGCCGGTCCAGCCGGTCCAAGAACGCCGGGGTGGCGACGGAGCTGGGACCGTCGTCGAAGGTCAGGGCCACCCCACCGCCGTCGCCGCGCCACCGGCACAGGTCGCCGGGCAGGACACGCAGGTCGGCCCACTGGCCGAGGGCCACGGTGCTGGGCACGTACTGGGCAGCCAGTGCCGCCCCGGCGGCCAGCGCCGCGACCGCCCCGGCACCGGGCCCCCGGCCGGTCGTCGCCCTCCGAACCCCCCGATGGTGCACCGCTCCGTTCTACCCCCAGGACGCTCCGGAACCCGGCGGTCAGCCCGGCGGCAACTGGCGGAGGGCGGCCTGCAGCAGCGGGACCACCTGGTGCCAGTCGCCGACGATGCCGATGTCGGCGTGGCCGAACGCCGGGGCGTCGGGGTCGACGTTGACCGCCACCACCGTCCCGGCGGCCCGGACCCCGACCATGTGGTTGAACTTGCCGCTGACCCCCACCGACAGGTACAGCCGGGGGGCGATGCTGCGGCCGGTGATGCCGACCTGCCGGGCCCGGGGGGCCCAGCCCTTGTCGGTGACCTTCCGGGTGGCGGCCATCTCGGCCCCCAGCACGGCGGCCAGCCCGCTCAGGTCGGCGTACTCGTCCGGCTGCACCCCGGCGCCGACCCCGATGACCACCTCGGCCCGGGCCAGCACCTCCACGTCGTCGTCGCGGCGGGTGGACGTCACGACGACCCGGCCGAGCGGTTTCAGCGGCTGGGTGGACGACCGGACGGCCACGGCGGGACGGGGCGCCGGGACCGGCAACACCCCGGGCCGGACGGTGACCAGTTGCACCGGCGAGGTGCAGGAGATGTCGGCCACCAGCGCGCCGGCGAAGGCCGGCTTGGCGGCCACCAGGCGACCGTCGACCACGTCGACGGCGATCGCGTCCCCCACCAGGCCGGCCCCCAGCGCGGCGGCGGCCCGGGCGGCCACCTCCCGCCCGAAGGCGGTGCCGGGGGCCAGCACCGTCCACGGCGGCTCCGCCGTCCACCGGTCCACCAGGGCGGCGGCCACGTCGTCGGCCACCGGGTCCCCCACCAGGTCCACCACCACGTCGGCCCCCAGCGGGCCGACGTCGTCGGCCGGCCCGGCGGCGCCGTCGGGGACGGTGCGGACGGCCACCACCTCGCCGCCGACCTCGCCGGCCAGCCGGGCCGCCGCGCCCAGCAGCTCGGCGTCCACCTGCGGCCGGTCCGGCTCCAGCAGCACCGCCACCACCGGTGGCCGGCCCGCCCCGATGTCGACGGCCAGCCCGGACGACACCGACCGGGCGGCCTCCTCGGCCAGCTCGGCGGCGCCGTCGTCCGGCCGGGCCCCGGCCACCAGGGCTCCCCGGCCCACCAGCAGCCGCACCGCCTCCGCCACCTGGTCGGGTATCGGGCCGGACAGCACCCGGCCGTCCCGGCGGTGCTCCAGGACCCGCACCGCCCCCACCACGGTCGGGCTGCCGGCCTCCCCGAACGGGCCGCCGCCGAGGTCCGCGGCAGTGAGCCGCCGCAACCGGTCGGCCGCCACCGCCCGGCGGCCCTCCGGATCGACCTTGCAGGGGTCGCAGAGCCGTTCGGCGACCGAGACGACCGCCGGCAGCACCACCTCCACCTCCTGCCAACCGTCGTCCAGCTCCAGGTCCAGCCGCACCCGGTCGCCGGCCAGCTCCATCCGGCGGGCCCCGCCGGCGAACGGCAGCCCCAGCAGCTCGGCCAGCTCCGGGCCGACCTGGCCGGTGTCGCCGTCGGTGGAGTTCCGGCCGACCAGCACCAGGTCGAACGGCCCCTCCCGGTCGACGGCGGCGGCCAGGGCCCGGGCGGTGGCCAGGGTGTCCGAACCGGCGAAGGCGGGGTCGCACAGGTGCACCCCCTCGTCGGCCCCCCAGGCCACCGCCTCCCGCAGGACGTCCTCGGCCGGGGGCGGGCCCAGGGTGATCACGGTGCACCGCCCGCCGGTGGCCTGGGCCAGCTCCGACCCCTTGGACACCGCCCGGCGGCAGTACGGGTTCATCTCCAGCGCCAGCCCGTCCCGCCGCAGCCGGCCGTCCGGCCCCAGCTCCAGCGATTCGGCTGCCGGAACCTGCTTGACCAGGGCGGCGATCCGCAACGCCCCGGTCGGTCCCTCCGCCACTGCCACCTGGCCCATCCTCCCAGCCCCGTCCCGGCGGCCCCCAGCCCCTCGCAGCCGCCGGGCCAGGATAACTGGCCGGCCCCCCCGCCCTACTACACTGCCCGGTGCGCCTCTAGCTCAACGGCAGAGCAACGGACTCTTAATCCGCAGGTTACGGGTTCAAATCCCGTGGGGCGCACGGAAAACGCTGGAGCAACGGGCCCCCTGTCCTACAGAAGTCCCAATCTGCAGGTACGATGAGGGGCATGGCCGGCAGCATGAAGGAGCGATCCCCGGGCGTGTGGCGGCTCCGGGTCTTCACCGGCCGGGACCCCCGTACTGGCCACCCTCAGCAGCTCCATGAGACGTTCCGGGGCACCGAGGCGGCGGCCAAGAAGCGGCTGGCCAAGCTCGTCACCCAGGTCGATGAGGGGAAGTTCGATCGCACCAAGGCGACGGTGAGCCAGCTTCTTGACCGATGGCTGGCCAACATCGAGGGCGAGCGGAGCCCGACGACCATCCGGGACTACCGCGGGGCCATCGAGCACGCCATCCGGCCGGCGATCGGGGCGATGAAGCTGGCCAAGCTCGGCCCCGACAACTTGGACGCTTGGTACCAGTACTGGCTGGCCGAGGAGATCCGGCCGGCCGCCGGGGATGCACCGGCCGCCTTCCGGACGCCGACGACCGTCCGCAAGTATCACGCCATCATCTCGGCGGCCCTCCAGCAGGCCCTCAAGTGGGGCTGGGTGGGCGAGAACGTGGCCAAGCGGGCCAGCCCGCCGAGCGCCCGCCGCCAGCATCTGACGATTCCCACGCCGGAGGAGCTGCAGGCGATGGTCCGTGCCGGCGAGGCCAAGGAGCCGAGCCTCGGCACCGCCATCGCCCTGGCAGCCCTGACGGGGGCCCGGCGTGGCGAGCTATGCGCCCTCCGATGGACCGACGTGGCGCTCGGCCGGCTCACGATTGGCCGTTCGATCATCGTCACGAAGGGCAAGATCATCGAGGGCCCGACGAAGACACACCAGGTCCGGGTCATCGCCCTCGACGCCCTGGCCGATGGGGTGCTCGCCGCCCGACGCCAGCAGGTCGAGGACATCGCCCGGCGGGCCGAGGCCGCCCTGCAGTCCGACGGCTTCATCCTCAGCCCCCGGGCCGACGGCGCCAGGCCGATGCTGCCCGATACCCTCACCCACTGGTTCGGGGACCTCATGGAGGACATGGAGTTCCCCTACCACCTCCATCAACTGCGGCACTTCTCGGTGACCACGGCGCTCGGTGCCGGCGTCGACGTCCGGACGGTGGCCGCTCGGCACGGCCACGCCGATGCCCGAATGACCCTACAGGTCTATGCCCATGCCATCGGAGCCTCGGATCAACAGGCAGCCGAGGCCCTTGGGCGGGCCCTGACGCCGCAGGAGGCTGACGTAGCCGACCTGGAGGAGCACTTCCGGTCGGCATGACCCGCTCCTGGCTCCTCACCATCGACTACCGCTCCCGTACACCACAGGACCAGATCGACATCGCCGACGACCGCCTGGGCGTGTGCGCCGAGCTGCTCTCCGAGCACCTGGGCGAAGCCGCCACCGACGGCCACTACTACTCGGTCTCGGTCATGGTGGAGACCACCTCCCCTGGGACAGCCCTGCAGATCGGCGGTGACCTGATAGGGGCAGCAGTCCAGCAGGCCGGCCTCCCCTCGTGGGGGATCGTCAGGACGGAGATGATCCGGGAGGATGAGGTTCGGCGGTCGAGGGTGGAGTGAGGGGTAATACCGAGTTTCTGTTTTCACTCAGTTCCCTAAACCCATAGTGGAAGCGTAACCTCTCGCCGTGACTGCTCCCCAGCGAAGGCTCTTTCGCGTGTATGTCGATGAATCAGGAGACCGCGGAGTCTCCCTTTCTGCCAGCCCGATCTTCATCCTGGGAGCCCTCATCGTCCGCGATTCCGCAGACGCAGCCGTGCGGGCGTTCCGCCATGAATTGTGCTCAAAACTCAGGAAGCCAACGGGAACCGTCCTTCACTGGTCGAAGAACGTGACTGTCCATGCCCAGCGCAAGCTCGTAGCCCGCGAGCTGGGGGGATTGGGGGTTACCTTTTCCTACGTCATCGTGGACAAGGAGCCGATTCGCAAGACACCGGCGTCGGGCCTCCGGGATCATTCCGCGATGTACAACTATGCCCTTCGCCGGCTCCTGGAACGCGTCTCCTGGTATGTCGATAGCCAACATGGCGAGGCGATCCTCACCTTCGCCCACGTTCGCCGGTTTCCCTACGCGAATCTGAACAACTACCTGCGTACCCTTCGAACATCCAAGACCACAATCAGGTGGCAAGCGATCCGTGGGCAGCCTCGAATCTCGACGCCCGAGCAGACGGAGCTGTTGCAGATCGCTGATCTCGCCAATGGATGCCTGTCGTCGGCAATCTGGCCCGATCCCTATGGAGACGTGGAAGGTAGCTACCTTCGAGAGATCACCGACCGCATCTACGCTCGGCCACCGGGGCACATCTGCTCCTACGGGCTGAACATCGTTGGGGATCGGAACTTCATCGAGTCGCAGCCCTGGTGGCCCCTGTGAAAGGCCCTCATCTGGGGCCAGGGCCACCTGCTGCCGCACTTGGCGGGTGTCCCAGTTTTCCTGGGACAGGTGGTCTTCCCTGCGCCCCAGAGGAGGGCCCTTCGACCAAATCAGCGTAGCGGAATGAGACCGACTTGGTAGTCGATGGTCGTTGCCGGATTGATGCTGCCCGCATCACCGGCCGTCCTGGCCCTGCTGCCGGCCGACCCGTCGTGCTCGTTCCAGTCCTGCTCGGTGCTCCTCGCAGGCGTAGACCCGTCGCCACGGCAGCTCCGGGATCACCGGACGGAGATGGCCAACCCACCGGACCGGCTGCTGGCACCAGGCCCATGATCCTCGGTACTCCGACTCCCGGCCCCGGGCATCCTGCAGGCTCGGATCATAGACCTGTCGCCAGCACTTTCCCGGCTCGGGCTCGGGGACGTGCATCCATGTGGTCATGTCCCCCACTCTGTCGAAGCGAACAGGTGTTCGCAAGGGGGACCGTGCTCTAGACGGGGCGACTGGTCGGCTGAGACATCTGTCCAGATTTTCTTGACATCCTGGACCGTCCTGATAATATGGACGCATGGACAACACCGCACCCCAGACTCACCTGGTGGCCCACAGTGGCCCCACCCACATCCTGATCGCCGAGCACTCCTCGGACCCCGACGAGTACGGCTACCAGCTCCGTGACGTCGAGCGCATCCCGGACACCGCAAACTCGGCGGACGAGATCATCTCGATTCTTGTTGATGCCGGCTACCGGGTCGTCACCGAGGCCGAGTACGACGAGCTGACCGCCTCGTGGGCTATGGGCGTGGCCCGTGCCTGACATCGTGCTGACGGGCCTGCGGGGCACTGATCCTCGGGACGTCCTGGCGGCCCAGGGGCTCCTGGCGGCGCTGAGCGAACAGCCCAAGGGGGCCAAGATCCGAAAGATGCGCACGGCCCCTACCCTCCGGTGGACACTCGATGATCCACTCGCCCTGCGCCCCATCCTCCATACGTCCGGAACGAAATGGGACCTCGAAGCAGTCCTGGGGGTACTCGACGTTGATCGCGCCGCCTGGGTCGAGTCTCCCGTCCTCCATGGCGATGTCGAGGACCTCACGCTCTCGGTCGCGGATGCTGCCCGGTGGCTGGCCGCCATCGCCGACGCCGACGATCCCGTGCTCATGGGCATGGCTCGATCGCTGATCGACCCCGATCCCCTCCACCTCACCTCGACCGGCCTCGTCGGACGGACCCCCCTGCACTTCACCTCGGGCAAGCAACGCTGGGTCCGTGCCGCTCGCCAGCTCGGCGAGGTGACCACTCCCGATCACCTGCGCTCGGCCCTCCTCGATGGGACCGAGAAAGACGACACGCTGCCATCGCTGCGCTGGGGCATCGAGGACAGCCGATCATATGGGACCAGCCGGGTAGCTCCGGCAACAGAGCGGGCCGCCCGTCCCGTCGGAAAGGAGTGGCTGGCGTGGAGAGGGCTCGCCGCCCAACCACCCGCTGCCCCATGGCCCCGTGGCCCCATGGGGTTCCGGTGGCTCCTCCATGCCAAACCTTTCGACGTGGAGGATCTACGTCGGCTGAACGCCGCGATCGCTGGGACAGCACCCGACGTGCCGATGGGCATTGGACCATTGATGGGAGGGTGGGCACCGGTGCATCGCGCTGAGCACGGCTACGGCCACTTCGGCGGTGGGGCAGCCCTACGGCTGGCTGGATCGGGCCCCGACCGGCGCCGGCAGATTTACGTCGCCTTCCACGTGCCAGGAGAGCTCGTCTCCCCCATCCCTCCCCAGGACATCCCTCTCGGTATCCCAGAAGTGGCTGAGATGTTCTCGGTGGAGCGGGGCACGGTCGACAAATGGATTCAACGGGGCATCATGTGGCCGGCCAGGTGGAAGGTGGGAGGAACCGACGCGTGGTCCTACGCCGATGGGGTGGCGTGGGGCAAGCAGACTGGTCGGTGGTAGTCAGTATGCTGTGCGGCTACACTCGCCTCACGGATGACGACAAGGCTGTAACTTCCCGGTCTTCGGGCCGGGCCTCATTGAAGTTCCGTGTTGATAGTAGGTACGTCTCGGTTACGTGAGATCCCCAGGACCCTGGCTCCGGCCAGGGTCCTGCTTCGTCCGGGGACAGCGGTCGACAGTGCCCCCGACTGCTGCTGGAGCGGCTGGCTCTACACCCGTCGGGCACTCCTCGATGCAGGGGTCACTCTGCGACCGAGAGGACGCCCAGTAGGCCGATAGCTCGCCGGTGTGGGAATGGCCAGCCGTGGAGGCGTGGGCCCGGCGCACCGGACGGCTACAGCCGAGCGGGACTGGGTGAAATCGAGAAGGCACTCGCACTTCGGATTGAAAGGCGATGCCACCCGGACGCGACAGTGCCCCCCGGCCGTATGGGGGGACCGGGGGGCACTGATACGTAATCGTAGCAGGGGGAAGAGTCAGAAGCTGACCACGATCCCCAGGGCGAGGACGCACACGTTCGACGTCGGGTCGGCCCCGAACCGCAGGGTGAGCCGATACCGGTGGCCGGCCTCCAGGATCGAGCCCTGCAGCCGGAGCATGGCCGCGGTCGCCGACGTGGCCGCCGGGGTGCCCACCGGGACCTCTCGGCCGGTCACCAGATCCGTCAGCGTGGCGGTGATGTCGGCCACTTCCGTTCCGCCGACCGATGCCAGCGTGGCCGACAGATCGAACTCCAGCACCTCGTCGGTCTGCCTCGTGTACTCGACCACCGCGGGCGTGAACGTCAGGGCTGAGGTCATGAGGACACCTCCGGTCCCATGAAGACGAGCTGCTGGGGCCGTCCGACCAAGACGAGCCCGGGGCGCCACTGCACCACCAGCTCGGCATCGACACTGGCGCCAGCGTCGACATCCCCCATGGCGGCGAGGATCTGGGCGAGGTCCAGACTGGCGCCAGCGTCGAGGACAACGATGGCCGCCTGGAGCGCAGCGGAGTCGGCGCCCGATCCCGCTTCGCCGGCACCCAGGGACACCGACGGGGTGGCGTAGTCGAGTCCGGCTCCCCCATCGGAGGTTCCGACCGCCATCTGGAGTGCCGCCCCATCGTCCGCCACTCCGACCTCGGCGGCTGACAGCGTGCCGTCGATCCCGTCGCCTTCGGCCCCGTGGCCGGCATCAGCGCCCCCCAGGCGGATCGACGGGGGCCCCTCGGACCCGGTGCCGCCGTCTGTCGACGTCCCGGCGGCCACCGCCGGGACGAAGGCGACCGCGGCCATGTTGCTGATGGAGGAGGCCGCGGACCAGGTGATGGGCACGGTGCTCAGTGAGACGTTGGGGCCGATGACCCCGCAGATCGTGCCGATGGCCGCTCCCCCGACGCCGTCAGACTGAGAATGGACAGTCCAGCCGAGCATGGATGCCGTGGAGAACGTATAGGCATTCCCCAGCGTCCCGAGCCCGGCAACGCCGATGACGAACATTGTCCGGGTTGTGGTGACGAAGGCGGGGAAGTTCTGGGTCGTGGCGAGCGATGTGTGCCGTATAGAGCCGGTCGCCCCGACTGCGACTGCCCCGGAGAGGACGTAGGCGACGATCCCGATGCGCATGATCGCCTGGGTGCTGCCCCAGGCGGCGGTGACCGTGATGGACGACCCGGCGGCCAGACCTCCCATGTTCGCCCACTCGCTGACCTGGGTGTTACTGGCGTTTGTTGTGGTGCTGGCGCGGTTGATCAGGCGAGACCACACACCAGTCGAGTAGGTCGGTGTCCCGTTGATCCGGTTGGTGCCCTTGTATTGCAGGCAGAGCACGATGGTGGCCCCCGCCGGGACGGCTGTGGGGAAGGTGACCGTCGCCGAAACCGAGGTCCCGGTCGTCGCCGCCCCCTTGGCCGTGACGACCTGGAGCGGCTGAATGGCCATCGGCTACTCGCTCGGCACGAGGAACACCCCGACGTAGGGGGCCTGACGGACCGGCGGTGTCGTGTCCGGCACTACGGGCGGGCAGCCGTGCTCCCATCGGATGGCCCCGGGCGCACCAGGCTGGATGTCGTCGGGTGTGCCGGAGTAGGCCGGGGTGTCGGCGGGGTACTCGAATGTGGTGTCGGTGTTGCACTGCGGGCAATGGACGCGGGCGATAGGCATGGTCAGCTCCTCAGCTCTGGGTGATGGTCGCGGTGAAGACCCAGGCCGAAGCGCTCGACTTGGCCCCCAATGTCACGCCCCGGTGGTTGAAAAGGCCGGTCGCTGCCCCGCTGCCTGACGCGCCCCCGGCATCAATCCCCCACTCCCGCCATGGGAAGTTCGCCACCCCGGTGCCGAAGGTGGCCACCGCGGTGAGGGTCTGCCCGGAGACACTCGGTGAGCCCGCATCCGTCGCCTGGGCCCAGCGGTTGGTGGGGGCGGCCAAGGCGGTGTCGGTGGCGGCCACCGTGGGCACGGAGCCGTTGCCGTCCCCGACACAGAGTCGGGCGTTGCCGTGGCTGTAGGTGGTGCCACCCCCACCGATCAGGAGGGTCAGCATGGCGGTGATGCCGCCATTCACTTCCAGATTGTGGGCCGCTTCGACGACGTCGTAGGGGTGGATGCCGGCCGCATGGAGGTCGGCGGCGGTGGCTACTGCCAGGCCGGCCCGCCGGGCCTCAGCGATGTCGGCGCCCCGGAACTTCTGGACCTGGGCATGGGCGACGAGACCGATTCGGTCGATGAACATGGGATGGCTCCTCTCAGCGGTCATCGGTCTTGGCGACGAGGGACGCCCGGGCCATCGCCCGGGCCCGGGCCCGCACGGCCGCTATCCGCACGACGTGATAGGTCGGCAGCGTCAGCAGGAACCCGGAGATGGCCTGCAGGACGGTCTGCACCCCGTTGGCCAGGCCCTCGCCGTATAGCGGGGTGAGGACGGTGCCGGCGATGCCGGCCAGGGTGGCAATGACGGCGCCGATCAGTGGGAGATTGGCGCGCAGCTTCGCGAGGAGCGACGGCTTGGCTACGGGATCAGTGGCCTTCGCCGTGGCCCCCGTACCGCCCAGGGCGTCGATGTCGGCCAGCAGTTCGGCGAGGCCCTCGAAGTGCTCCTCCTCGTGGGTGACCACGGCCCATGCCTCGACGAGGCAGTGCTCCGTCCAGGCGAGCGTGGAGGGCTGGGGCTTGCCCCAGGTGACCCACACGTCCTCATGGGGGGTCGCCCGAACCTTGACGATGCAATGGCCCTCGCGGGGATTGGGCGTCCCGCCGATCCACTTCTTGCTCTCGTTGAACCGCTGCATGTCGGCGTCCGTCAACTGCACCCCGCAGTAGACGGCGCCGAACCGCTGCATCGCCCCGTCGACGTACTCCCGCCGGGTGTGGTCCACCGGAGCGAATGCCTTGATGCGGCCTCGTCGGTAGAGCCAGAGCAGGAAGTCCGCCAGGACGACCCCGGTGTCCTTGCCGCCGGTGTACGCGAAGTACTCGCTCCGGGCGTCCTCGTCGGTGAAGGTCGGGCAGGCCGCCTTGACGATGGCCACCGCAGTGGACATCTCGACGTGCCGGATGCCGGCCTCGCCGCAGTCCCCGAGCTCGTCGTTGCCGAGCATCCCCCAGTCGGTGATCCCACCGGAGACGTCGACCGGGTAGGTCGGGCGGGTGAGGACCGGATCGGTGGCGTACTCGTGGATGTAGCGCAGCCGGAACCGGTCGGCTCCCTGGCGCTGGGGCAGGCGCCCGCGCTTGCCGGCGACACGGGTGGTCATGGGGATCTCCTTCTGGTGGTTTGGGGTGGATCAGTGCCGAGGTTCGGATTGGCCTTGACGGGCCAGCGCCTCGAGTGCTTCATGCCGGCCGATGTGCCGGTCGATCTTCGAGTTGGCGGCAGCCACGTCGCCGGCGATGCCGGTGATGCGCCGGTCCATGGCTTGCTGGGACGCTTCGATCCGGCCGAGGGTCTCCTCGGTCCGGCGGGCGGTGTCCCCGAGGCTCGACGAGTTGCCGCCGTTCGGCCGCACCTCCCGCATGACAGATCGGATCCATAGGCGCAGGATCGCCAGGGCAACCCCGACGATCACGATCACGACGGAGATGATCCCGGCCCATTCGGCCGGGTGGGTCAACGGATCAGCGGCCGCCACTGCTCAGTGCGGGGTGCCGTCACGGCCGAGGTGGTATAGGTCGTAGGGGCCGAAACCGCCCTTGCCTCCGACCGGCTCAGTCAGGAAGGCGAGACCCCAGCGTCCCTGCGGGTCCCGCCACGGGGTGATCCCAATGCAGGGGTTGGTACCCCCGGACTCGGCCGATCCGGCATGCCAGGCCGGGTGCTGGCCGAGCGTGCTGATCTGGATGTCGGGGATTCCGGGCTCGGCGTAGACGTTGCCGTCGGCGTCCGTGGCGATGACCTTGCCGGTCTCCGGATCGGTGCAGTACATGGTGACCTCCTGGGTGGGTGAGGGTGCCGGCGGCGCCGGGGTGATGGATGCGAAGGCGGCAGCGATGAGGGCCGGCCGCTGGGCGGCCCGGACAGCGCCGGGGCAGTCGTGGCCGCCCCAGGCAGCACCGCCGTCGACGTGGAGGATGAGGCCCCGGCCATGATCGGGGTCGTCGGTCGACTGGATCGGGAACCCGTCGAACTCGGCCACCGCTGCGAGGACGGCCCCGCCGGTGGCGATCTGCAAGGCGGTGAGCGGCCGTGTGGGCCGGCCCCCGTCCTCGAACTCGACGCTCCGGAACCTCGGGTTGCCGGCTTTCTGGGCCCAGGCCATCCAGCCGTGGCCGATCGGCCCGTACTGGTGGAGGTGGCCATCCGGGGGCGACTGGGCGTTCAGGCCGCCGGAGATCGAACAGAAGGCCGACGCCTGGTAGCTGGGGTCGGTGAACTCGTGCTCGACGGTGTGCTCCCAGCCGACCTCGGTATGGAGCACCATCCCCTGGGCCGGCTCCCGGAAGCCGCCGGGCGTGCCATTGGGCGATGGCCAGGGTGAGGCGTACGACACTGAGACCGAGCCGTCCGGGCTGACCAGACGGCCAGTGCTGTCCACGATGAGCTTGGCCATGGCCATCCTCCTGCTGGGCGCGAAGTGACGGAGGGTCGAGGGGCGCCCTCCTGATGCGAGTCGGATCGAGAGTCAGTGGTGTTCGAGGGCGCTGATTCGCTGGAGCGCCCACTGCACCGACTTCACGAGATCCCGGAGGACCGGACCGGCCGTGATGGTGACGGTCTCGCCGCCGTCGTCACCGATTGTCACGGTGATCTTGGTCACCCGGAGGATGGTGTTAACGGCCAGGCGCCCGTAGCGAATGACCACCCGCACGCTGTCGCCCAACCAGAGGAGGTCGGGCGTCCACCACCGGGGGGTGAGGACCAGTGTCCAGGTCGGCCGGACTGTCTGCGCCTGGGCGAAGGCCGCTTGGGCCTTGGCGGCCAGCAGCTCCTGGTTGGTGATCGACGAGTCGGTCACCTGGGTCTCCCACCGACCGACGGCGCCGAAGGAGAGCGCCTGCAGGAGGACCGGGGTGAGTGTGTTGGCCCCGACGTACCGCAGGGCATTGCGGAAGTTCGAGGGGTCGACCGTGCGCCGGAACGACGCCACCGTGCCGCCGTAGTCGAGAACCTGCCGACCGTCGGTACCCCGCTCCGGCGCCCAGAGATTGAACCGCAGTGTCGGGTCGATCTCCCACTCGAATCCCGGTGTCGCGGTGGCCAGGTTGTCGATCAGGGTGGCGATCGATGTCCCGACCTTGCACTGCTGGCTCCGGACGATGCCGGTCGTCGGTGCGGTGCCTCGTTGGATGCCGAAGGCCCCCGCCGCCCGGGCTTCGGACTGGCTGATGAGCGTCCAAGCGAGGTCCGCTTCATCGATTGTGGCGAATGTCGTCGTGCTGCCTGTCCAGACCTGGCGGACCGAGAGCATCCCCCGGTAGTCGCTGGCCGAGAACGAAGTGGCCAAGCCGGCCGGCGAGCCTGTATCACTGGATGCCCCGATGCGGCCACGGAACCGGAGGACCTTGGCTCCGGTGTCGCTGGCCCGGTAGATGAGGAGGTCCGAGGCCAGCTCCTCCACCAGGGACGCTTCGGGGTGCGACCCGTTGATGCCGAACGAGGCGGTGGACACGTCGTTCACCGACCAGGACACCTGCCGGCTCGTGGCCTTGGTCAGCTCTCCGACGGGCGTCCCGGCCGTATCGGCGGCCACGAACTGCCACGCCCTCGGAGGGGAGAGGACCACCCGTCGATAGACGGTGATGGCCTGGCTGGACGTCGCGGTGGCTGTCCGGGCGTTGGTCACCCTCAGCGAGACGGTGTAGGTCCCCGGCTGCAGGTAGGTGTGGATCGGGTTCTGCACTGTCGAGGTGCCGCCGTCACCGAATGTCCATGACCAGCTCGTAATGGCCTGGCCTGGCGCCGACGGGGCCAGGAACACCGCGACGAGTCCGCCGGTGCTCGCGGTGAAATCCGCAGTAGGGACATCGGGGATCGATGTGACGGCGATCCCCACCGAGCCCGACCCCTGGGCCCCGATGGTGGTGGCCGTCCCGGTCGACAGTGTCACCGAGATCAGGTTCGCGACCGTGGCAGCGAGGACGTAGGCCGTCGAGCCGTCGGCGCTGATCCCAACGGCCCATGGTGTCCCGGTGAACCGCAGCGCCGGTCGCAGGACGCCCGACGACAGGACGAGAGGGTAGAGATAGCCCTTGCCTGTTGTCCCGGTGACCTTTCGGGTGACGTACGCCATCGTCCCGTCGGGGGAGATGGCGATGGCCGGGCCGCCGGAGGTGCCCAGCGAGGAGACCACGGTCCGATAGGTCCGTAGTTGGAGATCCACCTGGATGACGCTGGAGCCCTTGATCACATAGGCCCAACGACCGTCGGGGGTGATCGCCATCCCCGTGTATGTCGTCCCCGTGGGACCTGCCCGGAAGGCCGAGCCCACGGCATTTGTGTGGACATGGTCGACCGGGACGATGTTGCCTGTCCGCATGAGGACGTAGACGGTCGTGTTGTCCGGCGTGACCGCGACGGCTACTGGGGTCCCCCCGACGGTGGTGGTGCTGACCACGATGCCGATGACCGGGTAGACCTGGGCGAGGACGCCGCCCGATCGCACCACCCAGGCGACGGAACCATGCGCTGTCAGTGCCACCCCGACCGGTGTCGTCCCCACCGAGATGGAGGTCCCATGTGTGCCGCCCGGCAACTGGACGGGGACGAGGCGACTACTCGACTTGTTGACGACGTATGCCTTGTGCATCTCTCAGAAGGCGACGACGTAGAAGGTGTTCGCCCGGAACGGCGGGACGATCGGCACCGGAGTGGGGGAGGCCGAGCCGAAGTAGGCGGCCGTGATGTTGGCGACGGCCCCGTTGATCGAGATGTTGGCTGTAGCTTCCGTGGTGTGGGCATTGGTGATCTGGACGTACTGGCCAACGCCGGTCGCTGTGAACGGGCTGCCTCCAGCCGAGGCGCCGAAGAAGGGCGGGTGCGCCGAATCACCTGTCGCTGTCATCGCGTGGGTGTGGGGGGTCTGGGTGATGCCGTGGGTGTGGGTCCCCTGGGTGATGGTGACTGTGGTGCGCGGCATCATGGCTGCCGTCAGGGTGGTGGTGGCCGACCCGCCGGTGGACCCGGCAGCGTGTGTGCTCCCGGCGCCGATGGGGACCCGGTTCCGATCGTCCCCGACCCCGAAGGTGGTGGCCCCATCGCCGACGCCGAACGCCGTGCCCCACTTGGCGTACAGCTCGGGGTAGGCCACCCGGGAGATGTTCCGGCCGTCCCGGGGGATGCCATACCAGGGGACTGTGCCGTAGGCGCACATCCGGATGTCACCCACCTCCTCGCCCGTGCGTTTGGCCCGCTGGTGGACGGTGGTGATCACTGTGTTGGTGATGGTGGAGACGTTTGCCCCGACCAGCACCCGGGCGAGGACCAGCGAGGAGGCCGGGGCGGCCGGGGCCGTGGGGCTGGAGGCCGCCGTGCCTTTCACGACGGTGACCAGCCAGTCGTTGTGCGAGCCCCCGATCACCGTGGCGTCGCGTACCTGGGCGATGATCAGGTCGATCCGGGACAGGCCGGTCCCCGGTGCCGTTGTCAGGACCACGTTGGCCACGGCGTCCGAGAAGCACAGGTACTTGCCCTGGTTGCTGGCGTCGGTGCCGGTGATGATGCACTTGCCGGCGGCGACGTCGACGCTCATGTTGGCTCCGGCCGCCCGCTGGGTGACCACCAGGTGGCCGCTGGCCACCACGCCCGGGGTCTGGTACAGCGCATCGAGAACCTGGCGGTCCAGCGCGGCTGTGTAGCTGTCGGCCTGCATGGAGATCGGTGCCTTGAAGGCCATGTCGTCTCCTCAGAGGTAGGCGTCGCGCCAGAGGATCTGGCAGATCGACGGTGTTGTGGCGGACGAGGCCGTGAACCGCAGGCGGTTGGTGCCCGGCAGGAGCGGCCCCCATGTGGTCTGGCCGAAGTCGACGTAGCTGTAGCGGTTGGCGTCGGGGTCGCCGTTGAGCACCGCGGTGCGAGCCTTGCTTGTGATCTCCAGGTATGTCCCGGCAGCCAGTGTCAGGCCGGCGATCACCACCTGGGTCTGGAGGTTCTCGATCCCTGTGGGATCGAGCCAGTGGATGGCGAGCTGTGTACCCCCGCATGGCCCGAACAGGCGGAACATCGGCCACGATGGGTAGGTCCCGTTGTTGATGGCGAAGATCGAGCCGTGGCCGGTCGCCAGCACCGGGTAGCTCCGGGGATACGTGCGGGGGTACGACCAGCCGGGGGCGTCGGCGGTGAGCGGGGGCAGTGACACCTCGTTGAGTGCCAGCCCGTAGGCGATGGGATCGGCGCACTTCCACTGCACGGCGAAGGCCGAGGCCGCTCCCGGGCCGGCCGGTGCCGTCCACTGGCCCACCCGCAGGGTGAGGTAGCGGGGGTCTACGTCCTCATCGAGGGCGTAGATGAGCTGCGGCCGTGGCACCGAGAGACCGAGGAACGGCGCCAGGAGGTCGAGGACCTTGGAGCGGGACCCAGCGGTGCCGGGCCCGGCCACTCCGGTGATCGAGACCACTCGTGTGGCGAAGTACTGGGTCTGGTCGTCCGAGCCATCCTGGCCCGGGAGGTCGGTGACCACCTCCCGGGGCGTGGCCGCGCCGATGTCCACTGTCTGGACGACGAGACCGAGATCGGGGTCCCGCAGGTCCAGGGTCACATCGCCCAGGACCAACTGGAGCACCCGCTGCCCACTCACAATCGCCCGGCCATGAGGGCGAAGGTGGTCCGACGCATCAACATCTCCACGTCGGCCTCATCATGGAAGTTGGCCTCGTGGATCTCGACTGCCGGCCCGGACCGCCCGGGGAGGTCAACCGGCCGAAGGGCCGCCAGGATCGACTGGAGGGTGGTGGTGGGCGAGATGTTCCCCGGCGAGTCGAAGGTCCGGATCTCCGGGCCCTTCTCCCCCACCAGGTAGGGGATGCCGGGCTCGACCGGGCCGCCTGTGGCCCGGGCTTGAGCCTTCGTTGTGATCGGGTCGATCGGGTCGATATGCGGAAGGCTCCAGCCCCCGATGCTGCCGAGGAGGCCGAATGTGGCCTTCGGGAACTTGAAGTTGTCCCAGACTCGGATTACGGCGTTGATCGCCCCAATGAAGGCGTTGCCGATGCCGTCCCACATCCCCTCGGCGGCATGGGCGATTCTCCCCGGCAGCCCGGTGAAGAACGAGGAGATGGGCTGCCAGACGTGTGTTGTCAGCCAGCCGGCCACGTCGGTGAGAGCGTGGAAGGCGACGTCGAAGAACCCCGACAGGGCGCTCCCGATCTTTCCTGGCAAGCCGGTGAAGAACCCGATGGCCTTTGTGATCGAGTCGGGGATCGTTGTCGTGAAGAAGTGGACGATGGGGTGCACCACGTTGTTGTCGACGGCCTGCCAGGCGCTGACCATGGCTGTGCGGACGGTGTTCCAGGCGGTGACGAAGGCGTTGCCGACCGTCGTGAGAGCCCCAGGGATGACTGTCGTGAACAAGTGGACGATGGGGTGCACCACGTTGTTGTCGACGGCCTGCCACGCCGTGACCACCGCTGTGCGGACGGCATTCCAGGCGTCCTCGAAAGCGTGAGCGACAATGGTGGCTGCCCCCGGGATCACTGTGGTGAAGAAGTGGACAACCGGTTGGATGACGTTGGAATCGACGGCCTGCCACGCCGTCACGACGGCTGTCCGAACCGCATCCCAGGCCGTAACGAAGGCGTTGCCGACCACGTCGAGGGCGTGGGGGATCGTGTTGGTGAAGAAGTTCTCGATCGGGTGGAACACGTCGTTGTCGACGGCGTGCCAGACCGTGTTCACGATGTTGTGGATCGACTGCCACACCGTCGACCAGTGCCGGACGAGCTTGTCCAGCCCGATCCCGATGGCGATCATCGGGGCGAGGATCAGGCCGAGGGGGTTCAACACCAGGACGATGGGGTTCTTCGCCACCCATCCGGCGAACTGACCGATGTAGCCGAGGATCACCAGCATCTGACGGCCGATCGGCTCCAGGGAGACGATCAGCGTTCCGATGCTCTTGGCAAAGTCCCCGATGGAATGCACGAGACCGGGGCCGTTCGTTTTCAGCCATTGCAAGAACTTTGTGAAGCCGCCTGTGCTGATCCAGTGGGCCAGGGAGTCGACCAGGTGGGAGATGTGCGTCCCGATGGTGCCGAGGACCGGGGCGGCCTTGGCGCCCCCGTCGGTAAACGCCTTGAACAGCGTGAGGGCGGCCGAACCCATCTGCCGCATGAAGGAGGCACCGGCAGAGAAGATCGCGTTGACGTCCTTCTGGCCCTGTGCCGAGCCCAGGAACTGGCCGAAGGAGGCAGCCAGTTGGCCGATGCCGGTGGCCGCCTCCACGATGTAGGGCTTGATGGCTGTGAGGACCGGCGCCATCGCCTTGAGCCCTGTGAGCAGCCCGGGCAATAGCGCCTCTTGGACCTGCGCTTTGAATGTGGTGTACTCCGGCAGAAGGGTGCCAGTGACGTAGTCGACGAACTGCCGACCGATCGGGGTGAGCTTCGACATGGCTTGGGCGAACTGGTTGACGCCCGCGGCCGCTCCACCACCACCGCCCCCTCCTGTGCCGGCCTCCAAGGCGATCCGCTGGAGAGCAGACGCCTGATCCGCCAGGGCGTTGTTGAGCGCGTTGGTGGCGTCTTGGACCTGCTGGGCCCCGGTGATCTGCGCCAAGGCGGCCGCTGTCTGGGCGGCGGCCACCTTGGCCGCTCCGGTGACCTGGGCTGTGGTGATGGCGGCGGTCTTGTCGGCCACGTCCTGCATGGCGGCGTCGACCTGCTGGATGGCCTTTGTCACCGAGTGCTGGGCATCAGCCACCTGATGGGTCGCATCTGTCACCGCGTGCTGGGCGCTGACCACCTGCTTGGACCCTGTGACCCCGGCCGCCGTGGCGGCGTCGAACGCTGTCTGGAGCTGGGCCTGCTGATCGGTGAGGGTCTTGACCCTCTGGGCCGCCTGGTCGTAGGCGAGCTGGAGCGCGGCCAAGTCCTTCGCCGACGTTGTCGGCTTGGCCTGGGCGGCGTTCAGTGCTGTCAGCGCTGTCGCCAGGTCGGCGTTTGCTTGCCGGATGTTGAGGGCCCCCTGGGCCACCTGATCTGTCAGGCTCGTGAGGGCGTTGGCGGCGTCGATCCGGGCCTGGGTCAGGGCCTCCTGGGCCTGGGTCGCCTCGTACTGGGCCTCGGTGAGGTTCCGTTGCGCCTGGGCGGCCTGATAGCGGGCGTCGGTGAGGGACTGCTCGGACTGCTTCAACTCGGCCTGGGCCTGGACGACCGCCTGGTCCGCCTCCTGCTCGGCGGTGGCCACCGCCTGGTTGGCCTGGGCGATCTGGCGGGCGCTGCTCGTCTCGGCGTTGGCCAGCGCCTCCTTGGCCGAGGCCACGCTGTTGGCGGCGTTGCGCTGCGTGTCGGCCGCCGACAGGGCCTGCTCGGCCGCGGTGCTTGCCGACTTGCCGGCAGCGGCGGTGACCTGCGTGGCCTGTGTCTGCTGCTTCATGTACGCGGTGATGGCGCCGCCGATCCCCGACAGCCCGAGTTTCAGCGCGCCGATCCCCGACGCCGCGCCGGCCACCAGCGCCGGCAGGGTGGCGAAGGCTCCGGCGGCCAGGCCGCCGATGGGGATGAGGGTGGTGGCGAGGGCGCCCAGGCCGCCGATCAGCAGTCCCATGGGACTGATGGCGTCGGCCATGTCGGAAGCCATGGCGGTGATCCCGCTGGCGGCACCGCCCGACTCGGCGTTGACGGCGTCGGCCTCGGTGGCGATGGCCGCCAGCTCGGCGCTGGCCGCCGCGGCGTTCATCCGAACCGAAATGTCGACCTTCTCGGCTTTCAGCCTGTCCAGCACTGCCTGCAGCTCGGCCGCCCGGGCGAGGGCCTCGGTGTCGGTGATGTCGACGCCGATGGTCTGGCTGCGCAGCTCCTCCAGCGCGGCCCGGACCTCGGCCACCTTGCGGTCGGCGTCCGAGGAGTTGGCATCGATCTCGACCTCGGGAAGGGCCCGGAGGGCAGCCGTCAACCGAGCCTTGAAACCGTCAGCGAACTTGCCGGCGGACTTCGAGCCCTGCTCGGTGGAGTCCTCCTCGGAAGGACCCAACGGGGCGTTGGAGGTCTCCTCCTTGACCCGTCGGTTGAACTCCGTGGCAAAGGCCGTCCCGGCGGTGCTGCCCCAGGACTTCGCCTCCTCCGCAATGGCCTCGATCACCCCCCGGAAACTGGGGATCACCTGGAGGTAGACCGATCCGGCGTCGTAGTCAGACATCGGGCACCTCCATGGGGGGGGTCAGGCGTGGGGCAATAGGCGCCTCACGGTCTGTTCGTGCATGGCCTGGCGGCGAGCGGCTTCGAGCTGGCCGGCGGCGGTCTGCGGACGCGGGTAGAAGGGCAGACGGGGGCCGTCCTTGCCCGTCGTGGCGGCGAGCAGGAGCACCAAGAGGTCATGGATGTCGGCGCCGACGGCCACTTCGGGCGTCCACTCCGAGATCCGATGGGTCCGGCGGCGGCCGGCCCGGGCGGCGGCGGTCGCCTCCCGGGCCCGGGCCAGCTCCTCGTCCATGGCGACGGCTTCCATGAAGTGAGTAGCGGTCGGCAGGTGGTCGATGAGGTTCAACAACAGGCGCCAGCGCCGCTCTCGCCAGAGCGTGCCGAAGTCGATGCCGCGGAACGTGAGGTCGGCTTCGATGGCCTCGCCGTACCGACTGATCAGCGCGGCGAGGCGCCGCCTTCCCCCGGGAGGTCCAGCCCGTAGTGCTGCGCCCACATCTTCACGACTCGGTCCATGAAGAAGCCATCAATCGGCTTGCCGTTGACCTGCTGGGAAAAGAAGGACGTGTCGCCGCCGGTCAGCGCTTCCATCTGCTTCCTCGTCGGCAAGGAATCGAAGTCGATGAGGACGTCGACGGGGATGGCCTTGGGGTGGACCAACACATGGGTGGACCCGTCGTCGAACTCCACCTCGAATGGGTCGTCAAAATGCTCCGCCTCGGCTGCGACATCGCTTGCCTTGAACTTGGCCATCGGGGCTACTTCTCCTCGCTGTCAGTGGATGCCGGCTTGTTGGGCCGGCGGCGCTTGTGGTGCTCGGCCGACACGTCGGCGTCCGGCGCCGGGTCATCGGCCGGATCGTCCGGGCCGGGGTTGGGCGTCACGGTCGCCGGGGCGTCTGCGACCGGGACCTCCGGGCCGTCCTCGCCCACCCGGTGCGGAGCGCTCGGCTCCGGCGGGATGTCCTGCCATCCCTCGAAGCAGGCCCGAACGATCTCGGTCGGCCCGTAGAAGGTGCGGCGGATGCCTTTCTTGGTCAGCGTGACGGACTCCATCAGCCGACCGTCACGGCGACGTTGGAGGCAGTGGCGGTGGCCGCATGGCTCATCTCGACGTGGGTGTCGTCGGTGTATGTCGCCACCGTGGTTGTGGCCGGGATGCCGGCACCGCTCAGCGGCTTGCCCATGTCGGAGGGAACGAAGGTGCCGGTGGTGGCCGTCAGGGTGGCGTCGGTGGAGGTGGTGGAGCAGGTGACGATCCGGCGGAACCCCATGTCGATCAGCAGGGCGTTCCAACCCGGACCGCCGAACAGGTCGTCCACCGCGAACCCAAGGGCCTCGTCCTTGAAGGCGGTGAAGGTCACCCCCCACAGGAGCGGGTCGTCACCGCTGCTGTGGGACTGGTCGGCGAAGTCGGTGACCTTGGCCTTGGGCAGGTACCGGGCGATGACGATCTCCCCGTCGTCGGTGGTGTCCACTGCCACCGAGAGGAGCTGGCAGTACCGGGCGGTCGACAAGGTGGCCCGCTTCAACTCGACTGCCCCGTTCGACCCGGCCACGAGGGCGGAGGGATCGGCCCCGGTGTACGTCGCGACGGTCAGCCGCTTCGTTTCCTGGGGGACCACCGTGAGGGTGGTGGTGTCCTGCGTGAAGTCGGACCGGGTGGGCTCGGTCTCGCCGCAGGAGGTGACTGTGCTGCTCTTGACCGAACGGGGCATCTTCGCCCCGGTGGTGTCGGTGAGCCCGTAGTCTTCCCACCCTGCCGGCAGCGGCTGGAGGTCCCCTGTGTCATCGAACAGGACGGCCTTGGTGATGATGTCGGCTGTCCGTGTGGCCACGAACACCGATGCCTGGAGACCCTTGCGGATGAGCTGGGACTTCTTGTCCTTGAGCGCGGCGTAGCCGGTAGTCATGGGGGTGCCCTTTCAGGTTGGGATGGAGGGGATGGAGGGGATGAGATGGAGGGGGGCGCTCAGCGGCGCCGGCCGGTCACCCGGTAGGCAGCGGCGAAGCACCGCACGTTCGGGTTGTCCCAGGGGACTTGGTGGGGTCCGGTATCGGTCGAGACCCGGTCGATGACGCCGGCCGACGTCGTGTGCGGCCACGACAGGAGCCGCTGGCGCACCTGCTCGGCCAGGGCCTTGCAGGCAGGCCAACTTGTTGCGAACGTGTCGATGTCGAGCCGGGCGGTATCGGTGATGAGGTTGTCGCCGCCGCCATAGCGGGTGACTCGGATGAAGGGCAGCTCGTCGGCCAAGTTCGGCGGCGTCACGGTGCCCGTTGGGGCAAGGTCGCCCAGCAGGTCCATGACCGCCAGCTCCAGGTCGACGAAGGGCGCCAGATCAGTCATCGGACAGGGCATCCACGACTCGACCGAAGACCCGATGCGGCTTCTGGGCGTGGGAGTTGCCCCACTCGACAGCCGCTGCCCATGGGGCCGTGTTTTTCAACACTCCGACGGCGCTCTCATGGGGGAACTCCTCCCCCACCTCGGCCGTCGTCAGGTAGGTCTCGAACGAGTCGATGTAGCGCTGGCCGTCTCCATGCCGGTCGGAGACGAAGTCGGCCGAGAACTCGATGGCCAACGCCTCTGCCTGTTCAGTGCGGGCCCGGACGGCGCTCCGGATCTCGTCGGAGACCGCAAGAGCGGCGAATCCTTCGTGGTTGGGGACGTAGCCGGGCTCGTGGTGCAGATCAATGGATGCCATCGGCTCAGCCCTTCACCCTTCGGAGCTGGATCTGCACACACGGTTCGTTGCCGGTGAGGGGACTGCGCCAGATGATCGGTGTGGCGACGACCTCGTAGGTCTTGCCGTTGACCGTGACCCGGTCGGTGGAGGTGACCACGGTGTCGGGGGGGGCCAGCACCTGGGCGTCCTGGACCACCGTGTCCTGGCCGCCCAAGGTCTCGATCCCCGGCGTCTCATAGATGACGCAGCCGGGTACCTTGACCGGCGTCCCCGGCGTGCGGGTCCCGAACTTGTCGACCGTCTGGGGCGTCACAGTGATGGTGACTCCCGAGGGAACGAACACGGTCAGAGCCATCCTTGGTCGAGGCCGACTTCCTCCGAGTCCTCCACCGTGGGGGTGGCCAAGGGGTCGATGACGTCCTTCATCGCTGTGGCCGGCGTCATATCGATGGAGAAGGCGCCCCCACGGCCGGCGAGGCGCCGCAGCTTGGCCCGCTCGCGCCTCGACAGCACGGAGCCCGTCATGGCCGACCGCGTGACCGAGTAGGGCCCCATGGTCTCGGACGTCACGCCGGCCGGGTTGAGGTACAGGCGCCCGGCGGCCGCCCGGATCACCGCATCTGCGCCCGTGGGGAGGTTGTCCCACGTCGGACCCGAATCGGGTACCGTCCCGACGGTCGCGATTGTCAGGGCCTCCCGGAAGACGTCTGTAATCAGCATCTGGGCGCGGCCCGGGTCGATGTCGTCGAGGGCGAGGTAAATGCGAAGGTCCTCTGGCGTGACGGTCATTCGCTGGCCTCCCTCGTGAGTGGCGCGGGCAGGACTCGAACCTGCGACCTCCTGGTCATGAGCCAGGCGAGCTACCGAACTGCTCCACCGCGCTCTGCGGTGGGGGCCCCGATCACCGGGACCCCCACCTATTCGCCGGCTTCGGCGCTCTCGTCCCCGTCGCCGGGCTCGGAGTCGGCCGCCTTCTTCGGCTGACGACCGCCCCGTCGCCGAGGCGCAGGGTCCTGCTCTTCGCCGTCCCCGTCGCCGGGCTCGGAGTCGGCCGTGACTTCGGCCGGCGCCCGGTCGCCAGTCGGTTTGCCCGGGACGTCATCGGGCCATTCGCCGCCGACCCACTTCACGTCGGCGCTGTTGCGGATGACACCGCTGGCGACCCGGATGGGCGCCTCGAAGACGATGCCGGACTCGCCCCGCAGAAGAACGTTGCCGGGTGCTGGAGTCTTCATGCTGATCTCCTTGCTCATGTGTGGGAAGCGAAGACCTGGACCGAGGTCGGCCGGATGACCTTCACGCCGTAGACGTGCAGGCCCCGAACGATGTCGTGGAAGCCGTCCTGGGACCGCAAGGTCTCCACCTTGTCCATCTGCGAGACGAAGGCCGCGCCCTGCATCTGGTAGCCGATGCAGGTCGGCGTGCCGCTGTTGAGTAGTGGGGACTCCAGGACGGCGTCGAAGCCGAGCAGCCGGCCGGTGATGGCGCCGTTCTGGAGGTTCGAGGCCGTCCCGGCCTCGTTGGCCTTGGCCAGGTTGCCGGCCGGGTCCAGCAGCAGGTCGGAGAACTCCGGGTTCACCACGGCGAACCGGCGCATCGAGGGAACCTTGGCCTTCCCCAAGGCGGTCCGGCACGACTTGAGCGCGTTGTACGCCTTCGTGAAGTCTGTGACCGCCGCTGTTCCGACGTTGGTGTTCGTCCCGTGGGCCAACATCTGGCTCAGCAGGTACGACTCGGCGTCCTCCACGAGCGCCATGCCGGCGTCCGAGGTCACCGAGTCGAAGGAGCCGGCGGCCTGGATGGCGTCGATGTCGTCCACCTTGAAGCCGAATGCCTTCTCCTGGTCGATCAGGAGGTCGGTGTCGGTGTCGGCCAGCGCATCGGGGGTCAGGGACCGTGTGGCCGCCTTGTAGTCGTGGATCGTGGGGGTGGTGATCGTCGTGATGTGGACGGTGTTCCCGCGAGCCGCGGTGCCCTCGTACTCGCCGGTGACGGTGGGCGTCACGATGGCGTTGGCGTGGTACGCCTGGAGCAGGGCCGAGGCCCAGATCTCCGGGATGAAGTTCTCGATCGCCATGTTGGTTCCTTTCTGGTAGCAGGCGCCCTCATGGCGACCCTGCGGGGGTTACTTGGTCGCTTTCCTCCCCATGAGGTGGTCGAGTTCCCCGTTCTCACGGGCTTTGTTGATCTCGGCCGGGGTCATGGTCTTGAGGTCTTCTCGGCGGATGAGGCCCTTCTTCGGCTGCTTGCCATTGGCCCCCTGTGCGGGGTTGGGCTTCGGCTTGCGGGGACCGCCTTCGGCCGGCGCCAGGCCGGCGTACCGGTCCTTCAAGGCATCGATGGCGTCCTGGTCGGGCTCACCGTCGTCATCGACGAAACGGGCGAGGTTGAGGTCCTCGACCACCGCGGCGGGATCGGGCACGATGCCGGCGAGGGCGGCCTTGATCTCGGCGGCCACGATCCGGTGCTGGGCGTCGGCCGCCCGCTTGTCGGCGGCGGCAGCGGCATCCTGTGCTCGCTGGAGGTCCGACTTGTCGGCGTCGGCCCGCTGGGCCTCGGCCGCCTCCAGGGCCTTCAGGCGCTTGCGGAGGGAGGCCGCTTCCCGGTTGGCCTTGGCCGCCTTGGCCTTGGCCTTGGCCAGGTCCCCGTCCGGGTCCGGGTCGGGCTCGGGCTCGGGGTCCGGGTCTGTCGGGTCGGGCTCGGGCTCGGGGTCCGGGTCTGTCGGGTCCGGGTCCGGGTCGGGCTCGGGGTCCGGGTCGCCGTCCCCACCCCGGACCACCGGGAGGGTGCGCCCTGTCGGGTAGAGCCAGAGGAGCCGGCCGTCGTCGGTCACGAGCACATCGACGGCCACGTCGAAGCAGGGGGCGGTTGGCATTGGGTGACCTCCAGGGTCAGACGTGGCGCGCCAGGCGCCGGGGACTACTTCTGGTCGGCTGCCAGAGCCGCCCGGAAGGCATTGCGCACCGCCTTGGGCCCTCCGGGGGTGGTCCGCACCCCTCGGTAGATGGCCTCAGCGCGGCGTACTTCGGCGGACGGCTCGTAGGCCGCCCCGAAGATCGGCTGGACATGACAATGGCAGTGGTCGTGAGAGTCGAAGCCGGCGGACCTCTCGCTCCGGTAGACCGCTCCCCGGATGGCCAGCAGCAGGCAGAACGAGCAGGCCCCGGGCTCGGTCACCCGTGCCCATCCCGTCGCCTTCCGATCGGCGTGGACAGCGTGGATGACGGTGATGCGGCCGGCATCAAGGGCGTACTTCTCGGCGAGCCCTTCGGTGAGGCTCCGCGCCGAGGCGATGTCCTCCTCGGTCAGGTGGGACGTCCAGAGGCCCTTGGTTGCCCAGTGGACGGCTTCGGTGACCTGGTCCAGCCCAGCCGGGCGAGCCGGCTTGACCCGGAAGCTCCCCGGGATGCCGGCCGCCGCCCGCTCCGCCTCGTAGTAGTGGGCCGCCAGGGCAGCCGCAGCGGTGCCGTACCGGTGGACGACCCCGGTCACCATGGCCGAGTAGCGGTCCAGGCTGTCGCGCAGGTTGGCGATGTCGAGGGCCGCCCACGCCTGCGACAGCGGATCGGCCATCTGCGCCACGATGGTTGCCTGGGCCGCCTGGTGGTCAGCCGCCGCCACTGCCGCCGCCCGGAGGTGTCGCGGGCGCAGGCGGCTGCGCGTGCGGTGTCAGCTCCTTGGCCAGACTGCCGTCGGTGCGCACCTCCTTCGCCTGGAGCGAGTGGGCGATCTGGGCGAGGAACTGCTCGCCAGCGGACCGCTGGGCATCGACCCGGATGCGGGCCCGCTCCAGCGGCGTGTAGTCCAGCGCTTCGAGGGTCACGTCGGAGTCGGCCGGCAAGATCCCGGCCTGGACCTGGGCCACCACCGCCGAGGAGGTGGCGACCGGGGTGGGGGTCGCCGGGTTGGCCCAGATCGTCTCGATCCCATGGGCCTCGGCCGGGACCTGGCCCCCGTTAGTGAGTGCCAGAGCGAACCGCAGCACCGCTTCCCAGGTGCTGGAGAAGGTCACCATCTTCCGCTGGGCCTTCTTGTTCAAGCGCGATTCCGCAGACCGGATGGCATCGGCCGATGCGGGATTGTCGGTCGTCCGACCGAGGAAGTCCGGCGGCAGCCCGGCAATCGCGCCCAGGATCTGGGCGTAGGTGTTGATGATCTCCGTGTAGACGGCCGGCGACATCGTCGTGAACTGTCCGGCCTGGGGCAGCGCTGTCGTCTCCTCGTCACGAGGGAGCGCCAGGATGGTGGACATGAGGGCGTCCCACTTGCTGGCCACGTCGCCGTTCGCCGTCTGGAACTGCTCCTCGGAGACGCCGAGGAAGTACCGCTGCGGGATGGCATAGAACTCCCGAGCCCCCTCCAGCCCGAGGAGGGTGCGGCAGGCGGCATCGGTCAGGGAGCGGATGGCCGGCGTGATCTCGGACCGTCCGTAGCGGTCGTTCGTCCGCTGCCGGTTGGCGAGCATGAAGACAGGGGCCTTCCCGATCTCGTGCTCGTCGACATCGAGGATCTCCCAGTCGTCGCGTGTCGCGCCCATGTAGACGGTCTTTGTCCGCTGGTACAGGGCGGCGCACTTCTGGTCGTCCATCTCGTAGAAGTGCAGCCCCGCCTTCACCGTCCGGGTCCTGGCGTCCCATTCGACAGCCACGTTCTCGGGCGATTCGACCGTGATGAGCGGCACACCGGCGGGGCCGTCCGATCCCACCAGGACGAACGCCCGTCCGAAGACGAGGGCGTCGAGGGTGGCCAAGGGCGCTTCCCCGTCCATGTCGTTGGCCTGCCAGATCTCCCACAGGTCGCTGTCGGCCTCGGTCGATGTGGTGTACCGGAACCCCTCGATGCACAGGCGCTCGTCCAGGGCATCGACGATCAGCCCGGGCCAGCCGGTGACGGTATGGAGGCACTTGAGGGCCGGAGGGGTGGAGATCCCGAGGTCTTCCACCCTCTGCTCGGCGTTGTAGTAGAGGTCCAGGACCGCGAGGGTCGTCCGCTCCTTGCGCAGCCGTGTGGCCAGCTTCTGGACGAGCTGCTGATCCTCCGTGGCCAGCCCGTTGACCCGGACGTCGATAGTGAGCCAAGGATCCACGGGCATCTCCTTGGAGGGGCTACGTCAGGACGAGCACCCGCCCTTTGCCGGACTTGCGGGGCTTGCGGGACAGCAGGACCATCCGCCGGAGCATCCGGGCCCCGGCAGTGCAGACCGCCAGGTCGATCTTGTGACGTGACTCCCGGCCGTCCTTGCGCATCGACACTCCGTGCGGACCGGGGTGGCGCCGGGCATTGACCAGGTGGCGCAGGAGCCACGACGAGTGGCCGATCTGGTGGAACCGGAACACTCCGGAGGTGATGTCGGCGTCGAGCTGTTCGACGGCCGGCACGAACTGGGCCAGCCGGACCCTGCTGGTCATGTCCCAGGCCACGGCGTGCTTGTTGTCCCCGGACTTGACGGCCCAGATCTTCAATCGGCGCCCGTAGCGCCGCGACCACTCATCGCAGAGCGGCCAGAAGAACCGCTCGTCGTCCTCTGCCTCATCGTCCTTCGCATGGGAGGGGTCGAAGAAGAAGGCAACGACCCGGTAGGTCTCCATCATCTCGGTCACGGCGTGGTCGACCGCTCCCCGGTCGACGATCTGGCCCTTCTTCGGCTGCTGAATGTGCAGCGTCTGGCAGAGGCCATCCGAAAGCCGGCATCCCACCAGCCCCGTGGCGTCGTCGGACTTGGAACCGTCGCCGAAGACGACGATCTCGTCGTCCGGCTGCAGGGCGTCGGTGGTGGCGCAGAGCTTGACCTTGTTGGGATCGAACCGGGCGTCCTCGGCAGCGACGATCTGGTTGTACCACTTACGCCTGCTCTCGCTGGCCGAGTTGGTGCCATTGAGAATGCTGGCCAGGATGCGCTTGACCGAGAGCCAGGTGGCATCTCCTCGGATGGCTTCGATGACGCCTGGGGCTGCAGCGACGGAGAGCGGGGCGTCGGGAGGTGCCTCCAGTGAGTCGTAGAGCAAGCCGAACTCGGCGTACTCGGGGTTCTCTCCTTGGGTCGCCTCCCACGCCTTGTGGACCCGCTCGGCCACCGAGTCCCGGCCGGGCCGGTAGGCATTGCAGATGTCGAGGATGCGGGCGGTGCCATCCGGGCTCTTGGCGGCGTTCCCCTCGATGGCGCCGGCCATCTCGTGCCCAGCGTTGGCCTCGATCCAGTTTTGGGTCTCGTTGCGCCCGATGAGCGTCGGTCGGCCGCCCTCGATGGCGAGGGGGGAAGCCGTCACCGCCTGGATCTGCCGGGTGTCCCCCAGGCCCCAGACGTTGAGCTTGCCGACCTGGACGCCGTAGTACCGGCGGCACTCGGGGCCGAACAGCGATGGGAACAACTTCATGGTGTTCTGCGTCTGCTGGAGGTTGACGGCAACCAACTGGACCCAGGCGTTGGGCTCCTCGCGGCCGACCGGAATGTCCTCGTCCCAGTGGTCGAAGGTGACATCGGCGAACAGCGCCGCCGCCGAGATCGCCGCCAGGATCGGGTCCTTCCCCCAACCCTTCACCCGCTGGAGGACGGCCGAGTGGTACAGGAAGGAGCCGTCGTCGTCCAAGGCGTAGAACCACAGAACGAATCGGGCCTGCTCGGCCGTGAACTGCCACGGCTTACCCGTCCGGTCCTCCAGCCAGCGGCCGCACCATGCCAGCACCCGCCAGCCGAGCGTGTAGGTCGGTAGGACCCAGCCGTTGTCGTACTGCCAGGTCGGCCCGATACAGACGGGCTGCCACTCCAGTCCGCTCGGCGGGGTCGCCCGTTCGAGGGCGTCCTGGTACCAGGCGATGATCTCGGCGAACTCGGCTTCGGCGGAGGAGAGCGGGACGGCGAGATTACGCGCCACGCCTCGCCCACCGGGCGTTGGCGGCGTCTCTGGCCTGCGCACTGCGGGCGTTGGTGTTGCCGTTGCCCGAGGCCGCGCCGACATCGTCCGGGAGGGCCAACTGCTTGAGGAGCCGGGCCCGGGCGTTGCGGTACTGCCGCAACTCGGCGATCAACGGATGCACCACGAGCTGGCCCTGTGACCCCTCCGACGTCATGGGGCTGCCGTCGTCGGCCCACGCCCCCTCCATGGCGGCAATGAGGTCGGCCATCCGGCAGGCGTCTTCGAGGATGGCCAGCTCGTCGGGCCGGAACTCGTACTTCTCGGTGATGGCAGTCCAGAGTGCCTTGCCGGCTCGGTTGAGACCGGCCGGGGCCTGCTTCGTCGCCATGGTGACCTCCAGGGTCCTGGCCAGTCGGCGCCTCCAGGGCATCGACAAGCGCATGCTGCATTCGGCAAAAACAGGAGAAACGGCGCACGCATGACACTGACTGCTATACGGGGCGGTCGTCCGTCAGGCGCCCAAGGGGGTAACCCCCCTCCCCCTGATGCGTCGATCAAACGGCCAGTCGAGCTCTCCGAGGCCCAGCCTCGATCCAGTGGTACGTCGCCACCCGGCCACGCCTTCCGGCCACCCTGTACCGGGTGCCGTCGACTGGCGACGTCCACCGGGTGCCGTGGCGCTGGCCGGTTGGGTCCGGTGGTAGCAGGCCCCACACCTGGAGCTTGCGGGCCATGGAGCTGAGAGCGTGCGCAGCCTCGGTGATGATGGGCGTCAGCGCTCGAAGGGCACGGTCGGCAGTGTCAATCACCGATTGGGCCTGGACCACCACCAATGGGTCGACGCCGGTCTCCTCGATCATCTGGAGGCGTTCCGCGTGCATGCGCCGGATCGCCTCCATCAGGAGGACTGGCGCACCGTTGTCGTAGACGTAGCCGTTGGATCGGGCAAAGTCGTCGTCGTAGAGGACGATCGCGTTGGTCATATCGCTCAGCCGCTCACCGCGGCGATGGCTCCCGCCTTGCTGCCGGTCAGCGCACCACCGGACGCCACCGTCACCGTCAGGTTGACGATGCCGTTGGCATCGCAGACGTCGCCGGACGCTGGCAGCACGATCCACTCGTCCGTGTTGGCGGCCACCGTCCAGGTGAAGCCAGCCGGCACAGCCGACGGGCCGCTTCCCGGTGCAGCTTCGATCGTGAGGGCATGCGTGGCGTCGGCGTTGTGGACATAGAGCAGCACCGGCTCGTGGCCGACCGCGATGGTCATTGTGGCGGCCAGCGCGGCGGTCGCAGCGGCGTGCGAGCCGCCCTTGGCGATAGTGGTGACGGGGATGGCAGTGGCGGACATGTTCGGCTCCTCGGGTCTTGGTGGTCGTCACAGGCGGCCGGGATGGCGTTCGGGTTCTCGGTTGCGGGTCGGACGTGCAGCAGCGCCTTCACGACTCGACTTCGCCCGATGACACGACGTGCACAACGTCTGCGTGCGGGTATGGTCGTCGCCGGCTTCAACGTGGTCGCATTCACCGCCGACCCAGCGCTTGCGCTCTATGTCGTAGATGGCGGCCGCCTTGCCGCAGGACTGGCAGATGCCGCCGTCCCGCTCGAACGTGGCCTGGCGGATGGCTGCCCAGTTGCCCGGTAGGCGGCCATGCCGGTTGGACGTAGACCAGCTCACGACGCTGTGTAGGGTTGATGCATGGCGACCTCGGACGACTTGTCAGCAGCGGTCACAAGAGCCCTGGAGCAGTTGGCAGTCGACGCCGAGATGCCATTGGACCTGCTCCAAGAGCGATCCTGGATCGAGGACTACACCGAAGATCGCCGGGCCTTCGAAGTGATGATCAGCGACCGCCAGGCGTCACGCGCTGCGGCATGGGCTCAAGCCTTCAGGGCTCTGCCTTAGCGTTCCTCGTTGGCCTCACGGCCATCGAGCGAGTGGTGGACCACCAGCACACGGCCGTTGGGTTGCTCCTCTGCCGTTGGCCCACAGCAGCACGTCGTACCCGGGCCGACTTCGTGCTCGATCAGATCGTCGGCCGGCCAGACATGGACCGTCCGATCTGTCTGGACCTCCACAGCCGAATGCCAGCTCATGCCGTCTTGTTGAGCCGTCGAAGAGACGCACATCCGGGGCAGTCAGCATGCTCAGGGAGCCTCCGATGAGGCACCGGTTGATGGGTCCGCACCATGTGTCGGTCAGCAGCGGCCCTGGCCGTCGACCGAGATTCGAAAACGACACGGAGATCGGCATCATCTCGGAACTCTGAGCATGTCCGACAGTCCACCGAGAAGACACGGACGCCACCGCGAGTCGTGATTCGAACCTCTGCATAGTGCGACTTCTTGAAACCGGGGCGACGTGTCACTGGCTCGATGCCGTGAGGAACGCCACCAGGTCCGGGTTGTCCCGCAGGACACCGAGCAGTGCCGGCGCCAGGATGCCGACCGAGTGCTCCTCGATCTCCTCGGACTTGGCGACAGCGTTCAGGATGTTGCCCGTGAGGTGGTAGCAGGCGTGGAGCACCTCGTGCAGCAGCGTGTCGGCCAGCTCATCGTGTGCTTGATCGGGGTCGATGGAAATGGTCAGCAGGCGGGAGTGAGCTTCTCCGATGCGGTTGTCGCTCCCCTTCACCCGGGCAACGTTGATGGCCTCGGTGGTCACCTCCACCGTCCAGCGATGTGGTCCGACCTTGATGGTGGATGGGACGTTGGGCTTGGCGGTCATCGCTTCTTTCTGAGGCTCGTGCGGATGGGCAGGCGGTGGTACACCGCTCGGGACGCCGGGTTGCCGCGAGGGCCGGTCTCACCGACCCGCCGTGACCAGCGCTTGGCCCACGGCTTGTGGGTGGCGAACAGGAACCCCTGCTGGGCCCGACTGTGGACGTGGTAGGAGGCCATCTGGCGCGGCGTGTGACGCTTCGGGGCCACGGCTATGCGACCTTCCGGGCTCCCGTGCGGTGGATGTTGGCGTGAGCGCCCGGCACCGCGGCCACGATGGAGGCCGTGTCGCCAGCGTACCGCCGCTTGACCGGGTCGTAGCCGTGGGCCTCGCACCAGGCGGCGTATGTGGTGGCCTCGTCGGCGGCGATGCCATCACGGCGTCCGGGCATGGCGGACAGGACCGCCGGCCTCGTGGGCGCAGCGGTCCATCCGATAAAACTGTCCCACAAGATGGCGGGCGAGTCAAGCATTCTCGCTGGTCCCCGTCGTACACACCCGGACAGCCCCCTTCATGCCACCTTCTGGCGTTTGCCGCCCTTCTTGCCTTTGCCTCGCTTGCCAGCTCGTGCCGGCGGCCGGAGTGCCTCATCGATCATCCGCTGGGTGATCTTCTTGCCGTCCGCCCGCGCCCGGACGAGGTCGCGGGGTGGATCGACCCCGTGGTTGCCATAGAAGTCGTAGCACCAGCGGCAGCGGTCCGAGCGGTGGACCTCCTCAAAAATGCCGATGCGGGCGTGTACCCGGCACGCCGGTTCACCGGTCCCAGGCTCGCCGTGCTCTTCCCAGGCTCGGATGAACGAAGCGCGGGCGATGCGCACGTCGCCCAGGGCGTGGGTGAGGCTGCGCATCAGAGTGGTCACATGGTCCACCATTGGGTCGCGGACCTTGCGGTCGTCCACCACCAGCTCGCCAACCGGGTCAGCCAGAGGCGGCATGGCGTGGCCGTCGTCGTCGTAGATGGTGGCCGCCGTGCCGCCGCCCATCGAGCGGGTGCGGTAGCCGTCGCGGCGGGCGGCCGACAGTAGGTCCCACAGGTCGCTGAGGCCCGGCGTGTGCTTCGGGGCGATCTCGTTGCCGAGCTGGTCGTACTGGGGGATCACGGCCCCAGCGCTGATCTGTTCGAGCGACGTATGCAGCTCGTCCAGCACCTCATAGGGTGTGATCGGCCGGTCGTGGTCCACCATGTCGGTACTTCCCTCCTGTATCTTGCGGGGCTGCCAGCCGGTCGCAAGACCTCGGAGGACGGCGCCCCTCGGGCGTCGTTCTTCGCGTGTGGGGAGTCAGTTGAACTCTGGGTGACCTGCCGGCGCCGTCGCATCGGCGGCCACTTCCATGGCTGCCCGGCCCCGCTTGGTCAACTGGACCTGCCAGGTACCGAGACTGCGCTTCACCTTGACATAGCCAGCAGATTCCATGTGGATCAGGTGGGCTCGGAGTTGTTCGGGGGTCATCTCATCACGCTCCCATCAGATGATCATGTAAGCGACCACTCAGTACAGCCGCACTCTCGACACTTGCCTGGGTCGCCCGTTCTCGTCCACGTGCTCGCCCATGCGATGGCCACATCGGCCGCACTGCTCATTCGGATACGGGTAGCAGCTCACGAGCCCATCACCGCCTCGTAGATCGCCATCGCCCAGCGTGCATCCCCCATAGCGGTGTGCCGGTCGAACTTCTCGGGCTCGACGCCGACGGCTCGACTCAACTCCTCGCTGTTCCAGGGTGGCGCCACGCGATGCATATCAACCTCCTGGATGAGGCCGTCATTCATCGCCTGTTGGCCGACGCCAGCCAGGTAGCCGGCCGCCAGCGCCTCCACTGTCACGAGGTGGGAGTGCCAGGGCGGGATCAAGTTGTTCTCCCGGAGAAGGCGACGCACCCGCTCTTCGTCGAAGGAGACCACGGCGCCGACGAGGTGCGCCCCATGCGTCAGCTTGGCTATGGACCAGGCGACGCTCTCTCGCGAGTAGACGGTGGGGACATCTTCCGGCCTGTCCCTGTCCCAGGCGTAGCCCTGGGCATGGCGCTGGTGGAACCGACCGACCTCCAGGGCTATCGGGTCGGCCATCAGCAGGTCGACCGGGAGCTGCCAGCAGAACTCCTGGTCTGGACAACCCTCTTCCCTGACGATCAGGCCGATCTCCCAAATCTGGTGCCAGTCGGGGTCCAGCCCGGTCGTTTCGGTGTCGATGAAGGCCAGCTTGGTCACGCCGGCACCTCCTCCATCTTGGCCGTGTCCACCACAAGCTGGATCTCGTCGTGGGATGCCCAGCAGTACGTGGCCGGCGCGAACATGACGGGCAGCGATACCAGGCGATAGCGCGTCTGCTCCGCGTCGGTTCCGTCGACACCTCGGGTGCACGCATTACCGATCCGGTAGATCGTGCCCTCGTACAGCACCCGCGTTCCTTGCGGGAGGTTCCGCATGTCCGGGGCATCGGGTTTAGCCGCGGTGCCGGCGCAGGCTTCCTCAGCGAGCGGAGCCGCAGCGGAGGGAGACACCTCGTAGAAGGGGCCGCCCCCGGCGGCGGCGAAGATTGGGCCGTCGGGGTACTGTCCCGGCCGGTGATTGTGCGATAGATGGATCACTGTGCACAGATCGGGTCGAAGGTGCAGCACGCCTGCTTCCACCAGAGCGTCGATGTGCTCCTGTGGGTTCGCTCGTATCCCGTCAGCGATCTTGGGGTAGAGCGGGTGTTCGGATCGGACCCCTCTCCCGGGCCACGAGATGTCCTCCAGGTGCCATGCCAGTTTGTCGGTCACTTCCTTGCTCCTTTCGTCGGTCACGTCGTCTCGAATCCATGCGTCGGGCATCTCCTGTAGCCCCGTCGTCGCCACACCCCTCGACAGCACGCCTTTCGGATGCACCCGGCACACCAGATGCCCTTTCGCCACGTCGGGCGCGTGCTGCAGCGTCGGCAGGTCATCGTCTCTCTCCCGTCAACATCAGGCCCACCAGATTCCAAGGACCTTTGATCGGCGCCGACTGGGTGATGAGGCGCACGTACTGCCCGGTGTCCCCCAACAGGACGCCCGCGTCCACCAAGCCATCGACAACGGCCTTCACGACGGGGTAGTGGGCGCCGGGGTCGGCCAGCGGGCCGCGCTGTTGGACGATGGACACGGCGATGTCGCACCAGGCGAAGCGCGGGAGCTTCTGCGTTTTCGCCTCCACCTTGGCTGCCCAGCGCCACTCCTTCACGATTCGCGCTCGGGTGCGGTAGTGCAGGGTGCGCTCGGCGTTGACGGTCAGGAGCCGTGCTGGTGCGTGGATCACCAGGTCGTGTTCGGCCGGCAGGGTCACGACGTGATCCCTTCCTGTTCTGCTGCCCACGCACACCACCGGATGTGGTGGTGGATCGGCATCTCGTACTGCGGGAGGGCCACGACGCCGAAGGCATCGTGTCCGACCACCTTGTCCTGCACCCGGACGATCAGTCCCTTTCGCTCAAGTGATTGCAGCGTCGCCGGGTGGCACCGCGGTAGCGGTGTCCCCGTGGCGATCTTGGCCAGCGCCTTGTCCTTCTGCCGTGACAGCCCATCGAAGGTCATCACGTCGCCCGCTCCTCGCGGTACCGGTTGATGGCCGCACGGATGGCGGCGGTGCAGGCGTTCTCGATTCGGGCGCAGTGGGCAAAGAACAGCTTCTTCTCGATCTCCGACACCAGGGCTTCGAGACGCTGGACCTTGGCTTCCAGCAGCCTGCGTTCGCGGCGTGCCCGTTCCCTGGCAGTGCTCAGTCCCATCGCCTTTCGGCACCCGTCACACGTCACTTCGTCGTCCACGGTCGTCGTACGGACGGACCCAGCGGGGAAGCCACGGCACTTGGTGCTGACAACGGTGCCCAGGTGGGAGTTGTCGCCAATGGCATGGATCTTGCTGCTCACTATTCAGTCCTCCTCCGTAAGGGACAACCAGTAAGTCGGGAAGTCGTTCCACCCAGGGTGGAGGCCGACGGGATCACGCCTACGTAGCGTCCTCGCCTCTACCGCCTTGTCCAAGAAGGCTTGGACACTGGAGGGGTCGGAGGGGTCCCACGACACTCCGCAGGGCCCGACAACAGCTTCCACACCGCACTGGTCGACGGGGCAGAGACAGCACTGGAGGGTGCCTGCCGACAGGGCAGCGCGGACTGCGGTGGTCCACTGCTCTGCAGACCACAGGGCTCCGATGTCCTCTGGGTGGCTGACGATGGCGTCGACGGCACCTTTGGCGCGCTCGACCCATTTGCCGTGGCCAATCAGTTGGACCACGACGGCCTCGTAGAGCCGCTTTCGGACCGCTTCGCGGCCTGATGGTGAGGTGGGGTCAGCGACGAATGTTCCGTATCGACCTTGTCCGCCGTGTTCCGGGAACCGAGGATCCACGGGTGTCTCCAAGGGCCAGACCGGATTGTTCGGTGGCCGTTCGCCCTCTCTGTCGTCAGCGGGCATTGACCACCTCCAGGAGCACGTCTGCGTGGCACGGCTGGTCGAGTGGGCACCAGCAGGCGAGATCGTGGCCACGCAGGTCCTCCAGATGATCCCGCATCCAGGTGTGCCGGTCTCGGCCGGCGTCGAACCACCACGGACCCCCGGGACCGTCGATGAGCCACCATCGGAACACGTCGACCACGAACGCACGGGCCTTCTCATCGGTCTCCGTGGCCGGAGATGGCCAGTACTCCTGGGCATTGGTGATCGTGAACGGGTTCCCCCACGGGCTCGGCCGGGCCACGACGATGGCCCCCTCCGGCTTCCTCCAGCCCTTGGTCCGTCGGAGCTGGATGCGCTTCGGGCGTTCGCCCTCTCTGTTGTAGGGCTCGGGCATCAGCGCCTCCGTTCCAGCACGGTCGTCGTCAACGCCAGGATCGCCAGGTGCAGCGCCTGGTCGGCCGTCAGTAGTCCGAGGGTGGTGCCGGAGAACGCCTCGGAGCCGGAGGCGGCCAGGAGCCGACGGACCGGCCAGCGGCGGTCGATGATGCTGTGGGTCGCCCACGAGATGGCGGTGAGCACGGCCACCCGGCGGGCCGGCATCACCAGGGCGGCACAGGCGGCCAGGGCAACGTGGTAGCCGACCATGTGCTGCTGGTTGGCCTTCCACGACCGCTCCTTGTTGGCAGCCTGCCAGTCGGTCTGGATCACCCAGTCGCCAATCAGGTGGCCGGCCAGCACGGCGGGGAAGGCCGACTGTCGGCCTCCTCTGTCGTTGTCAGAGGAGGGGCTAGGACTGGGCATCGACGTAGTTCCAGGTGTAGTGATCCCCGTTCCACTTAGGCTCGATGGCCCCGTTCACGAGGGGATGGAATGCGCCGCCATAGGTGAACTGCGCTCCGTCCTGGTCCACCCACTCCACGAAGACGCACGAGCCGTAGTCCTCCAACTCGTGCTCGTGGTCGGTGATGTCCCAGCTCTCACATCCCTCGGGGCAGTTCAGGCGGCAATCAGCGCCCTCGATGGCGTGACAGGTGACTACGCCGCTGATTGTGTCCCCGGCGATGGTCCAGGCAATTGAGTGAGCACGTGGGCCACGGAGCAGGGCTTGGCCGTCAGAGGAGGGGCTAAGCACGACACACCCACCACGCCCTGGTCCAGGACTCCGGGCACTCGACATTGGCCTTGGCTACAAGGGTGCGGCCATGGGTGGGGCATTCCTCTTCGGTCTCACCGACGGCACTGCCCGGAGTCGCTCGCCACCAGCACCCACACTCCATCTCGGCGCCGTTCTCGTAGTGCGGGTCCGGGCAGTGCTCCTTGTGGAGCAACGCCATGCGTTCCACCCACCACTTTGCCTCGGCTTGTCGGGTATGCCAGCCGCATCGGTCGCAGTCGGCCTGGTACAGCGTCGGCCGGACCTCCTCGTGGATCGAGATTTCGGGCGGGAGGCCGTCAGAGGGGCTATCGGGCATCTTCGGGCGCTCCTTCGCATGGACACGGGCCGACGATCCGGGCGGTACCATTCTCGAAGCTGCCGGTGCCGATGTCCTCCTGGCACGGTCCCGGTCCGTCTGCTTCGGGGTCGAAGTGCAGCGTCAGCGGATGATCGCAGCGGCTACAGGTTGAGGGGCTACCGGTCATAAGTCCTTCCACCCTTCTCCGTCGACCCAGGTGGCGATCTGCTCGTAGACAGGGGCGAAGCTGCCTCGTGGGTTCACGAGGGGAGAGCCCACGCCGAAGAACTGGCCCTGGCTGTTCCGCCAGCCGACCATGCGGAATAGGGTCTTCTCCTCGATCACCAGATCGCCGTCGGCGTTCCAGTGGTTGTGTGCGGGGCTACCGGGCCCATCGGTCTTCGCTCCTTCCTCCCCATGTTCCGGGCAGTTCGGGTCGTCCCAGCGGCCGTCGTTGGCCACGGGTGAGCAGGTACAGAGCGGGCGCCGCCAGGCGAACCGGCTTCCGCGATGTTGCGCTGGGTTGAGGCCCACTGCTCGCAGCGGAGCACGCTCTAATGCCCCGTACTCCGTCGCCCGGTTGAGGATGTGGTTCGCCTGCGCTCGACTCTTGCGGAAGTGCTCGGCGTAGTCGATGGCGCTGATCCACTCCCGCCACACGCGCTTCTGGATGAAGACGACCTCTTCGGCCACGTTCTGTGCCCAGGCGTTCATCGGGCTCCTTCCTCCGTAGCCAGAGCGGCCAGGACGTTCTCCAGTCGATTCGATGCGGCGAATACCACGTCCCCGGCGTTCTGCATCACTACCGAGAAGGGATCGTGGCAGCTCACTAACTCCCGGAAGGCCGCCGACGCCTCCCGCCTCTGCAGGATCGCCTCGTGCAGCTCCTCCAGTTCCTTGTTCCGGGCCCGGAGGTCGTGGATGGTTGCTCGGTCTGCCTCCCCGTCTCGGATCTGGGCGAGTGCTCCTGCGTACTCCGCTTCCAGGTGGGCGATGTAGCGCCATAGCTGTTGCGCCCGATCCTTCCGGGCCTCGGTCGTCAGGACGACAGCCGTGTGGCCTACGGGTCGTCCCATCTGGAGCTCCAGATGGGCGATGGCGTCGTCCGGTCGTTTCACTGGCTCAGTCGGCATCGGTCACCTCCGGGCTGATGAGTCCCACGGCGTTCGTCAGGATGCGATCGAGGGCGGCCTTCGTCACTGCTCCCCCTCCTGGCTCGCTCGCAGCAGCTCCAACCACGTCGGTGCTCGATGTGCGCCGGCCCGACCCTTGGCCGCTGTTTTGTCATACTTCTCATCGGTAGCGGCACCGTCAAACAAGTTCGTCATAACCGTCACCATCCCCGGTAGTCGCTCAAGTCCGCGGTGAGGAGGACGAGGCCCTTTGATCGAGAGACCTTGCTGCCGATGATCCCCCGGTGGTCGAAGTCGCCGTAGTCGTCTGCCCAGACGGGGGTGTCACGGCTCATCGTGAATTCGCCGCCCTTCCAGCCGTTGAAGACCCCACCATCGGCCTTCTTGGCTTTGGCCAACAGCTCCCGGACGCGGACACTCTCCTTCCCCGGGGTCAACGTCAACTCTTGGTAGACACCACGCCAGGACGCGAATCGACCTGGCGGCTTGCCGTAGTCGAACACCACCAACATGACTGGTGTTGACTTCTCCAGCAGGTCAATCAGCTCACCAAGTCGCATCTTCCGCTCTCCTCACAATCCGCAGGCCGGGGCGCTGCTCCACGGCGTCCATCCATAACGGGCGTACAACTCCAGCGCTGCCCGGTCCTGTGTTGCCGGCGGCGCCTGCCAGGGCTCGCCGGAGAACCCGAGCGACTGCCACGTAGGCACCCGGGATGTGAACTCGATCCCGTAGGCGCCGGACGGAGCGCTCGGTGTGTTGTACCGATCGCCGCTCTCGTGTACCCGTATGCACTGCCAGTCCGGCGTTGTGGTCGACGTCGCATCGGAGATCGGCACCGGCTGGGTGGTCGTGGTGGGCGGTGGGACGGTCGTCGACGTCGTGGTCGGGACCGAGGAGGTAGAGGTCGACGATGCCGCGGTCGTAGAGGGCACCGCTGGCCGTGCAGCCGCAGGGGCAGCCCTGGTCGTAGGTGACGGCAAGGCCGGCGTTGAGGCGTTCGGTGACGCGGTGCACGCAGCCACAGACACCGCAAGCAGGGTGGCCATCGACGTCGAGAGCGCCAACCGGCGCAGGGGCCTCACTCCGCACCGCCAGCCTCCGATCCGCTCAGGACATCGCAGGCGACGGCCACCCCCGTGGTCGGGGCACTGCTCGGTATCGGGATGGGCTCGGTGGGCATTGGTTGCTCCTCTCGGGTTGGGTCCTGGCGCACCTTGCCGGCGAGCAGTCGCCGGCAGTGCTCGATGCCCCGGGACGTGGTTTCGGGGTCCACGTCGGGCCACGGCTCGGGGTTGACGGTGGAGGCGTACTGACGACGCACGGCTCGGGCTTCCTCTGCGATCACAGCCACCAGCGGACGGGCGCTGGACTGCTCGTAGAGCCGGTGGATCGCCTCTTGCAGCTCGTTCGGCCCAAGGCGACGGAACGCCTTGAGGTAGGCACGCTGGTCGTCCTCGGACATCTCGTAGCCCCCGAAGATCCTGGTGAGGTACCTCAGGGCTGAGATCGCTTCATCGCTGGAGCACACGTGATCGTCGATCATCGAAATGCCTCCCCACCCGCGTAAGTTTTTGAAGGCTGTTCGCACGCCAGGAGGGGTGAGGGAGTGACGGGGTGATGGGGTGATGGGGTGATGGGGTGAATAAGTGCATGGCTATGCACGGCCTTCACGAACCCCTCCGGTAACCGGTTCAAGAAGGGCTTCCACCCCTCCTTCTCCCGGTTCGTGAACTTGTCTGTCATACCCTTCAGAACCCCCTCCGGGAATGCCTTCGTAAGCTCCTCCAGAACCCCCTTACGAATGGCCTTTGAACGGATCGTTCCGAACGACCTCGCCATCGAGACGGCGAAGTTGGCGGACTCCAGCACCCGGTCGCCTCGGATGAAGGACCGAATCCACACCTCCTTGGAGCGCTCATCTCGAACGAGGTACGAGCTAGCCACCAGACCGTCCCTGTTGGCCTCTATGTCGTCGTCCGACGTGTCGCTGGCCATTCCCGCCCACCAGTCAGGGAGGTCCGTCAGAACGCCACACATCGTTAGGTCCGCTTGGGACAGCAGCAGGAAGAACAGGCGCTGCTCCCCAGCCTCCAGAGCCAGGAAGTCCTCGTCCTCCCAGATGGAGGTGAAGATGCGAGCCTCGGTTCGAGCCACTACGTCGACCTCCTGGATTCCCGCTGGACCCGCGCCCGATAGGGCGTCACGTAGACGAACTCGATCCCCAGGACCTGCCGCAGACGTGCCCGTTCGTCGGGGCTGGTGCCTCCCCAGTAACCGAACTCCTCGGTCCGGATGGCCCACGCCAGACACTCCCCTCCTACCGGGCATTGGCCGCAGTAGGACATCACCAGCGCGAGGCCGGGACGACCGCCGGATTCTGGAACCTTCGGGTAGAAGGTCCCGGCCGGCGCTCCCTTGCAGGCGGCACGATCACTCCATCCGTCGCCGGGTCCTCTGTACTCGGGGCCGTGTCGCTGGCCGGCGAAGTAATCGGTGTAGCCCCGGCGTCGGTGCTCGTCCCACTCCTCGTCATTCATCGGCTTCCTCCGGTGATCTCGACTGCCGGCGATGGCTGTACGGCGCTTCACGCCACCGCCCTCCAGGGCTGAGCGAGGCCATCGTCGTGGACGGTGAGCTGTCGACAGGCGGTGCGCCATGGCTGGTCAACGGCGGCACAGGGATCGAGGTCGAACGGGCCCAGTGCGTCGATGATCTCCGGTGGCGTCAGCCAGACATCGGAGGCTCCCCGGTGGGGGCGCTGATGGGAGGTGAGGCTCACGCCGCCCCCAGATCAAGAGTTCCCTGCGGATCAGGCGGGGCGTTCTCGGTCCTCATGGCCGCCACCGACGGCATCCAGATTCGCTCCCACTCTGTCGACCATCCGCAGGTACAGGTGCGGTGGTCCTTCCACCATGTGCACGTCGGACGGTGGTCGCCGTAGGTCATCAGCGTCTTCAAGACCTGACAAAGAGGGGCGAAGCAGCCGTCGGTGGAGCAGACGTTGGACGATGGGGCCTGGGTGTCGGTCACCGCGGCGCCCCCCCAAGCAGTTCCCTGGGGGGACGAGCGGGACCCTCGGGATGGGAGCAGTCGCCGGCCACACAGGCTGTAGCCGACGCCGAGGGGTACACCCGGTCCCCCTCCAGCCAGCATGACCAACAGGGGATCTCGTCTCCGAACACCACCGATGCCACGGTCCACTGCACGGCGTCCGGTATCTCGTCGCCCCCCACGATGACGACGACGCCGAGTTTGAGCGCGTGCGGTTGCACCTCAAGATGGCCGAAACCCATCTCGGCCAGTGCCGTCTTCACCCGGTGGACGGCTTCCTCGGGGGTGAGGGTGGTCACTTCTCCTCCTCCCACCTGATCCGCACTACGTCGTCCCCGGTGATGCGCTGGGCCTCAGTGGCGGGAACCAGGCGGAAGCGGTAAGCGCGACGGCAGTTCCGATTCGGACAGACGCGGACGCTTTGTCCGAACTCCGTGATGATGTGGTGATCACGTTCGGTCACGTGGATTCGTCCGTGACGACAGGGCAGCTCTCGACTACCCAGGATTTTCATGCCGGGAACTCCTTGATCCGCTCGCCGTCCAGCTCGTCGCCGCCAGCCGCCGGCGTGCGTCCCCCCACCTGCTTGAAGAAGAACGGGATACGGAACGCGGCGCACTGGCGGCGCAGGGCTCGGGCGTGGTCGAGGTTGAGCGGCCGGTGGTGCGGGCCCGACTCGCCGCCGACGATCACCCACTGGATGTGCTCGTCCACCTCCTCGATTCCGATGTCGCAGAAGGGGTAGCCGAGCGATAAGTCGACGGGACCGAGCAGCGGCTCGCAAGACAAGAACCGGACCTTGACCCCCTCGACGGATAGCAGCCGGGGGATGCGGAGGTTCGCCCTGGTCTGGTCCTCGACAGTCGTACCGAGCCAGACGTGTTCGGGCCAATCAGCTAGCCAGCGGTCCGGGGTCAGCCGGTTGACGTTCTCCGGTCGCTTAGTGAGTAGCTGCCAGGTCAGGTTGGGCGTGGCGTCGATGAGGTCGAACAGCCGCTGCCGCTCGCCGTCCAACTGATGGTTCATCTCGAACACGTCGGCCATCGAGGCACAGAAGACTCGGCCCTCCCACCGCAGCGGCTCGGCCCAGTGCTTGTCCCCGAAGACGCGGCGCAGGCCGCCCTTCCCCCACACGTCGTGGCCGGTGCGCTTGGCGAACGCCTCTGCGTAGCAGTTGTCGCAGCCGGGCGAGACGTTGACGCACCCCCACCAGGGGTTGAAGGTATGGTCCGTCCAGGCGATGTTGGTCGTTACGCCCACGGCTACGACCCACTCCCCAGCTCAGGGAGAAAGGAAGGCATCCGACCCGTCTCATACGCGTCGGCTATCTGTGGCCTCAGCCACTGACCGGCGGTCGTCCCGTCCGGCAACACGATGTGTGCCAAGAACTCGTCCTCGAACTCCGAGATCCCGGCCTCGACGGCTTCGAGTTTCGCTTTGATCACGAGGGCCAGAGCACGCCAGCGCTGGCGGCACGCCTGTTCCCACTCCTTATAGGCCGCCTCGGATGACCGCTTGGTCCTCCGGGCCGGGGTGGTCCAGAAGGCCGGGTCGTCGCGAGCAGGGAGGGGCAGTACGAATCGCACCCGGCGGTCGGCGGCGGCGAACTCGATCATGGCCGCCTCGTCTCTCCAGCCGTAGGCGAAGGCCGTAGCCCCATAGCGCACCAAGGTGCGCTCGATTTCGCTGCGGCTGGTCTCGACGGAGACCGACGTGGCCGATGCGTACGTCGGGCTCACAACTATCTGTCCTCGTCGTCTTCGAGGATCACATCGATCGCGTTCCGGTTGCCGTGGAAGACGTTGCCCTGGACGATGTGCCGCATCGCCTCCCAGGTGTGCTCGGCATCGTCGTTGCCGACGAGGTCCCACCCGGCCTCGATGGCTGCTTCCTCGCTCTCGGCTTCGACCGTGACGGTCACTTCGCCACACGTCGGATACGTGACGCTGTAGGTCTTCACCCCACCCTCCTCTGCTTCGGTAGCTCGATGACGTTGTCCGGGCACTCCAACTCGCCCCACGCCTTTCTCCACTGGTCGCAACGACGTGCCCGGCACTCGTGCGTGCGGGAGTAAAGGCTGATGACTCCCCACCAGGCGAAGACGAGGAGGGCGTTGAACGTGATCAGCGCGATCACGGCGTAGGCGGCATCGTCCACATAGGTCACGCGGTATCCCTCCGTTTCCCTCCGTCGCTTCCCCCGATAGGTGTCGCAGGGACCCCGACGGGGCAGGGTCCCCACGCCACTGACCGGGAAGGTCAGGCGGCCTCGCCCATCGCGATCATGCGGTCGAGCAGTTCGAGCCCAGACTGCAGCGACGTCTTCGGGGCGTCACCCAACTTGTCGTCGATGACCTCGCGTACCTTGGCCCGGACAGCGTCCCGCACCTTCCAGTACGCCTCGCTGTCAGCGGCAGCGTCAGCGGCAGCGGCAGCGGCAGCGACAGCGGCAGCGGCAGCGGCAGCGTCAGCGGCAGCGACAGCGACAGCGTCAGCGACAGCCAGGCCACGCTTCTTCATCTCGTTCCGCACCGCCCGCCGGACCTTCGCTCGGAACTCCCGCCGGATCTTGCGGGCCGGCTCAACGGCCTCGTCCACGATCGAGCGGCATTGGTTGACCCAGACAGAGCGGCCAGTGATGGTGGGGAGTGCCTCGATCACCTTGGCCTGCTCCTCCATGGCCGCCGTACGCAGCCAGAGCGGGAGGTGCCGGTGGACCATCCAGTCGGTGACCAGCCAGGCTCGGCGCTCCTCGACCTCGGGGGTCGACCGGGTCCCGATGATCAGGTCGTCGTAGGGCTTGAGGAGTTGACGGTCCTCGTCATTGAGGTTGTCGTTAAGGCTCCGGCAGAAAGCTCCGATCACTGGGCAAACCCTCGGGTCGCGGTCCGAGGGACGCCAGTCCGTCGGTGCATCCTTCGGCGGCCCGGCCTTGGCCGAAGCTGACTCAACCAGGCAGGCGTGCCCTGCCTGGATCTGCTCATAGGTATGGGAGCCACGCTCCAGCCGGTCGATGATGATGGTCATTTCGATTCCCTCCTATTGGTCTCGTGCGATCCGCTTGCTGGGGAGGCTCGGCGTGGCCGACAGGACACGACGAGCCTTCGAGTTGGGTAAGGGGGTTCCCCCTAGAACGGTTCCTCGCCAGGGCGCAGGGCGTAGCGGTCACGGGGTTCCTCGACGTCCTGTTGCGTCGGCTCTCCTGCCGGCGGCTGCTGGGAGTCCCTATCGGCGAGATTCCGCAGCGCCGCCTTCACCGTCTTGATCTCGGCGATGGAGAGCGCCCCGAGGTTCGCCACCTGCTTGCCTTTCAGGTGGGCGGCGGCCACGACGCACATCTCGGCTTCATCCGTGATGCCGTGCTCGCCGGCGAAGATGCGGCGCAGTCCGTTGACCTCGCGGGTGGGGGCCGGGTCGTCGCCCTTCCCAGTGTTCTCTCCCGCCTGCCGGTCCATGTTCTCGGCAGCCGACTCAGGTGCACGGCGGCTCGGGGACTGGCGGACCGTGCCGTGCTCGGCACGGCGGGAGCCGTTCCCGTTCTGGCCGTTGCCGTTGCCGTTGAGCTGGTCGGTCGCCTTCTCTTCGCCGTGGCCCGACTCCAACTCATCCTTGGACCAGAGCGACAGGGCCACGCCGAACCGCATGGCGGCGTTGCGAATGGCGTCGCCGATCGCCTCCTTGGGCGTCTTCCCATCCCCGACGCCGAGGCGGGTGACGCCGTGGACGGTCAGGCGAACCCAGAGATTGCCTTGCCGGTCAAAGGCCGGCAGTCCCTGCTCATCGGTCGCCATCGGTTCCCAGTTCCAGGCCGGGTCGACGGTGAGCAGGCGATCAGTTACCGCGGCGTGGCCCACGTAGTCGAGGTGGATGTGGGCGGTGGAGATGAAGTTCCCGCAGTCGGGGCACTTCGACCTCTCGTGGCGGTCGCAGTGACGTTCCCGGCTATCGCTGCAAGCACGGCACGTGACCCTCGGCAGCAGGCCGACGGACTCCCTTGAGAAGTCCTCCCGGAGCTGCTCGTGCCACGCCTTCTGTTCGCTGGCCGTCATGCCCCCCCCTTCGGCCGCACGACGGGCGGCTCCTTCGCGACCGTGCCGAGCCAGCGGTAGACATCGGCCATCTGCAAGAACACCTCGTGGGCCTCAGAGGACAGGCCCAGCTCGAAGAACGAGTAGCCCTCGTCTCCTCGCAGGTGGATCACCCCGATCCGATCCGGGGGTGACCACGGGCCGGTCGACACCTCGCGGACCTTCGTTCGCTCCCGCTCCACGTATGCCTCGTAGGTGACCGTCTCGGGGGCGAACGCGTAGGCGTTGAGCTGGGCGGTCCAACTGTCGGCGTAGATGCCCGATCCCTCGTCCTGCTTGGCCGTCGTCTTGATGTCGAGCAACCAGTGCTGGTCGTCGATCCGCACCCGGAGATCGGTCTGGCCGATGTACTTGCCGGGGTAGCGGACCACGACCTCAGCAGCCAGCACGTCGGGGTCGAAGTCCTCCCACCACTTCTCCAGGCCAAGCACGTAGCCGAGGCACTGGTCCACGAGGTCGTCCCGGTTCTGCTCTGCCCACATGCGGGCGTTGCGATCCTGGGCGATGGTGGCGTTGATGAGCGCCTCCAGGTCGACCGTCTCGCCATCGCAGTACAGCTCGTTGACCTTGTGGCAGAGGGTGCCCATGGCCATCCTGCCGTCCCAGATGCCGCGGTGGTGCTTGCGGAGGATGTCGACGGCCTTCTCGTCGTCCAGGTGGGTCCAGCGGTCCTGATGGAGCACGGCGAACAGCGCCGTCTCCCGCGCCGCCGCCCACGGGAGGCCCGGCTTCGGCAGAAGGTGCAGGATCGTCGTGACCGACGGCTCGGTGCCCTTGATCTTGGAGTAGGGCCGCGCTGGGACCTCCACCGGTGCTTCATCGGCCGGGTGCGGCGGGTTGCTGATCACTCGCACTCGTCGTCCTCGACTGGTTCGTCCTCGTCGTCCCCCTCGGCCAGCCGCCAGCAGATGTCGTTGCGGCAGTACCGCACGATCCCCGGCAGCAAGGGCTGGCCGCATCCACGGCAGTCGTCCGGCTGTGCGGCACGGACCACATCGTCCGATGACGGCGGCGACATCGCGTCGAGAACGGCACGGGTGGCCTGGTCAAGGACCACCGCCTGAGCGTGTTCGTAGGGGGCCACAGTCACGCCAACGCCCCGAAGTCGGCGGCTTCCACCATCTCGAACGCCTTGGCGGCCGCCTCGCGTGAGAGCATCATCGCCCCGAGCAGGGCTTCCTCGGCTTCGAGGCTGGCTGGCAGCGTGGTGGCCATCAGTAGTCGATTCCTTCGATGAGCCGACCGGCGAGGCTCGTCACTGACGCTTCGTGGTGACCGCGGACGTAGTCGGAGTTGTTGAGCAGATGAAAGACATCGGCCGTGGCGGCCGCCTGAGCGAGCGTGGCATAGACCTGAGCAATGCCCACATGGACGGCCTGGGCGCCCACGCCGTAGTCCTCGTTCTCGCTGCGAGCCAGCTCTCGCTCTGCTGCCTTGACGTACTCCTCTGCCGTCTTCACGCCACCACCGCTTCCCGCTGAACGTGCGGCACCAGCCGCTCGTTGCCGTAGTCGTCGATAATCGGCTGGGCGATCCGCAGGCCCTCCTGCTCGGCCCATGCCTGCACGATGGCGAGCCGCCGGTCCTTGGGACCAACGATCGTCAGCCCGTAACCGAGATCGACCCCGGAGTCGGCGGTGAAGACGCGCACGTTCGACACCTCTTCGGTCCGATAAATGTGCGTGCTCATGCGACATCCCTCCCCTTCTCGTTGACGGACTCCCCACCTACGGGGCCGACCAGGGATTCGGCTGCGGCGCTGTGCGGTCTGTCGGACTGCATGGGTGCGCACTGGACCCGGTCATTGGTGGGGAGAGCTGGCGGACGGAGGGAGCCGTACCCCCCTCCGTCCGCTGCCCGCACATCGGCCTCAACGCCCGGGGGGGTGGGCGGAGCCGGCGCAGCGAACTGGATCGTGACTTCGGCCGGGTCGTCCCAGCCGTGGACGACAAAACCACGTGCGTACGACACGGTCTCGTCGTCGTGGATCATCTGGTGGCAGTGCCAGCAGAGATGCAGCAGGTTCTCGTAGGTGTCCTGCCCACCGACCGACCGCTGCTTGCGGTGGTGGAGGTGGTGGGCCACGAGCTTGCAGCCGGGCAGCCGTGCTTCGCACAGGCCACCGGACCGCTCAGCGATCAGTGGGCGGATGGCGTTGACCGCCGCTGCCCGCTGTTGCTGCTTGGCCGACATCTTCTTGATCCGACCCCGGCGGTCCATCCATGAGCCACGGGCCAGGGGCTTGCTGCGCTGCCTCCACTGGCGGACCTTGTCGGCTGTGCGGTTCATCGCCACCAGTCCGGCAGCTTCTTGCGGTTGCCCTGGTTCAGCGTCTCGACGGCCACGGCCGCAACACAGTGCGCCTTCGGTCGTCCGATCACCCGAGACGTCGTGGCGACCTTGCCCTTGAACCCTGCGGCACCCCCAGGGAGCGCTGCGAGCTTCTGGACGAGTGCCTTGTCGTCAAGGCGGCCGTCGAAGCGCTGGCACAGCATCCCGATTCCGCGGATGTTCTCCGATGAGAAGGCGAGCGATGCGCCGCCCCATGAATCCCGCAGGATCCGCAAGGCACGACCAAGGACGACCTCGCCGCCCTCTCGGTACACCGATCGGAGTGCAGCGACAGCGCCAATAGAGTTGGTGTCACCATTTGAGGAGATGCGCAGACCGGCACCCATGACAATGCGCCGAATATCGGTAGGAGCAGTGTGCGCGGCGGTGACGCCGACCTTGAACTGGTCGAATGGACGGACAGCCAAGCGGTCGTTGAGCTTCAGGAACAGGTCCGCCTCCTGTTGCTCGGTGAGACCGTGGAAGCAGTCGCAAAGGACCGACTGGTCGCTGTACCCGATCTTCTTCAGCGCCTCGACACGGTGCTGACCATCGACGATGTACCAATGGCCTTCCCGCTCGTTGAGCACGATGGACCCAATGGCATCCAGATCGAAGGCGGCCGCCAGCTCATCGGCCCGGGCCTCTCGGTACTCGCGCTGAGCCGCCGGATTCACCAGCATCTCGGCGACCGGCACCCATTGGGGATGCGAACCCCGCTGGGCCTTGGTCTCATCGGTCTTGGCCATCACCGTTCTCCCTTCCGACGAACTGCTCTCAGGCTTCTGCCGACTTGGTGAGATGCTTCGGTTGCCCGGTTCAGCCACTCCGCTGCTTGGGGTGTCAGGGGCATGCCGGAAACGGTCTCGAGGGTCGCGGCCAACGCCTCAAGGGTCGAAGTCGATTCGCGGAGCACCCGTTCCAAGTTCAGGCGGGGAGCCCGGTAGTGGACGGAGTCCCGCTCTGCTCGTGGACCCGGATCGCCCTTCACCTTGCGGACGACGTTGGCCCGGGAGAGGTTGCCTTCCTGCTTGGCCTCTTCGATCGCTTGATCGAAGGAATCATCGGAGCTATCCGCCATCCGGTAGAGAGGCTCTAACTCCGATCGATGCGTAGCCCCTACGGCCTCACGGGGACCGGGTACAACGTGGTGTACTCGGTCAGGGAGGTCCGTCCGAGTGTCACTACCAGGAGCCCGAATCGAACCTTCTTCCTGACCCTTCCGGACCAACTGGCCGATCCGACGCTCGCACCGCCGCACGATCTCCGTGGCGGCAAGCTGCGCGTCGAACGCCATCTCCTTCTCTCGGATGACGTTCTCGTAGCCAACAGCGATGGCCTTGGTATGACGCACGTCGTCAATGGACTGGGCTTCCTGCAACCACCCCTTTGCCCGGTGGAGCACGGCAGCCATGTAGGCGACCGGGTCGGCTTCCAATGCAGCTGCATCGGACTTGACGGGAACAAGGTCAGTGACGGTCACGCGCCCCTCCTGGTTCTAAACTTGAACAGCTCGGCCAGCTCCGGATGCCGTTCGACCAGCAGCCGCCCCAACGGAGCAGCCATGCTGTTTGTCAACCGCCAGCGTTCCGGAGCCGTTGTGTCGAAGACGGCGGCGGCACGGGCCATCTCGAACAGCGACTTCATGGATAGGCGACGTACCCCACGCTTCGCAGCGGTCAGGGCCAGCCTCTCGACGTGCTCGATCACCTCCGGGTGCCGCTCAGCCCAGTACGGGAAACGCTGCTCCACGGGCAGCTTGCGTATGTCCACTGGGACCTCTGGCTCCGGGCGGATCGAGTCGAAGAGGGAGACGACGGTGGCGGTCACGACAGCACCGCCTCATAGATCGCCTCGAAGTCCTCGGCCGACATGACGGAGAGAACCTCTCCGTCGCGAATCACGTAGTCGCCGGGTTCAGCAACGAGCCGTAGGTCAATCTCATAGACGTCATCGGCTGTGCAGTCGTGTGGCTCGTGGTAGGAGGCACCGACCAGCTCGGCTACCTCGTGGCAGTTCCCTCCGGGCCCGGGCCGGTACTGGATGGCTTCGACCTCGGGTGTGCGGCGGCGGAAGGTGGGCATCACGCCACCCTCCGAACCGGGATGCCGGCCCTCGTGGCCCGGCGCACCATGTCCTCAGTCCCACGTCCGCCCGGGAAGGCGATGCACAGGTCAGCCCCGGCATCAGCCATCTCCTGGTTGCGGCGTGGGCCGGCGGCGTTGCCGTATAGGTCCCATGAGGCCAGGTACGTGATCGGTTCGATCGACCCCATGACTCCGGGGTTCATGCACCACGCCAAGGCGAGGTCGTCGGCACCCGGTGCTCCGCCCTGAACCACGGTGAGGGTTCGGTTCTCCCGGAGGAGGGCATCCAGTTCCCGGTAGACAGCGGCCCTCCCGGTGAAGTTCCGGCCACCGCAGACGATGACCCTCACGAGCACACCCCCAGGAACGGCATCCCCAACGACCGGGCGAACTCCTCATCGGTCATGGAGGACGGGAATGCCACTCGGATTAGGGCGATGCCCGGGGGAGGGGGTATGGGCGCGGGCCACCTGTCGCCAGCACGCCGGGCGGCGTCTCTCAGTTCGTCGTACGCCTTGGCACTACGGAGTGCCCGGGGATTGGTGGAGCGACGAGCCCGGGGCATCACGCCAGCCGCCTCTCCGGCGCCCACCTACACTCCGGGCAGTACGGCCACGACGCCGGGTCCTCCACCACCAGCGGGGCTGTGCATGCCTCACACGTCGTCTGGCACGGCTTGGCGTCGGGTGCTCCTGTATATGTGGGGCAGACGCCGTGCTCGGCTGGCTTGTTGTGGAGGAGGCAGTAGGAGGTAGGGGCGCTGTACATCGAAGCGTTGGCAATGGCGTGACCCGGAAGACCGTTGTTCTCCTTGAGCAGCCGGCGATATGCCTCGACCTGGCTCTCCGGTCCACGGCGGCTCTCAGTGTGCGCCTGGCCCCAGCACTTCTCGCAGGTGCTGCCCATCACGCCACCTCCGGGAACACGAAGGAGAACTCGACCGCCGGGACGCCGCCGAAGATCTCGCGTGAGCGGGTCCCAATCCCCACCTCCACGGCCGCCTCGACGAATCGGCGGACCGCCAGCCCGTCGTTCGCCTCCGGCACCGGCCGGCTGACAAAGGCGAACAGCTCCGGCACCGTGGCGTCGGGGTTGGCGACGTGGGCGTGGGCCAACTGGCGTGCCTGTGCGCCCCCGTAGAGCGATGCCTTGGCCGAGAACTGGCGGCACGAGCACGAGGCATCACCGTTGCCGTCGAGGGTCACATCGTGACGGATGATGGTCACGCCACCTCCCTCGGCACCAACGGCTCCCCACAGTCCGGGGGTCACTCCTCCACCTCAGCGATCTCGATTGGCTCGGCTTGGATCGGCCCGTGCATGAATCGCTCCAGCTTCGGGACGGAGACCCGCCAGACGCGGCCGACGTGGAAGGCTGCATCACCCGGGAATTCGCCGCGCTCGGCCAGCCGATAGGCAGTGACGCGTGTAATCCCGAGCCTTTGCGCGGCCTGCGGGATCGTGAGGAGATCGGGCGGCAGCTTCGTGAGGGTTGCCATCAGGAGGCCGCCCTGATGAGCGGGAAAACTGCCCTCACGTCGACACCGACGTACTCTGCAATATCGACCTTGTGCGCATCGGTAGGAGCGCTCTTTCCGGTCTCCCACCGAGAGACGGTCGCCTTGGAGACCTCCAACGCATCTGCCATCAGGCCCATGCCAGCGCTGGGGGCTACCCCCTCTCGGCTATCCCGGGCCCGCCGGAACAT
>DASZUK010000020.1:0-107713 GCA_035547695.1 Acidimicrobiales bacterium
CCACCAGTCCCTGGCCGCCATCGCCGGCCTGCTCGGGCCGGCGCCGTCCGGCCCCGCCGGCCTGCTCGGGCCGGCGCCGTCCAGCCCCGCCGGCCTGCTCTGCGCCGCACCATCCGGGCCGGGAGCCGCCGAGGGGGCGTCGCCGGCCGCCGGGGTGGGGGCCGCCGCCGGGACCCACCACGACCTGCGGTCGCTGGCCCACCGCCCCGACGCCCTGGCCGAGGCCTGGCTGGCGGTGCGGGCCAACCTGACGCTCCGGTCCACGGCCTGCCGTCACGCCCTGCGCCTGGCCGTGACGGTGGCGGTGGCCACCGCCCTGTACCGGGTCATCGACACCCACGACGGCTACTGGATCGTGGTGGCCGTGGTGTTCATCATGAAGCCCGACTTCGGGTCCACCGTCGGCCGCGGCGTGCTGCGCGCCGTCGGCACCCTCGCCGGGGTGTCCCTGACCACCCTGCTGCTGGCCTCGTTGCGGCCGGGGCCGGTGGTGCTGGCCGTGATCACCGTGGCCGCCGCCGTGTGCGCCTACTCGCTGTTCACCGCCAACTACGGGGCCTTCACCGTCTTCCTCACCTGCCTCACCGTGTCCCTCGCCGCCTTCGTCGGGCTGCCCCCCATGACCGCCGTGGCCAACCGCACCGTGGACAACATCATCGCCGCCGGCCTGGCCATCGTGTCGGTGGTCGTCTGGCCCACCTGGGTGGCCACCGAGGTGCCCGGGCTGGTGGCCGCCTGCCTCCGGGCCGAGCACCGGTTCGGCGACGCCGTCCTGTCCGCCTTCGTCCGCTGGGGCGAGCGGGGCGAGCGGGGCGAGCGGGGCGAGCGGGCCGACTGGGGCGACCACGCCGGCCGGGGCGAGCGGGCCGGCGAGCACCCGGTGGACGCGGCAACGATGGACGCGGCAACGGTGGACGGAGCAACGATGGACGAGGCGACGGTGGACCGGCTGGTCCGGGAGGCTCGGCTGGCCCGGTCCAACGCCGAGGCCGCGGTGCAGCGGATGCAGGCGGAGACCCCGGGGACCGGCAAGGGCACCCTTTCGGTGGCCGCCGCCGAGGGGATGCTGGCCCAGATGCACCGGTACGGGCTGGCCGGGCTGTCGCTGCGGGTGCACCGCGACCACCCCGGCCGTTCCGGTATGCCGCAGTTGGCCGCCGCCCGCCGGGCGGTCACCGCCTGCGTCACCGCCCTGGCGGAGGCCGTGGAACGCGGCCGTGCCGAGCCGCTGCCGCCGTTCGACGGGTTTCCGCCGCCGCCGGCCACATTGCCGTCGGCCCCCGTCGACCGGTTGGTGGCCGACGAGCTCCGGGTGATGGCCGGGGCGATGGCGGCCTGCGTGGCCCTCTACGACGACGGCGTCACGGCAAGAGCAGCCGGCCCAGCCGCCGGGTGACCACCGCCAACCGGTAGCGACAGCCCTGGCCGGTAGCGACAGCCCTATCCGTCTCACGGACGGATCGGGTATGCTCATGAGTGCCCAAAGCACTAGCTGCGGGAAGCGAGCCCGAGACCCGTCCGGACGGACGAGGCGCTCGGGCCTTGCGCTTTCACGGATTCATCTTTCACGGATTCATACAGTCCGGGTGGCCGTCAGGATCGGAGAGATCCGCCGCCGCCAATCACCAGAACGAACCCAGCACCAGGCAACGACGTCAGGTAGAGCCAGAAGCGGGTCTTCAGCCGCGCGTTGATGTCGATACTCGATGATCTCGCTGATACGTGCCCGGCGGACCAAGCCGTACAACTCGTGCCGGTCACTCCGAACAAGAGAGTCGTCTTGTTCGATGACGAGCTGGAGCGGGCCTCCCAACGCTGCCAGGTCGGCCACGACGGCCGCCAGACAGGCTCTCCTGGCGCCGAGCTCGGTTGGGTACCGACGTGCGGCGTCGTAGACAATGGCCTCAATCCCGGTCTGGACCAAAGCAGAGACGATCGTTCCCCTCCGGCCTGACTGCTCCCGCTTCATGTGGAGACGTCGCTGACCCGGAAGGATCAGATCCCGAATCACCCGGCGAACGGCAGCCACGTCCGTCACGGTCACGGCTGCGAGCACATAGCCGGACCTCTTGCTCTCGTCTACATATATGTAGCGCTCCGCCATCGAGCGAGGACACTAACGGACTGCTCACCCGGCAGACGACGCACACTTGGGCTAGATGACGACGGTACCTGCGATGACCCTTGCGGCTCGGAGGTACGTTGACACCGTCGACGGTCGCGGGAAACCACGAAGCGTTGCCGGCCTCCAAAAGAGGTCTCGCGGCTTCCGGCAAGCTCACACGACTCAATCGGAACTCGTCATCTGGGTTCGAGCCGCGACGCGGATTACGGGAGCAGCAGCCGGCCCAGCCGCCGGGTGACCACCGCCAGCCCCAGCACGCCCATGATCGCCAGGTAGGCGGCGTGGCCCAGCAGGGACCAGTCAAATGCCCCGAGGTCGAACCCGCGCAACAGGGCCACCCCCTGGTACAGCGGGGTGCAGCGGACCACCACCTGCAGCCAGCCCGGGTAGACCGACAGCGGGTAGAAGGTGGCGGAGAACAGGAAGAACGGGATGATGGCCAGGGACACCAGGTCGAAGTCCTGCCAGCTCCGCATGAACGTGGTGGCGGCCATGCCGACGGCGGCGAACCCGAAGCTGATCAACAGCGCCCCGGGAAGGCACAGCACCACCCACGGGCTGGACGTGTACCCCAGCCCGGCCATCACGCACAGGAACGTCGCCGAGTACAGCCCGCCGCGGAGCAGCGACCAGCACAGCTCCCCCACCGCCACGTCCCGCGGCCCGAGCGGGGTGGACAGGACCGCGTCGTACGTGTGCGCGATCTTCAGCTTGAAGAACACGTTGAACGTGGAGTCGAACAGGGCCCCGTTCATGGCCGACGACGCCAGCAGCCCCGGGGCGACGAAGGCGGCGTAGGTCAGCGTCCGGCCGTCCGCCGTCACCGACCCGACCAGTTGGTTGAGGCCGACGCCGATGGACAGCAGGTAGAAGAACGGCTCGAAGAACCCCGACAGCAGGAACACCCAGCCCCGGCGGTAGGCCACGATGTTCCGTTCCACGATCCGCCGGGCCCGGCCGCGGCCGAGGGCGGCCACCGGGGTCAGCCGGAGCGGCCAGGCCGCCGACCCGGTGCTCATACGACCAGCCGGCGGCGGAAGGTGACGGTGGCGGCCACGTAGCCGGCGGCGGCCACGGTGACCAGGTAGGCGACGTCCCACAGGGTGCCGGGTCCGGCGGTGCCGAGGACCAGGCCCCGGCAGAGGTCCACCCCGTGGTACAGCGGGGTGGCGTAGGCCACCGGCTGCAGCCAACCCGGCAGCTCGGCCACCGGGAAGAAGGTGCCGGAGAACAGGAACAGCGGGACCAGCACCAGTCGGTAGATGGAGGTGAACCCCACGTCCTTCTCCTGGGTGGCCGCGAAGGCGGCGATGGGGGCGGCGAAGGCCAGCCCGGACAGCACGGCGGCCGGCAACGCCAGGACCGCCAGCGGCGACCGCACCACCCCGAAGGCGGCCACCACCACCAGGTAGATGGCCGACACCGTGGCCAGCCGAATGCCGATCCAGGCCAGGTGGCCGCGGAGGACGTCCACCACCCGCAGCGGGGTGGCCAGCATGGCCAGGTAGGTCCGGACCCACTTGATGGCGGCCATCACCGGGTACATGGACTCGTTGGCCCCGATCTGCATGGCCGTGGCCGCCAGCAGCCCCGGCGCCACGAAGTCGAGGTACGGCACCCCGTCGACCAGGTGGGCGTGCCGGTCGATCAGCGATCCCAGCCCCACCCCCATGGCCGCCAGGTACAGCACCGGGTACAGGAAGCTGGTGGTGATCGAGCTGCGCCAGGTCCGCTTGTACTGGTACGCCCAGTAGCCGACGGCCCGCAGCCACAGCGGGGTGGGCCGACGGGCCGGGGCCGGCCGGGCCGTCACGACGCCGGCCGGCTGGGCTGTGACGGCGCCGGCCGGCGGTGGACCGGGGCGGTCGGGCATCAGTCCACCAGGGTGCGGCCGGTCAACCGCAGGAACACGTCCTCGAGGGTGGACCGGCGTACCAGGGCGCTCTCCGGGCTGAGGCCGCGGGCGTGCACCTCCGCCAGGGCGCCGTCACCGTCGGCGGTGTACAGCAGCAGCCGGTCCGGGAGGACCTCGGCGCGGTCGGCCACGTCGGTCAGGGCGTCGGCCATGGCCTCGTGGCGGCCGGACCGGAACCGGAGCTCCACCACCTCCTTGGTGGAGTACCGGTCGATCAGCGCCCGGGGACTGCCGGCGGCCGCGAACCGGCCGTGGTCCATCACCACCAGCCGGTCGCACAACTGCTCGGCCTCGTCCATGTAGTGGGTGGTGATCACCAGGGTGACCCCCTGCTGCTTCAGCCGGTACAGCCGGTCCCACAACAGGTGCCGGGCCTGCGGGTCCAGTCCGGTGGTCGGCTCGTCCAGGATCAGCAGGTCCGGGTCGGACACCAGGGCGCGGGCGATGGTCAGCCGCCGCTTCATGCCACCGGACAGCGGGTCCACCCGGTCGTGCGCCCGGTCGGTCAACTGGGCGAACTCCAGCAGCCGGTCCGCCCGCTCCCGGATGACCTTGCGGGGCAGGTCGAAGTACCGGCCGTAGATCATCAGGTTGTCCAGCACCGTCAGCTCCAGGTCCAGCGAGTCCTCCTGGGGCACCAGGCCGATGCGGGCCCGGATGGCCGGGCCGTGGGTGGCCGGGTCCATGCCCAGCACCCGGAGGGTGCCGCCGGACACCGGGGACATGCACGAGATCATCCGCATCGTCGACGTCTTGCCGGCGCCGTTGGGACCCAGGAACCCGAAGGACTCCCCACGGGCGATGTCGAAGTCCACCCCGTCCACCGCGACGAAGGCGCCGAACCGTTTCACCAGGCCCCGGGCCGACACCATCGGCTGGTCCGGCGGGGGCGGCGACGTCACCGGGCCAACCTATCCGGCGGTCCCCGACGGGCCGACGGGTCGCAGGCCGCCGGTCGCGAGCCGACGTGTCGCAGGCCGACGGTCGCGACCCGGCGAGCCGCCGGTCGGCCCAGTCGGCGGTCGCCAGTCGGCGGTCGGCGGTCGGCCCAGCCGCCGGTCCGCTCAGTCGGCGGTGGTCAGGGCCAGGTGCTGCTGGGCTGGTTCGGCGGTGAGTCCCTGGGCCGCCATGGCCAGGCATCGGCCGTCGGCCGGGCAGGACAGGGAGGACACGTCCTGGACGTCCAGCGTGGCCGACTGGCCACCGGACCGCGACGACGCCGTCTGCGTGGTGGGCAGCGGCTCGTCGGTCCAGGTGACGCCGCCGTCGTCGGTCCGGGCGATCACCCCCACCTGCGACCCCGGTCCGTGGCCACTGCGGTAGCCACCGGCCCAGCACGTGGAGGCGGTTGTGCAGGACACGGTGTCCAGGTAGGCCGGTGCCAGGCCCTCGGACCCGGTGGTCGTCCAGTTGCGGCCCCCGTCGGTGGTGGCCACGGCCTGGCTGGTGCCGTAGGGGAAGCTGGCCGACGCGCCGGCCGGGGCCGGTCCGTTGGCCACGCCGACGCAGCGATCGCCCGTGCAGGACACCGCCCGCAGCGCGGTCAGCCCGGACGGCACGGCCGACGGGGACCAGGTGGCGCCGCCGTCGGCGCTGTACCAGGCCGCCGCCCGGGCGGTGGCGGCGGAGGTCGCCGTGATGTCGTCGGTGCCGCCCACCACGCACTGCCGGCCGGCACAGGCCAACCCCCCGCTCGATGACGGCACGAAGGTGGCCGCCAACGGGGTCACCGACCAGGTGCGCCCACCGTCGGTGCTCCGGGCCACCACCGCGCCCCCTGTGGGGTCGGCGGCGGTCGGTGGGCCGTAGCCGGCGCCGAGGCAGTCGGTGGCGGCGGGGCAGGCCAGGGATACCAACTGGGAGGCACCGGGCACCGGGTAGGTGGTCCAGGTGGCCCCACCGTCGGTGGTGGCCACCACCACCGCACCGGCCGTCGGACCGGTCGTCGGACCGGTCGTCCCGCCGGGCAGGCCGGCGACCAGGCAGTTGCCGACGGCCGGGCAGGCCGGCGACGACGTCAGCCGGACGCCGGCCGGCAGGGCCGAGGCGTGCCAGGTGGCCCCGCCGTCGGTGGTGGCCTCCACCACCGCGACCTGGCTGCCGCCGGGATCGTCGGCGTAGCAGGTGCCGACGACCGGGCAGGTGACCGCCACCGACGACCCCACTGCGCCGGACGACGGTGCCTGCTGCCAGGTCTCCTGGTCGATGAACCCGGCCAGCCGCCAGGTGGGAACCGTGGAGACACCCGTGACGGGGCGCGACGGCTGGCCGGAGAAGACGTGGAACCCGACGACGGCCAGGACCACCACCACTGCCGCGGCGGTGGCCACCCAGCCGACCACGGCGGACCGGCGGCCGTGGGGGCTCCATCGAGGTCGTCCGCCGTGGCGGCGGACCGGTCGGGACGCCGAGACGAGCTCGACGACCGGCGCCAGCCCGACCGGCGGCGGGTCCCCCGTCACCAGGTCCCCCGTCACCAGGTCGCCGGTAACCAGGTCCCCGGTTACCAGGTCGCCCGTCGCCAGGTCGCCGAACGGCTGGTACAGCGGCGCCGCGGCATCCCAGATCACCTCGGGCAGGTCGCCCAGGCGCCGGGCCACGGCGGCCAGTCCCGCATCGACCGCTCCCCGGTGCGCGGGCACCGGCGCCGGCGCCGGCGTGGCGGCCAGCGCGTCGAGGAAGGCGTCGAGGGCCAACAGCTCCTCGGCGCTCGGCTCCCCGCCGGCGGGGTCGATGGGAGGGCGGATGGTCAACGGGCGTCCCCGCCGATCATCTCGGCCCGCAGGGCCAGCAGGGCGCGGTGCTGCAACTGGCGGACCGACTCGGCGGTCCGGCCCCACTCGACGCCGATCTCGGCCGCGGTGCGGCCCTCCAGGATGCGCAGGTACAGCACCTCGCGGCACCGGTGCGGCAGCCGGCCCAGGGCGTCCACCAGCAGGTGCCGCTCGGCGGCGGCAAGGACGATGGCCTCGGGCTCCAGCTCGCCGCCGGCGCGGTCGGGCACCCGGCTGACCATGTCCGGCCGGCTCTGGGCCTGGCGCCAGCGGTCCCGCAGCAGGTTGCGGGCGATCTGGCTGAGGTACGACCGGAACGGGACCCCGACGTACCGGAAGCGGGACAGGCTGGCGATGGCCCGGGCGAACGCCTCCTGGGTCAGCTCCTCGGCCTCCACGGTGTCCGGCACCGACGCGGACACCAACCGGAAGATGGCGTACCACTCCCGGCGGCACAGGGCGTCCAGGGACTCCTCGTCGCCCTGGCAGGCCGCCTCCACCAGCATCCGCTCCATGTTCCGGTCCCAGCCGGCCGCCTCGTCGGCCGCCGGGCTGCCGTCGGCGGCCTCTGCGTCGGTCCAACGGACGACCACGTCCCCGCCCCGGGGCGAGTCCATACCGTCCAGCAACGACTGCAGCAGGGAGGCGTACGGGTCTTTGGTGTCGCTCGTCATGCCCGTACCAACGAACGAGAACGGCCCGTGTGACAGCTTCGGCACAGGAATTCCCGAACGGGCGTCCAGGAACGGCGGGCCGACGTCCACGGGGAACGGCGAGCACGCGGTCATTGGGCACGCGGTCATTGGTCGGCCTCCGGGCGGCTCAGGTGGTCCCGCAGGGCGCGGAGGGCGCGGTGCTGGGTCTGGCGGACCCAGTCCGGCGTGCGGCCGACCACTGCGGCCACCTCCTCGGCGGTGAGCTGCTCGAAGATGCGGAGCCGGAGCACCTGCCGCTGCACGGGCGTAAGGGTGGTGAGGGCGATCCGCACCTCCTCGCCCTCGATCCGCCGCAGCACCTCGTCCTCCGGCCCCGTGGGGTCGGCGGACCGGTCGGTGGCGTAGGCCGCGTCGTCGGCGCGGTTCCGGTCGCGGCGGCGCCACTGGTCGTACAGCAGGTTGCGGGCCGCCCGGGTGAGGTAGGCCTGCTCGATGGGTGGCCGGCCGGCGTCCGGGGAGGCCAGCCGGCTGAGCACCCGGGCGAAGACCTCCTGGGCGATGTCCTCGGCCTCCCGCCGGTCCCGGACGTTGGCCCGGGCGTGGTGGTAGACGACCAACCAGGCCCGCCGGACGGCGGCGTCCAGGGCAGCCTGGTCACCGACCCGGACCGGGCCGTCCCATCCGCCGGGGAGGATGCTGCCCAGGACCGGCCGAAGGTCTTCGACCTCCCGGGCCACCTCGCCTTCGCGGTCGCTGGGGCTCACCCGCCGTCGCCGGAGGACATCTCTCCAGCTCTAGCAGACCGGCGGTCAGCCGGCCGAGACGATCACCCGCAGCCCAGGTACGACCAGCTCGACGACGCCCCCGGCTGGAGGGCGCCGTTCACCGCCCAGATCTGGGCGGTCTGGAACCAGTTCCAACTGGTCTGGTAGCAGGGCGCGTAGGCGTTGATGCCCAGGTACCCACCCCAGCCGCTGCCGGACCCGCTGCCCTTCTGGGCGCCGTTGTTCTGGTAGAGGCCGACGATCATGGCCAGTGTGGCCGACCCGGAGAGGCAGTCGATGACCCCGGTGGCCTGGATCAGGGGGCCGTAGATCGACCCGATCACCCCCGGCGGCTGCGGGTTGGCCCAGCAGTTGTAGGCGGCGGCCAGGTCGATCTTGCTGTCGGTGGACGTCTTGTACACCCCGTCGGAGGCGGTGGTGACGACGTGGTGGCCGTGGGTGCCGCGGTGGAGGGCCGAGGTGGACGCCGTGGCGTGCGACGCTCCGGGCAGGTGGTAGGTGCCGGTCACCCTGGACGTCCCGGGGGCCAGCACCAGGGTCTCGCCGGCGTAGTTCTGGTTGACGTTCATCTCGCTGACGATCTCCTGCTTTCCGCCGAGCAGCGACAGGTTCACCACCACGGTGCCGGACCGGCCGGTGGAGACCACCGTCTGCTGCGACAACGACACCGGCCCCGACGGGGTTGTGACGGTGGACTGCACCGGGACGCTGGGCAGGCCGGCCAGGTTCAGGGTCTGCACCCCCTGGGCGTCGGCCGCCACCTGCAGCGCGGTCGCCTGCAACTGCTGCCAGGTCGGCGTACCCGACGTGATGGCGTTCGGCGGCGTCGCTGTGGTCGCCGACGCCAGGGCGGGGGCGACGGTGACGGCGGCGAACCCCGCGAGCGGCACCAGGGCCGCGACCAGCGGCCTCGTGAGTCTGTTCATCGTGTTCGTTCCCCTCTCGCGGCCCGGGCGGCGGCGCCCGACCGTTCCTCATCCGTCTCCGCCGTCGGCGTCCGGGGACGCCGGGGCAGGGCCTGGGACCCCGTGATGGAGCCTGGTCCCGTTCCCACCCCCTCTAACGAACGGAGGAGCCCGGTGTGACAAGATTTTTCAGATTTTTTTCGGACTGGATCAACTACCTGGTCAGCGGCCAACTTGCCCCATCGGGCGGGGCCATCTTGCCCCATCGGGCAGCCGATGTCTTCCGGCCGGCCGGTACCCGGGGCCGCCGGCACGAACTGTTCGCGCGCCCGAAACGCCGAGGAAACATCCGGATGGGAAGGTGCCGGGGTGGGCGATCTGTTCGACGGCTACGGCCGCCCCGAACCCGGGCCGCTGGCCCTGGCGGTGGACGAGGTGTTCGACGGCGACGGCGGCCCCCGGGACGCCTATCAGGACGTGGTGTCGGTCCTGTCCCAGATGAGCCCGGAGGACGTGTCCTCCCGGGCCGGCCGGCTGGCGCGGGCCTTCATGGACCAGGGGGTCACCTTCGACCTGGACGGCGAGGAGCGCCCATTCCCCCTGGACGTCATGCCCCGGGTGTTCGTGGACCGGGAATGGGACCTCGTCGCCGAAGGCGTCGCCCAGCGGGTGCGGGCCCTGGAGGCGTTCCTGGCCGACGTCTACAACGGCGCCCGCATCCTCCACGACGACGTCGTCCCCCACCAGGTGGTGACCAGCTCGCCGGGGTTCCTGCGGGCGGTCCACGGGGTGAACCCGGCCAACGGCGTCCGCATCCACGTGGCCGGCATCGACGTGGTCCGCGACGAGGACGGCGAGCTTCGGGTGCTGGAGGACAACATCCGCTGCCCGTCCGGGGTCAGCTACGTGCTGGCCAACCGGGCCGCAATGGCCAGGGTGCTGCCGGAGGTGTTCTGGGGGCAGCCCATCCACATGGTGGCCGACTACCCCGCCCGCCTGGTCCGGGCCCTCCGGCTGGCCGCCCCTGGCGGGGTGGCCGACCCCACCGTGGTGGTGCTGACCCCGGGGGTGTACAACTCGGCCTTCTACGAGCACGCCCTGCTGGCCCGGTTGATGGGGGTCCACCTGGTGGAAGGCCGCGACCTGGTGTGCCACGGCACCGACGTGTTCCTCCGCACCACCGAGGGGGAGGTGCCGGTCCACGTCATCTATCGCCGGGTGGACGACGACTACATCGACCCCCTGCAGTTCCGCCCCGAGTCCCTGGTGGGCTGTCCCGGCCTCATCAACGCCGCCCGGGCCGGCCGGGTGACGGTGGCCAACGCCGTCGGCAACGGCATCGCCGACGACAAGCTGGTGTACTCCTACGTGCCGGACATGATCCGCTACTACCTGGACGAGGACCCGGTGCTGCAGAACGTGGAGACGTTCCGGCTGGTGGACGACGACGCCAGGGCCCAGGCCCTGCGTCGCCGCAGGGAGCTGGTGTTCAAGCGGGTGGACGGGTCGGGAGGGAAGGACCTCGTCATCGGGCCCTACGCCTCGCCGGAGGAGCTGGCCGAGGTGGGCACGGCCGTGGAGCGGTCGCCGCGGTCCTGGGTGGCCCAGCGGATGGTGCCCCTGTCGACGTCGCCCACCTGGGTCGGCGGGGCCATGGCCCCGCGGCACGTCGACCTCCGGCCGTTCGCCGTGAACGACGGCGAACGGGTCTGGGTCCTGCCGGGCGGGCTCACCCGGGTGGCGCTGCGGGAGGGGGGCCTGGTGGTCAACTCGAGCCAGGGCGGCGGGTCCAAGGACACCTGGGTGGTCGGCTCCCAGCGCGAGCCGGGCGCCGTCAGGGCCGGCACGGCCCGGATGGCTCCGGTGCTGATGCCGCCCCCGCCGTCGGCGTCCGGCCCGGTCGACATGGGGCCGCCCATGGACGCCGGGCCACCGATCGACGCCGAGCAGGGCCAGCAGCAACAGTGAGCAACGCACTGCTCAGCCGGGTGGCGGAGTCCACGTTCTGGATCGGCCGGTACGTGGAGCGGGCGGAGGGGACGGCGCGGATCCTGGACGTGATCGTGTACCAGGCCCTGGAGCAGAGCGAGGGCGCCGGGGAGCAGGCGTCGGAACGGCTACTGGCGGTGATGGGGCTGCCGCCGGACGGCGGCGGATCGGACCTGTGGCAGGTGACCGAGCGGCTGGCCCGGGACCCGGACAGCCGGTCGTCGATCGCCGGGGCCGTCAACGCCGCCCGGGAGAACACCCGGGCGGTCCGCCACGTCATCCCGGTGGAGCTGTGGGAGCGGATCAACGCCACCTGGGCGGAGCTGCCGCAGCAGTGGGAGCTGGCCCGTCGGGTGGGCCCGGCGTCGTACCTGGCGTTCGTGAAGACGCAGACGGCGGCCATCACCGGGCTGGCCGACACCACGATGAGCCGGGACCAGACGTGGCTGTTCTTCACCCTGGGGCGGTGCCTGGAACGGACCGACGTGGTGGCCCGGCAGTTGGCGTCGCTGTCGCTGTCGTTCGACGACGTCCCGGACAGCGGGCTGGTGCTGCTGCTGCGGTCCTGCGGCGGCTACGAGCCGTACCTGCGGCTGTCGCAGGGGGTGGTGGAGGCCGGCAGGGTGCTGGACTTCCTGCTGCGGGACCGGCTGTTCCCGCGCTCCGCGTTCGCGTCGCTGACGGTGGCGGAGGACTGCCTGGCGCAGATCAGCATGGGCCGGGCCGACGAGTGGGACGAGGCCCGCGGCCTGATCGGGCTGGCCCGGGCCGAGCTGGAGTACTCGCCGCCGGCATCGCTGGCGGTGGGCCTGGACGGCCGGCTGGACCGGCTGCAGCGGACCATCTCGCAGGTGTCCGACGCGGTGACCCGGCGGTACTTCGCCCACGACCTGCCCACCCAGTGGCGCCCGGGGGCCGGGTCGTGACGGTCCGGCGGTGGCGGCTGCGGACGGAGCACGTGACCACGTTCGACTATTCCGCGGCGGCGCGGGCGTCGTACAACGAGGTGCGGCAGATCCCGCAGACCACGGCCCGGCAGACCGCGCTGGAGGCCAGGGTGGCCACGACGCCGGCGGCGCCGCAGTACACGTACCGGGACTACTGGGGGACGCAGGTGGTGGCCTTCAACGTGGACGGGCCGCACGACCGGCTGGTGGTGCAGGGGACGGCGCTGGTGGACACCCAGTCCGCCGGGGACCCCCCGGATGCCGGCTGGGACGAGGTGGCCGCGGCCGGGGACCGGTATGCCGAGCTGCTGGCCCCCAGCCGGTACACCTGGGCCGACGGCGCCCTGGCCGAGGTGGCCGCGTCGCTGCGGGCGGCCCCCCCGGTGACGCGGGCGACGCGGACCACGCCGGCGGCGACGGTGGAGGCGGTGATGGCGTGGACCCACGGCTCCTTGGACTACGTCCGGGGGGTCACCCACGTGCACACGTCGGCGGCCGAGGCGTTCGGGGCCGGCAGCGGGGTGTGCCAGGACTTCGCCCACCTGGCCCTGGCGGTGCTGCGGGCCGCCGGCATCCCGGCCCGGTACGTGTCGGGGTACCTGCACCCGGACCCGGACGCCGAGGTGGGGGCCACGTCGGCCGGGGAGAGCCACGCCTGGGTGGAGGCCTGGGTCGGCGACTGGTGGGGGCTGGACCCGACCAACGGCACCGACATCGGGGTGCGGCACGTGGTGGTGGCCCGGGGCCGGGACTACGCGGACGTGGCCCCGGTGCGTGGGGTGTACGCCGGCAGCGCCGAGCACCAGGCGTCGGTGACGGTCAAGGTGACGAGAGCGGCCTGATGACGGCGGCGGCGTGACGGGCGTGACGGGGAGGGCGTGATGGAGCGGCTGGCCGTCCGTATCTGGCTGCCCGACGAGCCGGGGATGCTGGCGGCGGTGGCCACCCGCATCGCCGGCATCCGCGGCAACGTGGTCGGTCTGGAGGTGTTGGAGCGGTCCGGCACGGTGGCGGTGGACGAGCTGATGGTGGAGCTGCCCGCCGACGGGCAGGCCGACGAGCTGTGCCGGGCGCTGCAGGCCATCGACGGAGCCGGCATCGAGGAGATCCGGGTGGTGCCCGCCGGCACCGAGGAGCGGGGCCTGCAGGTCATCGCCGCCGCGGTGGCCATCCTGGAGACGGCCAACGCGTCGGCGTCGCTGTCCGCGCTGGTGGGACTGGCCGGGGACCTGTTCGAGGTGGACTGGTCGGCGGTGGTGGACCTGCACACCGAGACCTTCCTGCAGTGCACCGGTGACGCCCCCCGGCTGGACTGGCTGCTGGCCTTCGTGTCGGGGGCCCGCAGCGCCGCCCCGGAGCTCGGATCTTCGGGAAGCGGGGTGATGGCCGGCGAGATGGAGGAGACCGGGGTGGCCCTGTTCATCGGCCGGCAGGTCCCGTTCCGGCGGCGGGAGCACCGGGAGTTCGAGATGCTGGTGAGGGTGACCGACCGGATGTGCCGTCCGCTACGCGGCGACCGGATCCCGCCGGGCTGGGGGGCCCAGCCGCGGTTCCTCGGAACCTGACCGGCGGCCTCGCCACCAGGTCCAGGTGCGGCCGGCCACGTAGGCGACGGCGCCGATGGAGCCGACGAAGAAGCCGATGGGCCAGTTGGTGGCATACGACCCGGCGATGGCCACCCAGACGGTGACGACGGCAACGGCCACCGACAGCACGATGGCCCGGGGCGGGCTGTGCACGAACGACCGGGCGGCGGCCGGGGGGCCGACCATGAGGCTGAACATCAGCAGGGCCCCGACCACCGGGACGGCGGTGGTGGTGGCCATGGCCACCACCACCAGGAACAGCAGCTCGACCCGGCGGCTGGGGACGCCGCGGGCGTCGGCGACGTCGGGGACGACCGACGTCAGCAGCAGCGGCCGGTACAGCAGTAGGACGGCGGCCACCGACACGGCGGCCAGGACGGCGGTGACGGCGATCTCGTTGGTGCTGACGCCGAGGACCTCGCCGAACAGCAGGGAGTACAGCTCCGGGGCGTACTCCTGGCTCCAGCCCAGGAAGAGGGCGCCGACGCCGAGCATGACGACCACGGCCAGGGCGGTGACGACGTCGTGGCGGCCGCGGCGGCCGAGCCAGCCGATGGCCAGGGCACTGACCAGCGCGAACAGCCCCAGGCCCACCACCGGGTCCGCCCCGACCAGGCTGGCCCCGGCGGCGCCGGCGAACCCGGACTGGGGGACGGCATGGGCCACGAAGGTGGACCCGCGGGCGACCACGAAGAACCCGACCACCCCGGCGACGACGGCCACCAGGGTGGCGACGACCCAGGCGTGGACCATCAGGCCGGAGAACATGTGGCTCCTGTGGCCGGCGGCAACGGGACGACGACGTGGAGTTCGGTGGCGGCGATCCGTCGGGCCCGGCGCCGGTCCCACAGGGACCGGGCCAGGTCGGCGGCGACGTAGAAGACGAACACCAGGGCGACCACGAAGAAGCTGACCGGCCAGCCACGGCCGGCCGGGGGCCAGTAGTAGCTGGCGTAGGCCAGGGCGACGCCGGCCCAGGTGGCCACCACGCCGATGGCCGCGGCCGCCGCCATGGCCGGGCCGGGCCGGCGGGTCAGCCGCAGGGCGGTGGCCGCGGGGCCGATCAGCAGCGCGGTGCTGAGGATGGCGCCGACCACCACCGACGACATGGACACGGCCACCGCCATCACCAACAGGAAGGCGACCCCCACCACCCGCACCGGTACCCCCCGGGCTGCGGCCATGTCGGGGTTGAGGGAGCTGAGCAGCAGCGGCCGGTACAGCAGCAGCATGCCGGCCAGGGACACCACCGCCAGGGCCACCATCGGGGCCACCAGGTTGCCGCTGATGGTGAACAGGGAGCCGAACAGGACGGTGACGGTGGCGCCGGTGGTGCTGTGGACGGTGGTGTCCCAGTACAAGAACAGCGCGGACAGGCCGAGGGCGGCGCCGAGGACGATGCCAGTGGCCACGTCCCTGCCCCTCGGCCGGCGGACCCCGAGCAGTTCCATGGTGGCCGCACCGGCCAGGTTGACCACCACGAACCCCCACAGCGGGCTGACCCCGGCCAGGAAGGCGCCGGAGCCGCCGACGGTGCCGATGTCGGACAGGGCGTGGCCGGCGAAGGACTGGCCGCGGATGACGGTGAACACGCCGACGACGGCCGACACCACGGCCACCACTCCCCCGGCCACCAGCGCCAACTGGACCGGGCCGTTGTCGAAGAACCCGCTCACCGGACGATGCCTGTGCCGCTCACCGGACGACGTCCGAGCCCGCCACCACCAGCACCCGGCCGTCGACGCGGAGGACGGTGATGGGGTGGCCGTACAGCTCGGTGAGGACGTCGGTGCGGACCACCTGGTCGGTGGGGCCGCTGGCCACCCTGCCGCCGGCGACGTAGACCACCCGGTCCATGACGGGCAGCAGGGCGTTCATGTCGTGGGCGGAGACGACCACGGCGATGCCCTGGGTGCGGGCGACGCCGGCCAGCAGGTCGACCACTTCCTGGGCGGACCGGATGTCCAGGTTGGCCAGCGGCTCGTCCAGGAGCAGCAGCCGGGGCCGGCCGACCAGGGCGTGGGCGACGAGGACGCGCTGCTGCTCACCGCCGGACAGCTCGCCGACCCGTGCGTCGGCGAACCGGGTGGCGTCGACGGCGGCCAGCATGTCGTCGACCATCTGCCGGCGGGACCGGGACGGCAGGGGCAGGCCGAACCGGTGGCCGTCCACGCCGAGGGCCACCAGGTCACGGGCCCGGAGCGGGATGTCGGGGTCGAACAGCACCTTCTGCGGCACGTACCCGATGGACCGGTTGCGGCGGCCGCGGGGAGCGCCGCCGATGCGGACGGTGCCGGACACCGGGGCCTGCAGGCCGAGGACCACCCGGAAGATGGTGGTCTTGCCGGCGCCGTTGGCACCGATCAGGCCGGTGAGCTCGCCGGCGCGGACGGTGAAGTGGACGTCGTCCAGCACCAGCCGGCCGCCCAGGCGGACGGTGACGCCGTCGAGGGCCAGCACCTCGTCGGCCGGCGATGGGTCGGCCGGCGGCAGGTCGGCCGGCAGGTCGTCGGTGGGCGATCCGGGCATCCGGACCATTCTGGCCATCACAGCTTGGGGGACGACCGGCCGTGGCCGACGGCGGCGGACAGGGCACGGACCTCGGCCAGCATCCAGGACTGGTAGTGGTAGCCGGGGGTGGGCATGGTCTCGTAGACGCCGACCACCGGGATGTGGTGCTGGTGGGCCAGGGCCAGCAGCGACTGGGTGAGCGGATCGGTCACCTGCTGGTTGTACACGAACGCCCGGACCTTCCGCCCGGCGAACAGGGCCCGTTCGCGGCTGACGTCCTGGGGGGAGGGGTCGACGCCGTTCATGACGTCGGCCTGGAAGGCGAACGGGGTCTTGTCGTCGAGGCCGGCGGCGGTCAGCAGGTAGTCGGCGACCGGCTCGGTGGTGGCCACCGGGGCGGCGGGGTAGGCGGCCTTCAGGGCGGCGATGGCCCGGTACCAGGGCTGCAGGGAGGCGACGAAGGCGGCGACCCTGGACCGGAAGTAGGCCCGGTGGGCGGGCTGCAGGGCGGACAGGGCGGTGCCGACGGCCCTGGCCACCGCCGGCATGGTGGTCGGCTTGTACCAGAGGTGTGGGTTGGCGGTGGAGTCGGGCAGGCCCAGCAGGTGCTGGACGTCGACGACCCTGCGCCGGCTGTCCGGCGCGGCCTGCTCGATCTTTGTCATGAAGTCGTCGTAGCCCAACCCGTTCTGCACCACCAGGTCGGCCTGGCCGACGGCGGCGGCCACCTTGGGGCTGGACTCGAAGGTGTGGGGGTCGGTGTTCGGGTTGCTCATCACCGCGGTCACCGCCACGTAGGGCCCCCCGATCTGGGCGACGACGTCGGCGTACTGGTTCTCGGCGCCGACCGCGGCCACCTTGCCGGCGGCGGCGACCCCGCCGGCGGCGCCGGCCGGTGGGGGGACCACCAGCGTCCCGGCTACGGCGCCCGCCGTCAGGGCCATCACCGCCACTCCCCCGCCGACCCGCCTCATCCGCCTGACTCGCCTGACTCGCCTACCGATCCGGTTCCTCATGAACGAAAATGATAACCACTCTCATTCCGAGAAGTCCAGTGCGTTCGTTCGGGCTAGCCCTGGGGGGTGAGCTGGTCGAGCTCCTCTTCGATGCGGGCGGCCCGGCTGCGGGCGGCCCGGACGAGGTCGTCGACGCGGTCCTGGTCGAGCCGGGAGGTCGGCACCGACACCCCGATGGCGGCCAGGATGTGCCCGAACCGGTCGGCGATGGGGACGGCGACCGCGGAGAGGCCGACGGCGCTCTCCTCGAAGGAGGTGGCGAACCCGGCGTCGCGGATGGCCTGGAGCTCGGCCAGGAGGTCCGGCCGGGAGGTGACGGACCGATCGGTGAGGCCGGCCAGTTGGGAGCCGGGGTACAGCCGGACGACCTCGGCGTCGGACAGGCCGGACAGCATGACCTTGCCGACGGAGCTGAGGTGGGCGGGCAGCACCTCGCCGGTGCGGGAGGCCACCCGGATCAGCTCGGGCCCTTCGACGGAATCGATGAACCGCACCCGTGCGCCCTCGGCGACGGCCAGGCTGACGGTCTCGCGGGTCTCGGCAGCCAGGGCCACCAGGTGGGGACGGCCGATCCGGCGGACGTCGACCCGGCGGAGCGAGGCCAGGGCCACGGCCAGCAGCGCGGGGCCGGGACCGTAGCGGCGGTTGGCGGGGTCCTGGGTGACGAACCCGTGGGCCTGCAGGGTGCCGAGCAGCCGGTGGGCCGTGGACGGGGCGACGCCCAGCAACTCGGCGCCCTCCTTGACGGCCAGTGACGGGTGGTCCCTGAGCGCCGAGAGCAGGGTGAGGGCGTTGTCGACGGAGCTGACGGTTGCCATGACCACCTCCCCTCCCCGGCCCTCCCTGGCGATCTGTGTCTACCACTTCCGCCCTGCGGAATCCATTGATTCGATATCCTAACTATGTGGACGTCGAAGATGGGCTCGAGGATCGGAAGGTGGGGCGGACGGTGGCGTGGCTGGCCCGCCAGGTGGAGCTGGGGGCCTGCGACGTGGGGCTGTCGCTGCCGCAGTACCGGGTGCTGGGCCTGCTGGACTCCGGGCCGGTGATCTCGTCCACCCTGGCCGACCGGCTGGCGGTGCAGCGGCCGAGCGTCACCGCGGTGGTGGACGGCCTGGTGGCCAAGGGGCTGGTGGAGCGGCGGCCCGGCGAAGGGGACCGGCGGCAGGTGTCGCACACCCTCACCGACGACGGCCGCCGGGTGCTGGCGGCGGCGGACGCCGCGGTGGAACGACGGCTGGAGGCCGTGGCCGGCTGCCTGCCCAGTGCGGACCTGGCTCGGCGGGCGGTGGACGACCTGTTGCTGTGGCAACAGGCCCTGCTGCGCCGCCTGGGGGTGGTGCCGGCACCATGAACCCGTTCGTGCCGGTGGCGGTCACCGCCCGGTACCGCCCCCCGAAGGCCACCGTGGACCCGGACCGGTCCAAGTCGTGGCTGAAGCGGGCGCTGCCGATCATGAAGGCGCACAAGGGCATCTTCGTCACCGCCCTGGTGCTGTCGTTCGTCGGCCTGGTCCTGCAGGTGCAGATCCCGGACCTGCTGAACCGGGCGATCACCAACGCCATCCAGCACCGGTCGGCGTCGCTGTCGTTCTACGTGTGGTGGGTGGTCGGCCTCGGGGTGGCCGGGGCGGTGGCCGGGTACCTGTCGCGGCTGTTCCTGTTCCAGACCGCCTACGCCTTCGAGTTCGACCTCCGCAACGTCATCTACGAGCACCTCACCACCATGTCGTTCCCGTTCTACGACCGGGTGCAGTCGGGGCAACTGATCTCGAGGGCCAACTCCGACATCCGGTCGGTGCAGATGTACATGACCTTCGCCCCGATGATCCTGGTGCAGTGCTGCATCGCGGTGGTGGCGTTCGGCTACATGCTGTCCATCGACGTGCTGCTGGCCCTGGTGGCGATGGCGACGATGCCGTTCGTGTACCTGGCCGGGGTGAAGATGCGGAAGTCGATGTTCCCGGTGTCCTGGATCATCCAGGCCCGGCTGGCCGACGTGGCCACCATCGTGGACGAGAACGTCAACGGGGTGCGGGTGGTGAAGTCGTTCGCGGCCGAGCAGGACCAGCTACGGACGCTGGCCAGGGCGGCCGACCGGGTGCAGTGGAGCTACGTCAAGGACGCCGACCTCCGGGCCCGGTGGACGCCGACGCTGCAGAACCTGCCGCAGGTGGGGCTGGCCCTGGTGCTGCTGTTCGGCGGCTACATGGTCATCCACGGCCACCTCGGCGTCGGGGCCATCCTGGCGTTCAACGCCTACCTGCTGATGCTGCAGGCCCCGTTCATGATGCTGGGGATGATCATCATGATGGGGCAGCGGGCGGCGGCGTCGGCGGAGCGGATCTACGAGATCCTGGACGAGCGGCCGTCGGTGGCGGACCGCCCGGGTGCGGTGGACCTGGTGGACTGCCGCGGGGACGTCCGGTTCGACACGGTGGGGTTCCGGTACCAGGAGGACGGGCCGCTGGTGCTGGACCGGTTCGACCTGCACCTCCGGCCGGGGGAGACGGTGGCCCTGGTGGGCCGGACCGGGTCGGGCAAGTCGACGGCGGCCCGGCTGCTGGCCCGGTTCTACGACGTCACCGACGGGGCGGTGACGGTGGACGGCCACGACGTCCGCGACGTGACCCTGGCCAGCCTGCGGGCCCAGGTCGGGGTGGTGCTGGACGAGCCGTTCCTGTTCTCGGCGTCGGTCCGCGACAACATCGCCTACGGCCGGCCGACGGCCACCGACGAGGAGGTGCGGGCGGCCGCGGTGGCGGCCGGCGCCGACGAGTTCGTGGAGGCCCTGGCCGACGGCTACGACACGGTGGTCGGCGAGCGCGGGTACACCCTGTCCGGGGGGCAGCGGCAGCGGATCGCCATCGCCCGCACCCTGCTGGTCAACCCGCCCATCCTGGTGCTGGACGACGCCACCAGCGCCATCGACGTGCAGGTGGAGCAGCGCATCCACGACGCCCTGCGGGTGCTCATGGAGGGCCGGACCACCCTGATCATCGCCCACCGGCTGTCCACTATCGGGCTGGCCGACCGGGTGGTGCTGCTGGACGGCGGCCGGGTGGTGGCCGACGGCACCCATGCCGAGCTGCTGGCCAGCACCCCGCTGTACGCCGAGGTGCTGGCCCAGGCCGACGAGGTGCCCCGGGCCGACGAGGTGCCCGCCTGATGGCCTGGGGCGGCGGCGCCGGGTTCGGCCCTCCGATGGGCGGCGGCACCCGCCCCGGGGCGCCGGGGGCGGGGTTGCCGTTCGGGGGCATCCCGCCGGAGCTGCAGGCCGGGGTGGACCACCTGCTGGCCGACGAGCCGGCGCACCCGGAGCCGGAGCTGGTGTTCACCCAGCGGGCCCCGGCCGGGCGGGCGCTGTCGCTGTGGGGGCTGCTGACCGAGTACCCGGGGATGCTGGTGCTGGCCGGGGTGCTGGTGGTGGTGGTCAGCGTGGTGGCGCAGGCCGGGCCGAAGCTGACCGAGATCGCCATCAACGACGGCATGTCGCCGGGCCACGAGCACCTGTGGGTGGTGGCGGTGGTGGCCGGCCTGTACCTGCTGTCGATCCTGGTGACCTCGGTGGCCCAGCGGGCGTCGGTGATGGTCACCGGCCGGCTGGCGGCGTGGGTGATGAACGACCTGCGGATCAAGGTGTTCACCCACCTGCAGCGGCTGTCCCTGGACTTCTTCACCGCCGAGAAGGCCGGGGTGGTGATGACCCGGATGACCAGCGACATCGAGAACCTGCAGCAGCTCCTGCAGGACGGGCTGGCCCAGTTCGCCGTCCAGGCCCTCACCATGGTGGTGATCGCCGTGGTGCTGTTCACCACCAACGTCGAGCTGGCCGTCATCACCGTGGTCATCGTGGTGCCGCTGCTGACGGTGGCGTCGTTGTGGTTCCGGCGGGCGTCCGAACGTGGCTACGGCCGGGTCCGCGACGGCATCGCCAACGTGCTGGCCGACCTGTCCGAGAGCCTGCACGGCATCCGGATCGTGGCGGCCCACAACCGGCAACGGCACAACGTGCTGCACCACCGCAACGTGGTCGGCGAGTACCGGGACGCCAACAACTACACCGCCCAGATCAACGCGGTCTACGGGCCGGGCACCCAGCTACTGGGGGTGCTGGGACAGGCGGTGCTGCTGGCCGTCGGCGGCGACATGGTGCTGCACCACCAGCTCAGCCTGGGGGCGCTGGTGGCGTTCTTCTTGTACCTCAACCGGTTCTTCCAGCCCATCCAGCTCCTGGTGCAGCAGTACAACACGTACCAGCAGGGGCAGGCGTCGATCGTCAAGCTGCGCACCCTGCTGGACACCGCGCCGACGGTGCAGGACGCGGCCGACGCGGCCGAGCTGCCCCCGGTGGACGGCGACATCGTGTTCGACCACGTCACCTTCGGCTACGACCCGGCGGTGCCGGTGATCACCGACGTGGACCTGCGCATCGCCGCCGGCGAGACGGTGGCCTTCGTCGGGCCCACCGGGGCCGGCAAGTCCACCCTGGCCAAGCTGGTGACCCGGTTCTACGACCCCACGTCCGGTTCGGTGGCCATCGACGGCCACGACCTCCGCGACGTCACCATGGGGTCCCTGCGACGCCAACTGGGGGTGGTACCGCAGGAGCCGTTCCTGTTCGCCGGCACCATCCGCGACAACATCGCCTTCGCCCGCCCGGACGCCTCCGACGACGAGGTGGCCGAGGCGGTGCGGCGGGTGGGGCTGACCGAGCTGGTGGACCGGCTGCCGGACGGGGTGGACACGGTGGTGCACGAGCGCGGCCAGTCCCTGTCATCCGGGGAGCGGCAGTTGATCGCCCTGGCCCGGGCCTTCCTGGCCCACCCCCGGGTGCTGGTGCTGGACGAGGCCACCTCCAACCTGGACCTGCAGTCGGAGACCAGGATCGAGGCCGCCCTGGACGCCCTGCTGGAGGACCGCACCGCCGTGCTGATCGCCCACCGGCTGTCCACCGCCATGCGGGCCGACCGCATCGTCGTGATCGACGGCGGCCGGGTGGTGGAGTCGGGGTCCCACGACGACCTGGTGGCCCTCGGCGGCCGGTACGCCGCCATGTACGACACCTGGGTCAGCCACTCGTGAACCGGGCCTCCGCCGGGCAGCCGGACAGCCAGCCGGTGGTCAGCAGCACCCGGCCGAGGGCGACCCAGGCGTCGCCGTAGTAGGTGTGGTACCGGGCCGCCTGCCGGTCGGCCTGCCCCAACAGCCCCACCGCGGCCTGCCGGTGGCCGGCCGCCATGGCGGCCGAGGCGGTGGCCACCCACCCGAGCGGGTTGACGGCCCGGGCCAGCCGGTGGCCGGACAGGGTGTACCGGGTGGCCGCGCCGTGGCCGGACAGGTGGTCCAGCAGCGGCCAGTCGGCGGCGGCCACGGCCCGGTCGGCGGGGTCGCAGGACGCGGCCAGCCACACCGGCGACCGCTGGGCGTCCAGGCCGTACACCGGCCGGCCCCGCCCGGTGGGGGTGCCGACGGCCCGGGGGGCGCCGCCGGACAGGTCCACCCAGTCGGGGGGCAGCCGGAACCGGCGCAGCAGGGCGGTGCCGTCGGTGGCCAGGGCCGACCACCGGTGGTCGCCGGTGGCCCGGCCGACGGCGGCCACGGCTTCGGGGGCGAGGTAGCTGGGGTCGACGGCCACCGGCGTGGCCACCGGTGCAGCCACCGGCGTGGCCACCGCCCACGGCCCGGCCGCCAACTGCAGCCGGCCGGCCACCGTGGCGGTCTCGGTGGCCAGCACCGCCGCGGCCACCCGGAGCCCGGCGGTCCGGTAGGCCGGCTCGTGGAACCGGGCGGCGGCCAGCAGGAGGGCCCAGGCGGTGTCGAGGTCGGCGTCGGCGGCCGGCTGCGCTGTGGTGACCCGGCCGGCCTGCCACCGGTAGGCGAACAGCCCGTCGCCCTGCTGCAGGTGGTCCCGGTCCCACCGCCACGCCCGGGCGAACGCCCGGCGGTCGCCGGTGGCGACGGCCAGCAGCATGGCGTAGCCCTGGCCCTCGCTGACGGTGTCGCCGCCCTGGTCCCGCCGGACCACCCGGCCGTCGGCGGCCAGGTACCGGTGGAGGAAGGCGGTGGCGTCGGCCCGGGCCAGCGCCGGCAGGCTGCGCGGCGGCGCCGTCGGGGCACTGCCGGCGTACGCCAGGCCGGCCACGGCGGCGGCCACCACGGCGACGATCAGCAGGGCGGTGGCCTTCCGCCGGCGGGCCCCCCGGCGCGGCGGCGCCGTCGGGCTGGGGGCGGGGTCGACGGTGCCGGTGGCGGTGGCGGTGGCGGTGGTGGTGGTGGCGGTGGCGGTGGGCGGCACGGTCACGCGGCCACCTCCACCGGCGACCGCTCGCCCTCCGGCTCCGGGGGCGCCGCCTCCCGGGACGCCGCCTCCCGGGGCACCGCGTCGGCCCCGACCGGCGGGGTGAGCTGCCGGCGGCGGCCGACGACGGCGGCCCAGCAGCCGGTGGTCAGCACCGACACGTGCAGCAGGGCGAAGGCCACGTTGTTGAGGGTGGCCGCGGTGACCTGCCGGGACAGGGCGTAGCCGACGGCGGACAGCAGCACGGCGACGGTGGCCAGGGCCACCCAGGCCGCCCGCGGCTGGGGGCCGTCGACGCCGCGCTTGGGGGTGACCACGAACCGGCCCCTGCGCCGGGTGACGACGAGCAGGGTGGCCAGCACCTGCAGGGAGTAGTTGGCGACGAACAGGGCGTAGGCGTCGAAGGTGTAGTCGCCGGCACCGGCCACGGCCACCGCGCCGAGGCTGACGCAGAAGTAGGGGGCGAAGTGCAGCAGGAACTGGTCGGCGGTGGCGCCGGCCAGGGGCTGGATGCCGAAGAAGATGCGGACCACCGGCAGGGCCATGTACAGCAGGTAGGTCCAACCGGTCAGGAAGAACATGGACGACAGCAGGTACTGCAGCCGCAGCCGCCACGGCAGGTCGGCGGCGATGGCCACCGGGACGGCCCCCAGGCAGCCCCGGGCCCACCGGCGCTGCTGGCTGACGTACGACGCCATGTCCTCCGGTCCGAGCCCCCGGGCCAGGACCTGGTCGACGTACACCGACCGCCAGCCGCGCTCGTGCAGGACGATGGACAACTGGTAGTCCTCGGTGAGGGAGTCCTCCGGGAACCCGCCGGCCTCCTGCAGGGCCCGGCGGCGGAACACCACGTTGGTGCCGCAGCAGATCATGGCCCCCAGGCGGTCCTTGCCGCGGGCGATGGCGCCGAAGAACAGGGCCTGCTGGGCCCAGGCGGCGGCGGCCAGCCGGCCGGTGCGGCGGTTGGCGTAGTACTGGGGGGTCTGCACGAAGGCCACCCGGTCGTCCTGCAACCAACCCAGGGTGGCCTCCAGGAAGCCGGGGTCGGGGACGTGGTCGCAGTCGAACACCGCCACGAACGGGGCGGCGGTGCCGGCGAGGGCGTGGTTGAGGTTGCCGGCCTTGGCCCCGTGGTGGTCGGCCCGGCGGACGTACCGGGCCCCGGCCCGGGCGGCCAGCTCGGCCAGTTCGGGACGGCCGGCGTCGTCGAGGAGGTGGACGGTGACGTCGGCCCCGCGCAGCGCCACGGCCGCGGCCACGGTGGGGGCCACCACGTCGACCGGCTCGTCGTACACCGGGACGAGCACGTCCACGGCCGGCGGCGGTCCGGACCAGGCGGGGGCGGGCGGGCGGCCACGGGCCCGCCGGCAGGTCCACCAGAACCCGGCGGCCTGGGTCAGGTTGAACAGCTCGGCCACCACCAGCAGGCCGTACAGCACCGGGTTGCCGACCCTGTTGTCGCGGAGCAGCCACTCGAAGTACCACAGGGAGCACAGCACGGCCACCGGCAGCAGCAGCCGCAGCTTCCGCTGGGCCGCCGCCCACTGCTCCGGGGTCCGCCACACCGGCGGTTCCAGCCTCGGTGTCATCGGCGGTGTCATCGGCGGTGTCATTGGAAGGCCCACACCTCCACGTTGGACAGCGTGCGGTGCTCCACCTGCCGGCCGTCGGCCCGCAACGCCCGCAGCGTGCGGCGCAGCCCGCCGGCGTCCGACGCCCCGTGCATCAGGGCGGGGCTGGCCACCACGAACACCATGCGCCGGGCGGTCGGCGTCGCCACCGTGGACCGGACCGGGGACAGCCGGAGGTCGGGGCCGTAGTAGCCGACGACCTCCCGCAGGTCGGAGGGGTCGTAGATGACCAGGTCCCCCGGACGGGCCCGGGCCTCCACCGCGGCCAGGGCGCCGCGGAAGTCGTACAGCCGCGGGTTGGTGCCGTTGAACTGCTGGTCCACCAGGCCGACCACCAGGGTGCCGAGGAGCACGCAGGTGGCCACCACCACCCCGGTCACCCGCCGCGGGACGGCGGCGACCAGCCGGGCCAGCAGGACGAGGAGGAGGGGGACGACGGTGGACATGTACCGGATGTCGAACAGGTTCCGCTTGACCAGGCCGAGGGCGAACATGGCCGCCCCGGGCACCAGCACCCCGGCCACCAGCAGGGTGGTGGGCCACCGCTGGCGGCGGCCGAGGAGGACCAGGGCGAACAGCACCCCGAGCGGCCACAGGGCGGCCAGCAGCACCATGGACGAGGTGGGCTGGTACCCCCAGACGGCCCAGATGACGTTGGCCAGGGCGGCGTAGATGCTGAGCCGTGTGCCGCTCAGGGAGGTGGCGCTGCCGACCTGCTGCGGGCCGCCGAACCCCTTGCCGGCGGTCTGGTTGACCATGTACTGCTGGTAGGCGAACGGCAGCAGCGGGGCCAGCCACACGACGATGGCCGCCGCGGTGACCGCCCAGCCGGTCACCAGGCCGCGGACCGGCTCGCCGCGGCGGTGGCGGGTGACGACGGCCCAGAGGAACACCACCTGCTGCACCACGACCTGCAGCACCCCGAAGTACTGGGTCCACACCATGGCGACGGAGGCCGCGGCGTACACCACCCAGACCAGCCGGCCACCGCGCCGCAGGATGCGGACCTGCGCCCATATGGCGACGACCCCGAACAGGGTCAGCAGGGCGTACATGCGGGCCTCCTGGGAGTACCACACCAGGATGGGGGCCACCGAACCGACCAGAGCGGCGACGACGCCCGTGCGGCGGTCGTAGGCCTCCCGGCCGAGCAGGTACAGCATCGGCACCACCAGGGTGCCGGCCACGATCGACGGCACCCGGACGGCCAGCTCGCCGGAGCCGAACCAGTGCACGGTGGCCCACAGCACCGAGAAGTACAGCGGCGGGTGCACGTCGGTGGTCCGCAGGTTGTGGATCATGCCGGCGAACGACATCCGGGCCTGGGTGACGCTGGTGGCCTCGTCCAGCCACAGGCCGCGGGGCACCACGAACCGGACGGCCAGCCCGACGGCGCAGGCGGCCCCCACCAGCAGGACCACCGGCCGGGTGGTGACGGCGGCCAGCCGTCCACGGAGGGCGGCCAGCCGTCCACGGAGGGCGGGCAGCCACTGACGGAGGGCGGGCAGCCGTCCGGCGGCGGTCGATCGGCGGCCGACCTCGGCCACCCCCAACGACACGGTCAGCCCGGTGACGGCAGCCACGGTGGCGTAGGCCACGGCTCGGACGTCGTGGCCGAACACCACGATCAGGGAGCCCTGCAGGGCGACGGCGGGCAGCACGAACAGCAGCGACGACCGGCCGGCCCCGGTGGCGCAGCGGTGGGCCACCAGCACCCGGGCCAGCCCCAGCAGGGCCATGGCGGCCATGTAGGGCACCAGCACCGCGCCGACCTGCCGGTACCGGTCGCCGAACAGCCCGACCACCAGTGCCTCCGGGGCCAGGGCCACCACGCCGACGGCGCCGCCGCCGATGAGGGCGGTCAGCGACAGCGCCGGCCACAGCCCCCGGTCGTCGCCGCTGGCGCTGCGGGGCAGCAGCACCATCGGGACGGTCATGGTGGCGAACACCGACAGGCCGCCCAGGGTGGACAGCACGGCGAACTGCCCGGCCTGGGCCGGCGGCAGCACCCGGTTGGCCAGCAGCAGGTCCTGGTTCTGCACCACCACCACGGCCAGGAAGGCCACGGCGGTCCAGACGGCGGCACGGCTGGCCGGCGGCCGACGTGGCTCGACCGACGGGCCCGGGGACGGGGTGGCGGCCCGCCGGCGGGCGACCTCCAGGGCGGCGTACCCGGCGACGGCCACCCCGAAGGCGGCGCCGACCGCGCCACCGACGGCCGCCAGGGTGAGGCCGAGCAGCAACCGGACGGACGGCTCGGCCACCAGGCTGGCCACCAGCCGGCGGTGGCGGTGCCAGCCGTACAGCCGGCCGCGCTCGGCGGCCAGGGTGCCGACGGCGGGGCAGGACAGGCCGAGGACCACCACCATGGGCACCGGCAGCCGCAGGGCGGGGCCGACCCAGGGCGATGCCGCCGCCAGGACCACCCCGACGGCGGCGCCACCGAGCAGCAGGGCGGGGCGCAGCCGGGCGATCCGGGCCGGGTCGAGGGCGGCGGCCGCGGTGACGGCGGAGGCCGGCATGCTGAGCAGCAGGTAGATGGCCAGGAACGAGGCCACCTGGGCGAACGCCCCGGGGGACAGCACCCTGGCCAGCAGCAGGGCGAACGCCATGTTGCCCGCCCCGGCCGCCAGTTGGCCACCGGCGACGACCATCTGGTCACGGGTCGCCTCGGGGGCGCCGGACCGGAGCCGTTCGGCGACGGTACTCATCTGGTCTCCTCCGGCGACGGGCTCACCTGGTCTCCTCCGGCGACGGGCTCATCGGGCCGCCGGGGGACGGGACCAGGGGGAGGGCGCCGAGGGCGTCGACCTCGTCGGACCGGCCGTCGGCCAGCAGGACGCGGAGCAGCCGGAACCCCTCCTCGGCCCGGTCGATCTGCTCCTTGATGGCCGCGGGCGGTGGCCCGGGGGTGGCCAGGGCGCCGAGGACCGCGGCGACCAGGTCGGCCGGGCGGACGTCGGGAGGCACGGCCCGCTGGTCCAACCGGCGGGCCAGGGCCCCCAGCTTCGGCTCGTGGGCCACCGACACCGACGGCACCCCGGCGGCGGCCGCGGCGACGAGGCCGTGGAACCGGTAGGACAGGACGGCGCCGAGCCCGGCCATGGAGTCGGCGGCGGCCCGCAACGACGGCGGTGGCGGCAGCACCTCCACGGCCGGACCGGCCCGGCGGGCCACCGCCTCGACGGTGCCGTCGTCGGTCCGCTGCAGGGAGCGGTCGCCGCGCTGCCACGGCTGCAACTGCACTTCGGTGCCGGTGGCGGCCAGCCGGCGGGCGGTGTCGGCCAGGCGGTCCACCATGGCGTCCCAGCCGTCGGCGCCGGTGGCCATGACCGACGGGATCACCCGGACCGAGCGGTCCCGGCTGGCCCGGGCCCGGTCGGGCACCCCCAGCAGGGTCCAGGCGGGGTCGGCACCGATGCGGAACGGGCCGGGCACGCCGGCCCGGGCCATCTCGGTGCCGGACTCCTCGTCGCGGAGCACCAGCAGGTCGGCCCGGCGGACGATGAACCGGGCCATGGTCCGGGCCGGGCGGGCGGCCAACCGGCCGGCACCGACCCCGACCATGGCCACCGGCCGGTGGGCGGCCGACGACAGGGCGACCAGGGCGGAGGTGTTGGCCAGCAGGGCCTGCGGCCGGCGGCCGGAAAGGGGGTGCAGGGTCTTGAACACGGTGCCGCCGCCCACCACGACGGCGTCGGCGGCGTACGCCCGCCGGGCCACCCGCCAGGCCTGCCGGGCCGGCACCGGATCGCACCCCTGCCGCTCCACCCCAGCAGGGTCGGCGGTGGTCACTGCCAGCCGCCAGCCCGGCAACCCTCGGACGAAGGCCTCCAGGAGGGCGTCGTCACCCAGGTTTCCCTGGCCGAACGCACCGGCCAGCAGCGCGGTGGGCATGGAGCACCTCCTCGTAGATGGCGATGTGCCGTCGGGCCACCTCGGCCCAACTACGGCCGGCGGCCAGCCGGGCCGTGGCGGCGGCCAGGGCGGCCAACTGGGACGGGTCGGCGGCCAGCCGGACCAGCCGGGCGGCCAGGCCGGCCGGGTCGGCCGGGGCGGCCAGCAGGTCGGGGGCGCCGACGCAGCCGGCCAGGGCCGGGGAGCAGAGGACCGGGGTGCCGAAGCCGAGTGCCTGGGCGAAGGGGCCGCTGCTGGCGAACGGGCGGGGGTACGGCAGCAGCAGCACGTCGGCGGCGCCGAACCAGTCGGCCACCCGGTCGTCGGGGACGTAGCCGACGAACCGGGCGGCATGCCCGTACCGGCGCCGAAGGTCGTCGGCGTAGGGGTCCCGGCCGGCCAGCCGGGGGTGGCTGCCGCCGGCGACCACCAACTGGACGGCGTCGCCGGCGATGCCGGCGGCCTCCAGGGCGACCTCCAACCCCTTGTACGGGGACAGGAACCCGAAGCACAGCGCGGTCAGCCGGCCCCGGTCGAGGCCGAGGGCCTGCCGCAGCCGGTCGTCGCCGCGGGGCCGGCGGGCCGCCGGGACGGCGTCCAGCCCGTGGGGCACCACCACGGCGTCGGGCACCAGCCGCTCGAAGGCCCGCTCGTGCACCACGGTGGTGGCCGCCAGGGACCGGACGGCGTGCTGCAGGGCGGCCAGCCCGGCCCGGGCCAGCGGCGGCGGCACCTGCACCCGGTGGACCCGGGTGAACTCGTGGTCCACCGACGACGGGTCCACCACCTGGTGCAGGGTGACCACCGGGCCGCGACGGTGCCGGCGGAGGCCGGCCAGGGCCGGGGCCACCCCGACCACCGACGACGGGCCGCCGTACAGGAAGGTCTCGTACTGCAGGTGGACCACCGGTGCCCCGCACCGGCGGGCGGCCCGGGCCGCGGCCGGCAGCGCGCCGGGGCCGCGGCGGAAGGCGCGGTGCACCGTGACGTTGCCGAACGACGCCTCCGCCGGCTCCCCGTCCTGCTCCGGGGCCACCACCCGCACCGTGACGCCCTGGTCGCCGAGCGCGGCGGCCAGCCGCTCGGCGTACGACGCCACCCCGCTGGGCAGCGCGGCACGCCGGCCGGGGTAGGGGGCGATGAGGGCGACGTCGGTCACGCCGCCTCCTGCCGGACCGCCGCCTCGTGGCGGACCGCCGCCTCGCCCACCGCCGGGCCCGGGGCCGGGACCGGCAGCACCCGGTGGTGCAGCCACAGCCGCAGCGACGACGCCGCCATCCGGCGGGCGTCGGTGCCGACGTTGAGGTGGGAGCCTTCCTGGTCCACCCACACCGTCGGCACCTCCACGATCCGGAACCCCAGCCGGTCGGCGGTGACCAGCAGGTCGACGTCGAACAGGAAGTCCCGGGACGACAGCAGCGGCAGCACCTGGTCGACCACCTCGCGGCGGACCACCTTGGCCCCGCACTGCGTGTCCAGGTACGGCAGGTCGAACAGCGCCCGGGTCAGCCGGGCGAAGGTCCAACTGGCCATCCGTCGCGTTGCGGGCCGCTGGCCGGGCAGCACCGACGCCGGGTGGGCCCGGCTGGCGATGGCGCCGTCGGCACCCGCAGTGCCGCCGGCGCCGCCGGTCAGGTCGACCAGGCGCAGGAACTCGGCCGGTGGGGTGGCGCAGTCGGCGTCCACGAACCCGACCACGTCGGCGTCGCAACGGCGGAACGACTCCATGATCACCCCGCCCTTGCCCAGCTTGGGGAACTCGTGCAGCTCCACCCGGGAGTCCACGTCGGCATGGCTGCGGACCACCTCCGCGGTGCCGTCGGTGCAGGAGTCCAGGGCCACCAGGAACCGGGCCCGCGGCTCGGTGACCCCGGACCGGTAGGCCTGCAGGGTCCGGTCGATGCGGCGTTCTTCGTTGAAGGCCGGGATGATGATGTCGACTCGCATGGCCGTCTCCTCGGGGTCGGTCGGGCTCTTCGTGGTCGGTGGGGTCAGTGCGAATGGGACCAGCCGCCCGGGCCGGGGCCGCCGGGGCCCGGGCCGGCGCCGCCCGGGCCGGAGCCGCTGGGGCCCGGGCCACCCGGGCCGCTGCCGGAGCTGCCGGACCAGCCCCCGCCACCGCCCCGGGAGCCGCCGTGCGGGTCGCCGTCGGGGTCGCCGTCCGGGTCGCCGTGGCCGCCCCACCCGTGGTCCGACCCGCCGTCGTGATCGCCCCACCCCGACGGCGGGGCCGGGGTCGGGATCGGTGCCGGTGCCAGTGGGGCGGGCGCCGGCGCCGGTGCAGGGGAGGCCGGTGCAGGGGAGGCCGGTGCGGGGGCCGTGGCGGTGGCCACCACGGCCTTGCTGGTCGCCGGCGGCGACGTCGCCGGCGGGGCGGTGGTCGGCGGGGCGGTGGTGGCAGGTTCGGCGGTCGGCGGCACCGTGGTGGCCGGCGGCACCGTGGTGGCCGGTGCGGAGGTGGGGACGGTGGTGGCCACCGGTGCGGCGGTCGGGAGGGGGTGGGAACCGGGGTCGCCGAGGGTGGACAGGGTGACGGCGGCGGCGACGGCGGACGCGACCACGGCGACGATGCCGGTGACGACCCCGACGACACGAAGGTGGAGGTTGGGCAAGGTACGCATGACTCCCTCGGGGGACGGGCGGGGGCGAGATGGTGCCTGGCGGGGTGACCCACGGCGTGCGCCGGTCGGCGCATCTACTCCTTATGTCGGCCGAGGAGCCGCCGCGTCACAAGGTCCGGCAAAGTCGCGCTGGACCAGCGGCAACGACTCCCCGCGGTCGGCAGGGACCGACGCCACCGCCGTAGTGTGGTCAGGTGACGGTCATCTGGTTGCCCGAGGACTGTCGGCCGTGAACTTCCTCGCCCATGTCGTCATCTGCCGTCGGTCCGGGAACGACACACCAGAAATGGCACTGGGGGCAACGTTGCCCGACCTGGCGCACATGGCGGGGCTGCGGTACGAGAAGGCGTTGTTACCGCCGGCCGCGTTGGCCGGCGTCGGTCACCACGGGCGTTCGGACGCCAGCTTCCATGCCAACGGCCGGTTCCTCGCCGGATCGAAGCGGCTCCGTCGCGCCGCCGAGGATGCGGGGGTGCCCGCCGGGGCGAGCCGGGCCATCGGCCACGTCGGCTGGGAGCTCCTGTTCGACGGGGTGCTGCTGGGCCAGTCGGACGTGGCCGCCCACTTCGTCGACGCCGTCGACCAAGCCGGTTCGGTGGCCGGAGCGTTTGCCCCCGACGACCGGGCCTCCTGGTGGGCGCTGGCCGCCGGCCTCCGGGACGATCGGTGGTGGCTGCGGTACGAGGACCCCGAGTTCGTCGCCCGGCGCCTCCACCGGCTCCTCTGGTCCAAACCCCGGCTGCGGCTCTCGGCTGCCGACCTGCCGGCGGTGACCGAGGTGCTGTCGGCCGGCCGGCCGGCGGTGCAACTGGACGCGGAACCGGTGGTCGACGCCGTCGTCAGCTCGCTATCCGGACCTTCCCGCGCCGACCGGTGACGGGCTTCCGATAGCGACTGCCCACGGCCCTCCGGCCGTCAGCAGTGAGGGCCACCACACCGGCGGGCACCTGGGTCCTGTACATCCGGCGGATGTCGTCACGGTCGTCGGTGATGAACCGACGCCGTCGGCAGTCCTCCAAGATGGTCGCCAGCGCACCGACGTCTGCCGCCGGACTGTCGCCCGCTTCCCAGATCTGGCGAACCAGCGCGCCCATCGACATGGGCTTGACGAGAAGGGCCAGGCATGCCGCCTCGCGGACGGCGACGGCGTCGTCACGGGGAACGTCGGTCGGCAAGAGGTTGGCCGCACGCGATTCGATGGCGCTGCCGCAGGAGTCGACGAGGAGGTAGGCCACCTCCCTGGGGGTCCCCTCCAGCGTCGCTGCCGTCCCCCTCGCCTCGAACGGATCGAGGTCGGCCAGCGCGCACCCGATCGTCCTGCCGGCCTGCATCGACGGGTCCAGGCCGGTCCGCTCGAGGTGCCCCTGCTCGTACAGCTCGGCCCGAATCCCGTACCCGACGGCGATGGCGGCGACGATGCGCAATGTCGGTGACCCGGCGACGGTCCGCTCCAGGTGGGCCAGCTCGGCCAGGTACGAGACGTCCACCCGGTCGAACCGGCCGAGGTCGGCCCCGAACTCGATGACGAGCCGAGAGAGCGCCGCCCGCCGAAGACGCTCTGTGGCGTCGTCGTTCACCGTGTCGATGAGCCGCCTGACGGATTCAGGGTGCATGGTCCTCGCTCGCCGTGGTGTCCGGTGACGGTCCCTTTTGACGACATGCATCCAGAACCTGGGCGGGTACGCTAGTCGTTGGGATCTCATCGCGCCACCTCTTCCCACCGGTTCCCCTCCTCGTTCACCACATATACCCCCGGGATCGCACATATCTCCTCCGGGGTGTTGCGGGCCACCAGTACCCGCTCGTCGCGCCTGGGCCGTCCGACGATCGAATAGACCCGCTCGTCGTCGCCGGAGAGGCACATCGGCGTGTTGGCGATGACGGTGGTCAAGTTCCAATTGGTGGCCCTGTACGCGGCCACCTCGGCCATCGGCTGCACGTTTGACGAGAGGCTCGGCACGGCCAGCACGTCAACGCCCAGGTCTTCCAGCAGTCGGGTGGCCGCAGGATTGAGGAGGTCCCGGCAGATGAGCATCGCCAGCTTCATCCCGCCCGCCAGCACGTGGACGGTGATCGACCGCGGCGTGTCCGACAGCCGCTCGAGATGGGCCGGGTAGAGGGGACCTTTGGTCTTCCTCACCCGTTCGAACTTGCGATGCCAGTGTCCTTTGTCGGGCATATCCGCCTTGTTGACGGCCCACACTGTCGCCTGGTTGGTGACTTCTTCGTCACCCGACGGTTCCCAGGTGCTTCCCGGAACGACGATAGTTGGCTGCACCGCCGGATCGAGGGACCTCCACCGGGTCTCCACTGTCTGCTTGATCGCCCCGGAGAGGACACCTTCGGGAAGGACGACCAGGCCGACGCCGCAGCCGCCGACGAATTCCAGGATCCTCATGATGTTGTCCAGCACCGTCTGCGGTGTCACGAGGGTTCCGTCGAGCGGCGAATGGTTGAAGCTGTCGAACCCGCTGGCGATCGGATGGCCGGTGGCCACCGCCTCGGGGATGAGCGCCACGTCGGCCAGGGAGTAGTCGAGCCAGCAGGCAAATGTCTCGACCGACGACGGTGCCAGGTCCATGCCGGGGACCCGGCACGGCGCCTGCTCGTACGGCAACGACTCCGGCTTCGTCGCCCGCTCTGTGCGGACGACCCTTCTCACGGCGGGCTCCAGCAGCGGTATCGGATCACCTCGCCGCAACCTCCGACGGCCTTTGAAGCGACCGTCCACCTCGGTTCCTTCTCCGGACAGCGAGGCGTAGTGCGATCGGATATCACCAAAGGTCTTGGTGGCCCGGAGTGTGGCAATGGCGTACGCGAGGCATCGAGCCTGCACGGCGAAGCTCCCGTCGCTCCGAAAGGACTCGACGTCGAAGAGCTGGTTGACGAGGTGGTTCACCTCGTCCCATGACACCGCGTCGTTGATCCTTGCCGCGGCATCCAAGAAACTTCGTTGTTGGCGCAACCAGACTCTTTCGTCTTCAAGCGAAAGATGGCCCATCTCGTGGTCGGTCCCCTGCAGCCGGGAGACCAGGTCCAAAAGGAGCGAAAAAGGGCCGTTGACCATGGCGGCGAACAGTAGCAAAGGAGTTTCCGACCAATTCAATGGGTATTGATTATTTTCTCAGGGACCGTCGGCGGTGCCGGCCCGGTGGTCGGGCTCACTCCACCATTCCCGACCGACCGTTCGTACGGACGGCGGCCGGCAGGCCGTCGCACCCGGTACCCTGATCGGAACCTCGAGCCGGAGAAGACCCATGCCATTCGACGTCGCCAAGGCGCTGCAGGACCGCCACGGCGAGAACTTCCAGTTGCACATGGACCTGATGAACCCGCAACTGGCCCGGGTGCTGAAGACCCTGGGGTTCGACCGGTTCTACGTCCGCGGCGAAGGCTGCTACCTCTACGACGACCGCGGCGACCGCTACCTGGACCTGCTGTCCGGGTTCGGGGTCTACGCCCTCGGCCGCAGCCACCCGGCCCTGAAGCAGGCCCTGCACCAGGCCATCGACCTGGACCTGCCCAACATGGTCCAGATCGACTGCGCCCTGCTGCCCGGGCTGCTGGCCGAGCAACTGGTGCAGCGGGCCCACGACGGCATCCGTCGGGTCTACTTCTGCAACTCCGGAGCGGAGGCCACCGAGGCGGCCATCAAGTTCGCCCGGCACGCCACCGGGCGGTCGAAGGTGGTGTACGCCGACCACGCCTTCCACGGCCTCACCACCGGGGCGCTGGCGCTGAACGGCGGCAAGGAGTTCCGCAAGGGGTTCGGGCCGTACATCCCGGGCACCGTCGAGGTGCCGTTCGGCGACATCGACGCGCTGGCCAAGGAGCTCCGGCGGGGCGACGTGGCCGCGGTGGTGGTGGAGCCGATCCAGGGCAAGGGGGTCAACATGGCCCCCGACGACTACTGGCCGGCGCTGCAGCAGCTTTGCCGGCGGCACGGCACCCTGTTCGTGGCCGACGAGGTGCAGGTGGGCATGGGGCGGACCGGCAGGTTCTTCGCCCACGAGCACTGGGGGGTGCAGCCGGACATCATCACCATGTCGAAGGCCCTGTCCGGCGGCTTCGTCCCGGTGGGCGCCGTGCTGTGCACCGACCCGGTGTTCATGAGCGTGTACAGCTCCATGGACAAGGCCCTGGTGCACTCCACCACGTTCGGCCGCAACCAACTGGCCATGGTGGCCGGCCTGGCCACCCTGGCGGCGTTCGACGACGAGGACATCGTGGACCGGGCCCGGCGGACCGGCGAGGCGTTCGAGAAGGGGCTGGCGCCGCTGGTGGAGAAGTACGAGATGCTCCACGCGGTCCGCGGCAAGGGGTTGATGATCGGGGTGGTGTTCGGCAAGCCCACCAGCCGGCGGCTGCGGATGCGGTGGAACGCCCTGGAGGCGATGCGGACGGCGCTGTTCTCCCAGATGGTGGTGGTGCCGCTGTTCCACCGGCACCGCATCCTGACCCAGGTGGCCGCCGACAACATGAACGTGGTCAAGCTGCTGCCGCCGCTGGTGGCCGGCCAGGACGAGGTGGACGCCTTCGTCGACGCCCTGGACGACGTCATGCGGGACGCCCACCGCGGGTCGGGGCTGCTGTTCGAGTTCGGCACCACCATGGCCAGGAGCGCCCTGCGCCGCGGCGCCCCGAAGTCGACGGCCCCGAAGACGCTGACCCCGAAGACGTCGGCCCCGAAGACGCTGGCTTCGTGAACCACCCGGTGGCGACCCTGGCCCCGGGGGACCGGGTGATGGTGACCGGCGCCGCCGGGTTCATCGGGTCCGCGATCACCCGGGCCCTGATCGCCCGGGAGGCCGCGGTGGTGGCCGCGGTGGAGCCGGGCGGGGACGAACGGAACCTGGACGGGCTGGACGTGGAACGCCGGACCGTCGACGTCCGCGACGCCGAGGGCGTGCAGGCGGCGGTCAAGGGCTGCCGGTTCGTGTTCCACGCCGCCGCCCTGTACGGCTTCTGGGCCCGCAACCCGCAGTTGTTCTACGACGTCAACGTCGGCGGCACCCGCAACGTCCTCCACGCGGTGGCCGCGGCCGGATGCGAGCGGATGGTGTACACCAGCACCGTCGGCACCGTCGGCCTGGACGGCACCCGGCGGGGCGTGCCGGCCGACGAGGACTGCTTCGCCGACGTCGCCCACCTGTTCGGGATGTACAAGCGGTCCAAGTACGTCGCCGAGCACGAGGTGCTGCGGGCGGCGGCGCAGGGCGCTCCGGTCACCCTGGTGCTGCCGACGTTCCCGCTGGGCCCCCGGGACCGGCGGCCGACGCCGACCGGCAAGCTGATCGTGGACTTCCTGAACGGCAGGGTCCCCGGGTTCGTGGACACCGCCCTCAACGTGGCCCACGTCGACGATCTGGCCGAAGCCCACCTGCTGGCGCTGGAACGGGGCGGCACCGGCCGCAGCTACATCGCCGGTGGCCAGAACCTGGGGATGGGTGAGCTGCTGGAGATGCTGGCCGCCGCCACCGGGCTGCCGGCACCGACGCGGCGGTTCCCGAGGCAGTTGCCGCTGGTCGCCGGGCTGGTGTCCGGTTACGTCGAGGGCAGGCTGCTGCGGCGGGAGCCGTTCGTGTCCATGGAGGCCGCCCGGATGTCGACCACCGACATGATCTTTGACGACGGGCGCGCCCGGCGGGAGCTGGGCTACACCTCCCGGCCGGCCGCCGAGGCCATCGCCGACTCGGCCCGGTGGTTCGTGGACAACGGCTACCTCAACGAGGCCCGGCGGGCCCGCATCTCGCTGCCGTAGCCGCTACTCCGCAGGCGACCGTCCGGTTGCAAGACCGTTGCAGCGGGCGGTTTCGGGAAAAATTTCACAAAACCCGTTGACCAGGACCTGCGGACGCGAAGTCCCAGGAACCATCTGGGGTTTCGGACGGTCGCATCTGTGGTAGGGCACCGGCCGGCCGGTACAGTTGTCGCCAGCACGATCCCGATCCGGCTGGAGCCGGACGTCGTCGGCGGGCGCGGAGGCCCATGGACGGCGCAACACGGGATGACCAACCGACGCCGGCACGCCGCCGCGTCCGTGCTCACACCGAGCGGGAGGCGACTTCGCCTACCCGGACAGGAGAGGGTCGCACCGACGACGTAGCGAACTGGGCGCACCACAAACCGGCCGCACACCCTGCGGCGTGAAGCCAGGACGGAGGAAGCCTGCCCGCTCTCCGTCCGGGGCGCGAATGCAATGGCCGGGGCCCGCCAACACCGAGCAGAGGGAGGCGCTTCGACGCGCCCGACGAAGGGAGGTGCCGTGCGGATCCGCATTGCACTCGCGGTGGCCATGGCCGCCACGTTCATCATCAGTTTTGCCGTTTCCCTTGGGAACCATCCGGCCACCGCGACGGCCGGGCACCACGACCGTCGCCATCACGCCGCCGACTACCGCCTGGCGGCGTTCCACCAGTCCGTCCGCGGCCACAAGGGCGACGACGGCCAGCCGCTGACCACGGCGCTGCTGACCGCCGACCAGCGGCTGTTCAACGCCGCCGCCCCACAACCCACCACCACGACGACCACCACCACGACGACCACCACCACGACGACCACCGCACCGCCGCCGCCACCACCACCGCCGCCGCCGCCGACCGATGCCACCAGTACGGCGACGGCCGACTGGCAGTGCATCCGGGTGCACGAGTCCGGGGACGAGTACAACGATCCCGCCCGGCCGTCGGGGGCCTACGGGATCCTGGAGTCGACCTGGCGGTCCTACGGGTTCAACGGCTGGCCGTACCAGGCGGCCCCGGCGTTGCAGGACCAACTGGCCTTGAAGCTGTACGCCGAGTACGGCTGGCAGCCGTGGAGCACCCGGTACGTCTGCGGCCTGTGACGCGGCCGCTCAGTCGGCCGCGGGGGCACCGGTACCGGCACGGAGCATCTCCCCGGCGGCGCCGGTGCCGGTGACCATGGGCGACTGGGCCAGCACGTAGACCCCGGCGCACAGCACCACCAGCGCGGCGATCTCGCCGACGATGAACCCGTGGCCGGTCCGGAGGCTCTCGCCGAACACGGTGATGCCGATGAGGATGCTGACCAACGGGTTGACGATGACCAACGCGGTACGCGAGGCCGCGATCGGTCCGGCGTGGAGCGCGTTCTGCAACAGGAAGAACCCGACCAGCCCGGTGACGGCGATGGCGTAGGGCTCCCAGTTGACGAACACGTGCCCCCACCCCTGGGTGATGAGGGTCGTGGTGGCCTTGGTGAGTGAGGCGTTGTAGGCGAACAGCATGGCGGCGGCGATGCCGAAGGCGGCGGCCCGCCACCACCGCGGCCCCCACCGGGTGGTGACCACCAGCACCACCGCCACGACCACCACCACCGCGGTGACCACCAGCCAGCCGGCAGAACCCGGGATGCCGCGGCCCTCGGCCGGATGGGCCAGGGCCAGGAACCCGGCCAACCCGGCCACCACGGCGCCGGCGCCGGCCAGCTCCCGCCAGGTGAGCCGGTGGTGGAAGAACAGGGACAGGATGCCGATGAGGAACAGCAGGTCCAGGGTGATGATGGGCTGCACGACGCTGAGGTCCCCGAACCGCAGCGCCATGGCCTGCAGCACGAAGGTGGCCAGCAACAGTCCGAACCCGGCCAGCCACACCCCGCGGCGGAGGGCATGGGTCAGCAGGCCCAGCCGCATGGCCCTGTCGGCCGGCGCCGTCTCCAGGCCGAGGCGCTGCAGCACGCCCCCCAGGGAGCTGGTCAGGGCGGAGGCGATGGCGAACAGGTAGACCACGAGAACACGTTCTACAACACGTTCCGCGGTGCCGGCCGGCGTACACTGGAAAAGGACCGGAACGGAGCGTCGCAGGTGGCCCACAGCACGTTGCCCGGCGTCGACGCCGACGAGGAGATGGCCGACAAGGTCCGCGACCTGTTCGGCGGCCACTACGCCGTGATCATCATGGACAGCGACTTCACCACCTTCGCCGAGGTGGAGACCGCCTGCATGGCGCTGTTCGGGTACACCGCCGACGAAGCCGCCGCCCTGTCCATGCAGGTGCACACCACCGGCGAGGCCGTCGCCGCCGTGCTGGCCGAGCAGCCCGCCCGGGCCGCGGTCCGCCAGTTGCGCCGCCGCAACGTCCTGTCCCGCGTCGAGCCGGTCTGAGGCCATGTGATCGGGATCACCAACCGCTGACCCCTAGGCGGCGGCCGGCGGGGTTCGTAGACTGTCCGTCAGGGCGGCCTCGCCGGAAGCCGCCACGGAAGGGGGCGGTGCCGTGCACATCGTCGACATCCTGGACGTCAAGGGGTCCACAGTGGCCACCATCGACGGGGCCGCCACCGTCGGGGACGCCGTCGCCGAGCTGGCCCGCCGGTCCATCGGCGCCCTGGTGGTCACCGCCGACGGGGTCCACATCGACGGCATCGTGTCCGAACGGGACATCGTCCGGTTGCTGCACCGGGACCGCCACGCCCTGACGGACCAACCGGTGCGGGCCATCATGTCGTCGCCGGTGCACACCTGCGGGCCCGACGACGAGGTGGAGGCCATCATGGCCACCATGACCAACCGCCGGGTCCGGCACCTGCCGGTGGTCAGCGACGGCGCCCTGGTCGGCCTGGTCAGCATCGGGGACGTGGTGAAGAGCCGGATCCAGGAGCTGGAAGAGGACCACAAGATCTTGGTGGAGTACATCACCGCCCGCTGACCTCCTCCCGGCCCGCGGCCATCCTCCCGGCCAGGCCGGCCCGCCGCTACGCTCGCGGCCGACCGATGCGTCGAGAGGAGCCCGACCATGGCCGCCAACCCCGCCTTCCTCGCCCCACTGCCGGTGCACCTGGCCGTGGCCGAGCCGGGCCCCCGCAACCGCCTGACCGCCCTGATCCGGCTGATCATGGTGATCCCGCAGTGGATCGTGCTGTTCTTCGTCCACATCGCCGCGCTCGTGGTGGTGATCATCGGCTGGTTCGCCGCGCTGTTCACCGGCCGGCTGCCGCAGTTCGCCGTCGACTTCCTGTCGGGGGTGGTCCGGTGGGACATCCGGGTGTCCGCCTACTTCTACTTCCTGACCGACCGGTACCCGCCGTTCAGCCTGGACCAGGAGCCGGGGTACCCGATCCAGATCGCCATCCCGGAGGCCGGCCCCCTGAACCGGCTGGCGGTGCTGGTCCGGTTCTTCATCGCCATCCCGGCCTACATCGTGGCCGGCGTCGCCGGGTCCGGACTGGCCGTCTTCTCCATCGGGAGCTGGTTCATGGTGGTGTTCACCGGCCGGCTGCCGGGGCCGCTGTTCGAGGTGACCCGGGCGGTCATCCGCTACCAGGCCCGCCTGCTCAGCTACTTCACGATGCTGACCCCCGAGTACCCCTGGGGCCTCTTCGGGGACCCGGAGGGCTCCGAGGTGCAGTCGCCGGGCTGGGCCATCCGGCTGTCCGACACCGCCCGGGGCACCATGGTGGCGCTGCTGGTGGTCGGGGTGGTGGTGGAGATCTTCCAGCGGGTCGGCCGGTAGTCAGATCGGGCCGTCGTCGCCCACCACCGGTTCCGGCCGGTGCCGCCGGACGTCGACCACGCCGAGCTCGGCCAGGAACCGGTCCCGCAGGGCGTCGAACCCCGGGCCGCCGATGCCGCGGGGCCGGGGGAGGTCGACGGCGACGTCCATGGACAGGCGGCCGTCCTTCAACACCACCACCCGGTCGGCCAGCAGTACGGCCTCCTCGACGTCGTGGGTGACCAGCAGCACCCCCGGCCGGTAGCGACCGACCAGGTCGGCGACCAGTCCCTGCATCCTCAGCCGGGTCAGGGCGTCCAGGGCGGCGAACGGCTCGTCCAGCAGCAGCAGGTCCGGCCGGCGGACCAGGGCCCGGGCCAGGGCCACCCGCTGGGCCTCCCCCCCGGAGAGGGTGCCGGGCCAGGCGTCGGCGTGCCGTGCCAACCCCACCACCGACAGCGCGTCCAGGGCCACCTGCCGGGTGGCGGCGGCCTTGGGGAGGCCGATGACCACGTTCCGCCACACCCGCTTCGACGCCACCAGCCGCGGCTCCTGGAACACGGTGGTCCGCACGTCCGGCACCAGCACCTGGCCGGCGTCGGGCGCCTCCAACCCCAACAGCAGGCGGAGCAGGGTGGTCTTGCCGCTGCCGGACGCCCCCAGCAGGGCCACGAACTCGCCGGCGTCCACCTGCAGGTCGAGGCCGTCCAGCACGGTATGGGGCCCGAACACCTTGCGGACCCCGCGGACCACCGCCGCCGGTTCGCTCACCGGACGGCCACCTGGGTGCGCCAGGGCAGCAGCCGCCACTCCAACAGCCGGATGGCCAGGTCGACGAGGATGCCGAGCAGGGCGTAGATGATGATGCAGACCATCAGGTTGGCCACCTGCTGCAGGCTGGCGGCCTGGGCGGTGAGGTAGCCGATGCCCTTGTTGGCGTTGATGGTCTCCGCGATCACCAGGGCGATGACCCCGACCCCGAACGAGAACCGCAGCCCGTTCAGGATGGCCGGCCCGGCCAGCGGCACCACCACCCCACTGACCAGCCGGTAGCTCCGCAGGCCGAACGTCCGGGCCCCCTCCACCACCCGGCGGTCGACGTTGCGGATACCGTTGCTGGCGTTCAGGTACATCGGGAAGAAGGTGGCCAGGGCGATCAGCAGCACCTTGGCGGTCTCGCCGATGCCGAACCAGATGATGAACAGGAACACCAGCGCCGGGTACGGCAGGGTGCGCAGCATCTGCAGCGACGAGTCCAACAGCTCCTCGCCCAGGGCCGACAGCCCGACGACGGCCCCGAAGAGCAAGCCGAGGGCGGACCCGATGGCCGCGCCGACCAGCAGCCGGAGGACGGACACCCCGATGTCCCCCAACAGGTCCTGGTGGGCCAGCAGGTTCCAGAACGCGCTGGCGGTGGCCGACGGGGTGGCCAGGATGTTGGACGTCACGATGCCGGTGCCGGTGAGCAGCCACCACAGGCCGAAGAGGGACACCGGCACCACGACACGGAGCAGCAGTCGGTGATGGCGGTGCCGTGGCCGCGCCCGGTCGACCCGGGGCTCCACCAACTGCGTCACTTCCCCACCCCCGTCCTGTCACCCGGTGAGGCCAGCCTTACCCGGTGAGGCCGGCCGCCTTGGAGATCTGCCGGTTGAACGGCAATGTGAACACCTTGGCCACGTCCAACTTGGTGGACAACAGGCCCAACTTCAAGAAGGTGTCCGCCTCCTTCTGCTGGTAGGCCACGATCTTCTTGGTGAGCGGCGAACCCTTCACCTGTACGGAAGCTACCGCAGCTCGGGCCACCGCCGGGGACACTCCATAGGTCTCGACGTAGGTCTGGGCGGCCAGTTGTCGGTGGTTCCGCAGGTAGTCGCCGGCCTTGTAGAACCGTTGCACGAAGTCGGCGATGGCCGCCTTCTTCTTGGGATTGTCCAGGGCCGCCTGGCTGGCGGTCAGGTAGCCGAGCAACATGCCGTAGCCGGCCGCCGACTGCAGCACCCGGGCCTTGCCGCTCTGGACGTCCAGGCTGATCAACGGCTGGACGCCGAGGTAGCCGTCGACCTGGCCGCTCTGCACCGCGGCGGACCCGTTCACGACTGTCAGGTTGTCGATGTGCACTGTCCCGTAGGGGACCTTGGCCCGTTGCAGCATCTGGATCAGGAGGTACTGCTCGACGGTACCGACCTGCACGGCGATGCTCTTGCCCCGGAGCTGCGCCACCTCGGTCGCCGACGACCCGGCCGGCACCAGGAGGCCGAACGGCGACGCCTTCGGGCTGGCCCCGACGGTGGTGGCCACCACCTTCACCGGGTCGCCGGCGGCCTGGGCGAAGATGGTGGGGGTCTCGGCCATGTCACCGAGGTCGACCGACCCGCCGGCCTCGGCGGCGATGATGTGGGTGCCGTCGGTGAACTCGCTCCAGTTCACCTTGTACTTGGCCCCCTTCAACGCGCCGGTGGCGTTGAAGATGGTCTGGTACTCCTTGAACTGGTCGGCCACGTTCAGGGTCACCCCGGACAGTGTGGCCGCCGCCGCCGCCGGCCCGGCCACCAGGACGCCGGCCAGCAGGACGCCGGCCACCAAGGCGCCGGCGGCAGCGGCTGCGGCGCCGGCCGCTGCGGCCACGGCCCTGGCCGGCAGGGCCCTCGCCGCCACGGCCCTCGCTGGCAGGGCCCTCGCCAACAGGGCCCTCGCTGGCAGAGCCCTCGCCGGCAGGACACGGAGCGATCGGCGTGGTGATGGACGGCGCGCCATGGCGACAGTCTCCTCCTCGTCGGCCTCGTGCTGCCGACATCCACCCCCCGTCGCCGCCATCGCCGCACCATAGCGAGCCGGCAGCGACGGGATCAGTCGCGGACGTTCTGGGACAGGTAGTGGGCCTCGCCGATCTGCCGGACCAGCTCCAACTGGGTCTCCAGCCAGTCGGCGTGGTCCTCCTCGCCCTTCAGGATGCCGGCCAGCAGCTCCCGGGTGCCGTTGTCGGCGGCGGCCACGCACTGGGCGATGCCGCGGTTGAGCCGGTCGATGGCCTCCCGCTCCAGGTCGAGGGCCAGGGTCAGCTTCTCGATCGCGGTCTCCCCCACCCGGACCACCCCCAGCCGCTGCAGGTTGGGGTGGCCCTCCAGGTACAGGATGCGCTCGATGAGGTCGTCGGCGTCCTTCATCTCGTCGACGGACTCGTGCCGGAACCGTTCGGCCAGCCGGTCGTAGCCCCAGTTGGCCAGCATCTTGGCATCGACGAAGTACTGGTTGATGGCCGTCAGCTCGGAGGTGAGCACCTCGTTGAGCAACTCGACGATGGACTCGTCACCGGTCATCGGAACCTCCTGGCTCGCCTCCACGGCCCACGGCGTGGACCTGCGGCCAACGTAGCCGGCCGGTCAGGCGGCGGAAGAGCTGACGAGCTGCCTGGCCGGGTCGGTGGCTGCCAACATCTGCTCCAGCAGGGCGTGACACCCGCCGCAGCCGCCGCCGGCCCGGCAGCGGTCGGTCACCTCGTCGACAGTGGACGCCCCGGCGGCGATGGCCGCCCGGACGGTGCGGTCGCTGACGACCTTGCAGGAGCACACCATCATCGGACCGGCGCCTCCTGCTGGGCGGCGTCGCACACACTCACCGGCACTCCCTGTCGGGCGAGGGCGGCGGCGGTGTCCAGGGAGATGGGGCAGGTGGCCGGCAGCCGGTGGCCCATGCCGACGGCCTCGGCCCGGACCGACCCGTCGTCGACCACCACCCGGACCCACTGGACCCGGCGCAGCGGCACCTGGCAGCCCTTGGGACCCGATACCCGCGGACCCGACGCCCGCCGTCGCAGTACAGCCAACCCCACGAGCCATAGCTTAGGGCACCCTAATTATGAGATCAAGGGGTACTTGAAGGCTGGTGCCTTGCCAGCCAGAACTGTTGGGACCGGGCCGCCGAGGGCTTCGACTTCGGCCCTGGGCGCCGCAGCAGGTCCGGTCGGTGCCGGGCGGCACGTCGGTGCCGGGCGGCACGTCGGTGCTGGGCGGCACGTCGGTGGGCCTCGCCCTACGGCTGCCATCGGTGTAGTTACGCCGATGTCATCCCTGGTCACAGGCGTATACAGGAGCGCCAGGGGTACCATTGGGACCATGCCAGCGCGCACCGTCTGGACCGGGTCGCTCAGCTTCGGGCTGGTGAACGTCCCGGTGGGCCTGTACCCGGCCACCGCCGACAAGTCGGTCCACTTCAACCAGTTCGAGGAGGGCACCACCGACCGTATCCGGTACCGGAAGGTCAACGAGCGGACCGGTGAGGAGGTGCCGGCGCACCGCATCGTCCGCGGCGTCGACGTCGGCGGCGGGGAGTACGTGATGGTGACCGACCAGGAGCTGGAGGCGTCGGAGCCGGAGCGGTCCCACGACATGGAGGTGATCGGGTTCGTCGACCTGGACGACATCGACCCCATCTACTTCCGCAGCTCCTACTACGTCGCCCCCACCCCGAAGGGCCCGGACAAGGCGTACGCCCTGCTGCGGACGGCCATGCAGCGGTCCGGAAAGGTGGCCATCGCCACCCTCATCATGCGCAACAAGGAGCACCTGGTGGCCATCCGGCCCAGCGGCGACAGCCTGGTGCTGGAGACCCTGTACTTCGCCGACGAGATCCGCGAGCCCAGCCAGGACCTGCCGGCGCTGCCCGCCGACGACGTGGTGAGCGACCGCGAGCTGGAGGTGGCCGACCGACTGATCGACGCCATGGTCATGGCGTGGGATCCGACCGAGTTCCACGACACCCACCGCCAGGCCCTGATGGAGCTGATCGAACGGAAGCGGGAGGGCGAGACCATCGTCACCGGCGAGCGGCCCGAGAAGGCCCCGGTGGTGGACCTGATGGCCGCGCTGCAGGCCAGCATGCAGTCCACCGGCCGGGGCCGGCAGCGGGCGGCCGCCCGGATGGAGCGGTCCGGGACCACCACCGTCCGGGTGCCCCCGCCCGAAGACGCCGCCGCCCCGGCCAAGCGGACCAGGAAGGCGCCGGCGAAGAAGGCGGCCGGCACGGCCAAGCGGACCACGGCGGCCGGGAAGCCGGCGGCCAGGACCACCAGGACGGCCGGCAGGGCCCCGGCCGGCAACTCATCCACGGCCGGCAACTCGTCCACGGCCGGCCGGGCCCGGCCGGCGAAGCCGCGGGGCGCCAAGAAACCGGCGGCCAAGTCACTGCGTCGCGCCTCGTAGGCTTCGGGCCGTCCGGCGGCGGCCGGCGGGGCCGGAGGAGCGGGGACGATGGGCGCGGAGTCCGAGCGGGTTGGTGGGTTCGGCAGGCTGGAGGACGGCCTCCGGCAGGCCGGTGACTGGTACCACTGGGGGCCGTACCTGAGCGAACGGCAGTGGGGGACGGTCCGGGAGGACTACAGCGCGGACGGGGAGGCGTGGAGCTACCTGTCGCACGACTGGGCGCGGTCCCAGGCGTACCGGTGGGGGGAGGACGGCCTGGCCGGGTTCTCGGACGTGGAGCAGCGGCTGTGCCTGGGGCTGGCCCTGTGGAACGGCCGGGACCCCATCTTGAAGGAGCGGCCGTTCGGGCTGACCGGGGCGGAGGGCAACCACGGGGAGGACGTCAAGGACTACTGGTGGTACCTGGACGCGGTGCCCAGCCACGCCTGGAACCGGTGGCGGTACCACTACCCGCAGCAGCCGTTCCCGTACGCGGACCTGGTGGACGAGAACGGCCGCCGGGGCAGGGAGGAGCCGGAGTACGAGCTGCTGGACACCGGCATCTTCGACGACGACCGCTACTGGATCGTGGAAGCGCACTACGCCAAGGCGACCCCGCACGACCTGCTGCTGTCGGTGCAGGTGACCAACGCCGGGCCGGACGCCGACACCCTGCACGTGCTGCCGACGGCCTGGTTCAGGAACACCTGGTCGTGGGAGCACAACGCCGCCAAGCCACAGATGGCGGCGTCCGGGCCGGCGGCCGGGCCGGCGGCGGTGGCGGTGGCCGGGCCGGCGGCGGTGGCGGTGGCCCACCCGTTCCTGGGCGACCTGGAGCTGCTGGCCGACGCCGGGCCGGACGGGCAGGACCCGGCGGTGCTGTTCTGCGACAACGAGACCAACCACGGCCGGCTGTACGGGGTGGCGGCCAGTCCGCCGTACCCGAAGGACGGCATCAACGACCACGTGGTGGACGGCAGGCCGACGGTCAACCCGGGGGGTCACGGCACCAAGTGCGCCTTCTGGTACCGGGTCGCCGTGGACCCGGGGGCCACGGTGGAGCTGCGGCTGCGGCTGCGGCCGGCCGCCGGCAACCCCCGGGCCGGGACCACCAAGAAGGGGAAGCCGCCGAAGCCGTTCGGGGCCGGGTTCAGCCGGGTGATGGCGGCCCGGCGGCGGGAGGCGGACGAGTTCTACGCCGAGCGCACCCCGCCGGACGCGACGGCGGACGAGGCGCTGGTGCTGCGGCAGGCGTTCGCCGGCATGCTGTGGAGCAAGCAGCTCTACCACTACGACGTCGACCGCTGGCTGGACGGCGATCCCACCCAGCCGAAGCCGCCGGCGTCCCGGCTGTCCGGCCGGAACGCCCGGTGGCGGCATTTCAACGCCTTCGACCTGATGTCGGTGCCGGACAAGTGGGAGTACCCGTGGTTCGCCGCCTGGGACCTCGCGTTCCACTGCGTCACCCTGGCCCACGTGGACCCGGCCTTCGCCAAGTACCAGTTGGTGCTGTTGTGCCGGGAGTGGTTCCAGCACCCCAACGGGGCGCTGCCGGCGTACGAGTGGGACTTCGGCGACGTCAACCCGCCGGTGCAGGCCTGGGCGGCGCTGGAGGTGTTCCTGGTGGACGGCGGCCGGGACGTCGACTTCCTGAGCCGGGTGTTCGACAAGCTGATGGTCAACTTCACCTGGTGGGTCAACCGGGAGGACGTCAACGAGGACAACCTGTTCGAGGGCGGGTTCCTCGGCCTCGACAACATCGGCCCGGTCGACCGGTCGCACCTGCCGGCCGGGGCCGTCCTGGAGCAGTCGGACGCCACCGGGTGGATGGCGTCGTACGCCCTGTCCATGGCCACCATCGCCACCGTCCTCAGCCTGAGCGGCCGGCGGCCCGGTGGGGACGACCTGGTGATGAAGTTCGCCGAGCACTTCGCCGCCATCCGCGACGCCATGGACACCCAGGGGCTGTGGGACGACGCCGACGGCCTGTTCTACGACCGGCTGACCACCGCGGACGGCACGGTGGTGCCGGTGAAGGTGCGGTCGATGGTCGGCATCATCCCCATGCTCGGGGCGGCCAGCGTGGACGAGGGGGCGCTGCGGCAGAGCCTGGTGGTGTCCAAGCAGTTCGCCGACCTGCTGGCCCGGGAGGGGTTCGACGACACCGAGACCCTGGCCGAGGCCGGCCGGCTCCGCGGGGAGCCCGGCAACCGCCGCCTGCTGCTGGGGGTGGTCGGGGTGGACCGGCTGCACCGGATGTTCTCCCGGCTGTTCGACGAGGACGAGTTCCTGGGCCCGTACGGGCTGCGGGCCATCTCGGCGTTCCACCGGGACCACCCGTACGAGCTGCGGGTGGACGGGGTGGCGGCCACCGTCGACTACGAGCCGGCGGAGTCCACCACCGGCATGTTCGGCGGCAACTCCAACTGGCGGGGGCCGGTGTGGTTCCCCCTCAACCACCTGGTGGCCGGCGCCCTGGACCGGTACGGCCGGTTCTTCGGTGACGAGCTCCTGGTGGAGTACCCCACCGGCTCCGGCCGGCACCTGCAGCTTGGCGACGTCGCCCAGGACCTGCGCCGCCGGCTGTCGTCCATCTTCCTCCGTGACGACGCCGGCCGCCGGCCGTGCTTCGGGGACGTCGCCAAGCTGCAGCACGACCCGGCCTGGCGGGACAACGTGACCTTCAACGAGTACTTCCACGGCGACAACGGCGCCGGCCTGGGGGCGTCCCACCAGACCGGCTGGACCGGGCTGGTGGCCGACGCCATCGTCCGCCGGCACCGGACGCCGTCCCTCCCGGGCGACCTGCTGGCCGGTGCTCGCCGGGACGACCGGTGACGCCGCAGCCGGGGTCGCCCCGGCCGGGCCGACCGTTCCCGCTCGGGGCCACCCCCGGCGACGGCGGCACCAACTTCGCCGTGGTGGCCGGCGATGCCGACGGGGTGGACCTGTGCCTGTTCGACGCCGCCGGCGCCGAGACCCGGGTGGCGCTGGTCGACGTGCACGGCGACGTCTGGCACGGCTTCGTGCCCGGGGTGGGCCCCGGGCAGGCCTACGGGTACCGGGTGCACGGGGCGTTCGACCCCGCCGGGGGGCGACGGGCGAACCCGGCCAAGCTGCTGCTGGACCCCTACGCCCGGGCCACCGTCGGAGCCGTCCGGTTCGGCCCGGCGGTGCTGGGGCACCGGGAGGACGACCCGGGGAGGCCGAGCGACCTGGACTCGGCCGGGTCGGTGCCGCGGAGCCTGGTGGTGGAGTCGACCGGCTCGACCGGCCCCGCCGCCCCCGCCGACCGGCCGCGGCCGTGGCACCGGTTCGCCGACACGGTGCTCTACGAGGTGCACGTCAAGGGGTTCACGATGACCCACCCGGGGGTGCCGGCGGCGCTGCGGGGCACCTACGCCGGGCTGGCCCACCCCGCCGCGCTGGCCCACCTGGTGGACCTGGGGGTGACCACGGTGGAGCTGCTGCCGGTGCACCAGCACGTCCCCGAGGGCTTCCTGGACGCGCTGGGGCTGACCAACTACTGGGGCTACAACACCATCGGCTACTTCGCCCCCCACGACGAGTGGTCGGCGGCGGTGCGGGCCGGGCAGCCCGGCGGGCAGGTGGCCGAGTTCAGGGCCATGGTGGACGCCCTGCACGGGGCCGGCCTGGAGGTGGTGCTGGACGTGGTGTTCAACCACACCGCCGAAGGGGACCACGCCGGGCCGACGCTGTGCTTCCGGGGGCTGGACAACCGGGCGTACTACCGGCTGGACCCCGACGACCCGGCCCGGTACGTGGACACCACCGGCTGCGGCAACACCGTCGACACCACCCACCCGGTGGCCCTGCGGCTGATCATGGACTCGCTGCGGTACTGGATCACCGAGATGGGGGTGGACGGGTTCCGGTTCGACCTGGCCGCCAGCCTGGCCCGCGACGACCGGGGGTTCGACCGGGTCTCCGCGTTCTTGGACGTGGTGGCCCAGGACCCGGTGGTGTCGCGGGCGAAGCTGATCGCCGAGCCGTGGGACGTGGGGCAGGCCGACAGCTACGAGCTGGGGCGGTTCCCGCCGCTGTGGCGGGAGTGGAACGGCCGGTACCGGGACACGGTGCGGGACTTCTGGCGCAGCCACGACGGCCTGCTCGGTGACTTCGCCTGCCGGCTGACCGGGTCGGCCGACCTGTTCGACCGCGACCGGCGGCGACCGACCGCGTCGGTCAACCTGGTCACCGTCCACGACGGGTTCACCCTGGCCGACCTGGTGGCCTACGACGGCAAGCACAACGACGCCAACGGCGACGACAACCGGGACGGCACCGACGACAACCGGTCCTGGAACTGCGGCGTGGAGGGCCCCACGGACGACCCGGCGGTCCGGGCGCTGCGGGGCCGGCAGCAGCGGGCCCTCCTGGCCACCCTGCTGCTGTCCGACGGCGTCCCCCTGCTGCTCGGCGGGGACGAGCTCGGCCGGACGCAGCGGGGGAACAACAACGCCTACTGCCAGGACAACGACCTGTCCTGGTTCGACTGGGCCGCCGTCGACGCCGACCTGCTGGCGTTCACCAGGCGGCTGGTCGCCCTGCGCCGCGGCCACCCGGTGTTCCGCCGCGACCGCTTCCTGGACGGTCCCGACGCGGCCGCGGTGCAGTGGTTCACGCCGGCCGGCACCGAGATGACCGCCGCCGACTGGGCCGACCCCGGGGCCCGGGCGGTCGCCGTGCACCTGGACGGCGCGGCCCGGCCCGACCGCGACGCCGACGGCCGGCCGATGGTGGACGACGACTTCCTCCTGGTGGTCAACGGCTGGTGGGAACCGCTGGACTTCGCCCTCCCGCCGGCCGGCCCGGGCCGGTCGTGGGTCGGCGAGCTCGACACCTTCGACCCCGCCACCGTGCCGGCACCGCGGCCGGGTGGGACCCTGCCGGTCGGCCCCCGGTCCCTGGTGGTGCTGCGGTCGGCCTGACGGTCAGGGCCGGACGGGTCAGGGCCGAACCGGCAGAGCCGGACGGTCAGGGCCGGACCGGCAGGCCGAGGTGGCGGGCGATGAGCATTCGCTGCACCTCGGACGTGCCCTCCCCGACTTCCAGGATCTTGGCGTCGCGGTAGAACCGGCCGGCGGGGGTGTCGTTCATGAAGCCGGAGCCGCCGAAGACCTGGCTGGCCTCCCGGGCGTTGGCCACGGCGGCCTCGGAGGCCACCAGCTTGGCGATGGCGGCCTCCCGCTTGAACGGCCGGCCGGCGGCCAGCCGGCGGGCGGCGTCCCGCCAGGCCAGCCGGGCGACGTGGGCGCGGGCGTCCATGTCGGCCAGCTTGAACTGCAGCACCTGCGACTGGCCGATGGGGTGGCCGAAGGCGTGGCGGTCACCGAGGTACCGGACGCACTCGTCCACGCAGCCCTGGGCCAGCCCGACGGACAGGGCGGCGATGGCGATGCGGCCCTCGTCCAGGATCTCCAGGAACTGGGCGTAGCCACGGCCCTCCTGCCCGAGCAGGTGGTCGGCCGGCACCCGGCAGCCGGCGAAGGCCAGCTCGTGGGTGTCCGACGCCGCCCAGCCCACCTTGGAGTACGCCGGGGCCACCGTGAACCCGGGGGTGCCGGCCGGGACGACGATGGCGGAGATCTCCGGTCGACCGGCTCCCGGTCCACCGCCGGCCGCACCACCGCCGGCCGCCGCACCACCGGTTCCTCCGCCGCCACCGGACCGGCCGGTGACGGCGGTGACGGTGACCAGGGAGGTGATGTCGGTGCCGGAGTTGGTGATGAACGCCTTGGAGCCGTCGACGACCCACTGGTCACCGTCCCGGCGGGCGGTGGTCCGGGTGGCCCCGGCGTCGGAGCCGCCGTCGGGCTCGGTGAGGCCGAAGGCTCCGAGGGCCCGGCCGGCGCACAGGTCCGGCAGCCACCGCCGCCGCTGGTCGTCGGTGCCGAACCGGTAGATGGGCATGGCGCCGAGGCCGACGGCGGCCTCCAGGGTGATGGCCACCGACGAGTCCACCCGGGCCAGCTCTTCGAGGGCCAGGCAGAAGGCGAGGAAGTCGCCGCCCATGCCGCCGTAGTCCTCGGGGAACGGCAGCCCGAACAGCCCCATATCGCCCATCTTGGCGACCACCGGGTACGGGAAGGCCTCCCGGCGGTAGTAGTCCCCGATGACCGGGGCCACCTCCTCGGCGGCGAACCGGCGGACGGTGGCGGCCAGCTCGGCGTGCTCCGGGCTGAGGTCGTCGTCGGTCATCGGTCGGCCCCTTCCCGGTCGGCCCCTTCCCGGTCGGCCCTGGCCCCGAGGGCCTGGACCACCCGGGACGGGCTGGGCCGGCCGAGCTGACCGGCCATCCACCGGCTGGTGGCCACCAGGGCGTCGAGGTCCACGCCGGTGTCGATACCGAGACCGGCCAGGGCCCAGCAGAGGTCCTCGGTGGCCAGGTTGCCGGTGGCGGTGGCGGCGAACGGGCAACCGCCGAGCCCGCCGGCGGAGGCGTCGACGGTGGTGACCCCCCACTGGACGGCGGCCAGGGAGTTGGCCAGGGCCTGGCCGTAGGTGTCGTGGAAGTGCACCGCGATCAGGTCGGCGCCGATGCCGGCGGCGGCCATCCGGTCGAGCAGGTCGACCACCTGGCCGGTGGTGGCCACCCCGATGGTGTCACCGAGGCTGAGCTGGTGGCAGCCCATGGCCAGTAACTGCTCGGCCACCCCGACCACCTGGGCCGGCGGGACGTCGCCCTCCCAGGGGTCCCCGAAGCACATGGACAGGTAGCCGCGGACCGGCACCCCGGCGGCGGTGGCGGCGTGGACGACCGGGACGAACATGTCCAGGACGTCCTGCAGGCCGCGGTTGAGGTTGCGGTGGGCGAACGTCTCGGTGGCGCTGGCGAACACCGCGACGTCCCGCACCCCGCAGCCCAGCGCCCGGTCCAGGCCGGCCAGGTTGGGCACCAGCACCGGGTAGCGGACCCCGTCCGCGCCGCCGGGCCCGGCGGCGGGGGCCGTGCCTCCCGGGAGCGGGGCCAACAGCCCCATGACCTCTTCGGCGTCGGCCAGTTGCGGCACCCACTTCGGGTTGACGAAGCTGGTGGCCTCCACCGTGCGCAGCCCGGCGGCCACCAACCGGGCGATGAAGTCGGCCTTGACGGCGGCGGGGACCACGGTGGGTTCGTTCTGCAGGCCGTCCCGGGGGCCGACCTCCCAGACGGCCACCCGCTCCGGCCAGCCCGGCCGGCGGTGCACGGCCGGCGCCGTCACGCCCCCACCCCGTCCCCGTCCCGGTCGGTGATGGCCGGGTCGCCGCCGTCCCGGTCGACCACAGCCAGCGGCTGGTCGAGGGCCACGGCGTCGCCGTCGTGGACCAGCACCTCCTTGACGGTGCCGGCGACGTCGGCGCGGACGACGTGCTCCATCTTCATGGCCTCCACCGCCACCAGCGGCTGGCCGGCGGCCACCCGGTCGCCGGCGGCCACGTGGACGGCCACCACGGTGCCCGGCATGGGGCTGGCCACCGGGCCGGCGGCGGCTGCCCGGGAGGACCGGCCGCCGGCGGGCCCGCGGTCGAGCCCGAACCGCCAGGCCCGGCCGGCCCGGCCGACCCAGACGGCGTCGGGGCCTACCCACCGGGCCCACCGGGAGGTCACCCCGTGGACGGTGACCAGCAGGTCCCGGCCGGCCGGCGCTGTCGGGACCGGCAGGGCGGCGACGGCGACCGGGGGGCCGCCGTCCACCGACACCGACGCACCGCCGGCCGCCGGCCGGCCGCAGACGGCGACGGCCACCGGGCCGTCCGGGGCCACCAGGCCGAACACCGCCGGCTCGACCGCGCCACCGAGCCGCCAGCCGTCCGGCAGGTCCCACGGGTCCAGCACCGCGGGCTCGCCGCCGCCCGAACCGGTCGGGTCGAGGCCGGCGGCCAGGACGCAACCCGCGACCACCGCGGCCTCGGCGTCGTCGGGGCCGGGGGCGGTGAGGCCGGCGGCGACCCGGCCGACCAGCTCGGTGTCCAGCCGACCGGCGGCCACGTCGGGGTGGCCGAGCAGGGCCACGAGGAAGCCGACGTTGGTGGTGACGCCGAGGACGGTGGTGTGAGCCAGGGCCTGGCGCAACCGGTCGAGGGCGGCAGCGCGGTCGGGGGCCCAGGCGATCACCTTGGCCAGTAGGGGGTCGTAGCCGGTGCCGACGGCGGCGCCCTCGGCCAGGGCGGTGTCCACCCGGATGCCCGGCCGGCCGGTCGGCTGGTCCAGCACGGCGACGGTGCCGGCGGACGGCACGAAGTCGCGGCGGGGGTCCTCGGCGTAGATGCGGGCCTCGACGGCGTGGCCGCGGCAGGCGACCTGGTCCTGGCGCAGCGGCAACGGTTCGCCGGCGGCGACCCGGAGCTGCCAGTCGACCAGGTCGATGCCGGTGACGGCCTCGGTGACCGGGTGCTCCACCTGCAGCCGGGTGTTCATCTCCAGGAAGAAGAACCGGTCCGGTTGGTCGGCGGAGACGATGAACTCGACGGTGCCGGCGCCGACGTAGCCGCAGGACCGGGCCACGGCCACCGCGGCCTCCCCGATGCGGTCACGGGTGGCCTGGTCCAGCAGCGGGGACGGGGACTCCTCCACGATCTTCTGGTGCCGGCGCTGCAGGCTGCACTCCCGGTCCCCCAGGTGCACCACGGCGCCGTGGGTGTCGGCGAACACCTGCACCTCGACGTGCCGGGGGCGCGGCACCCAGCGCTCCAGCAGCAGGGTGTCGTCCCCGAAGGCCCCGGCGGCCTCCCGGCGGGCGGCGGCCAGGGCGGCCGGCAGGTCGTCGGGCCGGTCCACCCGGCGCATGCCCTTGCCGCCGCCGCCCGCGGACGGCTTGACCAGCACCGGGAACCCGATGGCGTCGGCGGCCGCCACCAACTGGTCGTCGGTGAGGCCGGCGTCGCCCGGCCCAATCCCGGCCGGCCCATCCCCGGCCGGCCCATCCCCGGCCGGCCCAGTGTGGTCGGTGCCGGGCACGACGGGCACCCCGGCGGCGGCCACGGCGCGCTTGGCCCGGATCTTGTCGCCCATCAGCTCGACGGCGTCGGGGGGCGGGCCGATCCAGACGAGGCCGGCGTCGACGACCGCCCGGGCGAAGGCGGGGTGCTCGGACAGGAACCCGTAGCCGGGGTGGACGGCGTCGGCGCCGGCGGCCCGGGCGGCGGCCAGCAGGGCGCCGGGGTCCAGGTAGCTGGGGACGGCGACGGCGACGTCGGCCGCCCGGACGTGGACCGCGGCGGCGTCGTCGGGGGTGTACACCGCCACGGACCGCAGCCCGCGGGCGGCCACCGACCGGGCGACCCGGACGGCGATCTCGCCGCGGTTGGCGATGAGCACCGAGTGCACGGTCACATCCGGAAGACGCCGTAGCCGACGTCGTCCATCGGGGCGCGGCTGGCCACCGACAGGGCCAGGCCGACCACCCGGCGGGTGTCGACGGGGTCGATGACGCCGTCGTCCCAGAGCCGGGCGGTGGCGTAGTACGGGCTGCCCTGCACCTCGTACTGCCGGCGGACCGGGGCCTTGAACGCCTCCTCGTCGGCCGGGTCCCAGGCGGCGCCGCGGGCCCCTTCTCCCCGTGACTCGGCCTGCTCGCGGCGGACCATGGCCAGCACCGAGGCGGCCTGGTCGCCGCCCATCACCGAGATGCGGGCGGTGGGCCACATCCAGAGGAACCGGGGGTCGTAGGCACGGCCACACATGGCGTAGTTGCCGGCCCCGAAGCTGCCGCCGACGACGACGGTCAGCTTGGGCACCCGGGCGCCGGCCACCGCGGTGACCATCTTGGCGCCGTGCTTGGCGATGCCGCCGGCCTCGTAGTCCCGGCCGACCATGAACCCGCTGACGTTCTGGAGGAACAGCAGCGGCACCACCCGGCGGTCGCACAGCTCGATGAAGTGGGCGGCCTTCAGGGCCGACTCGGAGAACAGCACGCCGTTGTTGGCCACCACCCCCACCGGGTGTCCCCAGAGGCGACCGAAGCCGCAGACCAGGGTGGGGCCGTACTCGGCCTTGAACTCGGCGAACCGGGACCCGTCCAGCAGCCGGGCCAGCACCTCGCGGACGTCGTAGGGGGTGCGGAGGTCGGTGGGGACCACGCCGTAGAGGCCCCGGGGGTCGTGCACCGGGTCGGCGGCGGGGACCACCTCCCACTGCTGCGGCGGCCGGGGGCCGAGGGTGGCGACGATCCGGCGGACGATGGCCAGGGCGTGGCGGTCGTCGTCGGCCAGGTGGTCGGTGACCCCGGACCGGTGGGCGTGGAGGTCGCCGCCACCGAGGTCCTCGGCGGTGACCACCTCGCCGGTGGCCGCCCGGACCAGCGGGGGGCCGCCCAGGAAGATGGTGCCCTGGTCCCGGACGATGACGGCCTCGTCGCTCATGGCCGGGACGTAGGCGCCGCCGGCGGTGCAGGACCCGAGGACGGCGGCGATCTGCGGGATGCCCAGCTTCGACATGGTGGCCTGGTTGTAGAAGATCCGGCCGAAGTGGTCGCGGTCCGGGAACACCTGGTCCTGGGCGGGCAGGAAGGCGCCGCCGGAGTCGACCAGGTAGATGCACGGCAGGTGGTTGCCCAGGGCCACCTCCTGGGCCCGGAGGTGCTTCTTGACGGTCATCGGGTAGTAGGTGCCGCCCTTGACGGTGGCGTCGTTGACCACCACCACGCACTCCCGGCCGCTGACCCGGCCGACGCCGCAGATGATGCCGGCCCCGGGGGCGTCGCCGTCGTACAGGCCGTCGGCGGCCAGGGGGGACAGCTCCAGGAACGGGGACCCCGGGTCGAGCAGGGTGGCCAGCCGCTGCCGGGGCAGCAGCTTGCCGCGGGCCAGGTGTCGCTGCCGGGCCGGCTCGGGGCCACCGGCCGCCGCGGCCGCCGTCCTGGCCGCCAGCTCGGCCACCAGCCGCTCGTGGGCGGCGACGTTGGCGGCGAACTCGGCCGACGCCGGGTCCGCCGCGGTGCGGAGCACCGGGAATTCGGTGGACACCATCGCCGGCCATGGTAGGGCCGGGGACGGTCCCGACAGGCCCCGTCAACGCCGGTAGGCGCCACCCCGGTGCCGGACGGCCGTGACCTGGACGGCCCGGTACGGCCGGTCAGCCACCCGTCGCCGGAAGCCGGCCCGCCTTCCGCAGCTTCCGGGCCAGCGCCGCCCGGTCCAGACCGTCACCCCGCTCCAGGGCGCGGACGCCCTCCTGGTGGTCGGCCAGCAGTTCCGGGGCGGCCAGCACGGCGATGGTCTCGCGGAGCGCGTCGAAGTCGTCGGCGCCGAGCAGGACGGCCGCCCGTTTCCCTCAGCGGGTCTGCGTCCGGCTACAGGTGGGGAGCCCTCCCTTCACCACTTGTGCGAACGAACAATCCAGTGTTCTATGGGTGTTGCACGACGGAGGGAGGACCATGGTGGACCCAGTAAGCGTGGGGGCGATCGTGGCGGCGATGGTGGCCAGGTCCGCCGACGACACTGCCGACAAGGTGGTCGACGGGGCGGCGGCCGGGCTCGGTCGCCTGGTGGGTTGGCTGCGCCAGCGGTTCAGCGACGACGGGGACGAGGCAGGTGGCAAGGCCGTCGCCGCGGTGGTGGAGGTCCCCGACAGCCCGTCGCGGGTGGCTGCCCTGGCCACGCTGCTCGATCAGCGGATCGACGAGGTCGAGGGCTTCGGGGCCGAGTTGGAACACCTGGTGGACGAGGCCAGGTCGGCCGGCGTCACCATCGGGCCGGTCAACCAGAAGGTGGAGGGGGACGGCAACGTGGTGATCGGTGGGGTGGCGGGCTCCACGATCAAGGTCACACGGCCCCGCTAGGGAGACGGCCGATGGCCATCCAGGAGGCCCGGGGCAGCCAGAACGTCCTCATCAGCGATGTCGACAACTCGACGATCACCATCACCATCGGCGGTGGATCGCCGCGTGTAGTGGCTCTCGAGCCGGCGGTGACCGGTATCGGGGCGACCGTATCGTCGCCGGCCCGGATGCTGCGGGCCCGTTCGGGCGTGGTCCCCTACGTCGACCGGGGTGGCCTGACCGAGGAGTTGGAGCAGTGGACCGGGGGCGAGGAGCCCTTCCGTGGCTGCGTGGTCGGTGGCCGGGGCGGGAGCGGCAAGACCCGGCTGGGCGTCGAGCTGTGCCTGCGAGCCCGGGCGGTCGAGTGGCTGGCCGGGCACCTCCCCCGCCATGCCGACCAGGGGTCGATGGAGACCCTGGTCACCGCAACGACCGATCGGCTGGTGGTCATCGACTACGCCGAGTCCCGGATCGAGCAGCTCAATGAGCTGCTCCCCCTACTGGCCAGGGAGGCCACTCCCGAACAGCGAGTGCGAGTGCTCCTGCTCGTGCGGGCCGCTCCCCGACAGGGCGACGACTGGACCGAGGCGTTGCGCGACCACGACGACTGGCTCGACGTGGTGCTCGACGACATGGCCTGCCATGCCCTCGCCGACACCCCGTTCGAGGCCGCCGAGCGGCGGGAGCTGTTCGGCGTGGCGGGCACCGCCTTCGCCGGACGCTCCCCCACTCCGGTCGAGGTCCCCGACCCCCCGGCTCTGCTCGACCAGGCGATCTTCGCCAGTCCCCTGCTGGTGGCGATCGCCGCCTACCTGGCCGTGCACGGCACCGGCACGGTACCCAACACCCGAGCCGACCTCCTCAAGGTGCTCTTGGCCCACGAACGCCACTACTGGCGGCCCGGCGCCGGTGAACCGCCCCTCGACCCCGAGCTGGCCCAGCGCATCGTGGCCCTCGCCACCCTGGCCGGGGCCGCAACGGAGAACGGGGCAGCCGAGCTGCTCCGCCTCCTCCCCGACCTCGCCGATGCCAACGCCGAGCGGCGGGGCCGCCTAGCCCGCTGGGCCCACACGCTCTATCCCGGCGACGCCTGGTGGAGCCCGCTCGAACCGGACCTGCTGGCCGAGCACCTGGTCGCCGATTGCTTCACCGACCAACCGGCCGTCCTGACCGGGGTCCTCGACCGGGCCGACCCCACCGCCGTCGTCCGGCCCCTCGACCTCTACGCCCGGGCCGTTCCCGACCACCCGGGACTCCGGGCGGCACTCGGACCGGTCGTCACCCAGCGGCTCGGCCCCTTGTGCGACGCGGCGATCGCCCAGGCGGCCACCGAGACCGACCGTGACGTCCTCCTCGGTCAAAAGACCATCGCCTCGGCCCTCAACCGGGTGGTCGGGCTCGTCGACCTCGACGCCGATCAGCTTCCGGAGATCCTCGACCGGTTCCCCGGCCAACCCAACCTGGTTCTCGGCTCCCTCGCCCTGACGCTCGAATCCCGGTGCACCGCCCACCTCCGCCCACTGGCGGAGGCCCACCCCGCCGCCTACGAGCCCGACCTGGCCAGGTCGCTCAACAACCTGTCGAACCGCCTAGCCGAGGCCGGTCGGCGGGAGGAGGGGCTGGCGGCGGTCGAGGAGGCGGTCGCGGTGCGCCGGCGCCTGGCCGAGGCCAACCCGGCCGCCTACGAGCCCGGCCTGGCCAGGTCGCTCAACAACCTGTCGGTCCACTTGGCCGAGGCTGGCCGGCGGGAGGAGGGGCTGGCAGCGGTCGAGGAGGCGGTCAAGATGCACCGGCGCCTGGCCGGGGCCAACCCGGCCGCCTACGAGCCCGACCTGGCCAGCTCGCTCAACAACCTGTCGGTCCGCCTGGCCGAGGCCGGCCAGTGGGAGGACGGGCTGGCAGCCATCGAGGAGGCGGTCGAGGTGCACCGGCGCCTGGCCAGGGCCAACCCGGCCGCCTACGAGCCCGACCTGGCCACCTCGCTCAACAACCTGTCGGTCCACTTGGCCGAGGCTGGCCGTCACGACGAAGCCGAGTCCATCGCAAAGGAGGCAGCATCCCTGGGCACCCCGTCCTGACCGGATGATGCCGGCCGGCCGAACAACGGCGTAGCCCCTTCCCCAGTTCTTCCCCCATCCAGGTCAAGCCATCTTCGCTTGGTACAACCGACGGAGCCTCTTGGGTTGACGATGGGGCCGAGTTGGCGCACGGCCCCATGAAAGGGACGTCGATTCTCCTTCCGTCCCTTAGTGAACTTGCTTCCCGTTACAGGTGATCTCGAACCGCTCGTGGGTCGACGCCGCCTCCTCCACCAGCTTCGACAGATGGGCTCCGGCTTCGACCACCGACAAGGTGTTCATGCACAGAATCCTTGGCGTCAGTGGCCGGTGAACCGGGGCGGCCGGCGCTCGGCGGTGGCCCGGACCCCCTCGGCGAAGTCGTCGGTGCCGACCAGCGCCAACTGGGCCTCGGCCTCCCGTTCCACGGCCAGCCGCACCTGGTGGACCAGGTCGGCCCGGACGGTCTGGCGGATGGCCCGCACCGCCAGCGGCCCGCTGGCGGCGATGTCGGCGGCCAGGGCCAGGGCGGCCGGCCGGAGCTGGTCGGCCGGGACCAGCCGGTCGCACAGGCCGATCCGCAGCGCCTCCTCCCCGCGGGCCTGGCCGCCGGTGTACAGCAGCTCCCAGGCCCGCTGCTGCCCGACCACCGCCGGCAGGGTGACGGTGGTGCCGAACCCGTGGTGGAAGCCGAGGCGGGCGAAGTTGCAGTGGAACCGGCTCTCCGGGGTGGCCACCCGGAAGTCGGCGGCCAGGGCCAGGCCGAGGCCGCCGCCGACCGCGGCCCCCTGCACGGCGGCCACCACCGGTAGCGGGCCGGCGAACAGCCGCACCCCCTGCCGGTACAGGGCCATCGGTGTCCGGGTGGGGTCATCGCCACCGGTGCCGATGGCGGCGCCGGCGCAGAAGTTCTTGCCCTCCGAGCACAGCACCACCGCCCGGTGGCCGTCGTCGGCGGCCTGCTCGACGGCGTCGGCGACGGCGGCCACGAGGGCGGCGTCGAAGAAGTTGTCGGGCGGCCGGTGCAGCTCGACCACGGCGACGTGGTCGGCCACCTCGACGGTGACATCGGGATGGGGGACCTCGGGATCGGGGACCTCGGGATCGGGCACAGCCCCGCAGCGTAGCGGCGGCCGCGTCCTCTCCTCCGGTGGCGCCGCCCCCGGCTGGCTCGGTGGCCCCGCCCGGTCGGCCCGGCGGCCGGGTCCCTACCGGCGGTCGTCGGCCCGGATCGGGCTGTCCGCCCCCACCGGCGGTCCGGTCACCCCGGCGGTGGTGCCCACCGGCCCGAGCACCCCCCAGACCAGCGACACTTCGAGCAGGCTGTCGGTCCACCGGGACCACCACACCTGCCGCCGGACTCGCCGCATCCACCGGCGGTCGGCAGCCAACCGGGCTGCCAACGACCGGAACACGTCGTCGTCTCCCACCCCTGATGCCCCCATGGCGCCCCCAATTCCACTGCCGGGCCACCGCACCCTCCCCGGACGGTGGCCCCGGGCGAAGCGTAGCGCTCCGGCACCCCGTGCGCCGGGCGGCTCTGCCAGAATCGCCGGCACAGGCCAGAACCGCCGGAACGGGCCAGAGCCGCCGGAACGGCAGGGAGGGGAACGATGCTGGAGCTGGACGCGGCCATCGCCGCCGTGGTGTCCGACGTGCCACTGGGCACGATCGACGCCGGCAACCTGGCCCACTACCGGGCGACGCAGGTGGCGCCGCCGATCCCGCTGTCGGACGCCGTCGACCGCCGCGACGTGGAGGTGCCGGGAACGCCGCCGGTGACCGTCCGGGTGCACCGGCCGGTGGGGGCGGACGGGCCGCTGCCGTGCGTGTACTCCATCCACGGCGGGGGGTACGTGCTGGGGAGCTACGACATGGACGACGCCAGGTTCGACGTCTGGTGCCCCCGGTACGGGTGCGTGGGGGTGTCGGTGGAGTACCGGCTGGCCCCGGAGACCCCGTACCCGGGACCGCTGGAGGACTGCTATGCCGGGCTCAAGTGGGTGTACGACCACCACGACGACCTCGGGGTGGACCGGGACCGGATCGGGGTGGCCGGGATCAGCGCCGGCGGCGGCCTGGCGGCGGCCCTGGCCCTGCTGGCCCGGGACCGCGGGGAGGTGCCGCTGCGGTTCCAGCTCCTGGAGTGCCCGATGCTGGACGACCGGCAGGTGACCCCGTCCAGCCAGCTCGACGGCCTGGCGATCTGGAGCCGGGAGTCCAACACGTTCGGGTGGCGGTCCTACCTGGGGGACCGGTACGGGACCGACGACGTCCCGGCCTACGCCGCCGCGGCCCGGGCCACTGACCTGTCCGGGCTGCCCCCGGCGTACGTCTGCGTCGGCAACGTTGACGGGTTCTGCGACGAGGACGTGGCCTACGCCACCCGGCTCAACCAGGCCGGGGTGCCGGCGGAGCTGCACGTCTACGCCGGCGCGCCGCACGGGGTGATGCTGTTCGACGGCACCGACGTGGCCCGGCGGTACCTGCGGGGCGTCGACGACTGGATCGGCCGCCAGCTCGCCGCCCCCTGAAGGCCCGGTAGCCCCTGAAGGCCCGGTAGCCCCTGAGGGCTCGGTGGCCCCTGAAAGCTCGGTGGCCCCGGAAGGCTCGGTGGCCCCGGAAGGCTCGGTGGCCCCGGTGGCCCTGAAAGCTCGGTGGCCCCTGAGGGCTCGGTGGCCCTGAAAGCTCGGGGGCTCCTGAGCGTCAGCCCGTCTACCTTCCGTTCGTTTGATATACGGTGCCGGGCATGGACTTCACGGTGTCGGCCGAACACGACGAGCTGCGCCGGACGCTGCGGGGGTTCTTCGAGAAGGAGGCCCCGACCCACGTGGTGGCCGAGCTGGACCGGGCGGAGCGGTTCCCGGCGGAGCTGTACGCCAAGATGGCCGACCTGGGGCTGTGCGGGGTGACCATCGAGGAGGCCTACGGCGGGTCGGCCGCCGACGGCATCTCGCTGTGCATCGTCGGGGAGGAGATGGCCCGGGCGGCCGGCTGCCTGGTGTACGCCCACGCCCCCACCGTCGGTTTCTGCGCGCCGGGCATCCAGCAGTACGGCACCGAGGAGCAGAAGCGGCGGTTCCTGCCGGAGATCGCCGCCGGCCGGCTGCGGTTCGCCATGGGGCTGTCCGAGCCGGACGCCGGATCGGACCTGACCCACCTGTCCACCCGGGCCACCCGGGACGGCGACGACTTCGTGGTGCAGGGCCAGAAGATCTTCACCACCGGGGCCGACACCGCCGAGTACCTGTTCGCCTTCGTCCGGACCAACCCGGACGCCCCGGCCCGGTACGGGCTGTCGGTGCTGGTGATCCCCAGGGACGCCCCCGGGGTGACGGTGCGGACGCTCCGGAAGCTGGCGGGGCAGGCCACCCACACCTGCGAGGTGTTCCTGGACGACGTCCGGGTGCCGGCCGACGCGCTGGTCGGGGACGAGGGCAACGGGGTGTCCATGATCTTCGACCTGCTGGACGCCGAGCGGATCATGATCGGGGCCAACGGCGTCGGCATCGCCCAGGGCGCGCTGGACCTGGCGCTGCGGCACGCCCACGACCGGGAGCAGTTCGGCAGCCCGATCGCCAACTTCCAGGCGGTGGGGCACCCGCTGGCGGACATGGCCATGCAGGTCGAGGCGGCCCGGCTGATGGTGTGGCGGGCGGCCTGGCGGAAGGACCGCGGGGAGCGGTGCACGGTGGACGCGTCCATGGCCAAGGTGCTGGGGTCGGAGCTGGCCACCCGGTGCGCGGCGGCCGGCATGCAGATCCTGGGCGGCTACTCCTACATGGTGGAGTACGGCATGGAGCGGTACTACCGGGAGTCCAAGCTGACCGAGATCGTGGCCGGCACCAACCAGATCCAGCGCAACGTCATCCTGCGGGAGCTGCGGGCCGGGCTGTAGCGCCGACCCCGCCGGGCGCCGGTCCCGCCGGGCGCCGGCCCTCGACCCACCGCCGCCCCGGAGCGGCTACCCGGCGAGGATGACGGGGTCGTGGCAGAAGTGCAGCCGGGTGGCCTGCAGCTCGCGGAGGCGGTCGAGGGTGTCCTGCCAGTGGGCGGGCTCGCCGACCTGCATGTGGTGGGCGGGGTGGCCGGGGCCGATGGTGGACGGGTCCTCCCAGACCGCCGCGGTGTAGGCGGCGTCACCGACCAGGAGGTCGGTGGAGCCGTCATGGTGGGTGACCAGCAGGGACTGGTGCCCGATGGTGTGGCCGGGGGTGGCCAGCAGGCGGACGCCGCCGACCAGGTCGGTGTCGCCGTCCACCTCGGTGACGACGGCGCCGGCGAACTCGAAGAACTCGCCGAGCACCTGTGTCTCGCGGCGGGCCCGGGCCAGCTCGGACCGCTGCACCACGAACGGGGTGCCGCGCAGGGCGGCGTGCTGGCCGAAGTGGTCCAGGTGCAGGTGGGTGCTGACCAGGTAGGTGATGTCGCCCACCTCCAGGCCGTGGTCGGCGAGGGCCTCGTCGATGGACCGGCAGGTCATCTTCCACTCGGGGGCGAACGACTGCATGACCCCGACCGCGGCGTCACCGATGCCGGTGTCCACCAGCACGACGTCGCGGCCGCTCTGGATGGCGTAGCCGTTGAGCGGCAGCACCGGCACCACCGGGCCGTTGTCCAGGTGCCCCAGGTACAGCCGCATGACCCGGATCGCGTTCTCCCCCACCGTTTCCCTCCCAACCGTTTGGTTGCTAACACCCTACCGGCGGGCGTGCGCCGGCGCTTGGGCACACGGGCGCCAGGCCCGGGCCGGCGGGGTGGCGGCCCGGCTCAGAAGTGGACGGGCACCGGCCGGTCGACGGCATCGCCGCCGTCCGGGGTGCGAACGAACGGGCCGCAGGCCGCGCCGACCAGGGTGGCGGCGGCGGCCACCAGCAGCGCCAGGTGCAGGCCGGAGACGAAGGCGTCGTGGCTGGCCGCGGCCACGGCCTGGTGCCAGTGGGCGCTGCCGGCGGCCGGGACCGCGCCCTGGTCGACCAGGTCGCGGTGGGCGGCCACCCGGGCGGCCACCGACGGCGGCACCCCGCGGGCGGCCAGGGCGCCGGACAGGGCCCGGCCGACCCGGACGGCCAGCACGGAGCCGAGCACCGACGACCCCAGGACGCCGCCCAGTTGGCCGGCCAACCCCTGCAGGCCGCCGGCCAGGCCGGCCTCGTCGACGGGGGCGGCCGCCACGATGGCCTCGGTGGACGCCACCACCACCAGGGCCACCCCCAGCCCCATCGCGGCCAGCGGCACGGCCAGGGCCCAGAACGGCGACGCCACCCCGAGGCCGAGCAGGGCGGCCAGGGCCACGGTGACCAGCAGCAGGCCGGCGGTGATGGGCACCCGGGGGCCGTACCGGCCGACGGCCCGGCCGGCGAACGGGGAGGTGACGGAGAACAGGCCGATCAGCGGCAGCAGCCGGACGCCGGCGGCGACGGGGTCCAGGCCCAGCACGTTCTGCAGGTACAGGCTGGTGAAGAAGGCGATGCCGTACAGCGCGGCGAACGTCAGCAGCAGGGTGACCACGCCGAGGGCGATGGAGGACTGGGCCAGCAGGTGCAGCGGCACCAGCGGGGTGCCCGCCCGCCGTTCCACCGCCACGAAACCGGCGCCGAGGACGACGGCGGCGGCCAGCAGCACCAGCACCACGGGGTCCCCCCAGCCCAGGTTCTCGGACTGGACGATGCCGAACACCAGGCAGAACAGGGCGGCGGCCAGCAGCACCAGGCCGGGCACGTCGAACCGCCCGCGTACCGACTCCCGGCTCTCCGGCATGACCAGCAGGCCGGACACCATGGCGGCGGCCCCGATGGGGACGTTGACGAAGAACACGCTCTGCCACGACACGTGCTCCACCAGCAGGCCGCCGACCACCGGGCCACCGGCGATGGCCGCCCCGGAGCTGGCGCTCCAGATGCCGACGGCCCGGTTGAACCGGTCCCCGGGGAACGCCGCCCGGAGCAGGGCCAGGGTGTTGGGCATCAGGATGCCGCCGAACACCCCCTGCAGGGTCCGCATGGCCACCACCCCGCCGACGGACCCGGCGACGGCCACCCCGACCGACGACAGGGCGAACCCGCCGACGCCGACCAGGAACAGCAGCCGGCGGCCGAACCGGTCGCCGAGCTTGCCGCCGGGGATCAGCGACACCGCCAGGGCCAGCAGGTAGGCGTTGGTGATCCACTGCAGGTCCGACAGGGAGGCGCCCAGGCTGCGGGCGATGGCCGGGTTGGCGATCGACACCACGGTGCCGTCGACCCCGACCATGATGACGCCGAGGGCGACGGTGACCAGGGTCCCCCAGCCCGAACCGGTATCGCGGTCCACGGTCAGGAGGCCGGCATCACCCGGACGGCGCAGCGGTCCTGGATGCGCCAGCGGCCGTCGCCGCCGCGGACCAACCGGTCCAGCCAGAGGCCGCTGGAGGCCACCACGATGCCGCCGCCGGCGGCGTACAGGGTGAAGTAGGTGCTGGTCCCCACCAGTTGGTCGCCGTCCGGCCGGAGCCGCGGGTTGGCCAGCAGGTGGACCTGGGCGCCGGCCGGCACCCGGGCGCGGTGCTCGGCGAACCACTGCCGCCGGGCCTCGCGGCCCTCCAGGCGGAACAGGTCGTCGGCGTCGGCGGTGGGCCGGAACCGGAACACACCGTCGTCGGTGTAGCCGTCCAGCCAGGCGTCGGGGTCCGGCAGGTCGATGGTCTGGGCGCTGGCCGACAGGGCGTCGAGGGCGCCGAACAGGTCGGTCCCGGAGGGCGGCGGGGCCGGGTCGGGCACCTCGGGCACGTTGGGCACGTTGGACACGTCGGGCACGTCGGGCACGTCGGGCACGTCGGGGTGGTCAGGCAAAGGGGTGCTCCTTCTCGTGGGCGGCGTGCCGGCCGGCGAGGTGGCCGAAGGTGAGGGCGGGGCCGATGGTGCCGCCGGCGCCCCAGTAGCCCTGGCCGGCGACGGAGGCGACGCAGTTGCCGGCGCCGTACAGGCCGGGGATGGGGTCGCCGTCGACGGACAGGACGCGGCCGTCGGCGTCGGTGCGGGGCCCGCCCTTGGTGTCCAGGGCGCCGGGGGCCAGCACGATGCAGTGGTACGGGCCGGCCGCGGCGAACGGCCGCATGGTGGGGTCCGGCCAGCCGGTGCGCCTGGGCTGGTTCCAGTGCTGCGAGATGGGGATGGTGCCGCGGCCGAAGTCGTCGTCGCGGCCGGCGGCGGCGAACCGGTTGAACCGGTCGACGGTGGCGGCCAGGTTCCCGGCGAAGCCGGGGTCGAGGCGGGCGCCGCCGGTGTGGGGGGCCAGCCGGGCCAGCCGGGCGTCCAGGTTGGCGGCCAGCTCGGCGAAGGTCCGGCCGGACACCACGTAGTCCACCTGCTCGCCGGGTTGGGGCAGCGGGCGGCGGCTGGGGGTGGGGTCGTTGGCGACGGTGTCGTCGTAGACGTGGAACAGCAGCAGGTTCGGGTACTCCAGCCGGCGGGGGTCCCAGTCGAAGTGGACCTGGGCCCGTTCGTTGTACGGGGCCTTCTCGTCCACCACGCGGCGGCCGTACCGGTTGACGTGGACCATGGCGTCCCCGAACGGGAACGACACCCCGGTGGCCACCTCCGGGGTACGCAGGGCGTGCTCCAGCACCACCTCGGTCCACCAGGCGTGGGACATGTTGCCGAGCTGGGCGCCGACGGACAGGCCGATGCGGACGAAGTCGCCGGTGGCGGTGCCGGCGGCGCAGCCGCCGAAGATGGGGCCGCGGAGGTACTGGCGGCGGAGGTCGGCGTCGTGGGTGAACCCGCCGGTGGCGAACACCACCCCGCGCCGGGCGCGGGCCACCACGGTGCGGCGGCCGGCGTGGGCCTCGACGCCCACCACGGCGCCGTCGCCGTTGCGGAGCACCCCGACCACCCGGTGGCCGGTGGCGATGCGGAGGCCGCGGCGGTCGCAGTAGTCGGTGAACCGGTCGATGAGCAGCGGGCCGCCGTGGGTGCCGCCGGGCGGCAGCCGCTGGGGCACCCGGCGGCCCCGGGGGGCCCGGTTCTCGGGCAGCTCGGCGGCGTAGTCCGGGGTGACCGGGTCGAAGTCGACCTCGGTGGCCCCGGCGGCCACCAGGTACTCGACCGCGGCGGCGCCGTGGTCGTAGAAGGCGGCCAGCAGCCCGAAGTCGGCGGCGCCGATCCCGAGGTGGGCGTCGCCGGGGTCGAACCGGTCGGGGTAGGCGGTCCGGGCCAGGTACCCGAGGGCGTCGCCGCGGTCGTCGGGGACGCCGTGCTGCCGCATGAGGTGGTTGTTGGGGATCCAGGCGGTGCCGCCGGCCTTGGCGGTGGTGCCGCCGGGGCGGTCGGCCCGGTCCAGCAGGAGGACGCTGGCCCCCTCCCGCTCCGCGGTGATGGCGGCGGCGAAGCCGGCGGCGCCGGCGCCGACCACCACGACGTCGACGTCGTGGTCGAGCACCCCGTCCAGCGACCCGTCGATGCGCCCGTCCACTGTCCCTCCCAGAAGCCGGCCCTCCCAGAAGCCGGCGGCCCGGACACCCAGAGCCGGCCTCCGGAGAACCGAGGTGGTACGGTACCAAACAAACGGATGGTTGGAATAGCCCGTCCGGCGGCCGGGTCCCTCGGGAGGCCCTGGCGTCGGCCGGGCGCCGGAGGGGAGGCCGACCCGAATGACGCCGTGGATGCCGGAGCCGCCGGACCCGGCCACCCTGGCCGGGGAGGACCGGGCGGCCTACGACGCCGTGCTGGAGCGGGAGCTGCGCAAGTACGGCAGCCTCGGCGGGTACTTCGGCGGGCTGCTCAACGCCCCGTCGGTCGGCGGGGCGCTGTCCCACCTCGGCCACGTGGTGCGCAGCGGGGCGTCGGCGGGGTTCTACACCAACGCCGAGCGGGAGCTCATCGACATGGTGCTGTCGGTGGAGCTGGACCAGCAGGCGGTGTTCGCCGGCCACCTGCCCGACGCCATCGCCTACGGGGTGCGGCCGGAGGCGGTGGACGCCATCTGCCGGCGGGACCACGCGGCCCTGACCGACGACGAGCGGCTGCTGGTGGACTACGTCCTGGCGGTGCTGCGGGGAACGGTGACGGCGGCCCAGTTCGAGGCGGTCACCACCCGGTTCGGCGGCCCCCGGGGGGCGGTGGCCTACACGGTGGCCATCGGGTTCCTGATCATGACCATGCGGCTGATGTCGGCGTTCGGGTTCGGGCCGGGACCGGCCGACGGGTCGCTGGTGCAGCCGTACCTGGACGGCACCGCCGAGATCGTGCAGCCGCCGGAGGGCCGGGCCAGCTAACGGCGGGCCGGGCGACGGACGAGGAAGGGGAAGCAGGACCATGAGCACCGAGATCGTCGGGGCAACCGCCGGCGAGGCGATCGGGATGCGGGAGGTGACCGAGGACGAGGGGGCGTTCTTCCGGCAGCACGGCTGGGTGAAGCTGGACGGGCTGCTGCCGGCGTCGGTGGCCGGGGCCATGCTGGACGCGGTCAGGGACACCATGCTGGGGGCCGAGGGCGGCCCGCTGGCCAGCCTGGTGGACCTGCCGGAGGACCCGGCCGAGCGGATCTTCGACTTCGACCAGTGGCGGGACTGGCACTTCCCGGCCCGCGACCACGGGGTGGAACCGCTGCGCTCGGTGGTGTTCTCCCGGCAGATCGGGCTGAACACCCGCCGGTTGCTGGGCCGGGAGGTGGGGGTGAACTACCACGCGGACCTGCTGGCGGTGAAGATGCCGCAGGGCCACGAGGCCAGCGGGGAGACCACCTGGCACCAGGACTGGATCAACTTCCCGTTCGACCGGGTCGGGTTCCTGACGTTCTGGATCGCCCTGGACGAGGTCACCCCGGCGCAGGGGTCCATGCGGTTCCTGTCCGGCTCCCACCACGACGGGCCGCTGGGGCGGCGGAACTTCGGCGACGCGGCCCACGTGGTGGCGTACTACCCGGACCTGTTGGACCGCTACGAGCTGTCGCCGCCGCTGCACCTGGCCCCGGGGGACGCCACCGTGCACACCGGGCTGGTGGTGCACAGCGCCCCGCCGAACACCACCGACCGGCCGCGGTGGTCGCTGGTCACCTCCTACCACCCCGCCGACACCTGTTACACCGGGGCCCCGCACCACATCTTCCACGAGTCGCTCGGGCTCGAGGTGGGACAGCCGATCCGGCACCCGCAGTTCCCGACCATCTACCCCTGATGGGCCGGCCCGGATGATCACCGCCATGCCGGTCCGCTGGGACGCCGAGGTCGACGTCGTCGTGGCCGGGTCCGGGGCGGCGGCGCTCGTCGCGGCCACCCTGGCGGCCGACGGCGGGGCCGAGGTGGCCCTGGTGGAGAAGTCGGCGGGCGTCGGCGGCACCACCGCGGTGTCCGGCGGCGGGATCTGGGTGCCCGGCAACCACCACATGGCGGCGGCCGGCCTGGCCGACGACCCGGCCGCGGCGGCGGCCTACATCCGGCGCCTGGCGGCCGGGACGGAGCCGGACCCGGGCCTGGTGGAGGTGTTCGTGGCCACCGCGCCGGCGGCGCTGGCGTACCTGGAGGCGCAGACCCCGCTGCGGACGGCCATGGTCCCGGTGGGCGACTACTACCTCCCGTACGGCGTCGACGGCGCCGCCGCCAGTGGCCGGCAGGTGGAGCCGGTCCCGTTCGCCTTCGGGGCCGAGCTGCCCGACTGGTGCGACCGGGTGGCCCGGCGGACCACGATGGCGTCGATGGGCGCCCGCACCACCATGGCCGAGGAGGTGACCGGCGGCGCCGCCACGATGGCCGACGAGCTGGACCGCCGGGAGCGCGACGACGTCCGGACGAAGGGGGCCGCCCTGGTCGGGATGCTCCTGCGGGGCCTGCTGGCCCGGGGGGTGGCCGTCCATCGGCGGCGGGCCGTCCGGGAGCTGGTGGCCGTCGACGGCGCGGTGATGGGGGCCCGGATGGAGGACGGGGACCGGTCCGTGCTGGTGGCTGCCCGGCAGGGGGTGGTGCTGGCCTGCGGCGGGTTCGAGTGGGACGCCGACCTGGTGCGGACGTTCCTCGGCTACGACGTGCAGCCGCTGACCCCGGCGGGGAACACCGGCGACGGCCTGCGGATGGCCGCCGAGGCCGGGGCCCGCCTGGCCAACATGACCGGGTTCTGGGGCCACGGCGCCCTGGTGGACCCGGACGGTCCGCACGCCACGTTCGACGCCGGCCGCGGCATGCCGGGCACGATCGTGGTGGACCGGCGCGGCGACCGGTTCGTCAACGAGGCCGAGCCGTACCACGACTTCGCGGCCGACGTCGGCCGTCACGACGCCGGGGCGGCGTTCCCGGACCGGCCGGCGGCGTGGCTGGTGTTCGACGAGGCCACCCGCCGGTCGGTGCCCACCCTGGCGGGGCGGCCGACCGGGCCGGGGCCGCACGGTGACGCCGCCGCCGCCACCGTGGAGGAGCTGGCGGGGCTGATCGGCGCCGACCCGGCACGGCTGGCGGCCACCGTCGACCGGTTCGACGCCGGCGCGGCGGCGGGGGTGGACCCCGACTTCCACCGGCACGACCGCGGGCTGGTGGTGGCCGTCCCGCCACGGCCCCTCGGGCCCGGCCCGTTCTACGCCGCCGCCGTGTTCTCCGGCACGCTCGGCACCTCCGGGGGCCCGACGGTGGACCGGGACGGCCGGGTCGTCGACTGGGAAGGCCGGCCGGTGCCGGGCCTGTACGCCGCCGGCAACACCGCGGCGAGCATCTTCGGGCACGCCTACCCGTCGGGCGGGACCACCCTCGGCAACGCCATGGTCACCGGCTACCTGGCCGGCCGCCACGTCGCCGCCTCCCCCCGACGGGCGGTGTGACGGTGGGCCGCGGCGGGGAGGACCGGGTGAGCGGGACCGTGGGGTGCGACGTCGCCGTCGTCGGCTACGGCGCGGCGGGCTGCGCGGCGGCGATCGCCGCCCACGACACCGGTGCCGACGTCGTGGTGCTGGAGAAGACCTCGCCGGACCGGGCCGGCGGGAACACCCGGGTGTCGGGCGGGATCTGGTTCCAGAGCCGGGACGCCGCGTCGGCCGCCCGGTACCTGCGGAGCCTTTCGGGCGGGTTCCCGCTGCCCGAACCGGTCGTGGCGGCCTGGGCGGAAGCGACGCACCACAACAGCGACTGGCTGCGGGGGCTCGGGGTGGACGTGGCCCCCCACCCCGACCACTTCGCCAGCGCCGAGTACCCCGAGCTGGACGGGTCGGACACCTACGTGGCCGGCATGGGCGTCGGCGGCGTCATGGGCGACCAGGCGCTCTGGGACGCCCTGGTCCGCCTGGTGGGGGACCGGGGCATCCCGGTGGTGCACGAGGCCCGGGCCGAGCGGCTGGTCCACGACGGGCGCAGGGTGGTCGGGGTGGTCGGGACGGTGGCAGGAGCCCCGATGAAGGTGACGGCCCGGCGCGGGGTGGTGCTGGCCACCGGCGGGTTCGAGGCCTCGGAGGCGATGGTCCGGGAGTTCCTGCCGCTGGCCGAGTCCGCGGTGTCGGGGTCGCGGTCGGGGACCGGCGACGGCATCCGGATGGCCCAGCGGCTCGGAGCCGACCTGTGGCACATGACCAACCGCAGCGGCAGCATCGGGATCGCCGTCGCCGGGTTCGAGGCCGGGTTCCCGGTGACGTTCCCGTACTCGTGGAGCTGGATCTGGGTGGGACCGGACGGGCGCCGGTTCACGGACGAGTCGCTCTACTCCCGGCACGGCCACGTCCACATCCACGGCACCTACGAGTACCGCACCAGCACCCACCCGACGTACGTGGTCTTCGACGAGGCCACCCGCCTGGCCGGCCCGGTGGGGCCGACCCGGGAGAAGGTGGCGGTGGGGTGGAACGTGCTGATGGCGCGGTACGTGTGGAGCGCGGACAACTCGTCGGAGATCGAGCAGGGTTGGATCGTGCGCGGGGACGACCCGGCCGACCTGGCGGGCCGGCTCGGGCTGGCGGACCCGGACGCGCTGGGGGCGACGATCGACGGGTACAACGCGGCCTGCGGCGCCGGGACCGACCCGTTCGGCCGGGACCCGGCCACCCGGGTGCCGCTGGGGACCGGCCCGATCTACGGGTTCCGGTCCGTCCCGGTGATCGGCTGGACCAACGGCGGGTTGCGACACGACGAGCGGGGCCGGGTGCTGGACGTCGACGGCGGGGCCATCGACGGCCTGTACGCGGCCGGCTCGGTGTCGTCCACCTACGGCTGGTGCAAGGACGCCGGCTTCCACATCGCCGACGCGTTGGCGTTCGGCCGGGTGGCCGGACGGGAGTCGGCGCGGGCGGCGCCGGGGGAGGTGCCGCCACCCACGGCGGGGTGAGTTGCAGAACTTCGGGTGCCCTAATATCTTTGATTCGGTAACCCGAGTAGAGGGGGACTGGACCCATGGCACTCACCACCGCCGGCCTGCGGGCGTTCCGGGAGGCGGCCACCCTGGCCGACCTGATCCCGACCCTCCGGATCAGGGTCCGGGACGGCGAGCGGCCGGTGTGCGTGGTGACCGGCACCCCGGACCCGTCGGACGGCACGCCGTCGGTCCCGTTGTGCGCCTTCCGCCGCGGCGTCGGGCACGCCTACCGGCAGCACCGGATGGGGACGCGGATGCAGTTCCTGGACGTGCCGGCCGACCGGGAGCCGTCCATCGACATCGGCCTGCCGGCCGGCGACGCCACCCTGCCGGGCCAGATCTACCGGATCGGCACCCATGACGGCGGCTACCTGCTGCTGTTCGTCACCGAGCTCGACCCGGTGGCCGCCCGGGAGGCGATGGACCAGGCGTTGGCGGCGGCGGCGACCTGCCACCGCGGGACCGGCTGCCCGGCGCAGCCGGCCGGCGAGCCCCGGCGGGTCCGCCGGATCGGGCTGCACGCCGACGAGGTCACCGGGCTGACGGCGGTGCACACCATCTGCGACCCCGGCGAGGTGGACCGGGCGGTGGCGGCGATGACCCGGATGCTGGAGGTGTGCGTGGCCACCGAGGCCATCGCCGACCTGGCCGCGGCCACGGCGGCGGCGTCCGAGGACGGCCGGCCGTGACCGCCGTCGGCGGGTGCCGTCACCGGGCGGGTCAGCGCGTCTGGTTGATGCGGACCAGGTTGCCGGCCGGGTCGCGGACCGCGCAGTCCCGTATCCCGTAGGGCTGCTCGGTCGGCTCCTGCACGACGTCGGCCCCGCCGGCGACGAGCTGCCCGAAGGTGCCGTCGAGGTCGGGGGTGGCCAGGACGATGATGGCGTAGGTGCCCTTGGCCATCATCTCGGCGATGGTGCGCCGTTCGTCGTCGGTGATCCCGGGGTCGACGGCCGGCGGGTGGAGGACGATGGAGGTGCCCCCCCGGCCGGCCGGACCGACGGTGATCCAGCGCATCTTGCCGCCCCCGACGTCGGCGCGGACCTCGAAGCCGAGCAGGTCCCGGTAGAAGGCCAGCGAGGCCTCGGGGTCGTCGTGGGGAAGGAAGGCGGAGTGGATGGTGATGTCCATGCCGGTCACGCTAAACCCGGCCCCGTGGGCGGTGCTTCTCGATTCCTGACCGGTCTGGTGACCTGCTTGGCCACGCACGGCGGCATGCCCGCCGTCGCCTGGGCGGCGAGCCGGCGGTAGGTGCTGGGGGGCATGCCGACCAGCTCGGTGAACCGGGTGCTGAAGGTGCCGAGCGACGAGCAGCCCACCGTGAAGCAGACGTCGGTGACGCTGAGGTCGCCCCGGCGGAGCAGGGCCATGGCCCGCTCGATGCGCCGGGTCATCAGGTAGCTGTACGGCGATTCGCCGTAGGCGGAGCGGAACCGGCGGCTGAAGTGCCCGGCGGACATGTGGGCATCGCGGGCCAGCGCCTCGACGTCCAGCGGCTGCTCGTGCTCCCGGTCCATCCGGTCGCGGGCCCGGCGGAGCAGGACCAGGTCTCGCAGGTGGTCCGCCTCGGCGCGCCTGGCGGTCATCTCGGAGATGATGCCACGCCACCGCGGCACCGGCAGCGCCCTGTGCCGCCGCCTACGGAGAGATGTCTCCCCAGCGGAGCGGGCTGGAGTAGACGGCCGGGTAGTACTGCTCGACGTAGCGGCGGAACTCGTCGAGGTGCCGCGCCATCGTCACGCTGGCCTTCGCCGAGTCGCGGGCCGCCAACGCCTCGTAGACCTCCCGGTGGGCCCGCAGCACCGCCTTCCGCCGGGCCTCGGGGTAGTCCACGCCCAGCGGCGACCCGTCGGTGATCCAGTGGAGGGAGCAGATCAGGAGGGCGAAGACGGCGTTCCCCGACGCCCACGCCACCAGCTCGTGGAACTCCTCGTTCGCCTCCAAGAACCGCTCCTCGTCGCCGAGGCCGTCGTCCATGGCCTGCACCGACTCCCCGATCCGGTCCAGCATCTCCTGCGGTGCCTTCTCGGCGGCCAGGCCGGCGATGATGGGCTCGAGCAGCAGCCGGACCTCGACGATGGACCGGAAGGAGGTGTCGTGGAGCTGCAGGAACAGCCCCAACGTCCCGGCGAGGTCACGGGAGTCCGGTTCGCCGACGATCGGGCCACCGCCGGGGCCGGGCTTCATGGTCACGACGCCGTTCATCTCCAAGAACCGGAGCGACTCCCGCAGCGTCCCGCGGCCGACGCCGTACTGCTCCAGCATCTCCCGCTCGGTCGGCAGCTTGGTGCCCGGCGGGTAGTTGCGGCGGCTGATCTCCTCCACGATCTTCTTCGCCACCGTCATCGCCGCCTTGTGCGCACGCGCCGGCCGGGCGCGCCGTCGCGGCGGGGTCGTCGGGGGCGGCGCCGAGCCTGTCCGAACGGCGGTCATGTCCGCGCCGGCATCCCGCCGAGCACCGCGACGCGGTCGACGGTCTCCGCGTCGACCCCGATCGTCCGCAGCTCCCGCTTTTGGATCTTCTCCGACGGCGTCCGGGGCAACGACTCCACGAAACGAAGGTAACGGGGCACCGCAAAGTACGGTAGCCGCCTTTCGCTGAACGCCCAGAGATCCTCTGCGCCGACCGCCGCCCCGGGAGCGAGGACGACGAAGACCATCACCTCGTCCTCGCCCCCCTCCTGGTCGGCCGGGACGGCGATGGCGGCACACTCCGCCACCGCCTCGTGCTGGAGGATCGCCTGCTCGACCTCGTAGGAGCTGATGTTCTCCCCCCGCCGGCGGATGGCGTCCTTCAGCCGGTCGACGAAGTAGTACCAGCCGTCCTCGTCCCGGCGGAGGCCGTCACCGGTGTGGAACCAACAGTTCCGCATGGCCTCGACCGTCCGGTCCGGCATGCCGAAGTAGCCGCTGCACATCGTGAAGGGCACGAGGGGGCGGACGACGAGCTCACCGACCTGGCCGATCGGGACCTCGTCGTCGGTGTCGGGGTCGACCAGGCGGACGTCGAACCAGTCCCGGACGAGCAGGCCGGCCGCGCCGGGAGGCCGCGGCACGCCGTAGGGGGTCATGATCGGCATGGCCGTCTCGGTGAGGCCGAACACCTCCACGAAGGCCTCGACGCCGAAGCGGGCCTTGAAGTCCTCGGCGATCGACGCCGGGGTGGGCGCAGCGAAAATGCACCGCAGCGCATTGTCCCTGTCGGCGGGCGACGGCGGCTGCTTGTGGACGAAATCCATCATGACGCCGACGAAGTTCGTCACGGTGGCCCCGGACTCGCGGGCCCAGGTGATCCAGTTGCTGGCGCTGAACCGCTCGCGGAGGACGAACCGGGCACCGGCCAGGAGCGCCGGATAGGCGGCCAGGAACTGGGCGTTGCCGTGGAACAGCGGTCCCGTCGCCATGTACACGTCCTGGTCGGTCAGCCGGGTCAACGACACGCACTCGGTGGCCTCGAAGGCCATGTGGGCGTGGGACATCATCACCCCCTTCGACAGCCCGGTGGTCCCGGAGGTGAAGAAGACCGACGCCAGCTCCTGCGGCCGCACCGGCGGGAGCGGCCCGGCGGCCACCTCCGACAGCGCGGCGAACGGCTCGGCGGCGAACCCGGCGCTGCGGAGGGACTCGACGGCCCCGGCGACCGCCGCGTCGCCGTCGCCGCCGTCGCCCCCGTCGGCGACGACGTAGAACCGGCGCACCGTCCCGCACGCCGCGGCGGACTCGACGAACCGAGCGGCCAGGCCGGCCGCCACCACCACCCCGGTCGGCGCCACCGTGCTGATCTGGTGCTCGAGGAAGCTGCCGCGGTACGCCGTGTTGATCGGCACCTCGGCCATGCCGGCCAGCCCCGACCCGAACCAGGCGATCAGGTAGTCGGGCACGTTCGGGAGCATGACGACCAGCCGGTCGCCCCGAGCGTGGCCCCGCTCCAGCAGGCCGGAGGCCACCCGCTCGGCGACCGCCAGCGTCTCGGCGAAGGTCAGCCGTACGCCGGCGGCCGGCGCGTCCAGGTACACCCGGTCGCCGTGGGTCGCCGCCCGGAGCCGGAGGATGGCCGGCAACGTCCACTGCGTCCGGTCGGCGACGACCGGCACCAGCTCCTCGTAGAACCGGGTCACCTGCCGCCCTCCGCGGTTCCAGTCCCGGCGCCACGGCGCGGGAAGCGCGGCCGCCGCTTCTCCATGAACGCCTGCGCCCCCTCCCGCATGTCGGGGGACCCGATGGCCTGCACCAGCATCCCGAGGCCGGACAGGTAGCTCTCGCGGCAGAGGTTCCACCAGGCGTTGGACGACAGCTTGGCGATCTCGAGGTACCGGGGGCTCATCGCCGCCAGCTCGTCGACGACGGCGTCCACCGCCGCCTCGAGGTCGCCGTCGGGGACGACGTCGTTCACCCACCCGAGCTCCAGGGCCTGGCGGGCGCTGTAGCGGCGGCAGAGGAACGACACCTCCTTCGCCCGCTTCTCCCCCACCGAGATCGCGAGCAGGTTGGTGCCGCCGAGGACCGGCGCGCTGCCCACCCTGACGCCGGTCTGGCCGAACGTGGCCGACTCGGCGGCGATCGCGAGGTCGCAGGCGACGACCAGCTCGTTGCCGCCACCGGCCGCCACCCCGTTCACCGCGGCGATGACCGGCTGGGGGGCGTTGCGGATGGCGTCGAACAGGGTTAGGGAGCCGTAGAACATCGAGCGGAGCGCCACCGGGTCGGGATCGGCGAGCTTCGCCAGGTACCCGCCGGCGCAGAACGCGTCGCCGGACCCGGTGATGACGATGGCGGCGGCGTCACCGGCCGCGGCCGCGGCGACGGCGTCGACCATCGCCGCGCACATGTCGGGGTCGTAGGCGTTCTTGCGCTCCGGCCGGTTCAGGCGGACCCACACCGCCGCCCGACGGCGTTCCACCACGATGTCGTCGGCCATCGGTCAGCCGACCACGACCGGCCGGCCGGCCTCCGACACCGCCCGCTCGGCCTTCCGCCGCATGAGCTCCCAGGTGTTGTGGAGGTAGTCGGCGGTGCCGAGGAGCGCCTGGATGCGGACGCACGCGTCGTCGGACAGCGGCTCCGCCCCGGACCCGGCCAGGGTGACGTCGAGCTGGCACGCATAGTCGAACGTGACGTGCAGGGCCGCGGCCTCCTCCATGCTCGGCCCGATGGTGATGGAGCCGTGCCACGGGATGATGATGGCCACGTCGTCGGGCCCGAGCGCCGGCGCGATCGCCTCGACGGTGTCGTCCGGGCTCACCGCGGTGCGGCCGTGGAAGTACGTGGCGAGGTTGTGCCACGGCTTCGGCGGCCGGCCGAACGCGGCCTGTGCGGTCACCCAGTACCCGTGGGTGTGCACGATCGCGCCGACGTCCGCCCGGAGCTCGTAGATGCCGGGGTGGAACCCGATCCCCGGGCTGACCACGCGGCCGCCGCTCAGGTTGTTGCCCTCGAAGTCCAGCAGCACGATGTCGTCGACGGTCATCTCCTCGAACGACCGGTCGAGGGCGTTCGTCCAGTAGCGCCGCTCCCCCGGCACCCGCACGCTCACGTGGCCGCCGATGCCGGAGCCGAGCCCGTAGGTCCCGAGTGCCCGGCACGCCTCCCAGACCTGATGCTGCAGCTCGTCAGCCATCACCTGCTCCTCTCCTGATCATTATTATATTCTTCCTGTTTTCTTCAGGATCTCGGTGCCGGCGGCGGCCAGAGCCGACGCGTCGGCCACCCCGACCAGCGCCAAGGTGCGGTCGACCTCGGCCTCGAGCAGCGCCAGCACCCGACCGACCCCCTCGGGGCCGGCCGCCGCCAGCCCCCACAGGTACGGCCGGCCGACCAGGCAGGCCCGCGCGCCGAGGGCGAGGGCCTTCACCACGTCGGCGCCGTGTCGGACCCCGCCGTCCATGAGCACCGGGACGCGGCCGTCCACCGCGGCCACCACGTCCGCCAGGGCGGCGACCGCGGGGACCGCCGCGTCGAGCTGCCGGCCGCCGTGGTTGGAGACCACGATGCCGTCCACCCCCTCGGCCACCAGCCGGGCCGCCGCCGCCGGGTCGAGCACTCCTTTCACGAGCAGCCGCCCTTTCCAGCGGTCCCGGAGCCATCGCAGGTCGTCCCAACTGGCCGCCGGGTTGAGCTGGCTGTTCACGTAGGTCCCGAGGGCCGTCGTCCGGCCCGGGCGGCCGCCGCTGACGTTGGCGAACGTCACCACCGGGGCGGCCGCCGACCGGACGACCCAGCCCGGCCGGCTGAGCACCCCGAGCGCGTTCTTCAACCCGATCCGCGGCGGGATGGTCATGCCGTTGCGGACGTCGCGGAGCCGGACGCCGCTCAACGGCACGTCGACGGTCAGGCACAGCGCGTCGTAGCCGGCGGCCGCGGCCCGGTCGACCAGGGTGCCGGTCACCTCCCGGTCCCGCCACAGGTAGAGCTGGAACCACAACGGCCCGTCGGTCGCCGCCCGGACGTCCTCGATCGAGCAACTGGACGCGGTGGACACCACGAACGGCACCCCGGCACGGCCGGCGACCCGGGCGGCGGCCACCTCGCCCGCCGGCCACACCAGCCCGGCCAGGCCGGCGGGGGCGAGGACCACCGGCATCGGCAGCGGCCGCTCCCACAGCTCCACGTCGAGCGACCGCCGGGACACGTCGGCCAGGATGCGGGGCCGGAACCACAGCGCGCCGAACGCGGCGCGGTTGGCCTCCAGGGTGACCTCGTCCTCGGCGCCGCCGTCGACGAAGTCGAAGACCATCGGCGGCAGCCGGCGGCGGGCGGCCCGGCGCAGGTCGGCCACCGAGTGGCACCGGGCCGCCCGACGGGCCCGGCGGCCGGCGAGCACCGGCCCGTCCATCGCCGCGGCCAGCCGGTCGCGCACCGGGTCGGTCATCGCCCGGCACCGTCCGGCAGCCGGTGGCGGAACAGCTCGGCCGCGTTGCGGTGGGTGATGCGCTGGACGTGCTCGTCGGGAAGGCCGCCCAGCAACGCGGCCACCGCGTCCTGCACCCCCGGCCACAGCGAGTCGGCGTGGGGGTAGTCGGTCTCGAACAGGATGTGGTCCACCCCGATCTGCTCGACGGCGGGCAGCGTCGACGGGTCGTCGAGGAGGCAGAACCAGAAGCTCCGCCGCACCACCTCGGACGGTCGCGGCGCCGACGCCGGCCACGGTTGCTCGCCGGCGCCGGAGTGGCCGGCCATGAAGTCGAGCCGGTCGAGCAGCATCGGCACCCAGCCGATCCCGCCCTCGGCCAGCACGATCCGCAGCTCGGGGAACCGCAGCGGGATCCCCGACCACAGCCACTCCACGCAGGTCAGCAGCGACAGTGACGAGAACAGGGTCGACGCCATCGTGAGCTGCGGCGCCTCCTCCGGCATGGGCAGGAGCCCGGACGACCCGACGTGCAGGCACACCACCGTCCCGGTGTCCTGGCACGCGGCCAGGATCGGGTCCCAGTGGTCGGTGAACACCGACGGCAGCCCGATCCGGTGGGGCTGCTCCGGCAGCGTCACCGCGGTGAACCCCCGCTCGGTGTTCCGCCGGATCTCCGCCGCGCCGACGGCCGGGTCGGCCAGCCAGGTGATCCCCATCGGGATCGACCGGTCGGGGTACGGCCCCCACCACGCCTCGGCCATCCAGTCGTTCCAGGCCCGCGTCACCGCCAGTCCCAACGCCGGGTCGCTGCAACCGGCGAACACCGACCCGCAGAACCCGGTGACCTGGGACGGGAAGTTCACCGACGCATGCACCCCCGCCAGGTCCATGTCCCTCACCCGCGCCTCGATGTCCCAGCAGCCCCGCCGCATCTCGTCGAACGACGTCGCCTGCAGCGACCAGTCCTCCCGGGGCCGGCCGGCGACCGCGTTCAGGCCGACCTGCCGGAACATCTGCCCGTCGAACACCCACGCCTCGTCCCCCTCGGGGAGGCGCACCACCCGCGGCGCCCGGTCGGCCAGGCTCGCCGGCAGCCGCCCCTCGAACATGTCCGGCGGCTCCACCAGGTGGTCGTCGGCGGAGATCACCGTCCACCGGACCTCCTGCGGCTCCGGATCGGGCAGCAGCCCGTGCGTCGGCCGTCGCCCGGCCGGGGCGGACAGCAGCGTCCCTCGCACGTCGGTCGCCATCTCGGACATCGCCGGCCTCCCTCACGTTGCTGTCCGGCCACCGGGCCACCCGGCTCGGGCCCGGCCATTAAAATACTACCATTATCATGAATTGTGGCTGCGGTCGGCCCGGTGCCACAGGGACGCGACGCCGCGGTGCCGGGCGGGCGGCCAGGACCGTCAGCCGGTGCCGAGGAGGAGGACGTTCTGGTACTGCGCGCCGGCGCCGGCGCCGGTGACGAGGGCGACCGAGGCGCCGGGCACCTGGCCGGACGGTGCGGTGCCCCGGAGCTGGCGGACGGCCTCGACGATCTTCACCGTCGGCGCGCCCCAGCCGATGTGGCTGTGGGACAGCAGGCCGCCGTCGGTGTTGAGGGGGAGCCCGTCGCCGGGACCGATCCCCCGCTCGGCGACCAGGTCGGTCCCCTCCCCCGGCCCGCAGAACCCGAGGGCCTCGAGCTGGCGGACGATCTCGAAGACGTTGACGTCGTAGAGCTCGAGGACGTCGACGTCGGCCGGGGCCAGCCCGGCCATGCCGAAGGTGCGGCGGCCGGCGTCGGCGCCGATGCGGCCGACGTCGTCGAACCGCGGCGGGTCGACGTACTGCTGGCGGTACCACTCGCACGCGCCGCCGAGCAGCCGCACCGGCGGCTGCCGGCAGCCGCCGGCCCGGTCGGCCGAGGTGAGGACCATCGCCGCCGCCCCCTCCGACGCCAGGCACACCTCGAGGCGGTGGAACGGGGTGGCGACGACCGGGGACGCCAGGACGTCCTCGGCCCGGTAGGGCCCGCGGCCGGCCATGACCGCCGTCGGGTTGGCCGACCCGGCGTTGCGGACGGCGGCGGCCACCGCCGCCAGGCGGGTGCGGTCGGGCCGGTAGCGGTGGAGGTACACCTGGGCGACCAGGGCGAACTGGGCCTGGGTGATGGAGCCCCAGCAGGCGACGAACTCGTTGTCGGGGCGGGTGTAGGCGGCGACCGACCCGCCGCCCAGGACGCCGGCCTGGCCGCCGACGACGAGGACCACGTCGGCCTGGCCGCAGGCGATCGCCGCCGCCGCGTCCAGGGCGGCGGGGACGCCCTGGGGGTAGGTGTCGCCGATCCAGCGGAGCGGGATGCCGAGCAGGTTGGCCCAGTCGGCGGAGCCGGGGTGGAAGACCGTGCCGCCGGGCCCCGGCCACCGGGCGGCGACGCCGTCGACGTCGGCCACCTGGAGGCCGGCGTCGTCCAGCGCGGCCCGGGCGGCGTCGAGGCAGGCGGCGAGCGTGGTGGTCGGCAGCCGCCGCGCCATCTCGGTCGTCCCGACGCCCACCACGGCCACCCGAGACAGCGGGTTCACACCGCCCGCCCGCCGTCCCAGAACGCGGCGCGGACCCGCTGCTTGTCGATCTTGCCGACCGCGTTCTTCGGCAACGACGGCAGCACCCGGACCTCCTCGGGCCGCTTGATGGTGGCCAGGCCGCTGCGGGCCACGAACTCGGCCAGATCCGCCGGGGTGGTGGTGGCGGCGCCGTCGCGGAGGGCGACGACCGCCACGACCCGCTCGCCCCACTCCGGGTCGGGGGCGCCGACGACCGCGGCCTCCAGGACGGCCGGGTGCCGGTAGAGGACGTTCTCGACCTCGGTCGGGGCGATGTTCTGGCCGCCGCGGATGATGAGGTGCTTCAACCGGTCGACGATGTACACGTACCCCTCGTCGTCCACCTCCGCCACGTCCCCCGAGTGCATCCAGCCGTCCACCAGCACCTCGGCGGTCCGCGCCGGTTCCCGGTGGTAGCCGCGCATGACGTGGGGCCCGGCGAACACGACCTCGCCGCGGCCGCCGACCGGCACGTCGGCCCCCTCGCCGTCCACCACCCGGACGTCCACCGCGTAGGACGGCTGTCCGCAGGACCGCAGGAGGGCGGGACGGTCCGTCAGCGCCCGGACGTGGTCGTCCTTGCGCAGCAGCGTGCCGATGGACGCGATCTCGGCCATGCCGTAGAGCTGGAGGAAGATCGGCCCGAACCGGTCGACGAGCGAGCCCAGCCGGTCCGGGGAGATCGGCGACGACCCGTACCCGAGGGTGGTGACCGACGCGAGCCGCGGGTCGCCGGCGGCAAGGGCGTCGAGGACGCGCATGAGCTGGGTCGGGACGAGGAACGTGTGGGTGACCCCGTGGTCGGCGACCGCCGCCGCGAACCGGTCGGGGTCGAACTGGCGGTTGTCGGCGAACCCGAGGGCCGCCCCGGCGGCGATGCAGGGGGCCATCGTGATGTTGACGCTCGAGTTGTGCGGGATCTGGACCAGGTACCGGCTGGTCCGGTCGATGCCGTACTCCAGGCAGGCGACGGTGGCGTGCTGGGTCACCGCCGCGTGGTCGAACACCACCCCCTTCGGCGTCCCGGTGGTGCCCGACGTGTAGACGATGCAGGCCAGGTCGGTGTGCCGGACCCGGTGGACGGTCGCGGGGGTCGCGTCGGACCCCTCGTCCACCAGCGCCTCGTACCGCGTCCCCGGCCCCTCGGCCGCCGCCCCGGCGGCGTCGATCCACGCCACCGGCAGCCCTGCCTGCTCGGACAGCCGGCGGGCGTCCGCCTCGTAGTCGACCTCCGCCAGGAGCACGGTCGGGTCCGCGTTGGCCACCGCCGCGTCCAGGTCGCCGGCGTCCATCCGGAAGTTGAGGCCGACGTACACGCCGCCGGCCTTCGCCGTCGCCGCCAGCACCTCGGCCACCTCCAGCCGGTTGTGGGCGAGCAGGGCCACCCGGTCGCCCGGGCCGACGCCGTAGCGCCCGGCCAGGGCGTTGGCCAGCCGGTTGGTGCGGTGGTGGAACTGCCCCCAGGTGAGGTACCGGTCGCCGTCGAAGACGGCCGGCGCGTCGGGGCGGGCGGTCCCGTGCCGGGCGACGTCGACGCCGACCGTCACCGGGCACCCGTCGGAGCGAAGGCCGGCAACTGCCGGAACGGGGGCCGGCCCTCGGGGCAGAACGCCACCACCACCGCGGTGCCGATCAGCGCCCCGGGCTCGTCCTCGTCCGGCGGCTCCACCAGCAGCCTCGTCAGCATCGACCATCCCTCCTCCACGTCGACGATCCCGAGCACGTAGGGCACCGGCCACGTCCCGTCCGGGCCGCGGTGGACGGTGGTGTGGCTGTACACCTGCCCGCGGCCGCTGCTGTCCTCGTACCCCCACGCCACCGACCCGCAGTGCGGGCAGGCGAACACCGGCACGAAGAAGCTCCGCCCGCACGCCCGGCACACCGGCCGCACCAGCCGGTGGTCGGCCGCCGCCGCCCAGAACGGCGCGGTGAGGTCATCCACCGGCGGCCCCGTCGTCTGTCCCTGGGCCGTCTGGCCCTGAGCCCTCTGGCCCTGGGCCGCCGTCGCCGCGGGGCGCCAGCAGCAGGCGGGCGGCCGCGTCCCTGACCGTCTGCCCCGGGGCGACACCGAGGGCGGCGGCACACCGGTTGACGGTCGAGATGCGGCCGCGGTCCCAGGCGTCGAAGGCGTCGCCGATGGCCGCCGTCATGACGTCGTAGCAGGCACCGGGGATGCCGACCTCGTCGAGGTGGGCGAGGCCGGCGGTGCCCGAGCCGCCCTTGGCGGGGCCGCCGTCGGCGCAGACGAACCCGAACGGCCGGACGGCCTCGATGAACCGGGCGCCGGTCTTGCCGGTGTGGCCGGCCGTCACCAGCACGTGCCGGTCGTCGCCGGGGCGGGCGAACACGATCGAGTCGGTCACGACGATGTCGCGGCCGTCGGCCGACGACTGCATGACCGCCCGCCGCACCTTGGTGCCGGCCTGGACGTCGCCGGGGTCGGCGGTGGCGAGCAGGGCCGCGGCGTCGGCGACCGGCTGGCCGGGGACGACGCCACACCGCTCGGCGAGGACGTTGGTCCGGGAGATCCGGCCGTTGTCGAACATGTCCCGGGCGTCCCCGAGGGCGGCGGTCGGCGCGTCGACCGCGGCCGCCGGGACCCCGAGGGCCTCCAGGTAGGCCAGCCCGGCGATGCCGGACCCGTCGGCGGCGATGCCGGCGTCGTGCCCGATCACCGCCCGGGGCCGGTAGGGGGCCATCAGCCGGGCGGGCAGGGTCCCGCAGTAGGAGGCGGAGACGACGACGTCGCCGCGGTTGCGGCCGTCGCAGTACCGCGCCGAGTCCACCAGGACGACCCGGACGCGGCCGTGGACCGCCGCGACCTCCTGGGGGTGGTCGTCGTCGTTCTCGCCCGCCAGAAGCGGCGCGACGTCGGTCACCGGTCGTGCCTCCCGTCGGGTGCCGGGGTGCGGGTGGCGAGGGCCATCGCCGCCTCGGCGGCCGGCATGCCGACCTCGACGCCGGCGGCGGCGGCCGGCGCGTTGCAGGCGCTGACCACCCCGTCGCGGTAGGTGGAGACCCCGTCGCCCATCCGGGCGGTGCGGGCGTCGACGGTGGCGCCGGCCAGCCCGTCGGCCTCGACGAGGTACAGGCCGGCCATCCCCGACCCCTCTCGGCCGCCGCCGCCGTCGGAGCAGATGAACCCGAACGGGTGGACGTCGAGCAGGTACGGCACCGCGCTGCGGCCGGTGTGGCCGGCGGTGACGAGCACGTTGGCGTCGCGGTCCTCGGGGAGGCCGAAGGCGATGGAGTCGGTGCAGACCACCTGGACGCCGGAGGGGGCGACGGCCATCACCTGCCGGTTGGTCACCTCCGCGGCCGACGGCGCCGCCGGGTCCAGGGCGAGGAGGAGGGCGGCGGCGTCGGCCACCGCCATGCCCGGCGCCACCCCGCAGTCCTGGGCCGGCCGGTTGCAGAAGCTGATCCGGCCGTTGCGGTAGAGGTCGACGCCGTCGCCGAGGCGGACGGTCATGACGTCGGCCACCGCCGCCGGGACGTTGAGGGCCTCCAGGTACCACAGGCCGGCGATCGACGCGCCGGCCGGCCCGACCGCGCAGTCGACCCCGACGCTCGCCCGCGGGCGATGCCGGGCGATGAACCGGGCCGGCAGCACGCCGCAGTACGACGCGTTCACCACCACGTCGGTGCCGTGGTTGGCCTCGGCCACGTGGTAGGCCGAGTCCATCGCCATGACCCGCCCACGATCGGTCCGGGCCATCTCGACCTGCAACTCCTCCCCTTCGGCCGCCACCTCGCCTCCCTCAGAATCTAGGTATATCCTTATCATAGATTGACCCGGAGATCGGGCTCCTCGCTACACTCCCCGAGCCAAAAGGACGCAACGTGAGCACACTGGCACGGCTGCCGAGCCACTACGAGGACATCAGGGCCGAGGCGCAGGAGGTGGCCGAGCGGCTCTCGCCGCTGTCGGTCGAGGCGGACAACGCCAACGAGGTGCACCCAGGCGTCCTCGAGGTCCTGCGGTCGAGCGACCTGTTCGACCTCACCGTCCCGGCCGCCTACGGCGGCCGGTTCGACCGGGTCGACCCGCTCGCCGTCTGCGTCGTCCGGGAGGTGCTGATGGGCGAGTGCTCCCACGCCGACTCCCTGTTCGCCCTCCAGGGCATCGGCAGCTTCGCCGTCAGCCACGCCGGCACCGACGACCAGCGGACCCGCTGGCTGCCGGCCGTCGCGGCGGGGTCGGTCCTGGCCGCCCTCGCCCTCACCGAGCCGGTCGCCGGGTCGGACCTGAAGGGGATCACCACCACGGCGACGGCCAGCGGCGACGGGGTGGTCCTCTCGGGCGAGAAGGCGTTCATCTCGAACGCCGGGGCCGCCGCGTTCTACACCACCCTCGCCCGGGAGGGCGACGGGCTGTCGCTGTTCCTGGTCCCCGCCGACGCCGGCGGGGTCACCACCGAGCCGGCCCCCGAGCTGGGGGCCCCGCACGTGCTCGGCACCGTGCGCCTGGACCGGGTCGAGCTGCCCGCGGCCGCCCGGATCGGACCACCGGGCGACGGGCTGGACGCGGTGCTGGCCACCCTGGCGGTCTTCCGGGTGTCGGTCGCCGGGGCGGCGGTCGGCCTGGCCGGCACCGCGATCCGCGAGGCCACCCGGCACGCGCGGACGAGGGAGCAGTTCGGCCGCCCTCTCGTCCGCCTCGGCCCGGTGGCCGCCCTCCTCGCCGATAGCTGGGCCGACGTCGAGAGCACCCGGCTCCTCGCCTACCGCGCCGCCGAGCTGGCCGCCGTGGACCCGAGGGCGAACCTGGAGCACTCGTCGCTGGCCAAGCTCGCGGCCACCGAGGCGTGCTGCCGGGTGGTCGACCGGTGCGTGCAGGTCATGGGCCGGTGGGGGCTCGTCCGCGACTCCCGGATCGAACGGTGCTACCGCCAGGCCCGGCCGATGCGGATCTACGAGGGGGCCTCCGAGGTCCTCCGCCTCGGCATCGCCCGCCACCTCGCCACGGTGGTCTGAGATGGACCTCCTCCTCGAAGGGCAGGTGGCCGTCGTCACCGGCGCCAGCCGCGGCCTCGGGCTGGCCATCTGCCGCGCGTTCGCCGCCGAGAAGATGGCGGTCCTGGCGGCCGCCCGGACCGCCGACGCCCTCGACGCGCTCGTCGCCGAGCACCCCGGGCAGGTCGCCGCCGCGCCGTGCGACGTCCGCGACCCCGACCAGGTGGCCGGGCTGGCGGACCTGGCCCTGTCCACCTTCGGCCGCCTCGACGTCGTCGTCAACAACGCCGGCATCGCCCCGGCCGCCAGGTTCCTCGACGCCGACCTCGACGTGTGGCGCACGGTGCTGGACGTCAACGTCCTCGCCGCCGTCGCCCTGTGCCGGGCGGCCGGGCCCACCCTGGTCGCCCAGGGCCACGGCAAGGTCATCAACGTCGCCTCCACCTCCGGGCTCCGGGGCAAGCCGACCCTGGCCGCCTACTCGGCCTCGAAGGGCGCCCTGCTCCGCTTCACCGAGGCGCTGGCCGGCGAGTGGGCGGCGGCCAACGTCCAGGTGAACGCCATCGCGCCGGGCGCGTTCGCGACGTCGGCCCAGGACGCGGTGCTGTCCTCCCCCGACGTGCTGGCCCGCCGGCTCCGCAAGATCCCGGCCGGCCGGATGGGGGACGCGGCGGAGATCGGCCCGCTGGCCTGCTACCTGGCGTCACCTCGCTCCGACTTCGTCACCGGCGCCTGCTACGTCATCGACGGCGGGGAGGCGTCGAAGCTGTGATCGTCGACGTCCACAACCACGTGTGGCCCGACGCGGTCGCCCGACGGGCCCTCGGCGGCAACGTCCCCGACATGCCACTGTTCGGCGACGGCACCGTCGCCGGCCTGGCCGCGGCCCAGGACGAGGCCGGCGTCGACCGGTCGGTGTGCCTGGCGGTCGCCAACCACCCGTCCCAGGTGGCCGCGGCCAACCGGTTCGTCGGATCGCTGGACCGGTCCCGCTTCGTCCCGTTCGGCACCGTCCACCCCGGCCTCTCGCCGGCCGAAAACGTCGCCCACCTGGAGGACAACGGGGTCCAGGGCATCAAGCTGCACCCGGTCTTCGGCGGGTACCGGCTGGACGACCCGGACCTCCTCCGCGTCCTCGCCGCCGTCGAGGGCCGCTGGCCGGTCATCGTCCACGTCGGCGACGGCGGCGGGTCCGACGGCTCCGCGTGCACCCCGGCGATGCTGGCCGGCGTCGCCCGCGCCCTGCCCGGCCTCACCGTCATCGCCTGCCACCTCGGCGGCTACCACCGCCTCGACGAGGCCCACGCCGCGCTGGACGACGTCGACGTCTACGTCGACACCTCCTGGCCGCCGTCGCTCGGCACCCTGCCGCCCGGCCACGTCCGCGACGTCGTCCGCCGCCGCGGGGCCACACGGGTCCTGTTCGCCTCCGACTGGCCGACCGCCTCGGTGGCCGCCGAGGTCGCCGCCGTCCGCGCCCTCGGCCTCGCCGACGACGACGTCGCCGCCGTGCTGGGCGGCAACGCCTGCCGGCTCCTCGGCCTCGGCGGCGTCCCGGTGCCGGCCAGCGGGCAGGGCCCTGGCGGTTAGCCGGTGTCGGGGCCCTGGCGGTCGGCGAGGAGGGTGAGCAGCACGTCGAGCTCCGCCTCCACCCCGGCGGCCGGCGGCAGCTCCTGGCTCTTCTGCAGCAGCTCCTTGGCGTACCGCAACGCCCGCGACGGCTTCGCCGCGATGGCGCCGGCCAGGTCGGCCGCGGCCTCCCGCAGGTCGGCGGCCGGGACGCAGCGGTTGGCGATCCCCCAGGCCACCGCCTCCTCCCCGGTCAGCCGCCGACCGAGGAACAGGAGCTCGGCGGCGCGGGCGTAGCCGATCAGCCGGGGCAGCCGCTGGGTGCCGCCGCCGCCGGGGACGAGGCCGTGGTCGAGCTCGGTGAGGCCCACCTGGGCACCCTCGGCGACCAGGCGGAGGTCGCAGGCGAGCGCCATCTCCAGCCCGCCGCCGAGGGCGTAGCCGTTGACGGCGGCGACGGTCGGCTTCGGCAGCCGGGCGAGCTGCTCGATGTCCCGGCTGCCGCGGAGCCGGTCGCGGCGGGCGCCGGGGGTCTCCGGCTGCCCGGCCTCCTTCAGGTCCATGCCGGCGCAGAAGAACCGGTCGCCGGCGCCGGTGAGCACGACCGCCGCCACCGCGTCGTCGTCGGCCAGCGCCGCCCAGGTGGCCTGGAGCTCCTCGCGCATCGCCTGGTTCCGGGCGTTCGCCGCGTCGGGCCGGTCGAGGACCACCCAGGCCACCGGCCCGGCGAGGTCCACCTCGACCGCAACGAAGCCGCGGCTCCACCCCGGGGCGGTCACCTCGACCCCTCCGCCCGGCTCGTCCCCTCGGCGTGGCCGGCGTCGTCCACCCGGCTGCCGTCCGCCGCGTAGCGGTACACGCCCCAGCCGGTCTTGCGCCCGAGGCGGCCGGCGGCCACCAGGTTCCGCAGGGTCGTCGTCGGGCGGAAGCGGTCCCCGTGGGCGACGGCCAGCGACTCGAGCGCGTCCAGGTAGGTGTCGAGGCCGTTGAAGTCGCCGAGCTCCAGCGGGCCCATCGGGAAGTTGAGGCCGAGCCGGAGGGCCTTGTCGATGTCCGCCGGCGCCCCCACCCCCTCCTCGACCATCCGGAAGCACTCCTGGCGGACGATGGCCGAGATCCGCGACGTCAGGAACCCGGGGCTGTCCTTGCGGCACACCACCGACTCCTTGCCGAGGGCGCGGGCGAACGCCTCGGCCCGGGCGACCGTCGCGTCGGTGCTGGCCAGCCCCATGACGATCTCCACCAGGCGCATCAGCACCGGCGGGTTGAAGAAGTGCAGGCCGACGAGGCGCTCGGCGTCCTCGCCGAGGACGGCGCCGATGCGGGTGATGGACAGTTGCGACGTGTTGGTGCCGAGGAGGGCGTCGGCCGGGGCGTGGGCGCCGATCTCGCCGAACACCTCGTGCTTCACCGCCAGCCGCTCCAGGACGGACTCGACCACGACCTCGGCGCCGTCGACGGCGGCGGCGATGGTCGGTGACGGAGTGATCCGGGCGAGGGCGTCGGCCGCCTCGCGGTCGGACAGCCGTTCCTTCGCCACCAGCCGCCGGAGGCTCGACCGGGCGGCGTCCAGCGCGCCGTCGACCTTCGACGCGACGCTGTCGACCAGCGCGACGTCGTACCCGCGCATCGCGCACACCTGGGCGATCCCCGACCCCATGGTCCCGGCCCCGATGACCGCGACCCTGCCGCTCGTCGTCATGCCCGCTCCCTTTCGTCCATCACCGGCGCCGCGCCACGTTGACGCAGCACACCTGCCCGTTCCCGCCGACGTTGTGGGTCAGCCCGACCCGGGCGCCGTCGACCTGGCGGTCCCCGGCCTCGCCGCGGAGCTGCCAGAACAGCTCGCACATCTGCGCGACCCCGGTCGCCCCGATGGGGTGGCCCTTCGACAGCAGCCCCCCGGACGGGTTGCACGGCAGCGTCCCCCCGAGCGCCGGCGCGCCGGACCGCAGCCACGCCGCCGACTGCCCGCGGTCGCAGAACCCGAGGTCCTCGTAGGCCAGGAGCTCGGCGACGGTGAAGCAGTCGTGCAGCTCCGCGACGTCCACGTCGGCCGGCGTGATCCCGGCCATCTCGTACGCCGTCGCCGCCGCCCGGGTCGGCGCCGCCTGGGACCCGAAGGCCGGCTTGGTGTGCGAGTACATCGTGTCGGTCGCCAGCGCGGTGGCGGCCAGCTCGACCGGCGCGTCGGTGAACTGGCCGGCCAGGTCGCTGCGGCACAGGACGAGGGCGGCCGCGCCGTCGGTGGTCGGGCAGCAGTCGAGGACGGTGAGCGGGTCGCAGACCGGTGCGGACCCCAGCACCTGCTCGACGGTGACCGGCCGGCGCATGAACGCGTTCGGGTTCCGGCCGCCGTGGTCGTGGTTCTTGACCGACACCAGCGCCAGGTCCTCGCGGGTGACCACCCCCTCGTCGAGCATGACGGTGGCATGCTGCGCGAACAGGTACGGCGACGTCGCGCCGCGGGGGTGCCACCAGAGGTGGCTCATCGTCCCGCGCTGGGCGATCAGGCTGGCCCGGGTCGGGACGTCCCGCATCTTCTCCACCCCGACCACCGCGACGACGTCGTAGGCGCCGGCGGCGACGGCGAACGCGGCGTTCCGGATCGCGTCGCTGCCGCCGGCGCAGGCGTTCTCCACCCGGGTGACCGGCTTCGGGAAGAAGTTGAGCGGGTCGGCCAGGCTGGCGCCGGTGACCGCCTCCCGGCGGATCAGCCCGCCGAGGGCCGTCGACAGCCACGCCGCCTCGACCCGGTCGTCGTCGATCGGCCGGTCGGCCCCGCCGAGGCACGCCTCCCACGCCCCGACCGCCAGGTCCTCGTAGCCGGCGTCGAACCGCTCGCCGAAGGGGACCATGCCGGCGGCGACGATGCTGACGCCGCGCCCGATCATCGGGCGCCGCCCTCGACCGGCCGGGCCTTCCACCCGTACTTCACCAGCCCGCCCTCCACGCCCATCCGGCGGTACACGAGCTCCACCTCGGCCCCGATCCGCAGCGACCCGGCCGGCGCGTCGCAGAACATCACCGACACCTGGCCCGTCCGGGTGCCGTCGTCACCGGCGACGCGGACCACGCCGACCGCCACCGGGGCCGGCTCGGGGTGGACGGCGACGACGTACTGGTCGTTGAACGTCACCACCCGCCCGCGCCGCGGGGCCCGCTCGGGGACGAGGCCGGACGTGCCGCATTCGGCGCACCGCTGCCGGACCGGCAGGTTGAGCCCCCGGCACGCCGGGCACCGGCCGGCCACCAGGCTGCCGACCAGGTCGTCGCGGGCCGCCGCGGGGGTGGCGGCGTGCGGGACGACCGGATCGGGCGGTGCCGGCGACCCGACGGCGCCGTGCCGCTGGAGGTACCCGACGTAGTCGACCTCGACCGCCGCCGGCCGCCGCCGCACCGCCGGCAGCGGTGCCGCGACCCGCAGCGCCAGGCCGTGGGCGCCGGACCCCGGCTCGACGGCCACGCACACGCCGGCCCGGCCGACTGCCGCTGCCGCCTCCAGGGACTCGGCCAGCGACACGAGCGGCGCGGCCGTTCCGAGGTCGCCGACGTCGGCCACCTCGGCGACCCCGAGCGGCGCCTCGACGCCGGCGGCCCGGGCGACCAGCGCGGCGGCCCGGGCGTCGACGGGCCCCAGGGCGACGAACGCCGGGTCCGCCATCGCCAGGGCGGCCGACACCTGCCGCACCGCCGGTCCGACCTGGCCGACCGCCTCGTACCGGCCGTCGTCGTAGCCGAGCACCACCGGCGACGCCGCCGGGCGCCACCGGGTGGGCACCCCGTGCCGCCAGGCCGCCGTGCCGACGACCGCGACCGGGCCGTCGGGGCCGACGACGACGGCTGCCGCGCCGGTGCCGAGGGCCTCCAGCGCGGTCCCCGTCGCCCCCCGCCGCTGGTCGGCCGCGACCACCAGGGCGACGCGGGCGGTGCCGGCCATCACCGCGTCGGCCGCCAGTGCCGTCCCGGCCACCCCGCCGAGCGTCGACCCACCGAGGTCCACCAGACGGGCCGACCGCGCCACCCCGGCCGCCCGCGCCACCTCGGCCGCCGACGAGTGCTCCGCGTACGGCGCGGTGCACGACGCGACGACGACGAGGTCGACGTCGTCCGGATCGGTGCCGGTGGCCCCGAGCACGTCGTCGGCCACCTGCACCGCCAGCGTCACCACGTCCTCGTCCGCCGCCGGCACCGACACCGTCCGGACCCCGCCGGGCGCGCCGGGCGCCGGCCAGTGCCGACGAAGCTCCCGGACGGCCAGCCGGCCGGACGGCACGTACGTGGCCACCCCGCGGAGGGCCGCGGTCACGCGTCCCGCCGCAGGCCGAGGGCCATCTCCCCGATGAGCGCCCGGTGGAGGTCGTTGCTGCCCTCCACCACCTGGAGGACCTTGGCGTCACGGAACAGCCGCCCGATCGGGTACTCGGGGGACACGCCGTACGCGCCGTGGATCTGCATGGCGTCGGTCGCGCTCCGGAACGCGGTGTCGCTGCCGTACATCTTGGCCATGCTGGTCAGCCGCCGCGCCCGCTCGCCGCGGTCCAGCGCCCTCGCCGCCTCCTGCATCAGCAGCCGGGCGGTCGCGACGCCGACCACCATGTCGGTGATCTTCGACTGCACGATCTGGAAGTCGGCGATCGGGTGCCCGAAGGCGTGGCGCTCCTTCGCGTACGCGACCGCCAGCTCCAGGCACGCCTGGGCGACGCCGACCGACCTGGCCGCCACCCCGAGCCGCCCCCGCTCGACCGCGGTCATCGCCACCTCGAACCCGCCCCCCTCGGTCCCGAGCACGTCGTCCGGCCCGACCCGGACCTCGTCGAAGACCACCTCGCCGGTGCACAGCGGTCGGAACCCCAGCTTGTCCCGGAACGGGTGCAGCGACAGGCCGGGGGTGTCGCGGGGGACCAGGAACGCGGTGATCCCGCGGTGCCGCAGCGACCGGTCCACGGTGGCGAACGCCAGGAAGAACGCGGCGATGTCCAGGTTCGAGATCCACGCCTTCGACCCGGTGATCACGTACTCGTCGCCGTCCCTGCGGTACGTCGTGTGCATGCCGGCCACGTCGCTCCCCGACTGCGGCTCGGTGACGCACGACGCCCCGAAGATCCGCCCCTGCGCCAGCGGCCGCAGCCACCGCTCCTTCTGCTCGGCGGTCCCGAACTTGGCGATGCTCGCGCCGACCAGCCCCGACGGCATGGACACCAGCGTCCCCATCACGTGGCAGACGCGGCTGATCCGCTCGACCATGGCCGCGAACGTGGCGTGGTCCAGCCCGAGACCACCGAGCTCCTCGGGGATCACCCCCCCGAAGAAGCCGAGCTCGGCCATCTTGTCCAGCAGGTCCCTCGGCAACTGCTCCGCCCGGTCGTACTCGGCCACCCGGGGCGCGATCTCCCGGGCGGCGAACGTCGACACCAGGTCGAGCAGGTCTTCGCGGCCTTGCACGTCAATGCTCACAACAGGAACTCCATAAGCCTAAACATTATCATTATTTCATGACCCATGAGGGCTCTATCCCGTGTCCGTGTCGGTGTCGGTGTCGGTGTCCGGTCCGTGTCCGTCGCGCCCGGCGAAGGGGCGGCGCCGGCGCCGTCGGCGGTGCCCCGCACCGGCACTGGCGGCGCACCGGTGTCGGCACTGGCGGGGCGGCACCGGCGGCGGCGCCGGTGTCGGCAGTGCGGGGCCGGCGGCTCAGTAGTGCCGGTCGAGGTACAGGTGGCGACGGCTGATGAGCCACCGCCCGTCGCGCTCGACGAACACGTCGCGGTACACCCCGGTGGCCTGGGCCCGCAGCTCGCCGTCGTTGGTGACGAGGAGGGTCAGGTACGACGTCACCGGGACGCCCTCGTCGGTGGGGTCGTCGATGACCACGTTGGTGACGACGTGCCGGCGCTGGTCCGTCTGGATGCCGTGGTGCTCGGTGAACAGCCCCATCACCTCGGCGTGGCCGACGAACGGCCCCATCTGCTCGTCGCCGGCAATGTCCATCGTCATCACCGCATCCTCGGTGAAGCACGCCGCCATCCGCTCCGGCTCCCGCTCGTCGTAGCCGAGCGCCCAGGCGGCCAGGGTGTTCTCGATGGCTCCCCGTCCGTTCATCGGTCCTCCTTGCTCCTCGGTGGGGCCGGTGTGACAGCCCCTCTGCTCGTCGGAGGGGCCGGTGTGACAGCCCCTCTGCGCTCCCCGCACCGGCGGGCCAGCTCCTCGGCGGTCACCCCGCGATCGACCATCGAGGCGACCGTCCCGCCCGAGATGACGTAGATCCGGTCGCACACCTCGACCAGCTCGGACAGCTCCGAGCTGGCGACGATCGCCGCGTGGCCGTCCCGGACGACGTCGCGGACCAGCCCCATCAGCTCCCGCTTCGCCACCACGTCGATGCCGGCGGTCGGCTCGTCGAGCAGCAGGACCCGGCAGCCGGTGAGCAGCCACCGGGCCAGGATCACCTTCTGCTGGTTGCCCCCCGACAGGGTCTTCAGCGGTGCGTCCGGCGACGGGCACCGGATGCCGAACCGCTCGACCGCCTCCGCCGCGACCTTCCGCTCGGCCCCCCGCCGGAGCCACCCGCCACGGCGCGCCGGGATCATCGGCAGCACCAGGTTCTCGCGCACCGACAGCTCCAGCACCCCACCCTGGGTGCGCCGCTCCTCGGGGACCAGCGCCACCCCCTCGCCGATCGCGTCGGCCGGCGACCGGAAGACGACCGGACGGCCGGACACCTCGATGGTCCCGCTGCCCAGCGCGTCCGCCCCGGCGAGGGCGCGGAGGATCTCGGTCCGGCCCGACCCGAGCAGCCCGGCCAGCCCGACGATCTCGCCGTACCGCACCTCCAGGCTCACCCCCCGGAGCGTCCGGTTCCGGAGGTCACGGCAGGCGAGCGCAGGACCGGTGGCCGCCGGGCCGGCGCCGACGACGCTGGGGGCAGCGGGGCTGGGGCCGGCGGTGCCAGCCTGCCGTCGCTCGTCGCCGGAGGCAGCGGCCCCGGCTGCGGCTGTGCCGACGGCGGTGCCCTTGCCGACGGTCCCGGACATGCCGACGGCGATGGCCTCGTCCACGGTGGCCGGCGTCGCCGGGGCGGACATCACCACCGCGCCGTCCCGGAGGACGACCAGGGTGTCGCAGAGCTGGGTGATCTCGCCCATGCGGTGCGAGATGTACACGACGCTCATCCCGTCGCCGCGGAGCTGGCAGAGCACCGACACGATGCGCTCCGCCTCCCGCTCGGCCAGCGCCGCGGTCGGCTCGTCCAGGATCAGGGTCGTCGGGCCCATGACGAGGGCGCGGGCCACCATCACCAGCCGTCGCTCCCCGGGGCTCAGCCGGCCCACCGGGGTCCGGGGCCGCCCGTGCAGGCCGACCCGCTCGCACACCTGCTCGACCAACTGGACGCTGGGCCCGGTCCGCACGAGGCCGCCCCGGCCCTTCCAGCCGCCGGCCAGCACGTTCTCGGCCACCGTCAGGTCGGGGGCGACGGTCAGCTCCTGGGGGACGAACCCGATGCCGTGGTGCCGGGCATCGCGCACGGTCCGCAGCGGCTGGACGCGGCCGTCGACCACCACGTCGCCGCTGTCCGGAGCGAGGGCGCCGGTCAGGATCTTGACCAGCGTCGACTTCCCGGCGCCGTTCGCGCCGATGAGGGCCACCGACTCGTCACGGTGGACGGACATCGTCACCCGGTCGAGGGCCTGGATGCGGACGAACCGCTTCGACACGTCGCGGACGCCGAGGACGACGTCAGCGGTCGACCGCTCGGCAGGTGCCACCGCCGTCGCCGGCACCGTCACCGCCCCCTAGCCGGCATTCCGGGACGCCACCTTCGAGGCCACGACCGCCAGCACCAGCAGCGCGCCCTGGACGACCTGGGCCACCCACGCGGCGACGCCCACCATGATGAGGCCGTCCTGGATCACCGCCAGGAAGGCCACCCCGACGAACGTGCCCTCCACCTCGAACAGGTTCTGGCGGAACACCGTCGTCCCGAGGAAGCAGGCCGCGTACGCCGGCAGCAACTGGGACACCGCGGCGTCGGGGTAGTACGACGACGCCTGGGCCGTGAGCAGGATGCCGGCGATCGCCGCGGCGAGCGCGGTCCACATGAACCCGGACCCCCGGAGGATCCCCACCCGGACCCCCGACAGCCGCGCCGCCTCCGTGTTCCCGCCGATCGCCCGCATCCGCCGGCCGGCGACGGTGCGTTCCATCAGCAACCACACCATGATCGTGAAGACCACCGCGATGATCGCCGACTCGGGGACGCCGCCGACGTCGCCGCTGCCCAGGTCGGTGTACACCTGCGGTATCCCCGAGTAGATGGTGGCACCGTGGGTGATCCCGAACTCGATGCCGGCCATCACCGTCCCGATGCCGAGGGTGACGATGAACGCGTTCACCTTCGACCGGACGACGACGAACCCGATCAGCGCCCCGACCGCCAACGCGCCCACCAGCGTCACCACGATCGACGGCAACCACGGGATCGCGAACGTGCTCATCAGCGACACCACCACCGCGCCGGATAGCTGCGCGTCGTTGGCGATCGACAGGTCGAACTCCCCCATGCTGAGCGGTACCGTCAGCCCCACCGACAGCACCAGCAGCGGCGCGGCGATCGTCGCCGTCGACTTCAGGTTCGCCACCGACAGGAACGACCCCGGCTTGATCGCGCCGAAGATCACGCAGATCAGGACCAGCGCCCCCAGCAGGCCGTAGCGGGCCAGCACCCGCCGCTGCCACCCGTCGCCTCCCGCCCGCCGGGTCGACTCCAGCTCCGCCTCGTCCACCCCTGGCTCGCCCGTCGCGGTCAGTGCGGCCACCTCCGCCGAGCTCCGGCTCTCAACTGTGACCACCACACCCCCTTCCTCATCCCACCCCCGCCCGCCGGCTCACGCTCGGCCCACCGTCGGGAGCCCTCGCCGGCATGCTCCGCCGGCCATTCAATGATATTGATTGTCATGGTACTCGGGGCGGGGAACCTCCGCAAGGTGCCCGTCGCCTCCGGTCGGCATGCCCAGCCGCCGGCACGCCCGTCCGACTGGTGGCACCCGCCGGAAGAAACTATGATAAGCATAATCCTAAATAAGTCACGAGGGGAGGCTGCGGATGCTGGAGTCGCCGGACCAGGTCAACTTCTTCGACCCCGAGGTCAATCGGTGCCCGTATCCCGCGTACCAGGTCCTGCGGGACCAGGCGCCGGTGTGGAAGGACCCGACCACCGGGATGTTCGTGATCACCCGTCACGACGACATCCGCAAGATCCTGCTCGACCCGGAGCGGTTCACCAACCGGGTGGGCAGCGCCGCCGGCATGACCGAGAAGGCGGTTCGGGTGGACGAGCCGCTCGACCCCGAGGAGGCCCGGGCGCGGGCCGAGGCGGCGGAGTGGGACCAGAAGATCGCGAACCTCTACGTCGAGAAGGGATGGCCGACGGTGCCGACCCTCGACGCGCTCGACCCGCCGCTGCACATGCAGCTCCGGCGGATGTTCGACCACGCGTTCCGTCCTGGCCGGATCAAGGAGTTGGACCCGTTCGTGGAGAACCTGGCCAACCGGCTGATCGAGGGCTTCATCGACGACGGCCGCTGTGAGTGGGTCCAGCAGTTCGCGGTGCCGGTCCCCCTCTACACGATCGGCCGCCAGATGGGGGTGCCGGAGGAGGACATGCCCAGGATCAAGGCGTGGACCGACGCCTGGGTCCAGCGGCTCGGCCTCGCGCAGACCCCCGAGGAGCGGATGTGGTCGGCCGAGAAGGAGATCGAGGCGCAGCACTACTTCCAGCCCATCTTCGACCGGCTCCGGGAGCACCCCGAGGACACGCTGCTGAGCGACCTCGTGAACAAGGAGATCCCCGAGTGGGGCCGGAAGCTCACCGACAACGAGCTGCACTCGGAGATGATGGCCGACTTCTTCGTCGGTGGTTCCGAGACGACCACCAACGCCCTGTCGGCCGGACTGGTCATCCTCATCCAGCACCCGGAGCTGTGGGAGCGGCTGTCCTCCGATCTCGAGACCCACCTGCCGGTGTTCGTCGAGGAGGTCGTCCGGGTCGAAGGGCCGGTGCAGGGGCTGCTGCGGGAGACGGCGGTCGACGTCGAGCTGCACGGCGTCACCATCCCCGCCGGCTCGGTCGTCAACCTCCGGTTCGCCGCCGGCAACCGCGACGAGCGCCACTTCACCTGTCCCGACCAGGTGGACCTCGACCGGAAGCACTCGAAGATGCACCTCGCCTTCGGCGCCGGCGGCCACTTCTGCCTGGGGGCGCCCCTCGCCCGCCGGGAGCTCTACTTCGGCTTCAAGGCCCTTTTCGAGCGCATTGAGGAGGTCTGGTTCATCGAGGGCGCCAACGACTTCGACTACCACCCCAACTACTTCCTCCGCTCCCTGAAGGAGCTGCACGTCGGGTTCCGGCCCCGCTGACGCCGGCCAGTCCACCGATTGGCCCGGCACCGCTCCCGCTGACGTCAGCCGGCGGTCTCGTCGGGCCGACCGGCCGACGTCAGCGGCTGAACGCCTCGTCGAGCCACGCGGCCCGTACGTCCCGGCTGATGGCGCAGTCGACCACCACCGGTCCCTCGCCGAGGTCGAGGCCGGCGAGCTGGTCGACGTCGGCGAGGGAGCGGACCCGCAGCCCCCGGGCGCCGAGGGCGGTGGCGACGGCGGCGAAGTCGGTGGGTGGGAACACCGACAGGGCCTCGGGGAGCTGCCACAGCCGGAGGATCTGCAGCTCCGACCCGTAGGCGGCGTCGTTCATCACCACCACCACCAGCGGCACCCGGTACCGGACCGCGGTCTCCAGGTCCCCGAGGCTCATCTGCAGGCCGCCGTCGCCGGCGAACAGGACCACCGGGCGCCCCGGATGGGCCACCGACGCCCCGAGGGCGTGCCCGAGGCCGAGGCCGATGGACCCGAAGTCGATGCCGCAGACGAACGACCGCGGGTCGGTCACCCGCATGTAGGTGCACGGGTTCCCGAAGAAGTGGCCGGCGTCGGTCACCACCACCCGGTCCGCCGGCAGGACGTCGTCCAGCCGGACGGTGAGGGCGCGGGGGTCGAGGTAGCCGTCGCCGTCGGACAGCACCAGCTCGGACTGGGGCACGAAGTCGGCCAGGGTGGCGGCGACCTCCGGGGTGCGGTAGCCGACCGACACGGCCCCGAGGCGGTCGAGCTCGGCCACCAGGCGGGGGACGACGTCGGCGGCGTCGCCGCCGAGCTCGACCAGCCGACCGGCCGGGCGGCCGATCCCGCGGGGGGCGAGGTCGCAGTTGACCACGTCCGCCGACTCCCGCAGCAGCGTCTGCCGCATGGTGGTGAAGTCGTTCATCCCCGCCCCGACCACCAGCGCGGTGTCGGCCTCGCCGACGAGCTGGGCGCACAGGTTGGTCCCGAGGCCGCCGGCGATGCCGAGGTTGAAGGGATGGCGGCCGAACAGGCCCTTCCCCCGCAGGGTGGTGGCGACGAGCGCGCCGATGCGGTCGGCGACGGCGACGATCCCGGCCTCGCAACCGGCCTCGACCGCGCCGCGCCCGGCGATGACGACCGGCCGGCGGCTGCCGGCCAGCAGCTCGGCCGCCTCCCGGACCGTCGCGTCCGGAGGGGACGGTGACGGCCGGTCGGCCGCGGTCACGGGCTCGTCGTCCCAGGCGTCCCAGTCCATCTCCTGGACGTCGATCGGCAGGTCGACCCCGACGGGGCCACCGGAGGTGGCGGCAAGGCGGTAGGCGCGGACGATGTCCGCGTACGGGGTGGCCGGGTCGGCGATCCTGACCACCGGCACCCCGGCGGCGGCGAACACCGCGTCCTGGTCGATGTCCTGCGGCCACCCCTTCTGGGCACCCGCCACGTCGCCGGCCAGGAGCAGCACCGGCGATCCGGCCTTCCGGGCGGTGACGAGCGCGGTGAGCGAGTTCGTGAGCCCCGGACCCTGGGTGACGGTGCACACCCCCACGCGGCCCGACGCCCGCGCGTAGCCGTCGGCCATCCCGATGGCCGCGGCCTCGTGCCGCGTCCCGTAGTACCCGTTCCCGAGCGCGCCGGTCCAGTAGGTCAAGAACCGGAGGTTCCCGTCCCCCATCAGCCCGAAGATGTCGGTGACCGACTCCTGGTCGAGCGCGTTGGCGACCGCCTCGAAGACCTTCATCCGCCCCCGCCGGCTCCCACCGCCCGGTCGTCGGGGGGCCGGCCGCCGAGGCCGATGGCGTCGACCGTGTCGCGCCACGCGAGCACCCCGCCGTCGATCAACCACACCACCCCGTTCACGAACGACGACCGCTCGCTGGCCAGGAAGCAGACCAGCTCGGCCACGTCGGCCGGCGCGCCGATCCGGCGGACGAGATGGGCCGCCAGGTGGGCGTCGTCGGGGGCGGCGGCCGGGTTGGACGACGCCGGCTGGTCCGTCGCGGGCTCGGCCGACAGCGCGCTGGTGACCTCGGTCACCATGTCGGTGTCCACCGAGGCCGGGCAGTAGCAGTTGACCCGGATGCCGTAGGGGGCGAGGGCGACGGCGAGGTTCTTGGTGAGGAGGGCGATGCCACCCTTGCTGGTCCCGTACGCCAACCCGTACGGGTAGCCGACCCAGGTGGCCGTCGATCCGGCGTTGACGATGGTCGGGCCCCGGCGGCTGGCTCTCAGGTAGGGCAGCGCCTTCTGCGAGCAGACGAACGCGCCCCGGAGGTTGACGGCCAGCACCCGGTCGAAAACCGACACCGGCATGGTCTCGAACCGGAAGTCGTCGCCGATCATCGCCTCGTGGATGCCGGCGTTGTTGTGGAGCACGTCGATGCCCCCGAACGCCTCCGCCGCACCGGCCATCAGGCGCTCCACGTCGGCTTCGACGGTGACGTCACAGTGGGCGTACGCCGCCTGGCCGCCGGCCTGCCGGATCCGTCCCACCGTCGCCTGGCCGGCGTCGTCGAGGACGTCCGACACCACCACCGACGCGCCACGGCTGGCCGCCAGCTCGGCCGTCGCCGCCCCGATACCGCGGGCCGCGCCGGTGATGACGAAGACCTTCCCGTCCAGATCCATCCCTCACTCCCTCACCTTGGTCGTCGCCCCCTCACGGGACCGCTGCCGCTCCGATCATGGCCGTCCCCAGCCTCGTGCGGTCGTCCCTCGGTGTCCCCTCGGAGCCTCCCGGCGGTGGGGAGCCCGGCTCCCCTCCCCCGTCACAGAGGAGGGAAGCCGGGGTGGAACCGGTCAGCCGGGGTGGACCGTCACGCCCTCGCTCTTCCACCGCTTCACGAAGAAGGGCTGGAAGCTGGGGTAGTGGTACGTTGTTCCGCTCGACTGCACGTTCTGCGGGGTCACCAGCACGTACGGCAGCGGGTGGATGCTCATCGAGGTGATCCAGTCCTTCTTCTTCAGGACGAACTTGTTCACGAACGCGTCGAACACGTACCACGGGGAGTCGTACACCGGCGAGTCCGCCACCGCCTCGGGGATGGTTGTCCCCTTGTCCGCCCGCAGCAGCCCGAAGTCGACCGGGTCGAGGTAGTACGAGAACACCCCGACGTTCCCGAGGTCCTGCGACTTGATCGTCTGCAGGGTGGCCGAGAACTCGAAGTCCTGCAGCGCCCACACGATGTTGATTGTCTGGTTGGCGTGCACCGAGTCGGCCACGGCGGTCTGCGTGTCGGCCACCGGGTTCGACAGGTTCACCTGGTGCACCGCTGCCACCTTGATCTGCGTCCCCTTCACGTCCTTGCGGAGGGTCTGTGTCCGTATCACGATCGCCGGGATGGCCGAGTCCGCCAGGGTCAGCGCCTGCCCCTTGCCGTGCATCACCTGGATCATCCGCTTCGCCAGCATGTTCGACATCTTGGCGTCGCTCGGCGCGTACGTCGCGGCCACCAGGTGCTTCGGGTCGATCAACGGGGCCGCCTCACCGATGATCGGGATGCCCTTGGCCTTGGCCGCCGCCATCCCCTGCGGCGCCACCGCCGGTGTGATGGCGATGTCGATGATGCCGTTCACGTTCTGGTTCACGAGCGCCGACATGTCCGAAGCCATCAGCGTCGTTGTGCCGTTGGCGTTCAGGACCACCAGCTTCCAGCCGAGCAGCTTCGCGCACTTCCGGATCATCGCAAGCTGCTGCAGCACGTTCGGCGACGCCTCCGTGATGGCGTCGACGCCGATCGTGATCTTGCTCGAGCTCGCGGCCCCGGCGGCCGACGTGCCCGCCGCCGCCCCGACCGCCCCGACGGCCGTCAACGTGGTCAACCCGACCACGAGTGACAGGAGCCCTCTGACCGCGCTCCCTCGCCGATGCCCTCTCGATGTCATCGCATCCCCCTTGAGTTGGTAGGACCACACCCCGCCACACGGGTACGGCGTCGTGATTACTCGGCGTATCATAATCATCAATAGAAGGGATTGCAACCCGCCGTTGGCCCAACGGCGTCCCGTGACGCCGCTGCCTCATCGATCACGCACGGTGCCGGGGAGCTCGGCCTTCAGCCGCGCCCCCGGCCCGGTGCCGTTCGGCAGCAGGTCCCAGGTGCCGCCGGCCGCCCGGACCCAGCTATCGACGATCCGCAGGCCCAGGCCGGAGGGTCGTCGATGTGCTCCTTCAACAGGTAGGCCCAGCCGGCGCCGTAGCGCTCGGGCACGTTGGCGAGCAGCCCCGGTAGGCCTGGTCGGACAGCAGCACGACGCCCATGCCGGGATGCCGGCACTTACGGTCGACCGAGAACTGGAAGCCGTTCTGGCCGGGCAGCAGGATGTCGGCCACCAGCGCCCCCGGAGCGAGGCCGTCGTCAAATGCCCGCGCCGCCTCCTCGGCGCTGGCGAACGACCCGGCCACGCGCATGGCCGGCATCGACCCGACCAGGTCGACCAGCAGGTGGCGGAGCAACCCCTGGTCCTCGACGATGGTGACGTCCAGCGCGTCCCCGTCCCCCCCTGTCCCCGCTCCGGGCCTGGGCGTCCCACTCCTGCATCGGCGCCGGGCCCCCCGGGGTCAGCCCCCGTAGTTCATCCCGGTCGCCCGCAGCAACAGGGGCGTCACGCTGTCGTCCCGCACCCCCGCGTTGACCACCTCGGCCACGAAGACCGTGTGGTCACCCCGGGCGACGGTGTCGGTGACGGTGGCCTCGAACCAGTACGGCAGTTCCACCAGGAGGGGGGCGCCGGTCTCGGGTCCCGGCTCGAAGCGGTGGCCGTTGATGGTGTCCCCGTCCAGGGTGGCACTGCGGAAGAAGGCCTTGCCGATGTCCAACTGGTCCTCCCCCAGCACGTTCACGGCGAACTTGCCGGTGCGCTCGATGAGCCGGTGGGTGTCGTTGTCGGACTTGACGGCCACGGCGATCAGCGGCGGCTCGAACGATGCCTGGGTCAGCCAGTTCACCCCCGCCGCGCCGACCTCGTCACCGTCGATGGCGGTCAGGACGTACAGCCCGTAGTTGATGGAACGGAGCGCAACCTTCTTCGCCTGGGCATCCATGCGGCCACCCTATCCCGGCGACCTTTGCCCGGCGCCGGTGGTTTTCCCGGTGGTCCCCGGGGAGTGGTGTCCTGCCGGAGTGGGGGCCGGAGTGGTCCTCCCGGAGTGGGGGGTAGCCCCCTGGTCCGCGACGGCGGATCCGTGGACGATGAGGGGGAACGATGTGCGATCGCAAAGGAGCACCATGCGAACTCTGATCGTCGGGGCGGCGTTGCCGGGCTCACGGTGGCGGTCAAGCTTCGCCAGCAGAGCCGGGAGCCGGTGGTGGTCGAGCGGGCGGCGGCCTACGCGGACGTCGGCTACAACGTCTCGCTGTACCCCCTGGGGAGCTGCGTGCTGCACGGGTTGGGCGTCTACGACGAGTACCGGTCCCGCGGCCAGGTGGGCGACGCCTACGAGCTCTACGACGGCAGGGGCAAGCTGCTGCAGCGGGTGGCGTTCGGGTCGGTGCTGTCGGGTTACGGGCCCATCCTGAACAACCGGCGCGCCGACCTGGTCGACGTGCTCCGCAAGGCCGGTGGCGACCTGGACATCCGCATGGGCACCACTGTGGTGTCCCTGTTCCAGATGGACGACGTGGTCCGGGTGGAGCTGAGCGACGGCGAGGAGCTCGAGGTCGACCTGGTGGTCGGCGCCGACGGCATCCACTCCCACGTCCGCGAGCACGTGTTCGGCCCCCAGCCGGTGTTCGACACCGGCTGGGTCCTGCGGTGCTGGTGGGCACGGGGCGGCCAGGTGCCGGCGAACGTCATCTCCGAGTACTGGGGAGTGGGGTCCTGGGCGGGCCTCTACCCCACCCAGGACCAGGTGGGGTTCTGCGTGGGCACCCCGAGCAGCGTGGCGCCGCCGGCCGAGGAGCTCGGCCTGAGCGACGCGGCCACGTTGCCCGTCGGCCTGGCCCGCTACGCCGCCCGAACGACGGACCTGGTGCGCAAGAACCAGGAGGACTCCCGCCGGCTGGGCAAGATCATGTTCATGAGCTCGCGGGCCGCCTCGTGGACCCGGGACGAGCTGATGAAGCACTACCCGGCCGAGCGGCTGGCGCAGAACATCGTCCACAGCATGACCCAGCCGTTCTGAGCGGCGTCACCGGGCCCGCCGCCCGGTTCGAGCCGCATCGTGACCGCCAGCGGTGCCGCCGGCCGGCCGGCTCAACGGCCGGGCGGTGCGTACCGTGGGGCCCATGAGCGAGGACGCACCGCAGACCATCCAACGACACTGCGACGTGGCCGTCGTCGGCGGATCGGCCGCCGGCCTGGCGGCCGCGCTCCAGCTCGGACGCCAGCGGCGGTCGGTGATCGTCGTGGACGCCGGCGAGCCGCGGAACGCCCCGGCCGGCCACGTGCACGGCTACCTCGGCCACGAGGGGGTCACCCCGTCTGCGTTCGCCGCCGCCGGCCGCGAGGAGGTCCGCAGCTACGGCGGCGAGATCCTGGCCGGCCGGGTGACGAGCGTGGCCCGCACCGGCGACGGCCGGTTCCGCGTCGAGCTGGCCGGTGGCAACGCCGTCGTCGCCCGGCGGGTGCTCGCCGCCACCGGCCTGGTGGACCAGCTCCCGGACATCGACGGGCTGGCGGACCGCTGGGGGCAGGACGTCGTCCACTGCCCGTTCTGCCACGGCTTCGAGCTTCGGGACCGCCGCATCGTGCAGGTCGTCACCCACCCCGTGGGGCTGCACACCGCGGCGCTGTTCCGGCAGCTCACCGCCCGGCTGACCGTCGTGCTGCACGGTGCCCCGGACGTCGACCGGGCCGAGCTGGATGCGCTGCGGACGGGTGGCGTGGACGTCCGCCACGGCCCGGTCCGCCGGATCGTCACCGGCGACGACGGCGGCATCGTGGCGGTCGAACTGGCCGGGCAAGGGCGCATCGACGCCGACGCCGTCGCCGTCGGCCCCCGGTTCGGCGTGCGGGCCGAGCCGTTCGCGGCGCTCGGGCTCCGGCCGGCACCGCACCCGAGCGGGCTGGGGGACGTCGTGGAGACGGACGCCTCCGGCGAGACCGCGGTACCCGGCCTGTACGCCGCCGGGAACGTCACCGATCCGAGCCAACAGGTGCTGCAGGCCGCAGCGGACGGCAGCCGGGTGGGCGCCATGATCAGCTACCGCCTGGCCCACGACGACCTGCAGGCGGCCGCCCGGCCGTCGGCCAACGAGGCCGACTGGGACCACCGCTACGGCGACGAGCCGATGTGGAGCGGCAACCCCAACGGCTCCCTGGTCAACGAGGTCGGCGGCATGACGGCGGGCATGGCGCTCGATGTCGGCGCCGGGGAGGGGGGCGACGCGTTGTGGCTGGCCCAGCAGGGCTGGAAGGTGACGGCGAGCGACATCTCCCGGCGGGCCCTGGACCGCATCGACGCCGAGGCCAGACGTCGTGGCCTGCCGGTCGAATGCCACCACACCGACGCCAACGCCCTCGACGCGTTCAGGGCGGCGGCGTTCGACCTGGTCTCGGCCCAGTACGCGTCGATCCCGCGCACCCCGGACCGCCGGGGGGTGCACAACCTGATGAACGCCGTCGCTCCCGGTGGCACCCTGCTGGTGGTCGGCCACGATCTGGAGCCGATGCGCACGACGGCCGGCACACCGGCCCACGGCCGAGCGTTCGACCCCGACGCCTACCTGCGGACCGACGACTTCGCCGCCGTCCTCGCCGGCTCGCCGGACTGGGACGTCGAGGTCCACGAGAAGCGACCTCGGCCGCCGGGAGCCGCGTCGGCGTCGCACCACGTCGACGACGTCGTCCTCCGGGCCCGGCGGCGAACCGGCTAGATGCCGATGCGCTGGGCCAGCAGCTCCCGGTGGTAGGCCGGGTCGCCGAAGAGCAGCTCGGAGGACTTGGCCCGCTTGAAGTACAGGTGGGCGTCGTGCTCCCAGGTGAACCCGATGCCGCCGTGGATCTGGATGTT
>DASZUK010000021.1:0-56123 GCA_035547695.1 Acidimicrobiales bacterium
GTCCAGCAGGCGGAACCGCGGGTCGCGCAGGGCCGCCTCCGCCTCGCGCCAGCGCTGGGCGGCGTTGAGCCGGACGGCAAGGCGGATGGCCGCCTTGACGCTGAGGTCGCCGGCGTCGGCCAGGGTCCGGGCCAGGCTGGCGTAGGGTTCCGGGCGGCCGGCGGCCCAGGCGGCGTGGTAGGCGGTCAGGAAGGCGTCGCGGTCGTCCCAGTAGAGCCGGGCGTAGTGGTCCCCGCCGCGCGCCGCCGCGGACATGAGCTCGCGCCGGAAGGCCAGAAGGAACCGGTCCTGGTTCGAAATCAATGCAGGCGTCCCTCCGGCGCGGTCGGCAGACCTAACAGCGGCGCCCCGGAGCGGCAACCGAGGCCGCGGCCGCGGCCGGCCGGGGTTTGCCGATTGGGCCCAGCTCCGTCATAAGCGGCGCCAACCCCGACCAACCCGCCCGCCCCGAGGACCACTTGGCCCTGAAAGTCGCCATCGTCGGCCTGCCCAACGTCGGCAAGTCCACCCTGTTCAACGCCCTCACCCGCAACGACGTGCTGGCGGCCAACTACCCGTTCGCCACCATCGACGCCAACGTCGGGGTGGTCGCCGTCCCGGACCCCCGGCTGGAGCGGCTAGCGTCGCTGTACGACAGCGAGCGGGTCGTGCCGGCGTCGGTCACCTTCGTGGACATCGCCGGCATCGTCCGCGGGGCGTCCGAGGGGGAGGGGCTGGGCAACCAGTTCCTGGCCCACATCCGGGAGACCGACGCCATCTGCCAGGTGGTCCGGGCGTTCGCCGACGACGACGTCGTCCACGTCGACGGCCGGGTGGACCCCGACGGGGACATCGCCACCGTCAACACCGAGCTGATCCTGGCCGACCTGCAGACCGTCGACAACCGGCTGGCCAAGCTGTCCCGGGAGGCCCGCATGCGGTCCGAGCTGGGGCCGGCCCTGGCCGCCACCCAGGCCGCCCGGGACGTCCTGGACGGCGGCCGCACCATCTCCGCCGCGGCCGGCACCGCCGTTCGTGGTGGTGACGGTCTCGACCCCGACGCCCTGGCCCTCCTGGCGGACCTGCACCTGCTCACCGCCAAGCCGTTCATCTACGTCTTCAACGTCGACGAGGCCGGTCTGGCCGATCCGGACCGCCATACCGCCCTGGCCGCCCTGGTGGCCCCGGCCGAGTCGGTGGTGCTGTGCGCCCAGATCGAGGCCGAACTGGCCGCCCTGGACCCGGCCGACGCGGCCGAGCTGCTGGCCGGCTACGGCCAGGACCGGTCCGGGCTGGAGCAGTTGGTCACCGTCGGGTTCCGCGCCCTCGGCCTGCAGACCTTCCTGACCGCCGGGCCCAAGGAGGCCCGGGCCTGGACCATCCACATCGGCGACACCGCCCCCCAGGCCGCCGGGGTCATCCACACCGACTTCCAGCGCGGCTTCGTCAAGGCCGAGATCGTCAGCTTCGACGACCTGATGGCCGCCGGCTCCGTCCCCGCCGCCCGGACCGCCGGCAAGGCCCGGATCGAGGGCAAGGACTACGTCATGCGCGACGGCGACGTCGTCGAGTTCCGCTTCAACGTGTCCTGACGGCGGCTGGCTTGATCGACGGCTTCATTGGCCACCCGCCGACGGTCGAGGCGGACCGGGAGGTGATCGTCACCGACAGCACAGGTTCTCCTCGCATCACCGGCCAGGTGACGGCCTTGATGTCCGAACGCAGCAGGAACACGCGGTGAGTGGCGGTCGCAGGGCACGGCCAACGATCCGATGCCTGGTAGAGGACTTGGGGGTTGAGCTGCCCGACCTGAACGTCGACCTCGGCGAAGTGGACGACCCATGGATCGCCGAGGTGCGACGGATCGCGTCGACCTCTCCGACGGGTCAGAAGCGCGTCCTGGCGATCGACCATCCCTTGATCTATCGGCTCCGGCTTTCCACTGAGCGCGGCGCAACCTGGATCGACGAGAACGAGGTGGTGTGGCTGTGTGCGGTCGGGCGGCGGCAGGAGGGCTCGGACGACGACGCCTTTACCTGGTTTGCCGAGTTGCATCGGTCCGGCCGGCTCCTCCCGTCGGACGACGACCGCCTTCGCGACCGGGCCGAGGAGGTGCTGCGCACCTTCCGGCGGCTGAGGGACGGCGTGTTTGGGATGGTCGAGGAGGCGCGAGGTGATCCCGGAACGGAGCACTATGCCGACCTCGATGGGTGGCTGCCTGGCCGAGCATTTGTGCAGCAGAGCGAGGACGTCGAGGAGATCTGGTGCGCGATTGGCGTGCGCGCCACGGACGGTCGGCACATCCGTCACGAGATGCGCGATCTGCTCTTCGCCGCGCTGGAGGAGCACCTGGCGCCGGCAGTATTCGAGGCTCGCAACGACTGGCCGGGGAGCGAGGTCCAATGGTACGAGTCGGTCCGACTGGGAATGCGCTAGCCGGTCCGCCGCCGTCCGCCGATCCGTTCGACGGCCTCAACCGGCACGTCGAGGAGATGCGCGGCGATAGCGGCATTGCCACCGGCCAACACGGATCGGGCATGGTCGATGCCCTTCTCGATCAGATCAGCGTGCCGCACGGCGAACTCGCGTACGGCACGATCGACGACGTCAGCCTGGGTGGTGTCGATGAGTGCGGCGAGGTACCGGATCCGCTCCTTGGTGCCCTCGTCGACTTTGATCGGTGCCTGGCTCACCTCTGTAAGTGTATAAGTACTTAAGTACCTATACAACCTCAAAGGGAGCTGATGCCAACTCCCACCCTTGCGTCGAGGGCCCCGGCCTGCCGGCTCAGCAGTACGGGCGCAGGCTCGGCCGGGCGTTCGAGGTGTCGGCCGCCGGCACCATCACCGCCGGCACCGTCACCGCCGGCACCGTCTCCGCCGGGCCGGGACCGGTAGCGGCGCCGGCCGGGGCGGCCGAGATGCCGGTGGCCGGGGTCGACAGGTGGCCGGTGGCCGACCCGGCGAACCCGGCGGTGCCGAAGGCGAAGACCCCACCGTCGGCCCCGGCCAGCCAGTAGCCCCCGCCTGTGGAGGTGGGCGCCAGGCCCGCCACCGGAGCCGACGGGACCAGGTGGCTGCCGGGGAGCGACCCGGCGAACCGGGCAGTACCGAACGCGTACACCCCGCCGTCGGCGCCCACCAGCCAGTAGCCCTGCCCGGTGGGGGTGGCGGCGATCCCGACCACCGCCGTGCCCTGGTCGTGGGCCGCCGGGCCGACCGCCACTCCAAGTCCGGGCAGGGAACCGAGGAAGGCGGCGCTGCCGAAGGCGTACACCCCACCCTGGGCGTCCACCAGCCAGTAGCCGGCCCCTGTGGGGGTGGCGGCCATGCCCACCACCGGAGCCGACGGCAGCACACCCAGCGACGGCAGCGAGCCGTGGGAAACGGCGTCGCCGAACTGGTACACGGTCCCGTCGGCGCCCACCAGCCAGTAACCGTGGCCGTCGGCCGTCGGTACGAGGCCGACCACGTCGCCCACCAGCTTGCCGTTGCCCGGGAGCGACCCGTAGAAGGCGGCGGTCCCGAAGGCGTACACCCCGCCGTCGGCGCCCACCAGCCAGTAGCCGTCGGCGGACCCGGCGGAGGCCACGCCCACGATCGGACGGGCGGGGACGACCCCGTCACCGGGCAGCGACCCCTCGAAGGGGGCGCCGCCGAAGTCGAACACCCCGCCGTCGGCCGACGCCACCCGGTACCCGGTTGCGGAGGCGGCGTCCACTGCCTGGGTGACGGTGGCGGCGGACCCCGTGAAGGTGTCGTCGCCGGAGTAGGTGGCCGTGACGGCATGGTTGCCGGGGGCCAGGGATGTGGTCGCAACCGACGTGGCGGTGCCACCGGCCCCGACCAGGACCGGGCTCCCCAGATCGGCCCCGTCGACGGCGAACTGGACCGTCCCGGTGGGCGTCCCCGAACCGGTGGCCGGAGCCACCGTGGCGGTGAACGACACCGCCTGCCCCGCCGTCGACGGGTTGGCGGACGACGTCACCGTGGTGGTGCTGGCCTGGCCCACTGTGGCGACGGTGAGGGCGGCGAATGTGAAGGATGTTGAGCCTGTCGCCAGCCCGGCGTCGGTGATGTATGTCCAGTCCGGCACGCCTCCGCCGGCGTCGATCCTGGCGATGCTGTCCGTCCCCACGTTGGCCCAGTAGACGGCGCCGTCGGCGACCACGATGCCCTGGGGGCGGCTGGCGCCGGTGACGAATGTCGGCTGGACCGCGGTGCCTGTCGGCCCCGCATGCCCGACGACGCCGGCGGCGCTCTCGGTCCAGTAGATCCCTGTCGGTCCCACGGCGATCGCCCTGGGGTGGTCGAGCCCGGTGATGAGTGTGTCGTCGGGCGCCCCCCCTGTGAGTGCCGCCCGGCCGATGGTGCCCGCTGTCTCGTCGGCCCAGTAGATCTCGCCGGCGTAGATCGCCACGGCGACGGGACGGCCCAGCTCGCTCACCACTGGCTGGCCCGGCCCGCCGGTGTCCAGGTCGAACCGGCTGATGCTGCCGCTGTCGCGGTTGGCCCAGTAGAGGTCGTGGCCGCTCGTGGCCAGCCCGGCCGGCCATCCCGATGCCAGTGTTGTCTGGACGAAGGCGGTGACGACGTCTGTGCCGTCCAATGTGACGCGGCCGATGGTGCTCGGTGTCCCGCAGGACTCGTGCGACCAGTAGGCGTACCCGGCCGACACCGCCAACCCGAGGGCCGTCCTGCTGATGGCGAGCGGCGCCGCCCGGTCGCCGTCGAGGGACGCCCGGCCGATCTCGGGGCCACCTGTTCCCTGCCCGCTCCAGAACAGTTGGAGGTGTGTCGTCGCCGACGCCCCGGCGGTGGCCGGCGCGGCCGTCACCGCGCCGAATGCGGCACCACCGGCCGCGGTCACCAGCAGCCCGACACAGGCCAGCAGGCGCCCGGCACCGCCGGCCCCCCGCCCGGCCACCGGCCGTTGCCGCTCGTTCCCCATCGTCCCTCCTCGACACGTGGCCGCGAAACCGGGCCGTACGTGCCACGAAGACTGGCACAGACCGCCCCACCGCAGGCGGGACGGTGCGGAGGAGCTGGCGACAGGGCGGCCCGGGACCGCAGGATCAGGCCGGGCGGCCGCCGAAGCTGAGCAGCGCCGTCTGGACGTCGGCGCCGGCCGGGCACGGCAGCTTCGGCCCGAACCCTCCCGGCCGCCGGATGGCGTCGTCGATCGGCTCCAGGAACGCCAGGGCCTTCGCCGCCGCGTCACCGTCCAACTGCTCGTCCTGCCCGGTGGCCCGGGCCAGGTCCCAGGTGTGGAGCAGGGTGTCGGCGCACAGCAGCCGCCCCACCAGTGTCTCGAACGGCTGCTCCCCGAACATGCCGCCGACCACCCGGCCCGCCCGCGCCGGGTCGTCCAGGCCCTCCGCCACCGCCCGCCGGGCCGCCGCCCACCGGGCTGCCACGTCGTCGCCCGCCGCCGCGGGGACCACCTCGATGGCGCCCAGCACCCGTTCGTGGGTGTCCACCACGTGGCCGACCAGTTGGGCCACCGTCCAGTCGGTGCACGGCGTCGGCGCCTCCCACCGGTCCGGTGACACCCCCGCCAACCGGACCTCGAAGCCGTCGGCCACCCGCCGGTACCGCTCGCTGGTCTCCGTCATCGTCCTCCCCTTCCGTCCGGCTGCCCCGACCCTACCGATCAGCCGTTGACGGTGAACGGCGTGGTGATCTGGTGGCCGTCCGGCGCCACCACGTACCAGTAGCCGCCCGCGTTGTCGATGGCCTGCCCGGTGACCACCCCGGGCTTGGTGTCCTGGTTCCAGGTGTACAGCGGGTGGCCGCCGTAGGTCACCTGCACCGCGCCGTCCGGCCGCTTGATCTCGCCGATCAGGGACTGCCGCAACCCCTTGGCCACGGTGGGGGCCTGGTCGCTCGGCAGCACCAGCGGCGGCCACAGGAACACGCAGGTGGTCGACACGCAGGCGCTCGACGTCGGGGTGTCGGGGGCGAAGTCGTACAGGGTGTACCCGGCCCCGGTGGTCAGGATCGGCCCCACCGGGGACTGCTCGGTCGACAGCGTCACCCCCTTGGTGGTGGTCGGGGTCACGCTGATGGTGGTGACCCCGGCGCCGTTGTCGCACGCCGACAGTGCCAGCCCACCGGTGACCGCCAGGGCCAGGGCTGCCACGCCCGGCAGGCGCCGGCCGACGCGGACGATCGGGCGGCGACGGCGGATCATGTGGACGAGGTGGACGGGATTGTCTGGCCGACCAGCCAACTGAGGGCGGCCAGGGCCTGGGGGAGGGTCCAGGAGTTGGGGGACTGGGCGTACAGGTTCTTGAGGCCGCCGGCGTTCAGCAGCTTGCGTAGGCCCGGCGACAGCTTGCCGTGCAGGTTGGGCGGCTCCACCGTGACGAACCGTTCGTGGCCGGCCGGGTCGATGAGGATGAACCCGTCGGTGTGGTCCACGTCGAAGGTCAGCGGCTTGCCGGTCCACCAGTCCGTCTTCGGCGGGCTGTCCTCCGGCACCTTGGCGAAGTACACCCCGAAGTGCTTCCAGAACGCCTTCAGGTCGGCGTAGGTGCCGGTCAGCATCGGCCAGTCGGCCCCGTACCGGGCGGCGTAGGCCCGGAGCCGGGCCGGGGAGTCCCGCCAGGGGTCCACGGAGACCTCCAGGAACACCACCTTGTCTCCCAGGCCCGCCGCCCGGACGTCCCGCTGCAGGGCCTGGTAGGCCCCGGTGATCAGCGGGCACTCGTCCTGGCACAGGCTGAGGAACGGGGCCATCACCACGTACTTGCCGCGGTACGCGGCCAGCGTGGTCGGCTTGCCCTGGTCGGTCAGCAGCGGGGTGGTCGGCACCGGCCGGTCCTCGACGATGCCCATGCTGGCCGCCGGGGCGGCGGGGGAGCCGCTGCAGGCGGCCAGCATCCCACCGGCCAGCCCGGCCAGGGCCACGACGACGGCCGCCGACCGGACGCGCCGGCCCGGAGTCGAACGGGGGGGTAACACCGCCACATCCCTAGTCGACGGCGGCCGGCTCGTACCAGTCGCCCCCCCCGGTCCCGTTGGCCCCGGTGCCCCCGTTGGCCCGTTGCCCGATGCCGGCCCGCCGGCCGCCGGCCGCCGGCCGCCGGCCGCCCCCGGGCTGCGGGTGCCCTCAGTCGTCCTCGGGCGGGTCCGGCGGCAGGAACGCCAGCGGCAGGTCGGCCAGTTGCACCAGGGTGGACGAGATCCACCGGGTCAGGGCCCCGGCCACCGGCTCCAGGGTGGTGGGGTCCTCGAGGTTGGCCTCGTCGAACCGGATGGCCCCTTCGTAGCTGGCCTCCACCGCCCACCGGACGGCCGGGCCGTTGCCGGGCCGGTCGGCGTCCTGGTCGGTGCGGACCTCCTCGATGACCGTCGACGACCGGACCAGCCGCTCCCGGCCCAGCAGCGGGCTCTCGGTGGGCAGCACCGCCAGCACCCGGTCGGCCGGCGGGGCCTCGGCCAGCCGCTGGATGCGCATGGCCACCTCCACCACCACCTCCGGCAGCTCGGTCGGCGGCTCGCCGATGGACCAACTGCGGTACGCGGTCTGGCTCCAGGTGGGCCAGTCCACCGACAGGTCCGCCCGGACCCGCGGTGGCTGCTCCTCGCCGGGCAGGCTGTAGCTGGTGTCCCAGGACACGTCGCCCAGGAACACGTCCACCTGGAACCGTTCCTCTACGGCTTGGCGCTCCAGCAGGGCCTGGTCCAGGGACCGACGGATGGTGCCGATCACGTCGACGAGGAGATGGTCCAGCACGGCGGCAGAGGCTACCTTCCCCGGGGTGACCCTCGACCGACCGTGGCTGGACCGCCGGATCGTGGCCTACGCCCACCAGGGCGGCGCCTGGGAGTGGCCGTCGTCCACCCTGTTCGCCATCGACCAGGCGGTGGCGGCCGGGGCGACGGCGATCGAGCTGGACGTCCACGCCACCGCCGACGGCCAGCTCGTGGTCTGCCACGACGACACCGTCGACCGCACCACCGACGGCCACGGCCGCATCGCGGAGCTGACCCTGCAGGAGCTAAAGGGGCTCGACAACGCCTACTGGTTCATCCCCGGCGCCGACGTCACCCCGGGCCGGCCGGCGGGGGACTACCCTTACCGTGGCCGGGCGGCCACCGACCCCGATTTCCGGGTCGCCACCCTCCGGGAGGTCCTGGAGCGGTTCCCGGGGGTGGTGCTGAACCTGGACATCAAGCAGACCGCGCCGGCGGTGGCCCCTTACGAGGCCGCCCTGGCCGCCCTGCTGGACGAGTACGGTCGCGGTGACGACGTCATCGTGGCGTCGTTCCTGGACCCGGCCACCGACGCCTTCCGCCCTCTGGCCCCCGCCGTCCCCACCTCGGCCGGCACCCTGGCCACCGCCGAGTTCTGGCGGGCGGTCCAGGAAGGGACCGACCTGCCGGCCATGGAGGCCGTCGCGTTCCAGGTGCCGGAGCGCTACGGGGAGCTGACGGTGGTGGACCGCCGGTTCGTGGACGCCGCCCACCACGCCGGCATGGCGGTGCACGTGTGGACCGTCAACGACGTGGAGTCCATGGAGCGCCTCGTCGACCTCGGGGTCGACGGCATCATCTCCGACCTGCCCACCACCCTGGCCGGCGTCCTGGCCGCCCGAGGGGTGGCCTGGGAAGGGCTGGGCTGAACCGGCCGTTCAGCCGCGGCCGCAGTTCGGCTTCTTGCCGTGGTTGGCCTTCTTCTTCGACCGCAACTTCCGCTTCACCGTCCGCTTCGACATAGGAAGGACAGCCTAGAGGACCGGAGTAGCGTCGGTCGACGTGGTGGTCCGGTGAGGGAGGTGTGGCTGCTCCGTGACGGCGACGTGCTGGCCTCCACCCAGGTCGCCGACGGGTTGGCCGAGCGGGCCCGGTGCCTGTTCGGCCGCACCGGCTGCGACGGGGCCGTGCTGCTCCGCGGCGGCCGCTGCCTGCACACCGCCGGCACCAGGCTGACCGTCGACGCCGCCTTCTTGGACCGGGACCTCGTGGTGTTGGCCACCGTCCGGCTGCAGCCCTGGCGGATGGCCCTGCCGCGGCCGGGCACCAGGAACGTGCTGGCGTCGTCGGCCGGCAACTTCGAGCGGTGGGGCCTGAGCCTGGGTGACCGGCTGGAGATCCGGGAGGTGGGGTGACCGCCGGGCCGGCCAGTGCCGGTGCCGGGCGGCTGGCCAGTGCCGGTGCCGGGCGGCCGGCCAGTGTCAGTGCTGGTGCCGGGGGGCCGGCCGGGCCGGGCCGGCTGGTGCTGGTGGCCACCCCCATCGGCAACCTGGCCGACCTGTCCCCCCGGGCGGTGGCGGTGCTGGCCGGGGCCGACGTGATCTGCTGCGAGGACACCCGGCGCACCCGGGCGCTGCTGACCGCCTCCGGGGTGGCCGCGGCCGGCCGGCTGGTGTCGGTGCACGCCCACAACGAGGCCGACCGGGTGCCGCAGGTGCTGCGGTGGGTGGCCGACGGCCGGACCGTGGCGGTGGTCACCGACGCCGGCACCCCCGGGGTGTCCGATCCCGGTGCCCGGCTGGTGTCGGCCGCCGCGGCCGCCGGCCTGGCGGTGACCACCGTGCCGGGGCCGTCGTCGGTGGTGGCCGCCCTGGTGGTCAGCGGGCTGCCCACCGACCGGTTCTGCGTGGACGGCTTCCTGCCCCGCAAGGGCGCCGACCGGGCCCGGCGGCTGGCCGACCTGGCGGTGGAGCCGCGGACGACCGTGCTGCTCGAGGCCCCCGGCCGGCTGGCCGGCACCCTGGCCGACCTGGCCGCCGCCCTGGGCGACGACCGGCCGGTGGCGGTGGTCCGGGAGCTCACCAAGGTGCACGAGGAGGTCTGGCGCGGCACCCTGGCCGAGGCGGCCACCGTGTTCGGGACCCGGGACGCCGGGGAAGGGGTCCGGGGGGAGGTGGTGGTGGTCGTCGGCGGGGCCCCTCCGGAAGGGCCGCCCGACCCCGACCGGGTGGCCGCGGCCGTCGCCGACCGGCTGGCCGCCGGCGACACCGCCCGGTCGGCGGCCCGGTCGGTGGCCGAGGCGCTGGGGGTGCCGCGGCGGGAGGCCTACCAGTTGGCCATCGACCTGCGGACCGACCGACCCGATCGATCCGGCCAACCCGGCCAACCCGGCCAACCGGACCGATCCGGCCGATCCGGGGCTCCGCCCGCCGTACCGCCCGGCGACCGGCAGGGGTGAGGGCCGCCGGTACGCTACCGGCGGTGCCGCGCTTCTACATCACCACCCCGATCTACTACGTCAACGACGCCCCCCACGTCGGGCACGCCTACGCCACCGTCAACGCCGACGCCGTGGCCCGGTGGCACCGGCTGGCCGGCGACGACACCTTCTTCCTCACCGGCACCGACGAGCACGGCGCCAAGGTGGCCGAGGCGGCGGCCGAGCACGGGGTGTCCGCCCAGGAGTGGGCGGACACGGTGGTGCGGCGGTTCCAGGCCGCCTGGGCCGACCTGGACGTCAGCAACGACGACTTCATCCGGACCACCGAGCCCCGGCACCACCGGACGGTGCAGCGGTTCCTGCAGCAGATCTACGACAACGGGTACATCGTGCCCGGCACCTACCGCGGCCTGTACTGCGTGGCCTGCGAGGACTACTACACCGAGGACCAACTGGTCGACGGCCGGTGCCCGGTGCACGGCCGCCCGGTGGAGCAGATGGAGGAGGAGAACTACTTCTTCCGGCTCAGCGCCTTCCAGGACCGCCTGGTGGAGTGGTTCGAGGCCAACCCGGACGCGGTGCGGCCGGCCGGCAAGCGGAACGAGGCCCTCAGCTTCATCAAGGGCGGCCTGAAGGACATCTCGATCACCCGCACCTCCCTCACCTGGGGGGTGCCGGTGCCCTGGGACGACAAGCACGTCTTCTACGTCTGGTACGACGCCCTCATCAATTACCTCACCGCCATTGGCTACGGCGACGACGACGGCCGGTTCGGGGCGTGGTGGCCGGCGGTGCACCACCTGATCGGCAAGGAGATCATCCGGTTCCACTGCGTCTGGTGGCCGGCCATGTGCATGGCCGCCGGCATCGACCCCCCGGCGGAGATCTTCGTGCACGGCTGGCTGCTGGTCGGCGGCCAGAAGCTGTCCAAGTCCCTGGTCCGCCAGGCCGCCGGCTCCGGCGACGACGTCGACGAGGACCGGCCGGTGAAGCTGACCGAGATCGCCCCGTCCGCGCTGACCGCCGACTTCGGGGTGGACGCCACCCGGTACCACCTGCTCCGCGACCTGCCGCTGGGGGCCGACGGTGACTTCTCCTACGAGGGCATCGTGTCCCGGTACAACAGCGACCTGGCCAACAACCTGGGCAACCTGGTCCAGCGGGTGGCCACCGTGGTGGGATCCAAGTGCGGCGGCGTCGGCCCTGCCCCGGACCCCACCAGCCCGCTGGCCGCCGCCGCCGTCACCACCGTCGACGCCACCGTCGATGCCTGGGGCCGGTTCGCCCCCCACGACGCCCTGGAGGCCACCTGGCGGCTGATCGGCGCGGCCAACGCCGAGCTGGAGGCCACCGAGCCGTGGAAGGCCGACCCCGGACCGGCCGTGGACGCCGTGCTGGGCAGCGCCCTGGAGGCCCTCCGGATCGTCACCCTGCTGGTGGTGCCCGCCATGCCGGCCACCGCGCAGGAGATCTGGCGCCGGATCGGCCTGGACGGCTCCCCGGCCGACCGGCGGGTGCCCGCCGACACCGGCTGGGGAGGGTACCCCGGCGGCCTGCCCGTCGAGAAGGGCAGCCCCCTGTTCCCGCGCCGAAAGGGTTGACGGCCCGGTCGTGACCGCGCCCGCACCCGCACCCGCAGTGGCCGGCTGGTTCGACTCCCACTGCCACCTGCAGGAGCGGTACCTGCCCGGTGCCGACGACCCCGCCGGCGGCCCCGGCGGCGGCGGAGGCGGCGGAACGACCGAGGTGGCCGAGGTGCTGACCCGCACCGCGGAGGCCGGCGTGGACCGGATGGTGTGCGTCGGCACCGACCCCACCACCTCCGCCCAGGCCCTCGCCCTGGCCCGGGCGGCCCGGGCCGGTCGGCTCGGTCCCGCGGTCCCGCAGGTCTGGGCCACCGTCGGCCTGCACCCCCACGAGGCCGCCGCCGGCACCGCGGCGACCGCCGACCAGTTGCAGCAGGCCGTCGACGCCGGCGACGGGGTCCTGGTGGCCGTCGGGGAGTGCGGGCTGGACTACCACTACGACCACGCGCCCCGGCCGGACCAGCGGCGGGCCTTCGCCGAGCAGGTCGGCCTGGCCCACCGCCACGGCCTCGCCCTGGTCATCCACGCCCGGGACGCCTGGGACGACCTGTTCGACGTCCTCGGCACCGAGGGGGTGCCGCCGCGGACCGTCCTGCACTGCTTCACCGGCGGTCCCGACGAGGCCGCCCGCTGCCTGGAAGCCGGCATGTTCGTGTCCTTCAGCGGCATCGTCACCTTCAAGAACGCCGTCGACGTCCGCGAGGCGGCGGCCCTGTGCCCCCCGGACCGGCTGCTGGTCGAGACCGACAGTCCCTTCCTGGCCCCGGTCCCCCACCGGGGCCGGCCCAACCAGCCGGCCTTCGTCCCGCTGGTCGGCGCGGCCGTGGCCGACGCCAAGGGGATGGCCGTGGACGCCCTCGCCCGGTCGTCCGCCGCCGCCGCGGCCAACGCATTCGCGGTCGGCTGATTTTCCGCCTCCGTCCGGTAGCGGACCACTCCAAAATTGCAGTTTGGGGCCATATTTTTACAACGTCGCTGAACTGGGGTTTTACCGCTGATATCCGGTTTTACCGCCTCTGACCAGGAACGACAGAAATATCAACCACCAAATCTGCCCGTGACCTGGGGAAATGCTGGACCGTTCGGCCCGACCGACCATTCTGAGTTGCACAGCCCCGCCAACGGTTCGTAGCGTCCTCCGGATATCCCGGCCGGGCAGTCAGCGGTCGGCGCCACTTGTCCCCGGAGAAGGGTGGAGTTCTGAGGACGCGGAACAGCGGGGGGAGGCGCGCGGGTGTGGCCCTGGTGTTCAGCGGGGCCATCCTGGTCGCCCCCCTACTGGTATTGAGCGGGCAGGGCCATGCGGTCGCGTCCGGGAACCAGGCCGGCTCGCCGGCCAGAGAAGCCGTGTTGGCCCGCGGGGTCCAGCAGATGGCCGTGCCCGGCTCCGCCGCGGCGGACGTCGGCGCCGACCAGGAGTTGGTCCGGTTCAACAACCAGTTGCCGGTGGTCACCACGACCACCGCCCCGCCGGCCACCACCACGACCACCACCGTCCCGGCCACCACCACGACCACCGCCCCGCCGCCCACCACCACCGTGCCCCCGCCGCCGCCGACCACCACCACGGTGGCGCCGCAGGCGGTGGCCACGTCGTCGGCCACCGGCATCGCCACCTGGTACACCGAGACCCCCGCCGGCGGCTGCGCCAGCCCCACCCTGCCCCGAGGCACCGAGGTCACCGTGGTCAACGACGCCACCGGGGCCACCACCCACTGCGTGGTCGACGACCGCGAGGCCGACAACCCCGGCCGGGTCCTCGACATGTCCTACACCGGGTTCTCCTCCATCGCGGACCCCAGCCAGGGAGTGGTCACCGTTACCATCACCTGGTGACGTTGACCCGGCCGCAGGTCCAGCGCCTGCTGGCCGACCACGGCCTCCGCCCCAGCCGGGCCCTCGGCCAGAACTTCGTCGCCGATCCCAACACCGTCCGCCGGATCGTCCGCCTGGCCGGTGTCGGTCCCGGCGACCCCGTCGTGGAGGTCGGCGCCGGGCTGGGCTCCCTGACCCTGGCCTTGGCCGACGCCGGCGCCGACGTGGTGGCCGTCGAAGTCGACCGGGACCTCGTCCCCATCCTCCGCCAGGTCGTCGCCGACCGGCCGGTGACGGTGGTGGAGGCCGACGCCCTCCGCCTGGACTGGGCCGCCCTGCTGGACCGCCACCCCACCTGGTCCCTGGTGGCCAACCTGCCGTACAACGTGGCCACCCCCCTGGTCATCGGGGTGCTGGAGCAGGCCCCGCAGGTGTCGTCGTTGCTGGTCATGGTGCAGCGCGAGGTGGGGGAGCGGCTGGCCGCCGCCCCCGGCCACGGCGCCTACGGGGCGGTGTCCGTGGCCGTCGCCTACTGGGCCCGGGCCTCGGTGGTCGGTCGGGTCTCCCCGGAGGTCTTCGTGCCGCGGCCCAAGGTGGCGTCGGCCCTGGTCCGCATCGAACGGCTGCCCCAACCCGCGGTGCCCCCGACCGTCGTCTCCTACGATCGCCTCCGCCGGGTCGTCCGGGCCGGGTTCGCCCAACGCCGCAAGATGCTGCGCCGGTCCCTGGACGGTGTGGTGGCCCCCGAGGCCTTCGCCGCCGCCGCCGTCCCCCCGGAGGCCCGGGCCGAGGAACTGGACGTCGAGCAGTGGGGGAGGTTGGCCGCGTGGCCGGAACCCGGGAACCGCTAGACCGCGGCGACGCCCGCCTGGTAGCGCCGGCCAAGCTGACCACGTCGCTCCGCGTCGTCGGGGTCCGCCCCGACGGCTACCACCTCCTCCAGGCCGAGATGGTCGCCCTGGACCTGGCCGACCACCTGTCGGTCCGGCCCGGCGGCCACGGCCTGACGGTGACCGCGGACCACGGCATCCGGGCCGACGGCCTGTCCGCCGGACCGGACAACCTGGTCAACCGAGCCCTGGCCGCCGTCGGCCGGCAGGCCGCGGTCCGGCTGCACAAGCGCATCCCCGTCCAGGGCGGCCTGGGCGGCGGTTCCGCCGACGCCGCCGCCATCCTGCGGTGGGCCGGCTGCACCGACCCCGACGTCGCCGCCCGGCTCGGCGCCGACGTCCCCTTCTGCGTCGCCGGCGGCCGCGCCACGGTGTCCGGACTGGGGGACCTGGTGGCCCCGCTGCCGTTCCGGCCCCAGGCGTTCGTGCTGCTCCTGCCCCCCTTCGGGGTCGACACCGCCGCCGTCTACCGGGCCTGGGACCGTATGGCGGCCGACACCGGCCGTGCCGGAGGGCCTGTCGGCCGTGCCGAGTCCCCTGCCGGCGGCGGAGCCTTGTCCGAGCCGGTCAACGACCTGACCGCGGCGGCCCTGGCGGTGGAGCCACGGCTGGCCCGTTGGCGGGATCGGCTGGGGGAGGTCACCGGGGCCACCCCGGTGCTGGCCGGCAGCGGGTCCACCTGGTTCGTGGCCGGCGACGCCGCGGTGGCCGCGGTCGACGGACGGCAATGGTTGGACGTGGGCGCCGCCCGCGGCCGGCTGATCACCGCCCGGGCCGTCCCGGCCGGTTGGGACGGTGACGCCGGGGCCCGGACCGGCTGAGGGCGATGCGCGGAGTGAGCTGCGTGAGGAGCGGGTGCCGGCTGCTCGGGAAGCAGGCGACTACTTGCCGGCCCGCCGCTGCCAGCGGGTGGCCTTCAGCATCTTCTTGTGCTTCTTCTTCCGCATCCGCTTGCGGCGCTTCTTGATGAGCGATCCCATGTCGTGCGGCAGGCTAGCGGGCGGCGGCGCCGGCCGCCAGGTGGCGACGGCGACGGTAACGTCGGCGGGGTGGGCTTCACCGTCACCGGGCTCGACCACGTCCAACTGGCCATGCCGGCCGGCGAGGAGGCCCGGGCCGAGGCGTTCTACGCCGGCCGGCTGGGGTTACGGCGACTGCCCAAGCCGGAGCCACTGGCCTCCCGGGGTGGCTGCTGGTTCTCCAACGGCGCCGTCACCATCCACCTCGGCGTCGAGGACGGGTTCCGCCCGGCCCGCAAGGCCCATCCGGCGGTGCTGGTGGACGGCCTGGACGACCTGGTGGCGGCGCTGTCGGCGGCCGGACTGGTGGTCCGGCCGGACACCGACCTGCCCGGGGTCCGCCGCTGCTACGTCGACGACCCGTTCGGCAACCGCATCGAACTGATCGACGCCGTCGGGCAGCACTGACGGTTGATCGACGCCGTCGGGTAGCACTGACAGCCCGGATGCCGGCGGCCGGCGCCGACGGCCCGGTGCTGCCAGGAGCGCGGGACGCGCCGGCGTCGACGGGTCGGGCGGGCACCGCGACGGCCTCCCGCCGCCACCGACCGCCCAGCGTGCGGTGCGGCGGACACGATCAGGCTGGTCGGGTCCGTGGGCGTGGTGGCGACGGAAGGTCGCCGTGCAGCGCCGGCCATGTTCGATCGTCTGTCTAAGGACCTGGCCAACGGAGCATAAGAAAACCCGAAGAGCCGGCCGCCGGCCGGCGAGCGGGTGCTCTCGTCGGCCGGTTCAGTCGTCGGCCGGTTCAGTCGTCGGCCGGCTCCAGTTCGGCCAACGGGGCCGGCACGGTGGGCAGGGTCAGCCGGAACCAGGCACCGCCGCCGGCGGCCTGGCCGGCCGACACGCTGCCGCCCTCGCCCTCCATCACCTGGGCGACGATGGCCAGGCCCAGCCCGGAGCCGGGCAGGGCGCGGGCGGCGGCGGCCCGGTAGAACCGGTCGAACACGTGTGGCAGGTCCTCGGCGGCGATGCCAGGACCGTGGTCCCTGACCGTCACGGTCCCGTCGGTGCAGACCACCTCCACGACGCCGCCGTCGGGGCTCCACTTGAGGGCGTTGTCCAGCAGGTTGCCCACCGCCCTCGCCACCCGCTCCCGGTGGCCCCTGGCCCAGGTCGGCCGGGCGGCCACCTCGAACCGCACCTCACGGGGCCGGCCGTGGGTGGTGGCCACCGCCACTGCGTCGTCCACCAGTTGGTCCAGGCGGTAGGTGGTCGGCGGCTGCCGCCGGTGGTCGCCGCGGGCCAGCTCGGACAGGTCGGCCACCAGGTTGGTCAGCTCCCCCATCTGGGTCAGCAGGTCGTCCACCAGCACCGCCCGGTCGGCCGGTGGCAGGTCGTCCAGCCGGCGGACCACCTCCAGGTTGGTCCGCAGGCTGGTCAGCGGGGTCCGCAGCTCGTGGCCGGCGTCCAGCACCAGTTGCCGCTGGGCTTCCTGCGACCGGTCCAGGGCGGCCAGCAGGTGGTTGAACGCCCGCCGCAACCGGCCCAGCTCGTCGACCCCGCCGGCGTCCAGGCGCTTGGAGGTGTCGGTGGTCTCCGCCACCTCCTCCACCGCCGCGGTCAGCTCGTTGAGCGGCACCAGCGCCGTCCGGCCGACCAGCCAGGCCAGCACCAGGGCCAGGGCGATGCCGAAGACGGCCACCACCAGCAGGATCAGGCCCAGCCGGTTCAACTGGCTCTCCACGCTGGCCAGCGGCAGGGCCACCTGCAGGGCCGCCGGGGACGTGAACCTCGGGATGCCGCCCACGAAGAACCTGGTTGTCCCGGCGTCCAGCACCAGCTCCCGGTAGTTGCGGCCGTGCAGGGTGATGTTCGTGTAGAACGACGGCGCCTTCCCGGCCGCCGTGGCCCGGACGGCGGCGTTCACCGGCAGGCCGCCGCTGACCACCACGCCGGTCGGGGTGGTCCACTGGTACGGGATCCCGTTGCTCTTGACCTCGTCCACCCGGTTGTGGGTGATTGTGCCGGCGGTCGCCCGGAGCGTCCCGTCGACCGAGTCCAGCAGGGAGTGCCGGGCCACGAAGTAGCTGGCGAGGCAGGCCGCCAGCACCGCCACCACCACGGCCACGGCGGCCACCAGGACCAGCCGCGAGCGAAAGGTCACGACTCTCTGAGCACGTACCCGACCCCCCGGACGGTGTGCAGGTAGCGGCTCTCGCCGTCGGCCTCCGTCTTGCGGCGGAGGTACCCGACGTACACCGCCAGCGAGTTGGTGCCGGAGTCGAACGTGTACCCCCACACCCGGTCCAGGATCACGTCCCGGGTCAGCACCTGCCGGGGGTGCCGCAGGAACAGCTCCAGCAGGTCGAACTCGATCCGGGTCAGCGTGAACACCCGGTCGCCCCGCCGGGCCTCCCGGGTGCCCAGGTCCAGGGACAGGTCCCCGAACCGCAGCACCTCCCCCTCGGCCCCCGACCGCCGCCGCAGCAGCGCCCGCAGCCGCGCCAGCAGCTCCGCCAGGGCGAACGGCTTCACCAGGTAGTCGTCGGCCCCGGCGTCCAGCCCCTGCACCCGGTCGTCCACCGCGTCCCGGGCCGTCAGCATCAGCACCGGGGTGTCGTCGCCGGCGGACCGCAGCCGCCGGCACACCTCCAGGCCGTCCAGGCCCGGCAGCCCCAGGTCCAGGATCACCGCTTCCGGGGACCCGACGCTCAGGGCCTGCAGCGCGGCCGGGCCGTCGGCGGCGGTCTCCACCTGGTACCCCTCCAGCCGCAGCGCCCGGTCCAGCGACGACCGGACCCCCGGATCGTCGTCGACCACCAGGATCCTCATGGGTTCCTCGCCTCCTTTCGCCGTGCCGGCCGGTGGCGCGGAGCCTACCGGCGGCATCCTGGCCCGTCCGGTGGTCTTGTGAACTTCTTACCCCGCCCCCTTACCCCACCCCCGACGGCCCGGGCTCGCCGAGCCGCCGGGCTTCGGCCGTGCCGTGCCGGTCGCGGTGGTCCAGGCGTGGTTCAATTGCCCGGTTGCCGCCGGCCGGGTCATGGCCCGGCACCGGCCGGCAGCGTTCCGGGGTAGTTCAATCGGCAGAACGCCGGCCTTTGGAGCCGGATGTTGGAGGTTCGAGCCCTCCCCCCGGAGCCGGTGGACCGGGGCACGCGGTGGGGGCCTACCAGTGCTTTCGGCGGCCGGAGGCGTCAAGCTGGGCCAGGTACCGGTTGTAGGCGGCCAGCTCCTCGTCCTCGTTCCCCTCCGCACCCGGCTCCCCTGCACCCGGTTCCTCTGCGCCCCGGCCCGGGCCCGGGCCGGCAGTGCCCGCGGCCTCGGGATCGGCTGGGGCGTCGCCGGGATCCGAGGCCGCCCGGGCCGCCGGGGTGCCCACAGGGCCCCCGGCGGCCTCCGGGGCCGGTGCGGCCTGGTCGTGGACCAGCTTCCACCACATGTACACGGCGTAGGCCGTGAAGAACGGCCACTCGAACACGTAGGCCCAACTGAGCGTGTTGCCCTGCCGGACCCGCTGGATCTGCCACCAGAACAGCGCGATGAAGGCCGGGACCACCACCAGCAGGGTCACGTGCATGCCGACGGCCCGGGGGGTGAGCCAGATGGACCGCCCGTCGGCGCGGCGGCCGGTGCGGTCGCCCGCATGGGTGTCCGGCGGCCGGGCCGGGGGCGGTCGGAGATGCGGGCCCACTGCCCGGCCCTAGGGGGCGAACTCGTCGATCAGCCGGGCCAGCGCCACCGGCTGGTCGCCCTGCACGCTGTGGCCCGCGCCGGACACCCGGGCAACCTGGGCGTCGGGCTGGCGGCGGACCAGCTCGGCTTCGTCGTCGTCGTCCACCACCGACCCCGCGGCCATGCCGCGGACCAGCAGCACCGGGACGGTGAGCGACGACACCGCATCCCACAGGTCGGCGAAGTCGGGACGGGTGTGGCCGCCGTCCTGGCGGAACCGGGCGTACCGCCACACCCAGCTACCGTCGTCCTGCTGGACGGCGTTGTGCAGGATGCCGCGGCGCAGCGACGACACCGACCGGGTCGGGTTGTGCTCGACGGTGCGGGCCAGGATGTCGTCGAAGCTGGCGAAGCTCGGCGGGCCGTCGACGAAGGCCATGACCGCGGCCCCCTTGACCGCGTCGACGCCCGGGGTGATGTCGACCAGGACCAGCCGGCGGACCAGCCGAGGGTGCCGCGCGGCCAGGGCCAGGGCGGTGATGCCGCCCAGCGACATGCCCACGACGGCCCCTGCGTTGGGAGCCAGCGCCTCGATGACGGTGGCGACGTCGTCGGCGTTGTGGTCGACCGACAGCGACCCGTCGGCGCCGCCGTCGGAGTGGCCGTGGCCTGGCAGGTCCACGGCCACCAGCGGGCGGTCCAGGGCCAGGGCCACGGTGTCCCAGGTGTGGGCGTTCTGGGCGCCACCGTGCAGCAGCACCAGCTCCGGATCCCCGGTGCCCCACACCAGGGCGCTCAGGTGCCGGCCGTCGCCGACCGGGACCGACTCGCGGCGGACCGTCGGGGGGCCGTCCCAGGGGAGGCCGAACTCCTCGGCGTTCTCGTGGAACAGCCCGAACTCGTCGTAGTCGACGTGGGTCACCGATGCCGAGCGTACCGCCGGCCCGGCAGCCCGAGCCCGCCGGCCGTCACCTCGGCTCGTGTACCCCGGCTCGTGCCGCCGGCTGAGGGTGGGCTGGGAGGGGAGGGGGGATTGTTTTTGTGAAGTCACCGGCAGGGCTGTTTAAGCGTATATGCCTAAACAGCGTCGCCAGTGACTTGGAAACGAATCTGCCCCCACCCCGGCCACCGGCCACCGGCCACAAGCCCCCGGCCCTCCGGCAGCACCGGTGCGGCATCGGCCGCCGGCGGCGCCGGACGGGGAAGAATGGCCGCATGGCCCACCGCCCGCTGTCCGCCGTCGTCCTGGCCGCCGGGGAAGGGACCCGGATGCGGTCCACCCGGCCAAAGCCGCTGCACCGGCTCTGCGGACGGCCGATGGTGCTCCACGTCCTCGACGCCCTGGCCGAGCTGGACGTCGACCGGGTGGTGGTGGTCGTCGGCCACCGGGGGGAGTGGGTCGGCAAGACCCTGACGGAGCACGCCCCCAAGACACTGGAGATCGAGCTCGTCGAGCAGACCGAGCAGCGCGGCACCGGCGACGCCGCCGCCGTCGGGCTGACCGGCCTGCCCGACGACACCTCCCTGGACGCCGACGAGGAGGACGTGGTCGTCCTGCCCGGCGACACCCCCCTGCTCCGGCCCCCCACGCTGGCCGCCCTGGTCCGGCACCACCGGGAGCACGACGCCGGCGCCACCCTGCTCACCGCCGACGTCGCCGACGCCGCCGGGTACGGCCGGGTGGTGCGGGCCCGGGACGGCCAGGTCGCCAAGGTGGTGGAGCACGGCGACGCCACCGACGAGGAGCGCTCCATCACCGAGGTGAACACCTCCATCTACTGCTTCCGCCGCAGCCTCCTCGCCCCGTCGCTCCGCCGCCTCAGCCCGGCCAACCAGCAGGGCGAGTACTACCTCACCGACGTCGTCGGGGTGCTGCACGAGGCCGGCTACCGGGTGGAGGCGATCACCGTCGCCGATCCCATGGAGGCCGCCGGGGTCAACGACCGCGCCCAGTTGGCCGTGGCCGAGGCCGAGCTCCGGGACCGGATCAACGAGCGGTGGATGCGCCGGGGGGTCACCATGTGGGATCCCGAGCGCACCTACGTGGACGCCGAGGTGGAACTGGCCACCGACGTGGTGCTCCTGCCCGGCACCATCCTCCGCGGGGCCTGCCGGGTGGGCGAGGGCACCGAGATCGGCCCCGACGCCACCCTGACCGACACCGACGTGGGCGACCGGGTCGAGATCCGCCACAGCACCGCCACCGCCGCCACCATCGGCGCCGACGCCACCGTCGGCCCCTTCGCCGTCCTCGGGCCCGGGGCCGTGGTGCCTCCCGGAGGGGTCGTGCCGCCGTTCACCGTCCGGTCCTGATCCACGCCGAGCCCGTCCCGACCCGGTCCGGGGCCCGGGCCCCGGCCCATCCCGAGCCGCCCCGGGCGGCCCCGAGCCGCCACGCCCGGGACGCGGTAGCTTGAGGGTCGTGGAATACGTCCCCCACCGCCGCCTGGCCCTCGTGTCCGGGCGGTCCCACCCCGAGCTGGCCAGCCAGATCGCCGACCACCTGGGCGTGCGGCTGGGCGAGGCCAACCTCCGGGAGTTCGCCAACGGCGAGGTCCACTGCCGCTACGACACCTCCCTGCGCGGCAGCGACGTGTTCATCGTCCAGACCCACGCCGGCCCGGTCAACGACGCCATCATGGAGCAACTGATCATGATCGACGCCGCCAAGCGGGCGTCGGCCAAGCGGATCACCGCCGTCTGCCCCTACTACGGCTACTCCCGGCAGGACCGCAAGTCCACCGGCCGGGAGCCCATCACCGCCAAGCTGGTGGCCGACATGCTGTCCGCCGCCGGCGCCGACCGGGTGGTCAGCGTCGACCTGCACTCCGGCCAGATCCAGGGGTTCTTCGACGTCCCCTTCGATCACCTCACCGCGGCCCCGGTGCTGGAGGGGTACCTGCGGGAGCACTCCGACGGCAACGCCGTCGTCGTCGCCCCCGACGCCGGCCGGGTGAAGGTGGCCGAGCGGTACAGCCAGCACCTCGGCAGCGACCTGGCCCTGGTCCACAAGACCCGCCCCCGGGGCACCGCCAACCAGGTGGAGGCACGCCACGTGGTCGGCGAGGTACAGGGGCGGCACTGCATCCTCATCGACGACATGATCGACACCGCCGGCACCATCTGCGCCGCCGCCGAGCTGCTGGCCGACGCCGGCGCCGCCGACATCTGGGCCATGGCCACCCACGCCGTCCTGTCCGACCCCGCCGTCGACCGGCTGAAGGCGTCCACCATCTCCCGGGTGGTGGTCACCGACACCCTCCCGGTCCGCGACGACCGCACCTTCGACAAGCTCGAGGTGCTGTCGGTGGCCAAGATCATCGCCGACGCCATCGACGCCGTCTTCGAGGACACGTCGGTGTCCGAGATCTTCGGCGGCGAGAACCTGGCCTGACCGGCCGGCGAGAGCACCGGCCCGCCACCCGGCCGGCGGACCTGCTCACCGTGTCGCCGGAGACCGGCAGTTCGACCCAGCGCGTGCCCGGGGCCGTAGCGCTACAGGTCCAGCAGGAACCGCAATGCTCGGTCGATGTCCGACTGCGCCTCGACGTCGATCCGCCCGAGGCGGCCGACCAGGCGACGCTCCGACACCGACTTCACGTCCTCGCACTTTGCGTAGCCGACCTCGTCCAGGCCGGAGATCGCGGTGTCGACCTCGACATGGGACGGCAACCCTCGTCGGGACCGAGTGGTGGGGATCACGATGACGACGCCGGCTCGACTGTCGTTCAGTGGATCGGCCGACACGACGACCGCCGGCCGCTGACCGGCCTGCTCCCTCCCGATCGGCTCCCCGAAGTCCACCAGCCAGACCTCGCCACGCCGAGGGTTCACGCCGACCGGTCGCCGATGGCCGAGGCTTCCCCGGCGCGCTCTTCCTCGACCTCCTGCCACGCCGCCGGGTCGTCACGGAGCTCGTCGTAGCGGGCGGTGAGATCGGCGAAGAAGAGCCGCCGTTCCAGGGCATCGGCTGCTTCGTCCAGGAGCTGGGTCATGGGACGGCCCGTCGCTTTGGACAACCGGGCGAAGCGATCCCGGGTTCGCCCCCTCACGCGCAACGTCGTGCTCATCCTCCGACTATATGGATTCGTAGGCTGATCGATCTACACCTGTGGCAACAGGAGCCGCTGGTCGTGGTCGTCGGAGAGCGGCTACGCTGGTGGACCGTTCGTCCGAGCCACCTGACCAGGCCACCTGACCAGGTACGCCGCCCGGCCGCCACCGTCGTTCCGTCCGAGGAGACCAGCCATGCCCGAGATCACCCTGCACGCCGAGGTCGGCCGTTCCCTCGGCTCCCGTCCGGCCCGCCGGCTGCGGGCCGAGGGCAAGATCCCCGGCGTGGTCTACGGCCACGGCACCGACCCGGTACCGGTGGCCGTCGTCGCCCGGGACCTCCGGGTGGCCCTGTCCGGGGAGTCCGGCACCAACGCCCTCCTCAACCTGGACACCGGCCAGGCCACCTACCTGGCCCTGGCCCGGGTGCTGCAGCGGCACCCCGTCAAGGGCACCGTCACCCACATCGACTTCCAGATCGTCCGCCGCGACGAGGTCATCGCCGCCGACGTCCCCGTCAACCTGGTCGGTGACGCCGTCGAGGTCAACCACGGTGACGGCATGGTCGACCAGGTCCTGTTCACCCTGCCGGTCAACGCCAAGCCGGCCGACATCCCGACCGCCATCGACGTCGACATCTCCGCCCTCACCATCGGCGGCGCCATCCGCATCGCCGAGCTTGTCCTCCCGTCCGGGGTCACCACCGACCTGGACGACGACGCCGTGGTGGTCAGCGGCCAGCCCGGCAAGGTGCAGGCCGCGGCCCAGGGTGCCGAAGGCGAGGCCGCCGAGGCGGCCGCCGGTGCGGCGGCCGAAGCGGCCGGTGCCGCCGCCGAGGCCGAGCCCGCCGGGGAATAGGCCCTGCCGCGCCTCTTCGGGGGCCGGGGCCGCGGCGACCGCGACGCCCCGCGACGGGGCACCCCCGCCGACTGGCTGGTCGTCGGGTTGGGCAACCCCGGGTCGGAGTTCGCCGGCACCCGCCACAACGCCGGCGCCGACGCCGTCGAGGTGCTCTCCGCCCGGCACGGCTCCGGGCTGCGGCCCGAGAAGGGCCAGGCCGCCGTCGTCGAGGAGGTCCGCATCGGCGACGCCCGGGTGGCCCTGGCCGTGCCCAACACCTACATGAACGACTCCGGGTCCGCCGTCCGGCCCCTGCTCCGCCGCTTCGGCATCGACGACCCCCACCGCCTGGTCGTCGTCCATGACGAGCTCGACCTGCCCCCCGGCAGGGTCCGGGTCAAGGTCGGCGGCGGCATCGCCGGCCACAACGGCCTCCGGTCCATCCAGGCCCACCTGCACACCCTCGACTTCGTCCGCGTCCGCATCGGCATCGGCAAGCCCCCCGGCCGCCGGTCCGGGGCCGACCACGTCCTCCGCCGGCCATCCCGGGCCGACCGCGACGCCCTGGACGCCGCCGCCGCCACCGCCGCCGACGCCGTCGCCGTCATCGTCATCGACGGCGTCGACGCCGCCATGAACCGCTACAACGGCACCGGTGCCTGACCCGATCGCCCCATCGGCGCCATCGGCGCCGTCGGCCCCGCTGGCCCGGCCGGCCCCGCTGGCCGCCCTGCCCCCACTGCTGCGCCGGGAGCCCGCCCTGGCCCGGGTCGTCGGCCTCACCGACGCCACCCTGGCCGTCCCCGGCCCGGCGCAGGCCGTCGTCCTGGCCGCCCTCGCCCGGCTGTCCGACCGCCGGCCCCTGCTGGTCGTCACCGCCACCGCCGCCGACGCCGAGCGGCTGGCCGCCGACCTGGAGTGCTTCATCGGCCCGGACAGTGCCGACCCCGACCCCGACCCCGACGCCGGCCGGTCCGGAGTGGCGGCCGACGGTAACGCCGCCGGTGGTGACGCCGCCGGTGGTAACGCCGCCGGTGGTGACGCAGCCGCCGGGCGTGGCGCCGGAGGGCCGGTGGTCGGCGCATTGACCGGTCCGGTCGCCCTGCTGCCGGCCTGGGAGACCCTCCCGTTCGAGCGGGTCAGCCCCGAGGTGGCCACCATGGGGCAGCGCATCGCCGTCCTCTGGCACCTGGTCGGCCGCGCCGCGGGCGACGCGGCCGCCGATGGCAGGGCTGCCGCCGACAGCAGGGCCGCCGCCGGCGACGTCCACGACACCGGCTGGCTGCCGGCGCCGAGGGTGGTGGTGGCCCCGGTGCGGGCCGTCCTGCAGCGCCTGGTGCCCGGCGACCAACTGCCGCCGCCCCTGGTGGTCCGGGCCGGGGCCACCCTGGACGCGGACCGGACCGTGGCCGCCCTGGTGGCCGCCGGCTACCGCCGCGAGCACCAGGTGGAGCACCGCGGCGAGGTGGCCGTCCGCGGCGGCATCATCGACGTGTTCCCCTCCACCGCCGACGTCCCGGTCCGCATCGACCTGTGGGGGGACGAGGTCGACCGGTTGACCGCCTTCGACGTCGGCGACCAGCGGTCCGTCGCGGACCTGTCGGCGGCCGTCCTGTTCGGCTGCCGGGAGCTGCTGCCGTCGCCGACCGTCCGGGACCGGGCGGAGGCGCTGGCCGACACCGAGCCCTGGGGCCGGGCCCACTGGGACCGGCTGGCCGCCGGCGAGCTGTTCGACGGCATGGAGTCCTGGCTGCCCTGGTTGCACCCCGGCGACCGCCTCCTGACCGGCCAGCTCCCCCCCGAGGCCCAGGTGGTCCTGGTCGAGCCCCGCCGGGTCCGCGACCGGGCGGTCGAGCTGGCCGACGAGGAGGCCGCCCTGGCCGACAGCCTGGCCACCACCTGGGGCGCCGTCCCCGGCGTGGACCATGCCGGCGGCACCCCGGACGGCGGTCCGGGCAACGGCACCCCGGACGGCGGTCCGGGCAACGGCACAGTGGGTGCCGGCGGGCACTTCCCGCGGCTGTACCTGCCGTTCGACCGGCTGCTGGCCGACCGGGCGGTGCCGGCCCTGCAGGTGGTGCCGGTGGCCGAGGGGCCGACCACTCCGGCGGTGACCGTCCGCGGCTTCGACCCGGTGGCCGGCGACCCCGACCGGCTGGCCCGGCAGGTCACCAAGCTGGTGGACGACGGCTACTCGGTCACCCTGTGCTCGCCCACCGACGCCGGCGCCCGGCGGCTGTCCGCGGTGCTGGCCGACGAGGGGGTGGCCGTGCCGGTGGCCGACCGGGCCGAGCCGACCGCCGGCGCCCGGGTGGTGGCGGCCCCGGTCAGCCTGGGGTTCGCCCTGCCGGAGGCCAAGGTGGCGGTGCTGTCCGAGGCCGACGTCACCGGCCGCCGCACCCCCCACCGCCGGGCCCGACCCCGGGCCCGGCCCACCGACGGCTTCTTCGACGACCTGGCCCCGGGCAGCTACGTGGTCCACCGCCAGCACGGCGTGGCCCGCTACGCCGGGGTCACCACCCGGACCGTCGGCGGCACCACCCGGGACTACCTGCTGCTGGAGTTCCGCGGCTCCGACCGCATCTACCTGCCCGTCGACCAGATCGAGGCCATCACCCCGTACAGCGGCGGGGAGTCCCCCACCCTGTCCAAGATGGGCGGGGCCGACTGGCAGCGCACCCGGGCCAGGGCCCGGGCAGCCGCCGGGGAGGTGGCCGAGGAGCTGGTGGAGCTGTACCGCCGCCGCCAGGCCGTCCAGGGCCACGCCTTCGCCCCCGACACCCCCTGGCAGGCCGAGATGGAGGCCGCGTTCCCGTTCACCGAGACCGCCGACCAGCTCCGTGCCATCGACGACGTCAAGGCCGACATGGAGCAGCCCCGGCCCATGGACCGGCTGGTGGTCGGCGACGTCGGGTTCGGCAAGACCGAGGTGGCCGTCCGGGCGGTGTTCAAGGCGGTCCAGGACGGCAAGCAGGCCGCCGTCCTCGTCCCCACCACCCTGCTGGCCAGCCAGCACCACCAGTTGTTCACCGACCGGTACGCCCCGTTCCCGGTCCGGGTGGAACTGCTCAGCCGGTTCCTGTCCAACGCCCAGGCCAAAAAGGTGGTGGACGGCCTGGCCGACGGGTCGGTGGACGTGGTGGTGGGCACCCACCGGCTGCTGTCCCAGGAGGTCCGGTTCAAGGACCTCGGCCTGCTGGTGGTGGACGAGGAGCAGCGGTTCGGGGTCACCCACAAGGAGGCCGTCAAGCGGCTGGCCGAGGGCGTCGACGTCCTCACCCTCACCGCCAGCCCCATCCCGCGGACCCTGGAGATGGCCCTGACCGGCATCCGGGACCTGTCCATGGTCAACACCCCCCCGGCCGACCGCCGGCCCATCCTCACCTACGTCGGCGAGCGCGACGACGCCGCCGTCTCCGAGGCCATCCGCCGCGAGCTGCTCCGCGAGGGCCAGGTGTTCTACGTCCACAACCGGGTGGCCGACATCGACGTCGCCGCCCACCGCATCGGCGCCCTGGTCCCCGAGGCCCGGCTGGCGGTGGCCCACGGCCAGATGGACGAGGGCAGCCTGGAGCAGATCGTCCTGGACTTCGCCGACCGCCGCTACGACGTCCTGGTCTGCACCACCATCATCGAGTCCGGCATCGACATGCCGTCGGTCAACACCCTGGTGGTCGACCGGGCCGACCTCCTCGGCCTGGGCCAGCTCCACCAGATCCGCGGCCGGGTCGGCCGGGGCAACCAGCGGGCCTACGCCTACCTGTTCCACCCCGCCGACCGCGTCCTCACCGAGCAGGCCTACGAGCGGTTGCGCACCATCGGGGAGCAGACCGAGCTGGGGTCCGGCTTCAAGATCGCCATGCGCGACCTCGAGATCCGCGGCGCCGGCAACCTGCTCGGCTCCGACCAGTCCGGCCACATCGCCGCCGTCGGCTACGACCTCTACGTCCAGCTCGTCGCCGAGGCCGTCGCCGAGGCCCGCGGCGAGCCCCGCCCCACCCCCCCCGCCGTCTCCCTGGACGTCCCCGGCGACGCCCACCTGCCCGCCGACTACGTCCCCGCCGAGGACGCCCGGGTGGAGGGCTACCGCCGGCTGTCGTCCGCCACCACCGACGGCGACGTGGACGACATCGCCGACGAGTGGGTCGACCGCTTCGGCCCCCTCCCCGGCCCGGCCGAGGGACTGCTGGCCCTGGCCCGGCTCCGCGTCGCCTGCCTGGCCACCGGGGTCACCGACGTCGCGGTCCAGCCCGCCCGGGTCGGCGGTGCCCGCCAGCCGGTGGCCCGGGTGTCCCCGGTCGTCCTGCCGGCCAGCGCCCAGGTCCGCCTCCGCCGGCTGGCCCCCGGGGCCACCTACCGGGAGGAGCTCCACCAACTGGTCGTCCCCCTGCCCGCCGACGGCCGCCCCCCCGACGGCCGCCCCCCCGACGGCCGCCCCGCAGACGTCCTCCGGGGCCTCCTCCTCGACCTGGTCCCTCCCCAGCCGGTGCCGGCCTGACCGGTCGGGGTTCGCCCGGGCTCGTGGAGCCCGACGGCGGCCCGGTCCGGGCCCCGGACGATTCGGGTTCTGCGGGTGCGACCCGGTAGCATGCCCGGCGCGTGAAACGCCTGCTGCTCCTCCTCGTGGCCGTCGCCGCCCTGGTGGGCTTCGCCGCCGCCTACCTGCCCTCCGACGCGGGCAGCGTCAACGGCACGACGGTCAGCCAGTCCGAGCTGAACGCCGACCTGTCGGCCATCGCCGGCAGCTCCGGCTTCCAGTGCTACCTGTACGCCGACCAGGTGCTCACCGGCGGCACAGCCGCCACCATGTTCCCGGTCCGCGGCGTCGGGGCCTCCGGCGGCACACCGACAGGCACCGCCACAAAGGACCCTTCGAGCGTCAACGCCGGCTTCTCCCGGTACTGGCTCACCCAACTGCTCACCAACCAGGTCGTCGTGCAGGTGCTGGACCAGCTCCACCTGACCGTCACCCCGGCCGACCTGGCCTTCGGCCGGACCAGCCTGAGCGCCCAGATCGACCAGGTGCTGGGCGCCTACAAGTCCCAGACCGGGTCCGGCTGCGGGACAATCAGCGCCGCGGCCGTCCTGGCCTCCCTGCCGGCCGACTTCCGGGCCGAGCAGGTCCGGGTGCAGGCCGACCAGGACGTCCTCTTGGCCCACGAGGCCGGCTACACCCTCGACCAGGCCGGCCTGCTCCGGTACTTCACCCTGCACCGGGCCACCTTCGACACCGTCTGCCTGAGCTACGCCGCCTACGGCACCCAGGCCCAGGCCGCCGCCGCCCGGGCCGCCGTCTCGGCCGGCACCGCCTTCGGCACAGTCGGATCGGTCCGCCAGGCCGGCTGCCTGCTGCGGCTGACACTCGGCCAGCTACCGTCGTCGGTGACGTCGCTCGGCGCCGGCCAGGTGTCCCCGCCGGTGGCCACACCGTCCGGGGGCGGCTACTTCCTGTTCGAGGTGACCAAGATCGGGCACTCCACCTTCGTGGTGGCCAGGCCCCGTGTCCTGCTGGCGGTGCTGCAGGCCGGCTCCGCCCGGGCCTCCGCCCTGATCCGCAGCGCCGAGCGCAACGCCGTGGTGACCGCCGATCCCCGCTACGGCCGGGTGGTCCCCCGCACCGCCGCCCTGCTGCCGCCGGCCAGCCCTCCCGCCGCCTCCGTCCTGAACCCCTCCGCCAACCTGCCGGCGTTGACCGCCGGCGGCGGGTCCGGGTCGTCGGCCGCCGGCTGATCGGGTGCCTCCCCGGGTCGTCGTCGTCGGGCTCGGCCCGGCCGGTCCGGACCTGCTCACCGTCGCCGCCGCCGAGCTGCTGACCACCGCCCCGGCCGCCTTCCTGCGGACCGGCCGCCATCCGGCCGTCGCCGCCGCCGGGTTGGCCGGCATCGCCACCTTCGACGGCCACTACCAGGAAGCCGACACCTTCGACCAGGTCTACGCCCGCATCGTCGACGACCTGGTGGCCGCGGCCACCGACCACGCCGACGACGGCCCCGTCGTCTACGGCGTCCCCGGCTCCCCCCTGGTGGCCGAGCGCACCGTCGACCTGCTCCGGGCCGATCCCCGGGTGGACGTCACCGTGGTCCCCGCCCTGTCCTTCCTGGACCTGGCCTGGGACCGGCTGGGGGTCGACCCGCTGGCCGCCGGTGTCCGCCTGGTCGACGGGGCCCGGTTCGCCGAGGACGCCGCCGGCGACCGCGGGCCGTTGCTGGTCGCCCAGTGCTGGTCCGCCGACCTCCTGTCCGAGATCAAGCTGGCCGTCGACACCGACCTGCTGCCCCCCGGCCACCCCGCCCCGACCGCCACCCTGCTCCACCACCTCGGCCTGCCCGACGAGCAGGTGGTCACCGTCGACTGGGCCGACCTCGACCGGGCGCTGGTGCCCGACCACCTCACCTCGGTCTGGCTGCCGTCGGTGGCCGTCCCGGTGGCCCGTGACCTGGTGGCCCTGGACGACCTGGTCCGCCGGCTCCGCCGCGACTGCCCCTGGGACCGCGAGCAGACCCATGCCTCCCTCAGCCGCCACCTCCTGGAGGAGTCCTACGAGGTCATCGACGCCATCGACGACCTCACCCGGGCCGAGTCGGCGGCCGGTGTCGCCGGCGACGCGGCCGCGGGTGGGGTCGTCGGGGGCGGGATGGTCGGGGGCGGGATGGTCGGCGGCGGCGACCGGGAGCCCGCCGCCGCCGGCGACGCGGTCGCCGAGGCGGTCGACCACCTCGAGGAGGAGCTGGGGGACCTGCTGTTCCAGGTGTACTTCCACTCCTGCCTGGCCGCCGAGGAGGGCCGGTTCACCCTGGCCGACGTGGCCCGCGGGGTCCACGACAAGCTCGTGGCCCGCCACCCCCACGTGTTCGGGGACGTCGTCGCCGACGACGCCGGCACCGTGCTGGGCAACTGGGAGCAGATCAAGAAGGCCGAGAAGGGCCGGGCCAGCGTCACCGACGGCATCCCCGCCGCCCTGCCGGCGCTGGCCCTGGCGGCCAAGCTGGCCCGCAAGGCCGATTCGGTGCCTGGGGCCGCCCTGCCGGGGTTCGACGAGCAGCGGCAGCGGGCGCGGGCGGCGGTGGCGGCCATCCCGGTGGCCGGCCGGGCCGGGCCGCCGGCCGGCGAGGACCGGTCGCCGGAGGATGGGGCCGAGTTGGCCGACGAGCTGGGTGACCTGCTGCTGGTGGTGGTCGACCTGGCCCGGCGTCTCGGCGTGGACCCCGAAGACGCCCTCAGGCAGGCGGCTCTCCGGCTGCGGGAGCACATCCGGGAGGCCGAGGGCTCATAGCCCGGCCAACCACCTTTCCAGATCGGTGATCCGGCCTTTGGCCGCCTCGAGGGTGTCGGCGGCGGTGGGGGGCGGCGTGCCTGGTGGGGCCAGGCGGATGTCGTAGATCTCTCGCCCCAACCACGACAGGTCCACCGTGCCGGACAGGTTCCATGTGGCGTCAAACCGGAGGATCAGGCAGCGTTCCTCGAAGGTGGACTCGTCGGTGTTCAGCGTGCCCAGGCCCCGTGATCTCCGCCGGCGCCCCGAGACGCCCACTACGGCCCCTTCCGGGCAGACGGCCAGCCCTCTGACGTATCCCGGGTAGTGGGCGCAGAGGGCGCGGTCGCCTCCGGCCAGCACCTGCTCGATGGTCCCGGTGCCCGATCCGAGGACATACAGGGTGTCCCCGGTCGAGGTGACCGAGTGGGGATGCCGGATGGCCGACGAGACCACGTCCAAGCCGTCGAGCCCGACCACCGACCCCCCGCGATGGTCCGGTGGGTGCGTCCGCCACTGCTCGCCGAAGGTCGTGACCAGGACCCGGCCGTCGTGATGGCACAGGGAGTTCAGGTGCACGGTATCGGTCCCGCTGTCGGTGACCGGGTGGGCGGCCTCAGGGCCCTTGTGGAGGTTCCGGGTGTCGTACCGGACGACCGAGTCGGTCCCGCAGGCCACGGCGTAGAGCGTGTCGGCCACCACGGCCAGCGAATGCAGGTCGAGCAGCGTGTCGTGCTGGTGCCAGGACTGCACCTTGAGGTCCCGGTCGAGCTGGACGATCCGCCGGGAACCGGGCAGCGCCACGAAGGTCGTCCCGCCGGCGCCCAGGGCGATGCCCGTGGCCCCTTCGTCCTCGGGCTCCAACGGCAGAGGCAGGACCCTGACGTGGCCGGTCGAGACATCACAGGCAGCCAGCGAGCTGCCGGGGCTGGCGGTGGCGTTGCAGAAGCTGACCAGGACCACGCCGGATGCCTGGCTGCGCTGGCGGCCCGGTCGTCGGAGGACCATGACCGTCCGACGATAACCGGGGCTGCTGAGACCCAGCCCAGGTTTCCCTGAGGACTTCCTGTCCACCCCGGGGTACCTCCCTGACCGGCAGCGAGCCAGGCGGTAGCGTGGGTGGCCGGCGCTCACCAGGGACGGCGCCGAGGGAGTGAGCACGTGAGCACCATCGAGTACGTCGTCGGCCGTGAGGTCCTGGACTCCCGGGGCAACCCGACGGTCGAGGTCGAAGTGGTCCTGGACTCCGGGGCCCGGGGCCGGGCCATCGCCCCCTCGGGGGCGTCCACCGGGATCCGGGAGGCCGTGGAGCTGCGGGACGGCGGCGACCGGTTCGGCGGCAAGGGGGTCCGCCAAGCGGTGGCCAACGTGGACGGGGAGATCAACGAGGCCCTGTCCGGCTACGACGCCCTGGACCAGCGGGCCGTGGACCTGGCCCTAATCGACCTGGACGGGACGCCCGACAAGGGCCGCCTCGGGGCCAACGCCACCGTGGCCACCTCCGTGGCGGTGGCCAAGGCGGCCGCGGCCGAGCTGGAGGTTCCCCTCTACCGGGCCGTCGGGGGGGCCAACGCCCACGTCCTGCCGGTGCCCATGCTCAACGTGGTCAACGGCGGGGCGCACGCCCGCAACTCCATCGACTTCCAGGAGTACATGCTCATGCCGGTGGGGGCCGCCTCGTTCAGCGAGGCCCTCCGGTGGGGCACCGAGACCTACCACGCCCTCCGCAACGTGCTGGCCCAGCGTGGGCTGTCCACCGGGGTCGGCGACGAGGGCGGCTTCGCCCCCGACCTGCCGTCCAACGAGGAAGCCATCATCCTCCTGCTGGAGGCCATCGAGGCTGCCGGACGGGTGCCCGGCGAGGAGATCGCCATCGCCCTGGACCCGGCCACCAGCGAGCTGTGGAAGGACGGCGCCTACGTGCTGGCGGGGGAGGGCCGCACCCTGGCGTCGGCCGAGCTGGTCGACTACTGGGCCCACCTGGTGGACCGGTACCCGATCGTGTCCATCGAGGACGGCATGGCCGAGGAGGACTGGGACGGCTGGGCCGCGCTGACCCAGGCGCTGGGCGACCGGGTCCAGCTCGTCGGCGACGACCTGTTCGTGACCAACGTGGAACTGCTCGACCGCGGCATCCGCTCCGGGGTGGCCAACGCCATCCTGGTCAAGCTCAACCAGATCGGCACCCTCACCGAGACCCTCGACGCCGTCGACCTGGCCACCCGCTCCGCCTACCGGTCGGTCATCTCCCACCGGTCCGGGGAGACGGAGGACACCACCATCGCCGACCTGGCCGTGGCCACCAACGCCGGCCAGATCAAGACCGGCGCCCCCTGCCGTTCGGACCGGGTGGCCAAGTACAACCAGCTACTCCGGATCGAAGAGGACCTGGGCGGCTCCGCCTCCTTCGGTGGCGCCGACGCCCTGGCCGGTGGGCGTGGTGGCCAGGGCTAGGACGCCCGCCACGGCCCGGTCGGCCGGCCGGAACGCGCCGCCGCCACGCCGCCCCACGCCGCGCAGCCGGATCGAGCGTCGCCAGGCGGCCAAGGCCCGGCGGAACCGGTTGATGGTGGCCGGGGCCGCGGTGGTGTCCGTGGTGGTCGTCGCCGCCTGGTTCCCGGCTTCCGCCCTCTACCACCAGCACCAGCAACTGGCCTCCACGTCGGCCCAGTTGGCCGAGCTGCGCCACCAGGACAAGGCGCTGGACCAGGAGCGCAAGAAGCTGTCCAGCTCGACCGAGATCGAGCGCATCGCCCGCCAGCAGTACGGCCTGGTCAAGCCCGGCCAGCAGGCCTACGAGGTGCTGCCGGCCAGCAAGGGCGGGTCCGGCTCCGGGGCCGACGCCCCCGACCCCGGAGACCCCGGCCTGACCGCGCCGGTGGTCCCGTCGGGGACATCGGAGCTGCCGGCCGGTTCCGGCCGGCCGGCCGGGGGCGGGTCGGGCGCCGGCGACGCCAGCACCGGCCGCTCCGGTGACACCGGTTCCGGCACCGCCGGCTCGGGTACCGGCGGCTCGGGTACTGGCGGCTCCGGCACCGCCGGCTCCCGTGGGGGCGGGCCCGGCGGCACCGGGACCTCCGGAACCTCTGGGACCTCGGGTGCGGCGACCGACGGGTCCTCCGAGGGCAGCGGGTCGGCCTCCCAGCCGTCCGGCGTGCTCGGCCGCATCGAGCAGACCCTCGAGTTCTGGCGTTGACGGACGACGCCGTGGTGGTGGCCGGCCTGCTCGGGCGGCCGCCGGCCGGCGAGTTCACGGTGGTGGTGCGCAGTGGTGACGGCACGCCGTCGGTGATCGCCAACGCCCCGTTCCTGTTCGACGGCACCCCGATGCCCACCCGGTACTGGCTGGTCGACCCCGGTGTCCGGGACGCGGTCAGCCGGCTGGAGTCCACCGGCGGTGTCCGCCAGGCCGAGGCCGAGGTGGACCCGGTGGCCCTGGCCCGGGCCCACGCCCGTTATGCCGCGGAGCGGGACGCCCTGGTGCCCGAGGGGCACGCCGGTCCGAGACCGTCAGGAGGCGTGGGGGGGACCCGCCGCGGGGTGAAGTGCCTGCACGCCCACCTGGCCTGGTGGCTGGCCGGAGGGGACGACCCGGTGGGGGAGTGGGTGGCGGCCCGCATCGACGTCCCGGGTCTCCGGCCGCCGGGCGCGCCGGGCCTGTGCTAAATCGGTCGGATGGCTCCACCCCCGGAAGGGCCCGTCGCCGCCATCGATTGCGGGACCAATTCGACCCGGTTGCTGGTGGTCGACGGGGCCGGGGCCACCCTGACCCGGCTCATGCGGATCACCCGGCTGGGGAAGGGGGTGGACGCCACCGGGATGCTTGACCCCGAAGCGGTCGAGCGGACCCTGTCCGTCCTGTCCGACTTCCGTGGGGTCATGGACGAGCTGGCGGTCCGGGGAGCCAGGATGGTGGCGACCTCAGCGGTCCGGGATGCCGCCAACGGTCCCGCGTTCTTGGCGGCAGCCACCGACGCGACGGGCGTTACGGCCGAGCTGCTGTCGGGTGAGGAGGAAGGCGCCCTGGCCTACGCCGGGGCAACCGATGACCTCTCCCCATCTGCGGGCGACGACGTCGTCATCGACATCGGCGGCGGGTCCACCGAGCTGGTCCTCCAGCGTGATGGACGAATCCACGCCGTGTCCATGGACCTCGGCTGTGTCCGCCTGACCGAGCGGGCGTTCCACGGCGATCCACCCACCGCGGCCGACATCGCTGACGCCGTCGCCACGGTGGACGCCGAACTGGACGCGGCGGTCGGCAAGGTACCCATCCTGGCCGACCTGCGGCCGGGGAGCCGGCTGATCGGACTGGCCGGCACCGTGTCCACCCTTGCCATGCTGGAGCAGGGCCTGGCGCACTACGACCGTGACCAGATCCACCACTATCGACTGGATCGATCGGTGGTCGATCGGTGGTGTGCCATCCTGGCGGCCGAGCCGGCGGCGCGCCGGCTGGAGCGGCCCGGCATAGTGGCCGGGCGGGAGGACGTCATCCTCGGCGGCGCCGTGGTCCTCCGGCAGGCGATGGCGCGATTGGGCTTCGACGAGTGCCTGGTGTCCGAGTCGGACATCTTGGACGGGCTGGCCTCGTCGCAGCGGGCCTGACAAGTTGGTACTGGCGCCGGCCAGGGGTTTGCCGGCATCACCCAGAGGCCGTTGTGGGGCTACACCACCGGGCCGTCACCTGGACCACTAATCTCCCCCTAATGGCCTTGGGCTCACCCCGTGACGACTCTGCCGGGCTGCCCACCTTGCGGGTCAGGCTGGCCGAGGTGACGCCTCGTCGGCTCCTGAGCGCTCTCCCGCCTGGGACCCTACCGGTCTGCATCGGCCTGGTCGTCACCGGTGTTACCGCCTACGCTTACCTGATCCTGACGGCCCGTGTGCTGGGCCCTGACAAGTACGCTCCGTTGTCGGTCCTCTGGGCCATCGTGTTCCTCACCGGCCCGGGGGTGTTCCTTCCGCTGGAACAGGAGGTGGGCCGGCTGTACGCCCAGCGCCGGGTGGAGGGGTTGGGTGCTGGATCAGTGGCTCGGCGGGCTGGATTTCTCGGTGCCGGCCTGGCGGCCGTGCTACTTGTCGGCGTCTGGATCGGCTCTGGCCACATCGATCGTGACCTCTTCGACGGTCAGGGCATGCTGCTGGTGGCCTTCTGCTGTGCCCTGATCGGTTACCTGCTCCTCAGCCTGGCCTGGGGCATCCTGGCCGGTAGCGGCAGATTTGGCTCTTACGCCGTCGCCCAGGGGACGGATGGCGCTTTCCGGATCGTCGTCTGCACCTTCCTGGCCGTCGCCGGTATCAGATCCGCCGGCCCCTACGGGCTCGTCATGGGGCTGACGCCGACCTTGGCCGCTCTGCTGGCCATGTCCCGCAACACCGACCTGCTCGCCCCCGGACCCCCGGCGCACTGGTCCGACCTCTCGAGCGCTCTCGGCTGGCTGTTAGTGGGCTCAATCGGGGCCCAGGCTCTGGCCAACTCAAGCATCATCGCCGTCAAACTTCTGGCGAGCCCGTCGCAGGACGCGCAGGCTGGAAACTTCCTGGCCGGGGTAGTGATCGCCCGGGTACCCCTTTTTCTCTTCGGCGCCGTCCAGGCGGCACTCCTGCCGAGGCTTGCCACTCTGTGCCGGGCTGGCCAGGCCCGACAGTTCCGGTCCGGGATGTTGCGCCTGCTCTACCTCGTGGGGGCGATCGGGGTGGCCTCAGTAGGTGTTGCCTATGCGGTCGGTCCCTGGATCCTCCAACTCCTGTTCGGCAGCCGTTTTGCCCTCGGCCGCGGCGACCTGGCATTGCTCGCAGCAGGAAACGCCGCGTACATGCTGGCCCTGGCCATCGTTCAGGCCTTGATCGCCGTGGGTCACCACGCACGGTCGGCCGTCGGGTGGTTGGTGGGTTTGGGCGTGTTCGCCGGGGTGGTGCTTGTCGGCTCCTCTGTCCTGTTCAGGGTCGAACTGGCGTTCTTTCTGGGGTCGGTGGCAGCACTCGCGGTTGCCACCATCCTCCTCCGGTCGAGCGTGTCAGGGATAGAGCGCAACGTAGACCCAGAGAAGCTTATGGTCCCAGTCTCTGAGCTAGGCATCGAGCCCTGACTATTGGATATTATCAAGCAGTAAATTTTATCGATTTATAATACATAAAAATATGATAAATCTGAACTTTGGAGGAAGCGGTGGACATTAACGGATCTCGAATCCTCGTCACTGGTGGTTTGGGATTTATCGGATCGCACATCGTCGAGGCGTTGGTCGCCGGCGGTGCTCAGGTGCGCATTCTGGATAACTATCGAACTGGTTTTGAGGAAAATATACTGTCGGTTCGTGACGATGTCGAAATTATTCGTGGAGACATTCTCGATCGCAATGATCTCATGAGAGCGCTTTCTGGTGTCGATGCTGTAAGCCACCACGCCGCGCAACTTGAGATCATGCGGGCGATTGATAACCCAATTGAAGACCTGACCACCAACACGATCGGAACGCTGAACCTCTTCGAGGCGTGTGTCGCTAGCGGGGTTCGTCGGATTGTCCAGGCCACGTCGGCCGGAGTGTATGGGCAGGCAGTGACCGTTCCTCAAACCGAGACAGGGCACCCGACTGACCCAAACTGGGCTTATGGCGTCAGTAAACTCGCGAACGAAAAATATGCTGCCATCTATCGGGAGCTGCATGGGCTTGAGATCACGAGTTTGCGCTACGGCATCGTCTATGGACCACGGGAATGGTACGGGCGCGTTCTCACCCTCTTTCTTCGGCGGGCGCTGGACAATGAATCATTGGTTATCTTCGGAGATGGGGAGCAGATCCGTGACTTTGTTTATGTAGGCGATGTTGTAAATATGCATAACCAGTGTCTTGTCATGGACGCTTCTAAACACGAAGTGTTCAATGTAGCAACTGGACAAAAGACGTCAATAAATCAGCTTGCAAATATCATAAAGAAGGTCACGGATCGCGACATCGAAATCATTTATGATGACGTTCCTGAGGGATCGGTTTCCCAATATATTGACCGGCGTCGCCTTCCTCAGGAGTTGAGGACCCTCGTGCAATCCCCTGAAAAGGCAACGAAACTTATCGGATGGTTGCCTCAAACGGCACTCGAAGACGGCATCGCAAAGGAATGGAACTGGATAAGAGAGAACGCAGAGCGGTGGACGGTGATGGCTTATTGAGCCAGCCAATGCCCTGCTGAACGGGTAGCGAACTATACGCTATGCTCACTTATCAAGCGAGTATAGAGGGCAAGGTGCTCCTCCGTGATCTTGGTATGGGAAAAGTTCTCCTCGATAAAGTGGCGTTCTCCCTTTCCGACCCTTGCCGCTAACTCGGGGTCTTCTATCAACCGTTCGACCGCATCGGCCAAGGCTATGGAGTCGCCCAAGGGAACCATGACGATGTTCTCCCAGTTCTGGAGTCGGAGGCCAGGGAAGTTATCAGCGGGAACCACCGAGATAACCGGTATTCCTGCCGCCATTACCTCGAGTGCTGCGGTGCCGAGTCCGGAGGCATGCGTAAGTTGTAGCTCGTGGCATTCGGCACTCGCTATAGAAAAATATTCTGGAAGTTCGTGGTGGGGAACTGCCCCCGTCAATAAGAGATGATCCTCGACGTTTAGTTCTCGAGCTCGGTGGAGAAATCGGTCATCGAGTATGTTGCCGATTATCAGCACCATGATATCGGGGATGCGAACGATCATCTCGGGGAGGGCCTCAATAAGGTCAATCCGATTGCGCAAAGGTATGACATGTCCGATCGACAACAATAAGGGGCGGTCACCAACACCTAACTTCATTCGAAGTTCAGGATTTTCGAGAGGATGAAACCGCTCGACGTCTATCGCTAGGGGTATAACTGCTATTTTTGATAGCCGAAAGCGATATCGCCGATGTATATAATCTCGCATGAACTTGTCTGCGGCCAGTGGAACCTGACGACCGATCCGTAAGAACGGGTGAGCGAGGACCTGATCGGCAAACCAAAGAATTGCAGCATAGATATGATTGGTGTGCACCAAGGGCGTATGTACCGTCATAACCCCAGGAACATTCCGCCTTCGCATCCATACCGCAGTGATCCAGCTGAGATCAAAGAATTGACCATGTTGGTGGACGATGTCGGGATTAAATTCGTCCAATATATTAAAAATTCTACGAACATTTTTTCGGGAGAATACGAAGTTGACGTCATAGTGCATCGCTAACTTCATATCGGGAAGGACGCGACATGGAAGTCGAACTATACGGTAACCATCAACAAATTCGTTTCCAGCCGGGGCTCCTTGGGCAGCGCAAAGAATCAATACCTCGTGTCCCTGAGCGGCCAGCTCGGTGGCCAACACCTTGGTTAGATGCGCGCTACCACTCAGTCGGGGGTAGAAAAAGTTGTTGACGAGTGCGACGCGCATCGGGTGGTCCTCCAGAAAACGGTATCAGACCAGGACCAGGAGATCGAGGAACTCAATCGCCAACGCCCAACACCCCGATCATGGCCGTCGCAATAGCGTCCAGGTCCGCGTTGGTGAGCCACTGGTGCACCGGGATGGAAAGGACCTGGCGAGCGGCGGCTGACGCCACGGGGGCTTGGTCGACCTGGACCTGAGGGTGATCACGGTAACAGTCATAGTCGAAGGTCAGCTTCGGGTAATAGATCCCGGACTCGACACCCGCCTTGTGGAGTGCGGTGGCCACCGCATCTCGGTCCACCCGGGCGGCGTCGCCGATCCGAACCGTGAACTGGTGGAACACGTGCGTTCGCGAGTGGTCGTTATCCGGGAGCGATAAACCCTGGATCCCCGAGAGTGCATCCCGGAGAATCTGGGCGTGGCGTTGCCGAGCGGAAGTCCAGTCATCCAGGTGGGGGAGTTGCGACAACCCGATGGCCGCCTGAAGTTCCGTCATCCGGTAGTTGTGGCCCGCGACCTCGTACTGGTATCGAGCCCGCATCCCTTGGTTCCGCAACAGGCGGAGGCGGTCGGCGAGGGCGTCGTCATCCGTCGTAACCACCCCACCCTCACCAGTGGTGAGGTTCTTGGTGGCGTAGAACGAGAAGGCGCCGATGCCCCATGAGCCCACGGGACGACCGGCCACTACGGCCCCGTGGGCCTGGGCAGCATCCTCAATGAGCGAGATCCCCGCTTCGCCGGCTAACTCGCTCAGGCGCGGCATGTCGGCGGGGAGGCCATACAAGTGTACCGGCATGATGGCTCTGGTCGACGGTCCAATGGCCTCGGCGACGCGATCCGGATTGATCGTGAACGTGCCAGGCTCGATGTCGACCAGCCGGGCCACCGCCCCGGCTTCCAAGATGGCGTTGAGGGTGGCGACGAAGGTGAACGGGGTGGTGACGACCTCGTCCCCCGGTCGAAGGTCCAGGGCTTGGACGGCGGCCACCAGGGCGGTCGTCCCGGAGCTCACGGCGACCGCGTGGGCGACACCGCAGATCTCGGCAAACTGTCGCTCGAATTCCGCCACCATCGGCCCCTGGGCGAGACGTCCCGAGCGGATGACCTCCAGGACGAGCCGTTCGGCTTCGGCATCGAGCCGTACATCGGTCAGCCGGATCATGTCAGGAGGACCAAGTTCTGGACGCCCACGCATTGCTGGGCCACCTTACTGGCGAGGGCGTGTGAGGCCAGAATGCTCGTAACCTCCTGCTCTCGGTCCGCAGATCCATCGACGAGGTCAAGGAAGTGGTCCAGCTGCAACGCCAGCGGCTCACCGCTGTGTCGGACGAACGGGATGTCGATAATGGTCTGGGCCCGGTAGGTCAGCGCCCGCGGATCTTCGGGCTGCTCCTGGAGCACGTTTCGATACACCGTCACGTCCGCCCGTAGCAGGTCCAAGTCCAGCAGGAGGCTCTGGGTGAGCACCTGGATGGATCGGAGCTTTCGCTGTCCCATCCGGCTGGCCGAGAGCGAGACAAGGGCGCCATTGTCGAACGTCACCGTGCAGTCGGCGATCTCGGGGTACTTGCCTCCGGGTGGGGACCACGAGGCCCCCACGACGGTTCGTACTGCCTCACTGCCCATCAGTTGCAGGGCGAGGTCAACATCGTGGATGAGTAGGTCGTGGACGACGCTCCCGAGGTTCCGGGGATCGGCGGGAGAGTGCCTAAGCGCGACAAGGTGGACTGGTGGATCGTCCAGAAGGGATCGGGCGAGGCTGATAACTGGGTTGAAGCGCTCTACGAAGCCACACGCGAGGGCCAGGCCCCGGTCGGTGGCGATCTGACAGATCCGTTGGACCTCTGTGAACTCGAGGGCCACGGGCTTTTCGATCAATAGGGGTACGCCAGCGTCCATGATCTGGAGCGCCCCCTCCACGTGGGCGTCGGTGGGCGTGCACAGCAACACGGCGTCGCATTCAAGCGCCTCTCTCGGGTCGGTGGCGCTCCGGGCCCCGTAGCTCTCGGCGATCTTGTCTGCCCGGCTCTGGTCGACGTCCACCACCACGTCCAGGATGGCCCGGGTCGAACCGGCGACCACCCGGGCGTGGTTGGCCCCCATCGTCCCGGCACCGATCAACCCGATGCGCACGGCCCTCATCGTTGGTGCAATTCCTCCAGGTCCAGGGCCCCTGCGGCCGCATCTCGTCGCCTGAGCTCGAGGACGTCCACCGGCACCATCCCGAGCTCGGCTGCGAATTCCAGCTCGTAGGCGGCATCCCCGAAGTACAGCTCCGGGCCCCCCGACCGTTGGGGTCGGGTTGCTGCCAAACAGTCTGCAAGGCCGCGCCGGAACCGGTCAAAATCGGTTTTCGGGCCGCCGAGCGTCTCGCGGCCGACGATCAGGGCCAGCCGGGCCTCGACGTCCGGAAACCGATGCATGAAATGGGCGATGGCCGCCTCCGAGTTGTTGGACAGGACGGCGAAGGCGTCCACCTCCCGCAGGCAGGTCATCACGGCACCGACCGGCATGGCGGACCCTGCGGCCTCGACCTCGGCGGCGGTCACCACGTCCCAGCAAGCCGGATCGCCGCCCCACAAGTCGTCGATGCGGGCCACCGCGAACCGGTACCGGAGCGCCTCCCAGTCGAGGTCCAGGCGGGCGATGGTGCCGTCGAAGTCAAGGATTGGCGCGTGGCCAGGCATCAAGCTGCTCTTCGGGGACCAGGGCGTAGCCCATGTCGACCATCCGGATCCAGTACAGGCCTGCTTCCAGAGGAGAGGTTCCAACCCGCGGTGGCCGCTCACCCAGGGCGCACTGCATCAGGAGGTCGGGCATGTTCAGGCCGGCGGCCGCGAAGAAGTTGGACGTCGTGAAGAACCGGCCGGCGTTGACCTCGGTCACCCTCGGCTGCCCGTCGACGGCCTCCTTGATGTCCACGCAGTAGGCGCCACATGGCGATGGGTCCAGGGCCCGGATGGCGGCGATGGCCACGTCGTCGACGGCCGGGTTCTGGACCGTCCTCGCCACCGCAGGCGTTGACGTCTGACCGTGCGGCGTCAGGTGCCCGTACAGGTACTCGACCCGCTCGCGGGCCTGGCCGGCCACGAGCTCGCCGTCCTGCCACACGCTCTGGTAGGCGAATTCCCGCCCCGGCAGCAGTTCGGCCCCCATGAAGTCGGACGGTGCCAGCCCCTTCTCGTCCACCCACCACCTGACCCATTCGACCGCCTGGTTCGGTCGCCGTACCGGCAGCGACGCCCGGGCTCCAGCACCGGTTCGCGCCCTGACCCAGACCCGCTCGTGCCGGGCCAACAGCGCCTCGGTCCGCTGGCCCACCGAGTCCAGGTCGGTGAACGGCACCGACTCCGGTACCTTCACCCCCGCCCGGTCCATGGCGGCGGCGAACGCCACCTTGTCGGCCGCCGTCTCCAAGGCCTGCTGCTGCGGGAGGTAAGTGGCCGCCGGGAGCCGGTCCCTGATGGCGCCGATGGCCAGCACCTCCGGGTCGGGCTGTGGGTGCACCACGGCGGCGGCAGTGTCCTTGGCCAGGCGGATCAGGTCCTCGGCATATCCGGGATGGTCGGCTCGCGGGATGACGAAGCGTTCGTCGGCCGCCGACAGGTGGAGCCGGACGGCCGAGGAGTCTGCCCCGACGACCCGGTATCGATGCTCGGAACGACGGAGCGCGTCCAGGAAGTTGGCGGCCGCCGAACCCCCGGCACCCGTGAGGAGGACGGTGATCATCAGTTTACGTTACACGGGGCTGTAGCCCGGCCGGTGGAGCGGTGGCAGGGGCCCCGCCACCGTCGGCCCAATCGACCGCCGAATCGGGGGGCTTGGTCGGTGGCCAAGTGACCATCAGCCATTCGACGGTTGCGCCGTCTTGGCGTAGACGTACAGCGGTGCTCCCTCGTACGTGGTCTTCACGGCTTGGGCGAGGCAGGATGCGGTCACAGGCGACGGCGAGACGACGAAGCCGATGTGCAGCTTGGCCGCCGCCGACCCACACGGATCGAAGGTCACCTTCACCGCGTCCTGCTGGATGAGTGTGATGGCTGGCGCCGAACCGGGGGCCCCGGGCTCGTAGACCACGTTGGCGTACCGGTTCCATGCGTCCGTCGACTTCCCCGTCGGGTCCAGGATGTGCCAGGCGCTGTGGACGGGATAGATGTCCTCGGCATTGAGCGTCGGCAGCCCGGATGCCAAGAGGACGTCGTTGACGTTCGGGCCGGCGTAGCTGACCCAGACGTCGTTCGACGGATCGGCGGGGTGATCCGCCACCCGGTTGAACACGGGAAGGAGCGGGGACGAGGTCAACGGTCCCAGTCCCTGGTAAAGGGGGTTGGCCGGCAGGGAGATCACGGCACCCAGGGCCACCATGGCGATGCCGCCGAGGACGACCTTGCGAGCGCTGAGCAGGAGGACGACCACCGCGGCGGCGGCGCTGAACAGGCCGACCTCCCAGAGCGAGAGGTGCAATTGGGAGAAGGTGGCGGCGAGCTGGCGCCCGGCCCAGAAGTAGGCGACGAAAGCGAGGATGCCGCAGACGACGGCACCGGTGGCCACCCGCTGGCGGAGTGTACGGGCCGCAGGCGTGCGCAGGAGCTGTGTGTCGTCGACACCTCCCGGGGTGAGGCGGGCGGCACAGAACAAGGCCATCAACAGAAACCCGCCCACCCCCACCCCGAGCAGCGTCCGGTCGGCCTCCGCCCGGTCCAAGAGGAGCACCGATGCCACGAACGGGGGAAGACTGATGAGGTACCAGGCGGCGACGATCAGGAACCCTACGGCCGCGCCGATGAACGGCAGGCGCAACCGGGCATCGATGTCGGCGAGCCGGATCCGGAAGGCCTGGAGGAGGGCGAACGGCCCCAGCAGCAGGAACGAAGAGATCTCCGACTGGTTCGTCTGAGCGAGTGTGGCCCCGTTGACCGCCAGGGGCACCCCGAAGGGGGCTGAGAAGAGCTGGAGGACCGAGGTACCCCCTCCGGTGACCCGCCGCTTCCCGGGGTACACAGTCCCGGTCACCGCATGCAGGGTGGTGCGGGTGTGCATGTAGAACGCCACCAGCACCACAGCCGCCAGTACGCCGACGACGACCGCGTCGGCGACTGGCCGTTGCCACCGCGCTTCGCCGCCGCGGACGCGGGTGACCACCTCGAAGAGTCCTACCGCCCCGAGGACGATGGCTATAGGAACCTGGAATGGCGGGTAGAGGAGCAGCGAGAAACTGATGGTCGAATAGGCGGCCAAAAGGATGAAGAGAACCCGAAAGAGGGTGCGTTTGGACCGGATCGCGTACAGGAAGAAGACCAGTACCAGCGTGCCCATGGCTACCGAATCGAGCGTGATCGACTGGTACCACCAGTGAAAGAACGGGGACAGCCACAGTCCTAGGCTGAAGAAGATGGAGACGTCGACCCGGCCGGTGAGCTCGAGCAACAGCAGGTAGACGCCGACCAGCAGAAGGAGGGACATCATCCACCATCGGGCGGCGAACCCGTGTTCCAGGTCCAAGACCAGCATGGGAAGGTCCCAGGGCTTGAAGGCAGACGACCAGTCCCTGTTCGGCACGTCTAGGATGACGGTCAGATCGTGCGGGCCGAGTCCGTCCTGGGTGTACCGAGTGAAGTCATGGTGGCTTTGGGCGACGATGAGCGGAGTGGTTACGTTCCATTCGTCCCATCGGATTGGGCGGGGCGTTCCGGTGATCAGGCTCGGATTGTGTCCCGGTTGCGTGTTGGCAATTACGCCGATCGAGGTACCGGAAAGGCCGGCGATCGTCAACCCTATGGCCAGCGCTAAGAGCGCCAGCGGGTATGCCGTTTTCGACAGCCGGAGGGTGCGTGCCACACGGTGCAACAAACGGCCGGCCGGCGACCGCGGAGGCCGTGCGCTCCGTCGCTCCCTTCCGTCGGTGGGTCGCGGGGCCCCTTCGGCGGTGGTCAGCTCAAGCTGTCCTAGGCCTACGCTCGAGGCCGGATAGTCAACGGTCACTGTCGAGGAGCGTCCGGATGTGTCGCATCTCCTGCTCGACGTACCGCACCAACCCTCGGAGGACCGTCTGGTCGTTGAGTGCCCGCTCGTGGACCCCGCGGAGGAGGTCGCCGATGTACCCGATGGTCTCCAGGTTTGGTCCCGGTCGGTTCGCCATTTCCCGTAGGGCAGCGATCTCGATCTCGAGGCGAGAGACCTCCTCCTGCAGGGCCATGGCCTGAGTGAACGGGGGGTCTGAGAGCACGGCGGAACCGCGGGGGGCGGCCATCAACACGAACTGGTAGGTCTCGCTCTCCGGCTGCCGGGCCATACGTGCCAGCAACTCAGAAGGGAACGCGTCCAGGTCGACCGGGATCTCGGTGTTGGTCGGGTGGCGGGTAACCCTGGCGAGGTTGAACATGGTGAAGCCTGCCCGGTCCAGCAGGGATTGGACATTGTCGAAGTCGAAGAAGCGGAGGTGGGTGGAGTCGAGGAGTCCTTCGTCGGTGTAACGGAACCTGCCTTCCAGCAGTTGCAGTTGGACGGCTGCATGGGCGATGTTGGGAAGCGAGATGACGACGAAGCCATCTGGGTCGAGCACGTCCCGGATCCGCTCCAGCACGTCTGTCGGGCTCCGGAGGTGCTCCAGTACGTCCAACAACAAGACGACGTCGAATCGGACGTCGCCGAACGCATCGGACAGATCGACCTGTTCGACGTCCCCCACTAGGAGCTCCTCGTAGGTCTCGCGAGACGCCTCTGCCAGTTCTTTGTCGTACTCCACCCCCCAGACCCGACAGCGGAGTTTTCGAAGGGTCCGTCCGACGGTTCCGTCGCCGATCCCGACATCCAGGACCCGGCTACCGCCCGGAACCCGGGCTATGGCCAGGGACCGGGAATCGTTAATCTCCGAGAGGTCCAGTTGGACGTTGTACTTGGGCACCTGCCGCTCCGGGTCAGCGCCCGAGCCGGAGCTTGGCGTAGAGCGAACGGGCGGCGGCCGTGTAGCGGAACGTTCGGGTGGCCTTCAAGGCCGCGATTTCCCGTTCGAGATCGTCCGGTCGGGCCGTTCCCTGTGCCTCCCCGAGCACCAGTTGGAGGTTGTCGGCTTGCCGCCGGGCCTCGTCTAGCTCTTCTTCGAGACGGGATCGGCGTTCCCAAAACGGCTGCTCCAGCTCATGGAGGCGACGGCGCAGCTCGCGGATGGCGCTGTCCCGTTGGACGATCGTCGCTTCCAACTCGCCGATCCGCTGGTGGGCGACCAGAAGCAGATCCGTGGTGTCGACTATCGGGATCGGTTCGACGCCAGGTTCGACGATCGACGCCGGTTCGGCGGAACTCGAGGTCACCATCGCAGTTTACCGACGTATCGCCGCTGGTTGCAGTTGGTCGCTACCAGCGCTCGCCTGGACGCCCACCTGCGTCATTCGGTTGCTTGTCGAGGAGGCCAGGGGAGGCCGGGGTACCGGCGACGCAATTCGTCGAAGGCCACCCCCGGGGCCCAGTTAAACGATTGGAGCATGGACGTGCCGTGAACCCGGTAACGAGCGACGGGGGTGGAGACGAAGGCGGCCGAGTAGCCCTGGCTGGCAAATCGCAGCCACAGGTCGAAGTCCTCCCAACCGCCGAAATGCTCGTCCATGTTCCAGTCGTAGCCACCGACGGCCTCCCAGGCCGATCGCCTGATCAACGCCATGGCGTCGATGTAGTTGCCGCAGGTTAGGCGATAAGGATCCCACGGGAGGCAGCTGACCAGGCCGACGGGTTCCTTGCCTGGGGCGTCGGCGAAGCAGTCGATCACGCCATAGGCCATGGCATAGTCCTCGCCGTGTGCCCGTATGGTCCGCAGCAGGGTAGCGATGCCGGAAGGGTAGACCAGGTTGTCAGCATCCAAGACGAAGACGTGCTCGGCGCGGGCGTGGCGGAACCCGGTGTTTCTCGCCTCCGAGAGCCCAAGATTGGCATGCTTCGATACCAACATGGTGGGGAACCACGGCCGACGGGCCATCAATTCCCTGATGAGATTGAGAGAGTCATCGACGGAGTGGTCGTCGACGACGATCAGTTCCGGGACGATGCCCACGCTGGCCACTACCGACTCAATGGTCTCACCCACCAGCGCCTCGTAGTTGTAGTTGGTCAGAACGATGGAAACCTCCGGACGTGCCTGTCGGTAGGAGGGCGTCGTTTCGATCTCCATATAGTCGTCGGTACCATGGTGCAACGCGGACTCGATCTTCTCGATCTGTCGGATGCCCGACCGTTGGGACATGAGCAGGGTTTTGGCCATCTCGCGGAACCGGGCCTCGGTGACGTCGACGGCCATCCGGATGTCCTGGTGTGCTGCGACGGCGGCCGAGGGCGGCTGGGTGCTCCCCACCGAAACGCTCGAGGGCGGCGGAGTGGGACTCTTCCGCCGTGCCGGAAGGCGTTGGGTGGAGGTCCCGTCGGCGACGGCTTCGATCCGCGGCAGCAGATTGTTCACGATTCGAACCATGTCAAGCTCATCCCGCATGAACTCGTAGGCGGCCGACGCCAACTGGGCTCGCCAGCCCTCGTCGAGGAGAACTGCAAGCGCGTACTCGGCCAAGACCTCGAGAGAACCTTGGACGAAATGCTCGAATGGCACGAACGGCCGGCAGCCGAGGGACGCCTCGGTGACGACGGCGCAGCCGTTTGCCACCGCCTCGATGACCCGGAGCCACTCGAAGTAGGCCACGTCGCTGCGGTGGACGTTGAGCAGCATCTTCGAGCGGGCGAGGTGGTCGAACTTCTTCCCGCCGACCAGGAATCCGGGCTCGGTGCCGGTGACCGGCCGGTCAAAGGTGAACAGGCGGATGTCGCAATTGCGGTCCCACAACAACGTGGCTGCGTGGGCCAGGAACCGGTCGCGCCGATCCGTCTGGGCGGCCAGTACGGCGACGTCCACCTCCCGCCGTTGGTCGGCCTGACCATGCCAGTGGTCGATGCTCTCGTGGTAGCCGAGCTGGAGGTGTTCGGACGGTAGGCCCCGCCGCCGAAGCGCGTCCACGGCGGTGCGGTTGATGTCGAGTATCAGCGGACTTTCTGCACACAGCTCGTTCTGGAGCTCGAACCAAGCGGTACCCATCTGCTCGGTGGTGACGCACACGCTGTCTGCCGCGGCCTGGGCGAGCCGCACCGGCGACGCGCCCCCGACTTTGGCGAAATGGAACAGCTCATGCGGAGCGACGACGATGTTGACGCTACCGTCCTGTCGTTCCGGCAGACCTGATTTCAAGAGAACGACGTGCCGCCCGAGGTCGACCAAGGTCCTCGTCAGGAGCTCTGCCAACTCGGCCATGAACACGTTCCCCCGTCGGGACACGTAGATCCGGTAGTTGGGGGGCTTGGTGGGCACGTCGCGGATGTTATCGCCCGGGTCGGTCCGGTCTGTTGGGTACGGGTCGCCGGTTGGGAGAACGTCGGGAGGGGAACGGGTCGACGGCGGGTGGCGCAGAGCCGGCCATCGCCGCGGCGACCCTGCCCACGAACGCCGCCGGGTCCCCGTAGAGCCGGTCGGCCGCGGCCTGCCCCTGCGCTCCAAGGACGTCCCGGGTGTCGGCATCGACGATGGCGTCGACGCAGGCCAGGAGCTCGGACGGGTCCCGGTACCAGAGGCCGCCACCCAAAGCGGCCAGGTGGGCGGCGGCCGTTCCGGCGGGGACCACCACCGGGGTCCCATACCGGAGGGACTCCACGCATTCGCGGGCCAGCAACGCGCCGGGACGGAGGTCGATCATCACTGATGCGTAGGCCATCAGCCGCCACAGGTCGATCCTGGTGTCGACGGCCACTTGGCCCCGCAGGGCTCGAGATCGCCACGCGGAGGCGGTGGCGTTCTCCACCACGACGACGTCGAGCCGGGGTAGTCCGCCCAGCAACCATGCGGTCATCGGGCTCGGTGCCCCGTCGCTGGCTCCTGGCCCCCGGTCGCCGAGGACCAGCACGTAGTTGACGAACCCGAAGCCGTTGTGCGGTCGTCGGGCCGCCAGGGGGTTGATGGGAACATAGAGACCAACGTCGTGGACCGGGCTCGTCCTGCCGCCCCCCGACCACCCCAGCCCCGGGCCCGAGCACCCCGGCTCCGGGAAGGCGTCCGGTGCGCCGACGCGCCAGCGGTCGACCGTATCGAACCAGTCCCCGTTCGCCGCGGCTGCCGGGGGTCCGCCCGCAGCCGGCGCCGCCATGGCGACATCTGGCAAATGGCGGAAGAGCAGGCCGGCGAGCTCGGCGTTGGCCTGGTCGAGGAGCGCCAGTTCGGACGACGGAACTGACGGACCGGGTGCCGGCCACGATGCCGAAGACGCCGCCGGCCAGGTCGACCCGGAGACGGGTGTCCCCAACGCCACCAGGTCGAACGCGCCGTCTGCCCTTCCCGACCCCCGGGGTCCGGGGACCAGGACCTGCACCGGGGTAATCCTGGATATCGCACCGGCCAGGCTCCGTACCACGAATGCCCGCTCATCGTGAGCTGTGTCCCAGTGGCTGGTAAGGACGGTGACCGGCCCACCTCTCACCCTGGGGCGGGTGTCAGCCATCCACGTCCCGAGACGTTGCGCCTCCGACCGCGGCCCGGAGCCGGACGAGGTCGGCACCCAGCACGTCGACCACCTCGCCGACGGCGTCGTCCAACCGGGCGAGTCGGTTCGCCAGCTCGTCACAGCGGAGAGCAAGGGTGTCAACCGCGTGGATCAGCGACTCGATGAGGGCGCGGTCGTCCCGCTGATCGTGTCCCACCAGATCGGTGGCGATCGCCCGGGCCTTGGTCCGGAATTTCTGAGGGAGGCTTCCGGCGGTCGTCGGGGGAGCCGCGGCATGGAGTTGCGCCCACGCCACGTGGAGTCCGGCTACTGCGGGGTCCCGGCGAGCGGATTCCAGCGGGGGCAGTCCGCTGGCCGGTCGGTCCAGCATCGAAGGTGCGTTCCCAGGGCCTGACCGCTGGGCATCTGTAGGACCGGCCAGACGGCTCACGATCTCTCGAGGGTCGAGCGCCATGCCTGCCACCACCCCGCTTCGTCTGGGCCCCGCAACGCGCACGAACAGTCTACCCGGGTCAACCAGGGGCTAAGGAAGGGATCGCCAGCCACCACTTGGGATTCCCAGCGGTCCAGGAACCGGCGGATGTCCTCCCTACTACCGGAGGTCCCCCGGCTGGGTGATTCGTAGTGCACAAGCTCCGCCGCCGGCTCGAGGACGGTCCTCAGACCTCGCTGGGCGCCCCTGAGGCAGTAGTCGATGTCGTTGAGGTCGAGCCCGAGCGACTCGTCGAAGCCCTGGAGGTCGTCGAACACTGTCCGCCGGGTGGCCAAGCAGGCCCCGGTGACTGCCGAGCACTCGCGTTGGAGCACCGCCATGCCGAGGTATCCGGGCTGGTCCCCCGGCAGGCCGGCCAGCACGTGGCCGGCGGCGCCGCCCAGTCCCAAGGCGAGGCCGACGTGCTGCACCCGCCCCGACGGGTAGAGCAGTCGGGCCCCCGCCGCACCCACCTCTGGCCTGAGGGCCTGGGCGGCCAGTGCCTCCAGCCAGCCCGGGCGCCGTGCCTCGATGTCGTTGTTGAGGAAGAGCAGCACCTCGCCGGCGGCCCGCTGGGCGGCGGCGTTGTTCAGGGCGGCCCAGTTGAAGGCCCGGTCGTCGTGGAGGACGGTGACGTCGCGTCGACCTTCGAGTCGGTCGAGGAGCGTCAGCGTTTCGGGCTCGGCCGACCCGTTGTCCACGAGCACCAGGTCCAGGTCGACGGCGCCGGCAGTGCCGGTGACCGAGTCGACGCAAGCTCGCAGCAGGGTCGCTCCGTCACGAAACGGGATGATCGCCGTCACCCGCGGCCGCCGGGAGGGCACCCGCCGGACCGTCCAACTGCCCGGGATGGGCCCGGCTTCGATCAGTCCCGCTTCGCCCCGTCGCTCGAGCGCCCGAACGACGGCGCCGGGGCCCGGATGGGGACGGCCACCCGAGCGATCGTCGTTACCTGGTCCAGTCAGTGCTTCGGTCGTTGTGGTGGCTGCCACCGCCGCTCCGGTGGCGAAGCGGCGGTGGCAGAGCACCTCGGCGACGTGGGCCACCTCGGGACGGCGCTCGGCGATCCGTAACATCACGTCGTGCTCCCAGTCCCCGTCTGCGACGGGCTGGAACCCCCCGGCCTCCTCGAACAGGACCCGGCGGACAGCCAACGGGTGGCCGAGATAGGGGGTGGCCAGGAGCAGCTCCGGTGACCACCCAGGTTTGAGCACCGGGCTGGAAAGGTCGCCCTTTCCGTCGATCCGGTCCTCGTCCGCGTAGGCCGCACCGCACCTGGTTCCGGTGGCCTCCAGGGCAGCGGTGAGAAGCTCGAGGCAGTCCGGCGCCAACTGGTCGTCCTGGCTCATCAGCGCTACGACCTCCGCCGTGCTGGCGGCGAGCGCGGCTGCCGCGGCCAATGGCGTTGTCCATCCGGCGGGGTGTCGGGTGACGTGGGCCCTCCCCGGTGCTATGCGGTCGATCACCTCGGTCAAGGCCTCCTCGGCCTCCTCGACCAGGTCGCCAACCACCCCGATGGCGAGCTCCCATTCCGACATGGTCTGGCCGACCACCGATTGAAGCGCTTTGCGAAGCCACCCTGGGTTGGGGTCCTCCAGTACCGTCACCACGGCGACGCTCGGCCCACATGGCACCGGTGTCGACCGGCGCTGAGCTACCCGTCCAGCCTGGAGGTCCCGGTAGGGCCCAACATCCTCGCTGACGTCGGGGCGGAGCGGCGGCAGGTCGCGGGGGGCGAAAAGGATACGCGGCGGACCGGCCGCCGCCGTGGTGGAGGTGCTCACCGGGCCGGAACCACAACCTGTGCCGGCGGTCTGGCTGGAGATGATGACGTCGTAATGCCGGCAGGGGAGGCCGCGCCACGGTGATCGCGGCACCCGATCGACTCCTCGACCCGGACCGAGGTCAACGGTGGCGTAGTCCCAAAAGGGGCCGTCGAAGTAGGTCCGGCAGGTCCCGTTGACGTCCATCGAGCCGACGTCGAGGAACTCGAGGGGCCTGTCCACGACGGCCCGAGAGGTGGTCGCCAGCGAAGCGCGCCATTGCCTCCGTGGAGCTCTGGTGCACGGTGACGACTGTACTGCGGACCGTTGCGTGCTGCAGCTATGCGCTGGTCGGGTGCCGGCGGGCTCCTTGGGCCCGGGGATTGTCGAGACGGGGGCAGAGCCCATTGGCGCACCGGCCGGCCGACCTGCCACGATGCGCGGGTGGTCCGCCTCGCACACACGACGACCCCGCTCGAGCTGGTGGGCCGGCGGGTGGTGCTGCGGACCCTGACCGAGCGGGACTACGACGAGTGGTACGCCGTCCGGGCCCGGTGCAGGGACTGGCTGGTGCCCTGGGAGCCCCGGCCGAACGGGGCCCCGCCGCCGGCCGAGGACCGGCAGAGCTTCGCCTCCCGCTGCGCCATCCGGGAGCGGGAGCGGCAGTTGGGCACCGGCTACGGCTTCGGCCTCTTCGTCGGTGGCCGGTTCGCCGGCGAGATCACCCTGTCGTCGATCCAGCGGGGGCCGTTCCAGAGCGGCCACGTCGGCTACTGGGTGGACCGGGACCTGGCCGGCCAGGGGTACGTGCCCGAGGGCGTGGTGATGGTGCTGCAGTTCTCGTTCGACTCCATCGCCCTGCACCGTGTGGAGATCTCCATCATCCCCCGCAACCACGCCAGCCTGCGGGTGATGGAGAAGCTCGGCATCCGCCAGGAGGGGGTGGCCCGGGGCTACCTGGAGATCGACGGCCGGTGGGAGGACCACGCCCGGTTCGGCATCACCGCCGAGGAGTGGCAGGGCCGCCGCCGCGAGCTGCTGGGTGGCTGGCTCGGCCACGCGTAGCCCCGGCCGCCGTCAGCCGTCAGCCGTCAGCCGTCAGCCGTCAGCCGGCTGCACCACCGACGGGGAGTGCCGGAAGAACTGCTCGACGTCGTGCTCGTAGACGTAGGAGGCGGGGCGGCGGCCGACGCTGCGGCGGAGGCGGACGCTGCGGATGAAGCTGCGGACGGCGCCGGCACTGGTGTGCCGGTAGTCGAACCCGGCGTCGACCAGCCGGGTGGTGTCGACGCCGCGGCCGTAGCGGAGCAGGGCCTCCAGCTCGGGCGGCAGGTCGAACACGCCGAGGCGGACCAGAGGACCGATGGCCAGGGCGGGCCGGACGGGGGGGAGGGGGAGCAGCCGGGTGCCGCAGAGGGCGGCGACCTCGCTCCAGGGCAGCCGGCCGGCGCCGGCGACGTTGAACACCCCGCCGACCCGGTGGCGGGTGACGTGCTCCAGGGACCGGACGACGTCGTCCTCCTCGACGAACTGGACCAGGGGGTCGTAGCCGAAGATGGACGGGCAGACCGGCCGGGACAGGTTCTTGCTGATGGGGGTGACGATGTCGGTGCCGAGGACGTTGGCGAACCGGAGGACGGTGACCAGGACGCCGGGGTTGTCGTCGGCGAAGTCGTGCAGCAGTCCCTCGGCGTCGACCAGGGACCGCTCCACCCGGGTCCGCGGGGTCCGGGACCGGGGGGTGTCCTCGGTGAAGGTGGCCGGGTCCTTCTCGGAGGACCCGTAGACCAGGGTGGACGACTTCACCACCACGTGCCGCACCGGCGATCCGGGGGCGCCGGCGGCGGCCAGCAGGTTCATGGTGCCGATGACGTTGATCTCGTGCAGGGCCCGCTGGGGGACCAGGGTGGAGTCGACGACCAGGAAGGTGTGGATGATGGTGTCCACCTGGGTGGCCCGGACGATGCGGTTGAGGATGGAGTAGGTCTGGTCGGCCCGGACGAACTCGGCCCGCTCGAACTGCACCGACGGCGCCCTGGACCCGAGGCCGAGGATCACCTCCATGTCGGGGTCGTCCTCCAGGGCCTGCACCATGCGGCCACCCCAGAAGGTGTCGGCCCCGGTGACCAGCACGCGCCGCCCCACCGCCGGCGCCTAGCCGAACCAGACGCTGCGGCGGTCCCGCAGCATGTCGTACACGGTGTCCTGCAGCCGGGTCCGGATGGCCTCGGCCTCGTCCATGACGCGGCTCTTCGAGTACCGGTCCTGGCCGGCCGGCACGTCGAAGGTGACCGGGTCGAGCACCCGCAGCCGGAACTTGGCCGGGAACGGCACCACCAGCCCGACGGGGCCCATCAGCAGGCAGTTGACGGTGACCGGGAAGTACGGCAGCCGCAGGGCCTTGGCCACCGCGGGCAGCCGGGTGACGATGGGCATAGCCTCTTCGGACCCGACCACCGCGATGGGCACCACCGGCACCCCGGCCCGCATGGCGATCTCGACGAACCCGCCGCGGCCGAACCGCCGCAACTGGTACCGGTCGGTGAACGACTTGGACGGGCCCTTGATGCCCTCCGGGAACACCAGGGCCAGTTGCCGCTGGTCGTGCAGCAGCCGGTAGGCGTTGTCCGGCCGGGCCGGCACCCCGCCGGCCCGGCTCCACAGGGTGCCCACCACCGGGATGGTGCGGAAGAAGTAGTCGGCCAGGCCGTACACCGGGCGGCCCAGCTCCTTCTCGACGCCGTGCATGATCACCGGGGCGTCCGACGGGATGGCCCCGGCGTGGTTGGCGATCAGCAGCGCCCCGCCCTCCGTCGGCACCTTCTCCAGCCCGTCCCATTCGGCCCGGAACCACTTCGAGTACACCGGGTCGTACAGCTTCCGGACCAGGGTCCGCATCCGTTCGGACCGACCCCACTCGTCGACGTCGGAGAGGCGGCCACCGTCGGCGTCCACCCCCTCACCGGTCCGGGGGGCGCGGAGGGGGACGACGTCCGTGGAGGGGCCGGGCTTGGCCACCGGCCTCCCGGCGGCCGTGGGCCCGGTCTTCCCGGTCGCCGTGGGCTCCGTGCCGGCTGCCACGGGTTCATGGTACCGAGCGCCGGCCGGGCCGGTCGGGGCGGCCAGTGGCGAGGCCGGGACGGCCGGGGCTTCGCGCTCGGGGGTGCGGCTCAGGGCCGGCCGGCGCCGATGAGGTCGGTGTAGTACATCGGGGAGTACGACACCGTTCTCCCGGTGGAGGGGGCCTGGATGATGGTGTTGGACCCGTACGGGCCGGAGCCGACGTACATGACGACGTGGTCGATGATGCCGTCTGTGTCCAGGTTCTTGTAGAACAGCAGGTCCCCGGGCTGCAGGGCGGTGAGGGAGACGTGGGGGATGGCGGAGTACTGGGCGGCCGCTGTCCGGGGGATGGACACCCCGGCCTGGGCCCAGGCCCACTGGGTGAGGCCGGAGCAGTCGAACCCGTGGCCGGGTGACTCCCCGCCCCAGGCGTACGGGACGCCGAGCTGGCTCTGGGCGGCCTGCACGGCGGCCTGGCCGGCGGCGGTGGAGGACCCGCTGGCCGCGATGGTGGTCGCCGGCGGGCTGGACGACCCCCCGGAGCTGCCGGACCCACTCGACCCAGTCGACCCGCCGGAGCCGGACTGGCTGGCCGCAGAGGCCGCCGCCTGGTTGGCCGAGGCGGTGGCGGCCGCGCCGGCGCCGGCGCCGCCGACGGTGGCGGCCACCGCGGCCGCGCTGGCGGCCTGCTGGGCGGCGGCCTGGGC
>DASZUK010000022.1:0-51433 GCA_035547695.1 Acidimicrobiales bacterium
GTGCCGCCGGGGGCGGCCCCGCATTCGACCAGCACCACCGACGCCCCCTCGTTGGCCGCCGTCAGGGCGGCCGAGTACCCGGCCCCGCCGGCGCCGACCACCACCACGTCGGCCACGTGGTCGAACAGGTCGTCACTCATCCGATCAGCTCCTTCGGGGTCACGAGGGCGGCCGCCGTCGCGGGCCGTCGGGGTCACAGCGTGGCGGCGCACCGGGCGCCGTCCAGGGTGGCGTGGACCATGCGGCGGGGGGCCAGGCAGTCGCCGATGGCGTGGACCGGCAGGCCGGTGGCGCGGAGGGCGTCCACCAGGGCCACCCGTGGCCGCCGCAGGCCGGCGGCCACCAGGGTGTCGACCCCGCCGACGGTGTCGAGCTGGCCGGTCAGGGTGTTGCGCACCGTCACCGTGCCGCCGTCCACCGACACCAGCCCCGTGAGCGTCCGGATGGCCACTCCCTGCCGGAGGAGGCCCCGGGTCATGGAGAACAGCAGCGCCGGTTCGATCCCCTCACCGGCCACCATCGGCTCCGACAGCAGGGTCACCCGGCGGCCGGCGGCGGCCAACCGGTCGGCCACCGCCAGCGGCGGCAGGTGGTCCTCCACGCCCCCGACCACCACCACGTGGTCCCCCACCAGGCCCGGCTCCGCCAGTGCCTCCAGCGCCGTCACCGCGTGGACCGTGTCCAGGCCCGGCACGTCCGGCAGCCCCTCCTCGGCGCCGGTGGCCACCACGACGACGTCGGCCCCGCCGACGATGTCGGTCATGTCGGCTCCGCCGACGGCGTCGGCCACGTCGATCCCGCCGACGGCGTCGGCCGGGCCGTCGGCGGACCGACCGGCCTCTCCTCCCGGCGCGGCGACCGGGACCTCCCGACCCAGCTCCACGGTGACGCCGAGGTCGTCGAGCTGGGTGGCCAGCCAGTCCAGGTACCGGGGGACGTCCGGCCACAGCGGGGCGGTCCCCCAGGTGGCCACGGCTCCGCCGAGGGCGGGGCCCCGCTCGACCAGCCGCACCCGGTGGCCGCGGTGGGCGGCCGCCCGGGCGAACTCCATCCCGGCCGGGCCGCCGCCCACCACGAGCACCGACCGGGGCTGGGCCGCGGGCCGGACGGCCAGCTCCTCCTCCTTGCCGGCGGCCGGGTTGACGGTGCACACCACCGTCCGGCCGTAGTGGCACTCGTTGCACCCGATGCACGGCCGGGCCTTCGCCACCCGGCCCCGCCGGGCCTTGGCCGGGGCGTCGGGGTCGGCGATGAGCAGGCGGGTCATCCCGACCACGTCGGCGGCGCCGGCGGCCACCACCCGGGCGGCCTGGCGCAGGTCGGTGAACCGGCCGGCGACGATGACCGCGGCGGTGGTGTGCCGGCGGATGGCGCCGGCGTCGTCGGCGTTGGGGGCGTCGCCGGCCGACGGCGGGGCCACGTACGCCTGGTGGAGGCCGCGCTGCAGCCCGGTGTAGGTGCCGCCGCTGACGTTGACGTAGGCCACCCCCCACTCGCCCAACCGGGCGGCGACGGCGCACATGTCGTCGTTGGTCAGGCCGCCCGGGGCCCGCTGGGCGCCGGAGATCCGGACGCCGACCGGGAAGCCGTCGCCCACGGCGGCGCGCACGGCGTCGAGGACCTCGAACAGGAACCGGGACCGGTTGGCGGCCGACCCGCCGTAGCCGTCGTCACGGTGGTTGGTGAGCGGGGACAGGAACTGCTCGACCAGGTAGCCGTGGCCGCCGGCCAGCTCCACGGCGTCGTAGCCGGCGTCCGCCACCCGGCGGGCGGCGTCGCCCAACGCCTCCACCACGCCGGCGATCTCGTCGGTGGTGAGGGCGTGGGGCACCGCCCGCCGGAACTCGTCCCTGGTCCACCCCGGGGCGAGGGACGGCTGGAAGTTCTCGTCGTGCTGCGACCCGCCCAGGTGCAGCAACTGGCCGACGATCCGGGCCCCGGCCCCGTGCACGGTGTCGGCCAGCTCGGCCATCATCGGCACGAGCCCGTCGAGGAACCGCCGCCCGTCGTCGGTCAGCGGGTGCGGCGGCACCACGTCGAAGTCCGCGGCGTCCTGCGGCGAGAACCGGCCGGGACCGACGGGGAACGAGTACGCCCCGTAGGAGGCGAACACCCCCACCAGGCCCACCCCGGCGCTCCGCGCCGCCAGGTACGGCCGGTACCGGCGCTGCGACAGCCGCGGGCCGTGGGTGGTCATCATCAACCGGTTCCGCAGCTCCAGGGGACCGAGGGCGACCGGCTCGAACAGCCGGGCCAGCACGTCGTCGTCCTGGTCGGCCACGTCGGCGGCCCGAACCCCGCCGGCCCGATCGGCCCCCACCGCTACCGCCCCCACCCCTCCCGGTCGGCCATCTCCGGCTCCCGGGCCCAGGCGAGGAGGTCGGCCATCCCGGGGTCGTCCATGGTGACCGGCAGGCGCGGCAGTCGCGGGTACCCGCCGGCCAGGCCGAGCTCGTTCAGCAGGCACTTGTTCGCCCGGATCCCGCCGGCCTCGTACATGGCGCCGCCGATGCGGAGGAACCGGTCGTAGAGGGCGATGGCCCCGTCGTGGTCGCCGGCCCGGTGCCGGCGGGCCACCAGGGCGGCGGTCTCCGGGATCAGGTTGGCCTCGGAGGTGAGGAACCCGGAGCCGCCGGCGGCCCAGGTCAGGAAGGCCTGCCCCGGCACCCCCACGTGCACCGGCACCGCCGGCTCCACGGCGTCGATCAGGGCACGGACGTACCCCATGTCGGCCGCGGTGCAGTTGATCCCGGCGATGTCGTACTCGGCCACCAGGTCGGCGATGAGGGGTACCGGCAGCAGGTAGCCGACGGACATGTGGGTGGACAGCACCGCCGGCAGGTCGGTGGCGGAGAGGACGTCGTCGTAGTACCGGCGGATCTCCCTCTGCACCGGCCGCTCCCCGTGGCCGAGCTCCAGGGAGTAGATCTGGACGGCGTCCAGCCCGGCCTCCTCGGCCAAGGCCGCGAACCGGACCATGTCGTCGGCCCGCCGTGGCTCCACCCCCATGCCGCGGACCGGCACCACGCCCTTCAGCTCGGCCACCGCCACCTGCAGCACCCGCCGGACCTCGTCGGTGGACATGCTGTACGCCTCGCCGCTGCCGCCACCGGCGACGTACACCCCGAGGCCGGCCCGGCCGATCCGTCGAAGGTGGGCGGCCAGCGCCGCCTCGTCCAGGGCGCCGTCACGGTCGAACGGGGTGATGCTGATGACGAACGCCCCCGGCACGTCGGGCCGGGGGCCGGCACCGCCGGGGTCCTGCGCCTCCCCGTCGTCGGGGTCGCCGGCGGCCACGGTCAGGCCCCGAACCGGTACAGCCGCAGGGCGTTGCCGGCCAGCATGGCGTGGCGTTCGTCCGGTGGCACGTCGGCGAACTGGGCGTTGATGGTCCTCCAGGAGTACGGCCAGTCGGAGGTGATGTGGGGGTAGTCGTTCGACCACAGCATCCGGTCCACCCCGATGCGGTGGCGGTTGGCGATGCCGTAGGTGTCGGTGATGAAGGTGAGGGCGAAGTGGTCCCGCATGTACTCGCTGGGCATCCGGGCCAGCTCCTGGCCGCGCAGCGTGGCCTTCAGGTGCCGTAGGTAGTTGTCGTCGGCCTGGTCGGCGAAGTACGGGGTCCACCCGCAGTCGACCTCGGTCATCACGAAGGTGAGCCCCGGGAACTTGTCGAGGACCCGGCCGAAGATCAGCTCGAGCATCCGGCCGGGGGCGTCGTAGAAGTGGACCGTCCCCGGCAGCTTGCGGGCGTTCAACTGGAACGGCATGGTGTCGGTCAGGCCGATGTGGATGGCCACCGGCATGCCGACCTCCTCCAGCACCTCCCACAGCGGGTCGTCGTCGTCCGACAGGGTGGTGTCCCCGTGGGGGTAGCAACTGAGCAACTGGGCCACGATGCCCGGCATGCCCGCCGTCCGGCGCACCTCGGCCACCGCCTCGGCCACCCCGCGGTTGGGGATGGCGGCCACCCCGCCCAGCCGGTCGGGGGCGTGGGAGCAGTACTCGGACAGCCAGTCGTTGTAGGCCCGGACCATGGCGTGGTGCAGGTCGGGGTCCTTGTTGGCCACCACCGCCTGCCACGGCCGGTTGGGGAACAGCACCTCGGCGTCGACGCCGTCCTCGTCCAACTCGGTCAGCCGGACCGCCGGGTCCCAGCCGCCGGACCGCATCTCGGACAGGTGCATCCAGTCGCGCATGTCCTCCGGCTTGTTGCCGGCACAGACCGTGAACCCGAAGGCGATGGGGCGGTCCACCCCCTCCATCACCCAGGCGGCCCCCTCGTCCAGGTGCACCATCTTGGGCACCCGGTCCACGAACGCCGCGTCGACCCGGGACGTCCACAGGTCGCCCGGCTCGGTCAGGTGGCTGTCGGCCGAGATGACCCGGTACTCCCGGGTCGGCTTCTCCGTCGCCTCCGTCGTCATCGTCTTCCCCTTCCCCCGCCGCCCCCCACGGGTCGACGGTCGTGCAGTTGCCTTCGGTGCCTCGCCTTTCGATCACCCGCCGGTTCCGCCGCAGCGCTGGTACGGCCGCCTACCTCGTGAGGATGGCGGTGGAGGAGTTGCCGAGCTGGCCGTAGGTCTGGGCGAGGCCGACCCTGGCCCCTTCGACCTGGCGGGGACCGGCGTCGCCGCGGAGCTGGGTGACCAGCTCGCAGACCTGCAGGAGGCCCTGGGCGGAGATGGCCTCGCCGTAGCTGGAGGCCCCCCCGCTCGGGCAGACCGGGAGCCGGCCGCCGACCAGGGTCTCGCCGTTCTCCAGCAGCTTGTCGGCCTCGCCGGGCTCGCAGAGCCCGAGGGTCTCCAGGTACTGCAGGTAGTGCCAGGAGCTGTTGTCGGGGACCTCGACGAAGTCGACGTCCTCCGGCCCGATGCCGGCCATCTTGTAGGCCATCTGCGACGACGTCCAGCTCTCGCTGAGCAGCGGGGCGGTGCCGACGGCCGGAGCGGCCAGGGTGCCGAGCCGCAGGGTGGGGTCGCCGTACAGGGAGCTGCCGAGGCCGACGCCGGCCACGCGGACCGGCTTGCCGGCCAGCTCCTTGGCCTTCTTGGCCGAGCACAGCAGCACCGCCGCCGCCCCGTCCCGGGTGGCGCAGATCTCGAACAGCCGCAGCGGGTCGCAGACCAGCGGGGAGGCCAGCACCTCCTCCTCGGTGTACACCCGCTTGTACAGGGCGTCGGGGTTCAGGGAGCCGTGCTTGGAGCAGGCCACCTTGGCCAGGGCGAAGTGCCGCTCGGTGGTGCCGTGCTCCTCCATGCGCTTGCGGGCCTCCATGGCCCAGTACGCCGGGTTGGTCACCCCGACCATCCGGAACCGGAGGTAGTCGGTGTCCGCCGGGTCCGGCTTGCCCATGAACCCGAAGAACCCCGGCGGGGACACGTCGACGCCGATGGCCAGGCACATGTCCTGCTCGCCGGACGCCACCGTGTGGTAGGCCGACCGGAAGGCGGAGGTGGCGGTGGCGCACATGTTGAACACGTTCAGGATGGGAATGCCGGTCTCGCCCAGCCGGCCGGCGATGGCGCTGCCGGCGTTGAGGGCATCGGTGCCGCCCCAGACGTAGATGCCGCTGACGGCGGCCGGGACGTCGGTCCACTGCACGCCGGCGTCCTTCAGGGCGTTGCGGACCGCCTCGGCCCCGAGGTCGATGAAGCTCTTGCCCGGGAACTTCCCCCACGGGTGGGCCCCGATACCTACGACGTAGACCTCTTCCATCACGCTGCTCCCGTCTCGCTCGACCCGGTCGACTGGTCCGACCGGCCGGCCGGATCGACCGGCCGGAACTTCCAGGTCTGGCGCTCGGCGCCGTCGTCGTCCACGTACAGGGTGGCGGCCACCGTCTCCACGGTGAGGCCCACCCGCAGGTCGGCCGGGTCGATCCCGGTCAACTGCCCGGGCACCTGCAGGCCCTGCTCCGCGAAGGCCACGGTGCCGATGGCCACCGGCTCCCAGTCGGCCGGCGCCGGGTACGGCTCCGGCGGGGCGTAGTGCTGGATGGTGTAGCTCACCAGGGTGCCGGTGGGGGCCATCAGCCCCGGCTCCACCGGGCCGCCCGAGCAGTTGGGCCGGTGCAACTGGGCGTGGGACGGGAAGAAGACGGCACCGCATTCGGCGCAGGTGCCGATGCACAGGCGCACCCGGTCGCCGTCGCCGGTGGCGGCGAACAGCCCCTCCACCTCCGGCAGAGCGTTGGTCGTTGGCATGCTGCTCCTCTCTTGGTCGATCTGGTGGTCGATCTGGTCTTGGTCGATCTGGCGGTCGATCTGCGCCGCCCGGCCCGGCCCGGTCACAGTCCCGAGGCGACCCGCCGGGCGTGGAACCGGGGGTCGCCCCACAGGGCCCAGGAGTCGCGCTGGCCGGCGGTGTGGCGGGGCAGCTCGTGCTCGGCACTGAACCCGATGGCGCCGTGGACCCGGTGGGCCCGGCCGACCACCCGGCGGGTGGCCCGGGCCGTCCAGGCCTTGGCGACGGAAGCCAGCCGCCCGGCGTCGGGGTCGCCGGCGTCCAGGGCGGCGGCGGCCCGGCGCACCACTGCCTGGGCGGCCTGCACGTCGGTGCGCATCTGCACGCAGTGGTGCTGGACGGTCCCGAAGGCACCGATGGGCGATCCGAACTGCTGCCGGGCCCCGGCGTAGGCGACGGTCAGCTCCAGCACCCGGGCGGCGCTGCCGACCATCTCGGCGCTGACCGCCACCGCCCCGCCGGCCACCAGGTCGGCCAGCCGGTCGTCGTCGAGGCCGCCGGTCAGCACCCGGTCGGCCGGCACCCGGACGCCGTCGAGCCGCAGCGACCCCAGCCCGTTCAGTCCCGACCGGTCAGCCGGGCCGAACGCCACGCCGTCGTCGGTGCGGTCCACCACGAACAGCCCCACTCCCCCGCCGCCGGCGGTGCCAGGGGTGCCGCCAGATGCCGCGCCGGTGCCGCCAGTGCCGCGGGAGCCGCAAGTGCCGCCGTCGAGCCGGGCGGCCACCACCACGCAGTCCGCGTCGGCCAGGGCCGGCACGAAGTCGGCGGTGCCGGACAGGACGACACCGTCGCCGCTCCCGGCTCCACCCGCTCCACCCGCCCCGCCTGCTCCGCCACCACCAGCGGTGGCGGTGACGGCGACCCCGGCCAGGTCGTACCGGCCGGACGGCCCGATGACGGCCACGGTGGCCAGCCGGGTCCCGGCGGCCAGGTCGGCCAGGAGCCGGCCCGTCGCGGCGCCGGGCTCGCCGGTCAGCAACCGGGCGACGACGACGGCGCTGGTGGAGAACCATCGGCCCACCCCGGCGCGGCCGGCTTCCTCGAGGGCGACCACCATCGGCCCGAAGCCGGCCGCCGAGCCGCCGTGGGCGTCGTCGACCAGCAGGCCGAAAGCGCCGAGGGAGCACAGGGCCTCCCGGGCTGCCTCGTCCCAGGTGGCCAGGTCGGCGGCGGCGGCATCACCCACCACCCGCGGCCGGGGGGCCCGGGAGAGGGCGGCCCGGGCGGCCCGGCGGAACTCGTCCAGCTCTTCCGCGACGCTGGTGGTAGGGGCGGCGGTCATGCCCGGGCCCTCGGCAGCCCGAGGCCGCGGGTGGCCACGGTGGACTCCTGCACCTCGGGGGTGCCGCCGGCGATGCGGAGGCCGTGGGCGCACAGCCCGTTGCGCCACAGCCGGCCGCCCAGCGGGGCGTCCGCTCGGCTGGGCGGCAGGGCGGCGGCCGGGCCGAGGACGTCCTCGGCCATCTCGTAGAACCGGAGGCCGAGGGCGTCGGCAAAGGTCTTGGCGGCGGCCGCGTCGGCGGACAGGTCCACCCCGGGCCGGCCGTAGCGGTCGAGGGCGTCGGCGAACAGGGCGTCGCAGACCTCGATGTCGACGGCCAGGTCCGCGACGGCCAGCCGAACGGACTCGTCGTCCCAGAGGGACCGGTCGCTCTGGGCCGTCCCGTCGCTCTGGGCCGTCCCGTCGCCGCCGGCCGTTCGGCCGCCAACCACCCGGCCGCCGGCCGTCCCGTCGGCCCCGTCGGCCCCGTCGGAGCCGGGCTGCTTCAACAGGGCGACCAGGTCGTCCAGCTCGCGGCGGAGGAACGGGGCCTTGACGGACCGGGCCCAGAACCGGTCCCACTCCAGGGCGGCCAGGACCTGGGCCATGCCGCCGCCCTCGTCACCGAGCAGGGCGGTGGCGGGGACGACGACGTCGTCGAAGAACAGCTCGGCGTAGGACGGCTGGCCGGTGATGTCGGGGATGGCCCGCCGGGTGACCCCGGGGGCGTCGAGGTCGATCATCAGGGTGGAGATGGCCCGGCCGCGGGGCCCGTCGGTGGCGGTGCGGACGATGGTCATGGCCATGTCGGAGAAGGCGCCGTTGGACGTCCAGACCTTCTGGCCGTTGACCACGTAGCGGTCGCCGTCCCGGTGGGCGAAGGTGCGCAGGGACAGCAGGTCGGAGCCGGCGTCGGGCTCGCTGAGGGCCTCGGAGAAGGCCACCTCGCCGGCGGCCACCCTGGGGAGCAGGTCGCGCTGCAGCTCGGGGGTGCCGAAGTCGACCAGGCACTGGCCGACGGCCAGGGAGTAGAACAGGGCCTCGGCCGGGGCGCCGCCGTAGGCCAGCTCGTGCAGCAGCACCCACAGCGCCCGGGGGGGCAGGCCGGCGCCGCCGAGCTCGGGGGGCCACAGCAGGCTGATCCAGCCGTTGCGGCCGGCCAGGCGGAGGAACGACCGGGACCAGCCGCCGAAGCCGTAGCCGAGGTCGGCGTGGTCGACGCCGACGAGGACCGTGGGGTCGGCCAGGACGGCGCGGACCTCCGCGACGAGGCGGGCCTCGTCGTCGGCCGTCCACGCGCTCATCGCTGCCGGCTCCTGCCCGGTCCCGTCACCTGCCCGGCCTCGGTCAGCGCTGCCAGCCGAACAGGGTGTCGACGCGCTCGCGGTCCTTCTTGGAGAAGGACCCGTACCAGCCGGAGCGGCCGACCGGCGGGATGCCCATGCGCTTCTGCAGGTCGGCCCGCAGCTCGCACATCTTGAGGCCGACGCACATCATGTCGAACACCGGGACGTCGTAGGGGTCGACCTTCTTGATGCCGCAACGGGAGGCGAAGGTGGACAGGCCGGCGCTGCCCATGAGGATGGCCTCGGCCCCCTCCTGCTCGACCAGCTCGAGGGCCTTGGCGGCGATCTCCTTGCCGACCACCTCGGGGTCCTCGAACCCCTTGGTGAAGATCACCGGGGTGGGGGTGTCGAGGCGACGGGTGCCGACGAAGCGGGAGGAGATGCCGTACTGGTCGACCATGTCCTTCATGTGGGCGTCCCAGGTGAGGTCGTAGACGGTGACGACGCCGAACCGGCGGCCGTAGCCACAGGCCAGGCCGATGGTGGCCTCCATGGGGCCGACCACCGGGATGTCGACCAGGGTCCGGGCCTCGTCCACCCCGGGGTCGCCGGAGCAGGCGACGAAGACGGCGTCGACCCCTGTGTCCTCGGCCAGGGAGACCACCCGGGCGGCCACGTCGACCCGGTTGAGCAGGGTGGGGTAGGCGATGGCGGTGTCGGCCGCCCGGCGCATGTGGGAGACGTACTGGTGGACGAGCTCGGTCCCGTCGGCCTTGGCCTGTTCGAGGTTGGCGGTGATGAGGTCCGTGTAGGGCCCCGAGGCTGCTTCGGTGGTCACATGCACTACGCCGATACGCACGTCTGGCTCACTTTCCGTTGGACTACTTGCCTGAACTACTTGCCGTCGAACCGGGGGGGTCGCTTGTCGAAGAACGCCTGGGCGCCCTCGCCGAAGTCGGCGGTGGCGACGAGGGGGGCGAAGAGGCGGGCCTCCAGGCGGTAGGCGTCCTCCAGGCCGAGCTCGATGCCCTCGTTGATGGCCCGCTTGGCGGCCCGGACGGCGAGGGGGGCGTTGGCGGCGATGGCCCGGGCCAGGTCCAGGGCGGCGTCGAGGACCCGGTCGTCGGGGACGACCAGGTCGACCAGGCCGATGTCGTGGGCCTCGGCCGCGGAGATGCGGCGGGCGGTGAGCACGAGCAGCTTGGCCCGGCCGGTGCCGACCAGGCGGGGCAGGTTCTGGGTGCCGCCGGCGCCGGGGATGATGCCGAGGCCGACCTCGGGCTGCCCCCAGACGGCGGAGGCGGCGGACACCCGGATGTCGCAGGCCATGGCCAGCTCGCAGCCGCCGCCGAGGGCGGAGCCGTTGACGGCGGCGATGACCGGCTGGGGGAGCCGGAGCAGGCCGAGCTGGCGGTCCTGGACGCCGCGGACGTAGCTCTCGGCGGACTCGGGGTCGAGGGTGCGGACGTAGCGGAGGTCGCCGCCGCCGACGAAGTGGCGGCCGGTGCCGGTGAGGACGACGCAGCGGACGTCGTCCCGGGTGGCCAGGCCGTCGGCGAGCTCCCCGATCTGGCGGGCGACCCGGGGGTGCAGCAGGTTGACCGGGGGGTTGTCCACCCGGAGGACGGCGACGTCGTCCAGCACCTCCAGCGACACGTCGCCGTCGGAGCCGCCTCCGGCCGGGGCGCCGGGAGCGGTACCGGAGGCGGGGGGGTCAGAAGCCAATGGACAGCCCTCCGCAGACGAACAGGGTCTGCCCGGTGACGTAGCTGGCGTCGGCGCCGGCGAGGAAGGCGATGCAGGAGGCCACCTCGTCGGGGGTGCCGGCCCGGCCCATGGGGGCTCGGCGGAGGACGTCGTCCTGGTAGTCCTGGGGGGTGGTCAGGAACATGCCGCTGGCGATGACGCCGGGGGCGACGCAGTTGACGGTGATGCCGTGGCGGGCCAGGTCGATGGCGGCGGCCCGGGACAGGCCCTCGATGGCGCCCTTGGCGGCGCCGTAGGAGCCGCCGGCCAAGGAGCCGCGGACGGCGATGGAGCTGAGGTTGACGATGCGGCCGTACTGCTGGTCCCGCATGACGGGGCTGGCGGCCCGCATGGTGTTGAGGGTGCCGTTGACGTGGGTGGCCATGACCAGGCCGAAGTCGTCGTCGGTGATCTTGGCGAGCATGGCGTTGCGGATGACGCCGGCCATGTTGACGACCACGTCGAGGCCACCGTGGTCGGCGACGGCGGACGCCACCGCCGCGTCCACGTCGGCTGGGGAGGTGACGTCGACCCGGGCGGTGGCCACCCGGCCGGACGGATGGTCGGCCAGCGGCTTCAGGGCCTGCTCGCTGAGGTCGACGGCGACGACGGTGAAGCCGTCGGCGGCCAGCCGGGACACCGTCGTGGGCCCGAGGCCGCCGCCGGCGCCGGTGACGAGGGCGACGCGGGGGCGCGCCGCAGTGGTCTCCGCCCCGGTCATCGCTGCGTCACCCACGACGTGGCCTTCCTCCAGCCCCCATGCCGGCCCTGCTTCTGCTCCGTACCCTGGCCGGCCGGCACCTGCCCGGCCTGCCCCGACCTATTTTCAAACGGCCGATTGGTAGGTATCAAGTATGTCGGTGGTCGCCGGGGGGTGTCAAGCCGGTACGGCGGGCCGGGTCCCCTGGACGCGGTCGAAGACGGCGGCGACCTGCTCGGCGGCGGCGAACCGGTCGCCGGTGATGGCGGGGACCAGGAAGTTGCGGGCGCCGGCGTCCACCAGGCCGCGGACCCGGTCGGCGCAGTCGTCGACGGGGCCGGAGATGTAGAACATGCGGCCGGCCCAGTCCCGCAGGCCGTGGTGGTCCAGCAGGTCCACGTTGGTCTTGGAGCCGTGCGACCAGGCGTCCCAGCGGTCGAAGTCCTGGTTGTAGGCCACCAGCCGCCGGGCGACGTCGTCGTCCAGGCGGACGCCCTTGCGGGCCTCGATCCGCGCCACCACGTCGTCGGCGGAGGGGGAACCGGAGGTGCGCCACAGGTAGCGGGCCTGGCGGGCGCCGTACTCGTCGAGGCCGTCGAGGTAGATGGCGCCGTTGGGGCGGTCGGTGACGACGATGCGGCTGGTGAACCAGACGGCCAGGTCGTCGGCGGTGCGGCCGGCGCCGGCGGCTCCTTCGGCGACGTTACGGAGGGTCTGGGCCACCATGCCGGGGTGGCCGGCCTGGCCGACGACGACGCCGTCGGCCATGGCGCCGGCGGCCCGCTGCGACTTCGGCCCGTCGGCGCCGAGGTAGACCGGGACCCGGTCGGTGGCCCACCGGACCTGCAGCCGGCGGCCGTCCACCTCGACGGCGTCCCCGGCGGTGAGGGCCCGGACGGTGCCGGCGTAGTCGACCAGCTCGGCGACGGTGACCGGGGGCAGGCCGACGTCGAGGCGGCCGAGGTCGCCGACCCCCAGGCCGAGGACGGCGCGGCCGCCGGACAGGCGCTGGATGGTGGCCATGGTGTTGGCGTGGACCACCGGGTCGCGGAGGCCGGGGACGGACAGCACCGGGCCAAGGAGGGCGCGGTCGGTGACCCGGGCCAACTGGGCCAGCCAGATGTAGGGGTCCTCGAAGATGGCGGCCCCCTCGCCGGTGCCCAGGAAGGCGGCGCCGAGGCCCTCGGTGTGGCGGCCCCAGCGGTCCAGGTCGTCGCCGGCCGGCGGGCCGCCGATGAAGCCGAACCGGAGGTTCATCCGGGGTACCCCGGGTACCGCTCGGCCAGCTCGTCGCGGAGGTGGGCGTTCTCGGCGTTGCCGGGGTGGGGGTACCACTTGTCGCCGACCGCCTGGTACCGGGTGGCCAGCTCGATGAGGACGCCGTGGGCCTTGTCCTCCCCGATGAAGTTCCAGGCCAGCCACGGCATGGTGTCGGGGCCGCTGTTCTCGTCGAGGAGCACCGGCAGGCCGGCCTCCCGGCACTGCTGGACGGTGTGGCCGAAGTCGTCGGACAGGAAGGCGATGTGGTGGACGAACTCGCCGCGCTTGGCCAGCACCTTGTGGACCCAGGTGTCCGGGGTGGCCGGGGCCCAGAGCTGGATGGACACCCCTTCGGGGTCGGGGTTCTGGAAGGTGGCCCAGACCATCTCCACCCCGTCGCCGGTGCCGCCGCCACGGGTCAGGTTGGCGGCGTGCCCCGGGGACAGGACGGCCAGGATGTCGGTCCAGTCGGCGATGGCCCTGTCGAGGTCGTGGACGCACATGGAGACGTGGTCGATGTGCACTCGGGGCATGGGCGTCGCCTGTTCTTTCTCTCGACCAACCAGTTGTTTGATAAGTTATCAGAGGGTCGGCGGTCCGCCGAGGGGGTCGACCGAGCGGCTGAGCGGCCGGACGGCTGTAGCGGCCGAACTGCTGTAGCGGCCGGACGGAGCACGGAGCACAACGGAGCACGGAGCACGGATGGACTTCTCCCTGACCGAAGAGCAGCAGATGTTCCAGAAGACGCTGCACGAGTGGGTGGAGCGCGAGGCCCCGAAATCGCTGGCCCGGCAGTGGGAAGCCGACGAGTTCACCTACCCCGAGGACCTCTGGGAGAAGATGAGCAGCTTCGGGCTGCACGCCATCGGCATCCCCGAGGAGTTCGGCGGCCAGGGCGGCGACGTGGTCACCCAGGTGATCGTGGCCCGGGAGCTGGCCCGGTCGCTGGGGGGGCTCACCTGGGTGTGGGGGATCCCGTCGTTCTGCGCCAAGGCGGTGGCGGCGTTCTCGCCGGACGAGGTCCGCTACGAGCTGTTGCCGGACCTGGCCAACGGACGGGCCCGGATGGCCATCTCGGTGACCGAGCCGTCCGGCGGCACCGACCTGCTGGGGGCGATGACCACGGTGGCCGAGCCGGTGGACGGCGGGTGGAGGGTCCGAGGGCAGAAGATCTGGTCGAGCGGGGCCCACGCCGCCACCCACCTGCTGCTGCTGGCCCGCACCGACAAGCAGGCGGCCCGGCCGGCCCAGGGGGTGACGGCGTTCCTGGTGCCCAACCCGTCGGAGGGGCTGACCATCCGGCAGATCCCGAAGCTGGGGATGCGCGGGTTCGGGTCCTGCGAGGTGTTCCTGGACGACGTGGTGGTGCCGGACCGGTTCGTGGTCGGCGAGGTGGGCCGCGGCTGGTACCAGATGCTGACCACCCTGAACAACGAGCGCATCCTGGTGGCGGCCACCTGCACCGGCATCATCGACGGGGTGCTGGAGGACGCGGTGGCGTACCTGAAGCAGCGGGAGGCGTTCGGCAAGACCATCGGGCACTTCCAGTCGCTCCAGCACTACGTGGCGGACATCGCCATCTGGCAGCGCGAGGCCGAGCTGCTGACCTACCTGGCGGCGTGGCGGCAGCAGCGCAACGAGCCGTGCGGGACGGAGTCGAACATGGCCAAGATCGTGGCGTCGGAGTACGCCGGCCAGGCGGCCGACCTGGGCATCCAGATCCTGGGGGGGATGGGGTACGCGGCGGAGACCGACATGCAGCGGTACTGGCGGGACGCCCGGCTGTACCGGATCGGGCCGATCACCAACGAGATGGCCCGGAACCTGGTGGCCGAGTCGTTCGGGCTGCCCCGTTCGTTCTGACGCCACCGGCGCCACCGGCACGCTCGAGACAGGGAGGGACCATGACCGAGACCAAGTGGGACGACGAGGCGGACCTGGTGGTCCTGGGCTCGGGGGCGGCCGGGCTGTCCGGTGCGCTGGCCGGCGCCGTCGAGGGGGCCAGCGTGGTGCTGCTGGAGAAGACGGGGTACATCGGCGGGACCACCGCCCTGTCCGGCGGGGGGTACTGGGTGGCGGCCAACCACCACATGGCGAAGGCCGGGGTGGAGGACTCCCGGGCGGAGGCCCTGGAGTACCTGCACGCCTGCTGCGGGGTGACCACCGACGACGACATCCTCGAGGCCCTGGTGGACACCGGCAACGAGATGTTGCACTTCTTCGAGGAGAAGGCCGGGACGGCGCTGCCGCGGCCGTGGCCGAAGGTGGGGCCGACGGCGGACTACCGGGGATGGCTGCCGGGGGGCAAGCACGGCGGGCGGACGCTGTACCCGCCGAGGTTCGAGATGGCCGACCTGGGCGAGTGGGCGGACCGGCTGCGGATCGGGAGCCCGTGGGTGTTCGACCGGCTGGAGTACTACGCGAAGAGCATGCACCTGCTGCCCCCGTCCGACGGCATGGGTGGCGCGGCGCCGGCCGGCCCGGTCGAGGCGGTCGGCAACGGCACCGCGCTGGTGGGGGACCTGCTGAAGTGCTGCCTGGCGTTCGGGGTCCGGCCGATCACGGAGTGCCCGGCCACGGAGCTGGTGGTGGAGGACGGCCGGGTGGTCGGGGTCCGGGCCAGCCGGGACGGGCAGGACTTCGCGGTCCGGGCCCGGCGGGGCGTGCTGATCGCCACCGGCGGGTTCGCCTGGAACGAGGAGCTGAAGCGGATCTGGATGAAGCGGCCGCTGGTGCATAGCTGCGAGATCGTGGAGAACCAGGGCGACGGGCACCTGATGGGGATGGCCATCGGCGCCCAGGTGTCCAACCTGGGCGACGCCTGGTGGTTCCCGCAGACCTGGATGGGGCCGCTGGACGAGAACGGGGAGGCCCAGTTGAGCGGCAGCCGGGACGACCGCAGCCTGCCGCACTCGATGATCGTCAACGCCCGCGGCCGCCGGTTCGTGGACGAGGTGACCAACTACTACGACTTCGGGGAGGCCTTCGGGGACAAGACCGGGGCCACCCCCCGGAACGTGCCGGCCTGGCTGGTGTTCGACCGGCAGGCAGCGGAGCGCTACATGATGTTCGGGATGAAGGTGGCCGCCCTGTCGGGCACCAGGTACCTGCACCAGAGCGACACCGTCGAGGGACTGGCCGGCCAGATCGGCGTCGACCCGCTGGCCCTGGCCGGGGAGGTCAACCGGTTCAACGGGTTCTGCCGCCGCGGCGTCGACGAGGACTTCCACCGCGGCGAGGGCATGTGGGACCTCAGTTGGGGGGACCCGGAGGTGCGGCCGAACCCGTGCCTGGGCACGGTGGAGAAGGCCCCGTTCTACGCCGTCGAGCTGTTCCCGGGGGCCCTGGCCACCTGCGGGGGGCTGCAGGTGAACGTGCGGGCCCAGGTGCTGTCGGTGCGGGGGGACCCGATCCCGGGGCTGTACGCCGCCGGGAACTGCTCCAGCGGGCTGCCCATCGGGGCGTACCCGGGGGCCGGCTCCACCATCGGGGCCGGGATGACCTTCGGGTACATCGCCGGTACCCGGATGGCCCGGGGCGAGGACCTGTAGCCGGAAACAGAGAACACAGAGAAGGAGGAACGCCATGGGTGACGACGTCACGGTGGTGTCGATCGACTCGCACTTCGCGGAGCCCGAAGATCTGTGGTCGTCTCGACTTCCCGAGGAGCTGGCGTGGCGGGCTCCGGCCTATCACCGGGTGGGTCGCCACAAGCTGTGGGTGGCGAACGGCCGGCCCATCAGCCTCACCGACGAGTACGCCCGGTTCCGGCGCAACGGCGAACTGGTCGCCGTCGCCCCCGACGAGCGGCCCGAGGACGTGGAGTACGAGTTGATCCCTCGGGACGATCTGGAGGGGAGGCTGGCCGACATGGAGGTGGAAGGGGTGTGGGGCGAGGTCATCCACCCCAACGTCGGCCTCTTCCTCTACGACATCGAGGACGTGGATTTCGGTATCCGCTGCGGCCGCATCTACAACGATTACGTGGCCGAACGGTTCGCCACATATGAGCGGCTGGTCCCGACGGCCATCATCCAGGTCCGGGACATCCCGGCCGCGGTGGCGGAGATCGAGCGGGTGGCCGGGCTCGGCTTCCGGGGGTTGGGGCTCCCGCTCACCGCACCGCCGAACGTGCCGTACTTCCTGGATGTCTACGACCCCATCTGGGACGCCGCCGATGCGGTGGGGCTCCCGATCGCCATGCACGCAGGGTCGGGGTCGGGGGTCAACTTCCTGCGACCCGACAAGGTCTCCTACACCGGCCCCAACGCCGACCGCGCCGCGTTCTCCGAGGCCATGGGCATCGACCAGCAGTCCATGCCGGTCATCCCCCACCTCATCGGGGCCGGCGTGCCGGAGCGCCACCCCGACCTCCACTTCTTCTTCGTGGAGACCGGGGCCGGATGGCTGGCCAACCTGCTCGAGCTGCTGGACCAGGTGTGGGGGCCGAAGGTCGTGCGCCGGGACGTGAACCGGACGTTCTTCCGCCCGGACGGCTCCCCGACCCCCCAGTACGAGCCCTACGAGCTGTCGAGAACCTGGCCGTACCCGCTCAAGCCCAGTGAGTACGCCGCCCGGCAGTTCCACGTCGGGTTCATGGAGGACTACCGGGCGCTGCGCCACCGGGACGTGACCGGCGTCGACATCCTCGTCTGGGGCAACGACTACCCCCATTACGAGGGCACCTACCCGAAGAGCCGCGAGGCCATCGAGCGAATGACCGAAGCGACCGGCCTCTCGCCAACGGAGAAGCGTGCCATCTTCGGTGGGACGGTCGCCCACCACTTCAAGATCCCGCTGCCCACCGCGGTCTGAGCGGAGCGGCAGGCCGGGCCCTTCGGGCCGGCGCTCCGCGCTACGACAACGGCTTCTCGGGCTCCCTGGCGGCTTCCCGGCCGGCGATGTAGCCGTAGACCATGCCGCAGCCGATGGTGGCGCCGGGTCCCCAGTAGGCCTGTCCGGTCGGCGACGCCACGCAGTTGCCGGCGCCGTAGAGGCCGGGGACGGGATCGCCGTGGCCGTCGACCACCTGGGCCCGGGTGTTGGTCTTCGGGCCGCCCTTGGTGTCGAGGGCGCCGGCGACGGCCAGGATGCAGTGGTAGGGGCCGGTGTCGCGGAACCGGTGCATGGTGGCCTTGGCCGCCGGCCGGGCGGGACCGCTCCAGAAGACACCGATGGGGTCGGCACCCCGGCCGAAGTCCTCATCGACCCCGATTTCGGCGAAGCCGTTGAACCGCTCGACGGTGGCCTTCAGGTTGGCCGTGAACTCCGGGGCGAGCGCCAGGCCGCCGGTGTGGCGGCGGAACCGGTGGAGGCGGCCGGCGATGGCCGCCACCAGCTCCTCCCAGGTGTCGCCGGAGATGACGAAGTGGGCGTTGTCGTCGGCATGGGGGACCGGCACCCGCATGAAGTCCGACGGGTCGCGGAACACGTCGTCGTCGAAGATGTGGAACAGCACGAGGTTCGGGTACTCGTGGCCGTTCCAGAAGAAGTGGGCCGGGCCCCGTTCGTTGTACGGCGCCTTCTCGTTGATGACCCGGCGCCCGTACCGGTTGACCTGGAGCATGGCGTCGCCGAACGGCATGAAGAACCCCGCCGCGGTCTGGCTGGTCTCGACCGCCTGGTCCAGGACCACCTGGTACCACCAGGCGTTGGTCATGTTGCCGAGCTGGGCTCCCACCTCCATGCCGATCCGGACGAAGTCGCCGGTCGAGGACGAGACGGCGCAGCCGCCGTAGGTGGGACCGAGGAGGAACTGGTCGCGCAGCTCCTTGTCGTGGAGGAAGCCGCCGGTGCCGAAGACGACGGCGCGCCTGGCCCGGACCAGGATGGTGCGCAACCCGGCCCGCACCTCGGCGCCGACCACCGCGCCGCCGTCGTTGGTGAGCAGCCCCACCACCCGGTGGTTGGTCCGCACCACCCCGCCGCGGGCGGTCACGAAGTCGATCATCCGGCCCAGGTGGGCGGCGGCGGCCCCGTCGTGCCCGACGCGCCGCTCGGGGGGCTTCAGCAACCGGCCGTAGGGCGCCTGGTTGTCGGGGTGCCGGGCGAAGTAGTCGGGGACCTCGTCGTCGCTGTAGAACGTCGTGGCGCCGACGTCGGCGAAGAAGTCGATGGCCTCCGCCCCGCGGTCGTAGTAGGTCTCGATCAGGCCGAAGGCGTTGTCGGACAGCCCCAGCGTCGGGCTGTCCGGGTCGTACCGGGCCGGGTAGGCCAACGACGCCATCATCCGCAGGGCGGGTTCCCTCGGGTCCTCGTGGCCGAGGGCCCGCATCTGGGAGTTGTTGGGGATCCAGGCCCCGCAGCCCGACAGCGCCGTGGTGCCGCCCAGCTCGTCGGCCCGCTCCAGGACGAGGACGCTGGCCCCGTCGGCGGCGGCCGCCACGGCGGCCGAGGTGGCGGCGGCCCCCGACCCGACGACGACGACGTCGGCGCTCAGCTCGAAGAGGTCCTCGGTCATGTCGTCGGTCATCGGAGCTCCTACTGGTCAAGGCCGGTCAGGGGAGACGGTCGGGGCGCAGGTGGTCGGTCATCCTCCGCGGGGACCGGAGCGCCGTCGGTGGGCTCCGGCAGCCCGGTGGCGCTTCGACCCGGCCACGACCTGCTCGCATCCCCGGGCTGTACGACCATCCCCCGCGGTACGACCATCCCCAGATGTATGGCCTTTCAGAATACGTTTCACGATCCAAGTCGTCAACCAACTGTTTGGTTGTTTAACGTCCGTGATTACAGCTTCGGGGGCTGGGTGGTACCAAGGCTCGATCCACCGCCGGCACCGGCGCGGTCCTCCTCTCCTCCGCTGCACAAGGCGCAATGCGAGTGCATTACACTCTCCGAGTGATCAGGACGGTCCGGGACAGCGAGTGGTCCGTCGACCACATCGCCGATCACGGGGTGACCATGGACGAAGTGCGGGAGGCCATCCTCGAACGGCCCTACTGGACCACGGCAGGCCGAGACGGGACGACGCTCGTCTACGGCCGCACCGACGACGGCCGCCACCTGTTCGCGGTGACGATTGTCGAAGACGAGGAGGCGTTCATCGTGACCGCCCGGGACATGACCGAGACCGAGAAGCGAACCTTCCGCAAAAAGGCGAGATGACGATGACGAAGCGGACCGAGAACCTGCCCCGTCCGGCCGACGAGCTTGGACGGTTGGCTGACTACTACGGCAGCCACGACACCGGTGAGGAGATGGAGGACGGTGAATGGGTCGAACCACAGCCCATGGTGACCACGTCCCTCCGACTTCCGGCCGACGTGATCGATGAACTGAAGCGCCAGGCCCGGCGGCACCATGTCCGCTACACCACCTATGTCCGGTCGATCCTCGAACGGGCCGCCGGTGGGATGCCGGCTTCGAACCTGGCGCAGATCACCGAGCAACTGGACCGGATAGAGCAGGCGGTGACCGTTGGCAAAGGCCAGGACGGCCGCGGCCGGTAAGCCTCAGCTCACCCTCGGCCCACCCTGCGCCCAGGCGTCCCGGAGGGCGCCGAGCGGATCGTCCACCACGGCGCAGTCGTCGTCGAAGACCATGGTCGCCCGCCGGCCGGGCTCGTACGGCGCCCACTCCGGAAGGCCCGGATGGCCGGGAGCACCCTGCCGGGCGAAGGCGACCCAGGCCGCGGACATTCGCCGGGCCAGCCGGGCGGCGCCGGGCACCCCGGCGGTGGCGGCACAGCTACTCGGGTTGCCGAACACCAGTGGGGTCTCCAGGCCGTGCGACGCCCCGGCCTGGGGCACGGCCGGACTGCACCACGAGAACAGGTAGCTGAACACCACGGCACCGGCAGCACCGGCAACACCGCCGGCACCAGCGGCCCCGCCGGCACCGGCGGCCCCGGCAGCACCGGCGGCCCGGGCGGCAGCGCGGCGGTCGGCCAGGTCGGCCACCGGCAGCCGGAACAGCCGGTCCGACTCCACGGCCACCAGCACCTGGCCGGCGGTGGCCTCCGGCCGGGCGTCCCGGTAGGCGGCCACCACCGTCGCGGCCCGGGCGGCGCCGTCCAACGCCGGGGCCAGCCGGCGGACGACGTCGTCGTACCCCAGGTCGGCGAACCCGGGCTGGGCGGCCAGGTACAGCCGCCACTCGTCCCGGTTGGTGCCGATGAGCACCGGTACCTCCGGCCGGCAGCCACCGGCGACGGCCTCCTGCGGCGCCACCGGCAGGTCGCCGCCGCCGACCAGCGGTCCGTAGGCGGTGACGGTGGTGGCGGTGGCGTCGGCGGCCGTGGCCAGCCGGGCGTCGGCGGCCACCAGTTCGTCGGCCGGCACCGCCCGGAGCCGGTCGACCAGGGCCCGGCCGGCTGCCTCCCCTCCTCCCCACCGGCCACCCCCTTCCCCCGGCCGGGCCAGGCCCAGGGCGCGGAGGACGGCGTCGCGGCGTCGGCCGGCCTGCGTCGCCGTCCAGCCGTAGGTCGGCATCGGGCTCTGGCAGACCGCCCGGTGGAACAGCCCGGCCGCCGACGGCATGGCCAGCAGCGTCAGCACCTTCATGGCGCCGCCGGACTCGCCGAAGACGGTGACGTTGCCGGGATCGCCCCCGAACAGGTGGACGTGGTCGCGGAGCCAGGCCAGGGCGGCCACCACGTCGGCCATGCCGGCGTTGCCGGAGCCGGCCAGGTCGGCATTCCCGGCGCCGGACGAGCCGGACCGGCCGGCCACCCCGGACAGGTCGGACAGGTCGGACCTGTCGGACAGGTCGGACGGCCCGGCCAGGTCGGCCAGGTCGGTGAACCCGAGCACCCCGAGGCGGTGGGTGACGCTGGCCACGACGACGTCGCCGGTCCGGGCCAGGGCGGCCCCGTCGCTGCGGTCCCCGTACGACGGCCCGCCGGTCTCGAAGCCGCCGCCGTGCAGCCAGACCAGCACCGGCCGGCGGCCGTCGTCGGTGGCCGGGGTCCACAGGTTGAGGGCGAGGCAGTCCTCGCTCATCGGCCGGGGCCGGCCGTAGCCGGGGAGGATGGCGGCGAAGAACCCGGGCTGGCTCACCGGCCGCTGCCACTGCGGCGCCCACGGTCCCCACTCGGTGGCGTCACGGACCCCGGCCCACGGCGCCGGCGGCCGCGGCGGGGCGAACCGGCCGTCGCCGGCGGCGGACGCGGCGTACGGCACCGCCTTGAAGGCGGCCACCCCGCCCTGCCGCCGTCCCCGGAGCCGGCCGGAGGGCGTGTCGACGATCAGGCCGGCCACGGCGCACCGCCCCGGCGGCCCCGGCGTCGGCCAGGGTGCCGGCCCATTGGGTCCCGGCCGATCGGGTCCCGGTGGGCCCGGCGTCGGCCGGGGTGCCGGCCGATCAGGCGTCGCCCCAGTCGACGTCCGGCGGCCCGCCGTCCCCGGAGGCGGAGCTGACGAGGTCGTCGCTGGCGGCCTGGTACAGGGTCAGCGGGATGCCGTGGAAGGAGTTGCCGAAGGACACCTCCCGGAGGCCGCCGTGGGCGTCGACCTTGTGGTCGACGACGAACCCGGCGGCCTCCATCTTGGCGGTGGCCGCGTCGATGTCGTCGACCCGGACCACCAGCGCGGCCAGCGGCGGCCGCCACAGCCGCTCCAGCGGGGAGGTGTCCCCGATCTTGTCGACCAGCTCGATGCCGTCGTTGCCCAACCCGGCGCGGATGCCCAGATTGGAGGCGTCCACCACCGTGATGTCCATGTCGAACATGGCCTTCAGGTCCCGGGCGACGACGTCGACGTCGTCCACCACCAGGGCCACCCGGTCCAGTCGTGCCGTTGCCATGACTGCCCCTCTCCCCTCGGTTGTCGTCCGCTGCTGCGGTGTGTTGCCCCCCGGTGCCGGTCCGCCGGCGACGGCCGCCGGCACCGGGGTGGGCGCCGCCGGTTCGGCCGTCAGCCGAAGTCGACGGTCACGGTGCCCAGGTGGTCGAACTCGGCCTCGAACCGGTCGCCGGCGTCCACCGGGACGGCGGCGGTGCAGGACCCCGGCATGACGACGGCGCCGGCGTCCAGGGTGGTGCCGAAGGAGGCCAGCTTGTCGGCCAGCCAGGCCACCGCCACCGCCGGGTTGCCGAGCACCGCCCCGGACGCCCCGGTCTCCACCAGGCGGCCGTTGCGGCGCAGCACCACCCCGTTCAGCCGCAGGTCGATCTCGGAGGGGGCGTGCCGGTCGGCGCCGAGGACCACCAGCCCGGAAGAGGCGTTGTCCGCGATGGTGTCGGGGAGGCTCAGCTTCCAGTCCGCGATGCGGCTGTCGATGACCTCGATGGAGCCGGTGACGTAGTCGGTGGCGGCCAGCACGTCGTCCACGGTGCAGCCGGGGCCCCGCAGCGGCCGGGCCAGGACGAAGGCCACCTCGACCTCCACCCGGGGCTGGCACATGGCGGCGGTCGGGATGGTGGAGCCGGACGGCAGCACCATGTCGTCCAGCAGGTGGCCGTAGTCCGGCTCGTACACCCCCATCAGGGTCTGCATGGCCGGGGAGGTGAGGCCGACCTTGTGGCCGGCGATGGTGGCCCCGGCGTCGAGGCGGCGGCGGATGTTGACCAACTGGATCTCGTAGGCCTCTTCGGGGGTGATGGGCCCGAAGGTGGCGGTGAGCGGCGGCACCGGGACCAGGTCGCGCTCCGCGGCGGCCAGCACGTCGGCGGCGGCGGCGATGTCGCCGGCGGAGAGGCCCCCGCCGCTCATCGCTGCCCCGCCGCCCAGGCCGCCGCCCCGGCCCCGGCGGCCCGGCCGAACACGATGCAGTTGCTGTACGAGTTGCCGCTGCCGATGTACACGTCGCCGAGGACCCCGCCGGTGCACTCGCCGGCGGCGAACAGGCCGGGGACCGCTGTGCCATCGTGGCCGAGCACCCGGGCGTCGGGATCGATGCGGACGCCGCAGGACGTCAGGGCGATGGTGGCCGGCCGGAGCTCGGCGCCGTAGAACGGCGCGGTGCCGATCGGCCGGAGGAACTCGGCGGCCTTGCGGAAGTCTCGGTCCTCACCACCGGCCACCATCCTGTTGTAGCGGTCGACGGTGCCGGTGACGACGTCGGCCGGCAGTCCCAGCCCGGCGGCCACCCCGGCGACGGTGTCCGCCCGGACCAACCCGCCCTGCTCGGCCATGGCGGCCACCGTCTCGTCGTTCCAGTTGGGGCTCCTGCGGCCCGGCATGGACGGGTTGCTCTGCCGGTACTGCGCCGGCTGCCCCGCCGGCGCGGCCTGCCGGGCGGCCTCGTCGAAGAGGACGAACGCCCGGTTGCCCTGGCCGCGGACCAGGTGGTCCAGGATGCCGTAGCCGACGGTCTCGTCACAGAACCGGCGGCCGTCGCCGTTGACCATCAGCAGCCATCCCGGCAGGGTGGCCTCGTACTCCCTGACGAAGTTGGGGGTCAGGAAGCACAGCCCCCGCTGGTGGCCGGCCACCTGCGCCCCGACCTGGTCGGCCAGGTCGAGGGCGTCGCCGCGGGCCCCGGCGGAGCCCATGTACCACATCCAGTCCCCCGCCTCGGTGGGGGCGGTGAAGTACCGCCGCAGCTTGTCCAGGCTGGCCCCGAACCCGCCGGAGGCCACCACGACGGCGCCGGCGGTGATCTCGTCGCCGCCCACCGCCACCCCGACGACCCTGCCCCCGTCCGACAGGCCCCCATCCGACAGTCCCCCGCCCGGCAGGCCGCCGTCCGACGGGCCGGCGCCGGACAGGCCGCCGTCCACCAGCAGCCGGTCCACCCGGCGGCGCAGGGCGATCTCGACGCCGAGGGCGACCGACTCGCGGCGGAGGTGCTCGATGACGTCGGCCCCCCAGCCCACCGGCAGGTGGTTGCGGGGCTTGCTCTCCTCGCCGCCGAAGCTGAGGGTGTCGTGGAACGCCACCCCGAGGTCGGCCACCCACTCCACGGCCGGGCCGCAATCGAAGGCCAGCCGGTGGGCCAGGCCGGTGTCGACCTCCCACTGGTTCAACTGCAGGTACTCCCGGTAGAGGGCCTCGGGGGTGTCGTCGATGCCCAGCGCCTTCTGGAACCGGGTGCCGGCCCCCAGCATCATGCCGGTGGACAGCCGAGACGATCCGCCGACCTCGTCCTCGGCCTCGGCCACCACCACGGAGGCGCCGGCCTGGGCCGCGGTGAGGGCGGCCGCCAGGCCGGCGGCGCCGGAGCCGATGACGACGACGTCGACGTCCGGCTGGCTGCTCATCGTTCGGTGCTCATCGCTTGCTGCGCATCGGGCGGCCCCCCCCACGGGTGACGGCATGGCCGGCGGCTCAGTACGACCGGGGCAGGCCCAGGGAGTGCTGGGCGACGAAGTTGAAGATCATCTCCCGGCTGACCGGGGCCACCCGCTGCAGCCGGGCGGCGCCCCACAGGGTGGCCAGGCCGTACTCGGTGGCCAGGCCGTTGCCGCCGTGGGTCTGGATGGCGTCGTCCAGGGCGTGCAGGCAGGCCTCGGCGGCCGAGAACTTGGCCATGTTGGACGCCTCGCTGGCGTTCTCGCCGTGGTCGTGCAGCCAGGCCGCCTTCTGGGCCATCAGCCGGGCCAGCTCGATCTCGATCTTGGCCCGGGCCAGCGGGTGGGCCACCCCCTGGTGGGCCCCGATCGGCACCCCCCACACCTGGCGCTCCCGGGCGTACCCGGCGGCCTTGTCCAGGGCGTACAGCCCGATGCCGGTCTCCAGGCGGGCCGCCATGATCCGTTCGGGGTTGAGGCCGGAGAACACCTGCCGCAGCCCTTCCCCCTCGACCCCGATGAGGGCGGAGGCCGGGACGACGACGTCCTCGAAGAACAGCGTGAACTGCTTCTCGGGGGCGGTCATCTCGACGGGGATGAACACCTTCTCCAGCCCGGGCGCGTCGGCTGGGACCAGGAAGAGGGACAGCCGTCCCCGGCCGGTGGCCTCGTCGGTGCCGGTGCGGGCGACCACCACGATGCATGTGGACTCGTCCGCGCCGGAGCAGTAGTACTTGGTGCCGTTCAGCCGCCAGGTGTCCCCGTCACGGACCGCGGTGGTGGACACCTTGTGGGTGTTGCTGCCGGCGTCGGGCTCGGTGATGGAGAAGCACATCTTGGCGTCACCGGCCGCCATCAGCGGCAGCCAGTGCTGCCGCTGGTCGTCGCTGCCGAACTTGACGATGAGCTCGGCGCAGATGGACTCGGACACGATGAGCATGAACGACGGGGTGCCGGCGGCGGCCAGCTCCTCGCAGACGATGGCCAGCTCGGTCACCCCGCCACCGCCACCGCCGTACTCCTCCGGGATGTTCACCCCGAGGAACCCGTTGCGGCCCAGGTCCTTCCAGAGCTCGTCCGCCTTGCGGCCGCTGCGGGCGACGTCCAGGAAGTAGGCGTGGCCGTAGCCGGCGGCCAGCTTGCGGACCGTCTCGCGCAGCATGGCCTGCTCAGCGGTCTCGATGAACATCAGGCTCCTTTCGAGGGGGACCGGGGTGCTCACCGGGCCCCCAGGCAGCGCCCACAGCTAACCACAAGCCCGCTCGTTCGTCCAACCATCCGTTTGGTTGAATAGTTCGGACACCGCCAGGTCGGGTGCCGGACAGCGGCCGGGGGGACGGCAGCCGTCGGGACAGCAGCCGGAGGCCGCCCGGCGCTGCCCTGCGACCAGGCACCCCTACGACAAGCGCCCCTACGACCAGGCGCCCCGGGTCCGGAAGCTGAGCCCCTTGACCTCGGGGAGGGAGTCCGGCGGGGTGGCGATGTGGCTCGGGGTGGGGCCGATCTCGGCGGCCACCGCGGCCAGGGCCTTCTCGTCCAGGTTGAAGCAGTCGACGGCGTTGAGGCCGAGGATGCGGCGGACGTCGTCGGTGGGCAGCCCGGCGAAGGTGTTGCGCAGCGCGGTGTCGGTGTACCCGCAGGTGCCCTCGAAGTGGGGGTAGTCGCGGCCCCACATCAGCCGGTCCAGGCCGACCTCGTTGCGGGCCTCGGCCTCGAACCGGGCCATGAAGCTGACGCCGACCCAGCACTGCCGGTTGAAGTAGAAGCTGGGCGGCTCCGGGATGAGGCGGGTGAAGTCCTGGAACTCGGAGTAGTAGATGGAGTCCATCATGGACAGGGCCTCGGGCACCCAGTCGCTGCGCTGCTCGGTGAACGCCAGCTTGACGTTGGGGTACCGCTCGAACACGCCGGCCCAGACCAGGTACATGAGGCCGCGGCGGGAGAAGTAGAAGAGGTCGGTGGAGTACAGGGCCCAGGCTTCCTTGCCCTCGTAGACCGGCATGTCGCCGGCGCCGCCGTGGGTGGTGAGCGGCAGGCCGGTGTCCTCGCAGGCCTGCCACAGCGGCTCGTAGACCGGGTCGTTGTAGGCCGCGAAGGCCCGGTTGGGGGCGGGGAAGTTGATGCACTTGAGGCCGGCGTCGGCGGCCCAGCGGACGGTCTTGGCGCTGGCCTCGGGGTCCCAGATGGGGATGTACACGGCCCCCATCAGCCGGTCGGTGTCGACGGACACGAAGTCGACCAGCCACCGGTTGTAGATGTCGAGCCCGACGCCCTCCAGCTCGAGCTCCTCGTAGCTGGCCACCAGCCCGAGGGACTGGAACGGCATGATGTGCGGGGTGAAGGCGGTGTGGTAGACGAGCTCGGCGGCGACGCCGTCGGCGTCCATCTCCTTCAGGTGGACGTCGGGGTCGTAGATGCCGGTGGTCTCCAGCAGGGCGTCCTGGCGCTGCGGGACGACCGGCTCGAAGGGGATGCCGCCCCACCGGGCGGTGATGGGGGACTCGTCGCCGAACCAACTGCCCTTGCCGCCCCAGTAGGACAGCCACTCCGCGCACCAGGCGTCGTACCGCTCCAGGTAGTCCTGGGGGCAGTACGGGCGCAACTGGTCGAAGGTGGGCCCGAGATGGGAGTCGATGGATACGATCAGGTACGGCCGGTCGTCCGCCCGGCCGTCGGCGTTGCGGTCACTCACTGCGGCACCTCTCTTGCCCCCGTTCCCGGCCACCAGCGCGCCGGGGATCTCGACCCTGCCGACGGTACTCTCTTTACCGAACGTTTGCCAGGCAAATCCTCAACAGCAGTTACTGTTTGGTAAGTTGATGGCCCAGGTCCGGCCTGTCCACGGGGCGGCGGACACGGTCCATCCGGTTGGTTCCCTGGCAACACCGGCCAGCCGGGCCGCCGGGGGGCCGCCCCGCCACGACCACCACCACACTCGATTTCTGTTCCTACTACCAAACATCTGGTTGGCAACGGAACAGAGGCACAGGTAGACTGGGGGGCAAGACCACGGACCACCTTGGGGGGTCGACATGACCAACGTGATGCTGAGCGACACCGACGTGCTGACGGACGAGATCCTGCGCAAGCACATCCGGCAGGTCACCGCCGACGAGATCGCCGACTACCAGGAGAACGGCGTGGTGAAGCTCGACGGGTTCATCAGCCCGGAGCTGACCGCGCTGATCCTGAAGCACGTGCAGGCGGCGGCGGGCTACGTGGAGGACGAGGGGCTGACCGACGCCTTCACCGACCTCGACTCCCGGGGCGAGACCCGGACGGCCTGGTACTCGACCCACCTGCACCAGAAGGACGACTTCCTGCGGCAACTGGCCACCTGCCGGCCCCTCGGGGAGGCCCACGCCAAGCTGCTGGGGGTCAAGTCGGTGCGGCTGTGGTCGGACTCCACCAACACCAAGGAGCCCGGCGGGGAGCGGACGCCGTGGCACCAGGACATGCAGGCGTTCCCCTGGGACCGGACCGACGGCGCCGGCATGTGGGTGGCCCTGGTCGAGATGACCCCGGAGATGGCCCCGCTGCAGCACCTGAAGGGGTCGCACAAGGAGCCCTGGATCGAGCCGACCGAGCAGGACCCCACCAAGATCTTCACCCCCGGCGCCGGCATCACCGCCGAGGAGGCGCTGGCCAAGTACGAGATGACCCCGTCGTACCACCTGAACCCCGGCGACACCATCTGCCACCACGCCACCACGTTCCACGGCACCGAGCACGGCAACGAGACCGACCGGATCCGGTGGACCTGGATCAGCCAGCGGTTCACAGCGGACATCAAGTACATCGACAAGCGCAACACCCGGTCGGACGGGCTCGGCCTGGTGCCGGGCAAGCCGCTCGACCACGAGTACTTCCCGGTCGTCTACCAGGAGGACTAGTCCTCCGCCGGGCGGGGGCACCACGACGGACCCGTCGTCGGCCGCGCCCGCGGGGACCGGGCGTCTCCGGTTGCGGGGCCGTCTGGGTTGCGGGGCCGTCTCGGGTTGCGGGTGGGCGGCGCACGGATCATGGGCACCGATGATGGAGGGAACGCAGTGGACGAGGGCCTGACCGAGGACGTCTTCGACCTGGCCGCCGACGTGGTGGTCGTGGGCGGCGGCGCGGCGGGGTTCTCCGCCGCGGTGACCGCGACGACCCTGGGGGCCGAGGTGATCCTGCTGGAGCGGGACGAAGAGGTCGGCGGCACCACGGCCCGGTCGGGCGGCGGGGCCTGGTTCCCGAACAACCGGTTCCTGAAGGAGCAGGGCGTCGACGACCCGAAGGGGCCGGCGATGCAGTACATGTGCAAGCAGTCCTACCCGTACCTGTACCAGCCGGACCACCCCACCCTGGGGCTGCCGGCCGACGCCTACGCGCTGATCGAGGCGTTCTACGACAACTCGCCGTCCGCGCTGGACCACCTCACCGAGGCCGGGGCGGTGGAGATGTTCTCCGACGTCACACTCCCCGACTACTTCGCGGAGTGGCCGGAGAACAGGGCCCCCTACGGCCGCAAGCTGTCGCCGGTGGGCCGCATCCCCAACACCCTGGGCGGGCCGCTGATGATCGCCAAGATGCAGGCGGCCGGCGAGGCGCTGGGGATGCGGGTGCTGACCAACCACCGGGCGGCGTCGCTGCTCAGGAACGCCGACGGCGAGGTGGTCGGCCTGGAGGTGCACGTCGGCCGGCGGACCATCCTGGTACGGGCCCGCAAGGGGGTGGTGTTCGCCAGCGGCGGCTTCCTGCACAACGAGGAGATGCGGCGGGCCTACCTGAAGGGCCCGGTGTTCGGCGGCTGCGCCACCACGGCGGCCACCGGGGACTTCGTGCGCATCGGCATCGAGGCCGGCGCCCAACTGGGCAACATGGGCGAGGGCTGGTGGTACCAGATCTCGCTGGAGCAGGTGGTGCAGAGCGGGCAGACCGCCGGCGGGTTCTTCATGCCGTTCGGCGACTCCATGATCGAGGTCAACCGGCACGGCCGGCGGGTGGTGAACGAGAAGGCCCCGTACAACGAGCGGGGCGCGGTCCACTTCGCCTGGGACGGCAGCGAGTACTGCAACCTGGTGCTGTTCGTGCTCTACGACGACGCGGTGGCCCAGAACCCGGACCCCATCGGGTTCCGGTTCCCGATCCCGCCCCCCGGCGAGGAGGCCCGGTACGTCATCAAGGGGGAGACCTGGGAGGAGCTGGCGGCCAACGTCGACGAGCGGCTGGCCGAGCTGGCCGAGCACACCGGTGGCCTGAAGCTCAGCCCATCCTTCGTGCCGAACCTGAAGGAGACCATCGAGCGGTACAACGGGTTCGCCCGCACCGGGGTGGACGAGGACTTCGGCCGCGGGGGGTCCCCGATCGCCACCTACTGGGGCGGGGCCACCCAGCCGGGGGCCAAGAACACCATGCACCCGCTGTCGGACACCGGGCCGTACTACTGCATCCTGGCCGTGGCCGGGGCCCTGGACACCTGCGGCGGGCCGAAGGTGAACCCGAAGGCGCAGGTGCTGAGCACCCGGGGGGACCCCATCCCGGGCCTGTACGGGGCCGGCAACTGCATCGCGTCGCCGGCCGGCCAGGCCTACTGGGGGCCGGGGGCCACCATCGGGCCGGCCATGGTCTACGGGTACATCGCCGGCCGCAACGTCGTCGAGGAGCCCGGAAAGGCGCTGTGACCCCGCCGGCCCCGACAACCGGCCGACCGAACCGGCCGGCCCCGACAGCCGGCCAACCGAACCGGCCGGCCCGGCGGGCGGCCACCACCACGACCGGCCCGTTGGGCCGGCCACGAGCAATCGGAGGACATTGATGAAGTTCGGCCTGTTCAGCCAGACCTTCTCGCCGGTGGGCAGCGACCCGGCCGACCATTACCGGCAGTTCGTCGACTACGCCCGCGAGGCCGAGCGGCTGGGGTTCTGGTCGCTGTGGACCACCGAGCACCACTTCTCGCCGGACAAGGCGTACCGGCCGTACGACGCCAGCGAGGACGAGTACCCGGTGCCGACCGAGTACGACCTGACCCCGGACCCGCTGACGCTGCTGTCGTACACGGCGGCCTGCACGTCGCAGATCAAGCTGGGCACCGCGGTGCTGTGCCTGCCCTGGGACCACCCGGTTCGGGCGGCGGAGCGGGCGGCCATGGTGGACGTGCTCAGCGGCGGCCGGCTGGAGCTGGGGGTGGGCCGGGGCGGGCCGAGCCCGAACGTGGGCGACGTGTTCGGGGTACCGAAGGACCCGGACGCCTCCAACCGGCGGTTCCGGGAGCAGGTGGAGATCTTCATGAAGGCCTGGACGGGCCGGCCGTTCTCGCACTCGGGCGAGTTCTACCAGTTCCCGGACGACCTGACGATGCTGCCGAAGCCGGTGCAGCCCAACGCCCCGCTGTGGATCGGCAGCGCCAGCGACGAGAGCGCGGAGTGGGCCGCCGAGAAGGGGCTGCCGTACGCCACCATCGCCTGGCCGCTGACCATCATGGAGGGGTACCGGCACAAGCGGAAGATCTACCTGGAGGCCGCGGCCCGGGCCAACGTGGACGTGTCGGCCAACGACAACGCCTGCCTGCTGTACAGCTACGTCGGGGAGAGCGACGAGGAGGCGGCGGAGACCGCGGAGAAGTACATGCGGCAGTTCATGTTCATCAACGAGCAGCACTACCAGATGTTCCGGAACCCGGAGGTGGCCAAGATGGTGATGCAGGCCTTCGGGGTGGCGGACCCGTCGGAGTGGCTGGCGCAGATGTCGGTGTTCCCCATCCAGAACCACGTGATCGGGAGCGCCAAGACGGTGGTGGAGCAACTGAAGCGGCACGAGGAGGAGATGGGGCTGACCTACCCGCTGCTGAACATCGGGTGGGGGATGATGCCGGAGGAGAAGGTGTACGGGTCCATGCGGCGGATGGCCGAGGAGGTCATGCCGCACTTCGCCAAGGCCCCCACCGCCGCCTGACCACGCCACCAAAAATCAACCAAACTATCGGTTGAAAAATAGGGGGGTTGCCGGGTACACTGCTGGTGGCGTCGGCACGGGGGGAGCTGTCGCCTGCAGGGGGGTCCGCACACAGGCCCGACCCTGCAGATGCTGCCAACGGCGACACCTAGGGAGGGTGCAACATGGCGATGCTCCGGGTCGGCCAGACCGCGATCTACGTCGACGACCTCGACGCTGCGGTCAAGGACTTCGAGTACGTGTTCGGGATCAAGTTCAACATCGTGGACGCCACATTCATCCGCATGAAGGTGGCGGTCAGCGACTACGGGATCGTGCTGGCCAGCCGGTCCACAAAGGACGTCCCGGCCAGCATCGAGCCGGCCTGGAACGGGGTGCTCACCGCCATCGAGATCCAGGTCGACGACATCGAGGAGACCCGGAAGAAGATGGAGGAGCTGGGCTCCAAGGTCATCTACTCCATGGACTCCGAGTCGGGGTTCCACGAGCACTACATGACAAAGACCCACTTCCACGGCCTGCCGATCACCCTGTTCCAGATCGACGGGGCGAGCTGGGTGGAGGCCATCGGCGCCGCCGGCGACGAGGGCCCGCAGCCCACGGTCACCTGGGTGAACCCCTTCGAGTAGGTCCACCCGGACCGAGAAGTTCCTGACACACCCCGGTGGAGGCGAGGCCCTCCACCGGGGTGTGTCGCACATGGAGACAGAGACCAGAGGAGGAAAGATGGCAGCTATCAACTGCGTCGGCACGCTGCACGCCAAGCCGGGCTCCGAAGAGGCCCTGGCCAGCCTGCTGAACGAGTTCGTGGACACGATCGAGGCCGGCGACCCCGGGACGCTGGCCTTCGGGTTCTTCGAGGGCGACGCCCCCGGCAGCTACTACGCGGTGGAGGTCTACAAGAGCTCCGAGGACGCCCTGGGCCACCTGGCCAACGTGGGCCCGCTGCTGGGCCGGCTGGGCGACCTGCTGGACCCGGACCGCCACGAGCGGCTGCAGGTGTTCGGGGACCCGTCGCCGGCGCTGCGGGAGCAGTACGACAACTTCGACGCCATCTACCGGGCGCCGTACCGGGCCTTCTAGCCCGACGCCCGGCGGCGGCCGGCGGGAGTTTTCTCGGTCGGCCGCCCCTCCCCTGTTCGGCCCGGGGCGGCGATCGTCGGGGGGTCGTCAGGGGGCGGGCGGCAGGTGGCCGAGGGCGTCGGCCAGCTCGGCCCGGTACCGGGCCAGGTTGCCGAGCTTGACGTCCTCGTAGCCACGGACCTGGTCGGCCAGGCCGACGATGCGGGCCGCCTCGGTGGCCCCCACCTCGCCAAGGCAGGCGGCCAGGGAGCGGCAGAGGGCGTCCACGTCGGCGGCCAGCCGGCGTTCCTCCTTGCGGACCTCGGCGCGGCCGAACGGGTCCAGGGCGGTGCCCCGGAGCACCCGACCGTGGCGGAGGGCGGCCATGACCGGCCGGGACCAGGGGCCGAAGGCCATCTTCTTCTTGCGGCCCATGGCCCGCAGGGCGGGCGGGTGCAGCATCCAGGTGACCCGGGCGCCGGGGCCGGCGACGGCCTGGGCCTGGGCGGTGGCCTCCGGCCCGGTGAGCAGCCGGGCCACCTCGTACTCGTCCTTGTAGGCCGTCACCCGGTGAAGCTGGCGGGCGACCGCCTCGGTGAAGGCCGCCGATCCGGGCGCCGCGGACCGCTCGGCCGCCCAGGCGACCGCCACGGTGGCCAGGTACCGCTGGGCGGTGCGGCTCCCCTGGTAGCCGACCAGGTCGGCGGCCCGCCGGGCCACCAGCCGGGCGGTGCCCTCCGGCAGCCCGAGGGCGGCCAGCTCGCCGGCCAGGTCCGGCGGCAGGGTGGCGGCGGCCTCCGCGGTGCCCAGCCGGGCGGCCATCTGGTCGGGAGCGGCCACCGCGCAGCGGCCCCAGCGGAAGGCGGCCAGGTTGACGTCGACGGCGGCCCCGTTGAGCTCGATGGCCCGCTCGATGGCGGCCGCGGTGACCGGGATGGCACCGTGCTGGTAGGCGGCGCCGAGCACGAAGACGTTGGCGGTGGTGCTGTCCCCGAACAGGCCCTGGGTGGCGGCGGCGCCGTCGACCCAGCAGGCGGTGCCGGGCCGGGCCCGGGACTCCAGGGCGGCCTGCATGGCCCCGGTGTCGGGGTAGGGCTGGCGGCTGTCCATCACCATGGACCCGGTGGAGGTGGGCGAGGTGGAGCCGACCACGACGGTGTGGTCGACGCCGAGGCCGTCCAGGTGCACCGGGGTGACCGCCACGATCAGGTCGAGGGCCACCATCACGTCGACCTTGGTCTGACGCGCTTCGCCAGCGCCAGCGCCGGCGCCGGTACCGGTGCCGATGCCGGGGTCGGTGATGTGCACCTCGGAGACCACCGGGCCGGCCTTCTGGGAGACCCCGGTCTGGTCGACGCCGGTCACGTCCTTGCCGTCGAGGCCGGCGGCCACGCCCAGGATCTGGGCCACGGTGACCACCCCGGTGCCGCCGATGCCGGGCATGCGGACCCGGACGTCGGCCGGGTCGACGATCAGGGTGGGGTCGGGCAGCTCGACCGGGACCTCGGGCACCGCCCGGGCCTTTCGGCCGGCCCCCCGTTTGGACGGCCGGACCTCCATGAAGCTGGGACAGTCGCCCTGGAGGCAACTGAAGTCCAGGTTGCAACTGGTCTGCTGGATGGCGGTCTTGCGTCCGAGGTCGGTCATGACCGGCTGCAGGGACAGGCAGGCGGACTTGGCGCCGCAGTCCCCGCAGCCCTCGCAGACGGCCTGGTTGATGACCAGGCGGTGGCCGGGAGTGGACGCCTTGCCGGCCTTGCGCAGCCGGCGGAGCTCGGCGGCGCAGGGCTGGTCGTGGACCAGCACGGTCACCCCGGGCAGGGCGGCCAGCTCGCGCTGGGCGGCGACCACCTCGGCACGGTCGAGGACCTTGGCCCCCTTGGGCATGGCCACGTGCCGGTACCGGCCGAGGTCGTCGGTGGTGACGATGACGGCGGTGACCCCCTCGGCGAGGAGCAGCCGGCAGAGATCGGGGACCTCACGCTCACCGACCGGGTCCTGGCCGCCGGTCATCGCGATGGCGGAGTTGAACAGGATCTTGTAGGTCATGTGCAGGCCGGAGGCAACGGCGAAGCGGATGGCCAGGGAGCCGGAGTGCATGAAGGTGCCGTCGCCCAGGTTCTGCACGAACGGCCGCGGCGGCAGGAACGGCTCGATGCCGGCCCACTGCGCCCCTTCCCCGCCCATCTGGGTCAGGGTGGTCACCTCGCCGACCCGGGAGGCCGGCAGCATCTTGACCAGGTTGTGGCAGCCGATGCCGGCGCCGATGGTGAAGTCCTCGGGGGCCCTCAGCCCGGTGGGGTGGGGGCAGCCGGAGCAGAAGAAGGCGGTCCGGGACTCCTGGGGGGCGAGCAGCGGGGCGATGGTCTCCCGCCGGGGCAGCGGCCGCAGCACGTCGGCCGGCAGCCGGTGGGCCAGCACCCGGCGGAGCGGTTCGGCGAGCCGGTCGGCGGTGAGCAGCCCGTTGCCGGGCACCAGCGGCTGGCCACCGCCCGGTCCGCCGGCGTCGGTCTTGCCGAGCACCGCCGGCCGGTCGGGCAGGGAGTAGAGGGCGTCCTTGACCATCTGCTCGACGAACGACCGCTTCTCCTCCACCACCAGCAGCTCGGCGGTGCCGGCGGCCCACCGGGCCACCTCGGCGGGGACCAGCGGGTACACCAGGCCCAGGTTGACCAGCCGCACCCCGTAGTCGGCCAGGTCGCGGAGCGTCAGGCCCAGGTTGGCCAGGGCCTCGACGGTCTGCTGGAACGGGTAGCCGCCGGCCACGATGGTCAGCCAGGGGTTGGGGGGGTCGACCACCACCCGGTTGAGGCCGTTGGCCGCCGCGTAGTCGCGGGCGGCGTCCAGCCGGTCGTCCAGTTGCCGCTCCACGGCCAGGCTGCCCGGCGGGGCGATGCCGGCGGAGCCGACCCGGTCGGCGGCGATGAGGGTGGACGGCATCACGGCCGGCCGGTCCAGGCCGACCACGGCGGTGCCGGTGCCGTCGGCCACCGGGGTGACCATCTTCAGGGCGGCCCACAGGCCGCTGCGGCGGGACAGCTCGACGGCGTGGACGCCGTAGTCCAGGATCTCCTGGATGGTGCCGGGGGCCAGGACCGGCACGCTGACCTCGGCCAGGATGCGCTCGGAGGCCGACGGCAGGGTGGACGACTTGGAGGCCGGGTCGTCGCCGACCAGCACCAGGGCCCCGCCGAGGGGGCTGGCGCCGGCGTAGACGGCGTGGCGGAGGGCGTCCATGGACCGGTCCAGGCCGGGGGCCTTGCCGTACCAGACCCCGAGGACGCCGTCGACGGTGGCGTCGGGGAACGTGGTGGCCAACTGGCTGCCCATGACGGCGGTGGCGGCCAGGTCCTCGTTGAGGCCGGGACGGTGGACCACGCCCCACCGGTCCAGGAACGTCCGCTGCCGCTCCAGCTCTCGGTCGAACCCGCCGAGGGGGGAGCCGGGGTAGCCGGAGACGAACGCCGCCGTGTTGAGGCCGGCGGCCGCGTCGCGGCGCCGCCGGTCCAGCAGGACCCGCACCAGGGCCTGCATGCCGGAGTAGAAGAACTCGCCCTGCTCGGCCTCGAACCGGTCGGCCAGCGACGGCAGGTCGCCCGGCTCCCGCTGCAGCGTCACCATCTGCCCGTCACCTTCCTCCGACTTGCCGCTTGCCCGCGTCCCTCTCGCCTTCCGATAATCCTACCAAACGACCGGTAAATAATGTCGAGGCCCCGTCGTCGTCCGACAACGGGCGGCAGGGCGGCCGACGACAAGCGGCCGCCAGCCGCCGCAGAGGGTCGGCCGACGACGGCAGGGGTACGGTCGGACGTCGGCAGGGACGGCCGGCGGGCCCGCTCAGGCCTCGAACCGGAACCCGATGCCGCGGACGGTGATGAGGAACCGGGGGCTGGCCGGATCGGGCTCGATCTTGCGGCGGATCCGCTTGACGTGGGTGTCGAGGGTCCGGGTGTCGCGCAACTGCTGGTCCCCCCAGAGCAGCTCCAGGCACTGCTCCCTCGTGACCACCTGCCCCGGCCGGGACATGAAGAGGGCGAGGAGGTCGAACTCCTTGCGGGACAGCTCGACGGACCGGTCGCCGATGGTCACGGTCCGGCCTCCGGGGTCCAGGCTGACGGGCCCGAGCCGGACCCCGGCGGTGCCGGCCGGCACCCTGAACCGCTCCCGGCGGAGGACCACCCGCATCCGGGCGACCAGCTCCCGGAGGCGGAACGGTTTCGGCACGTAGTCCGACGCGCCGAGCTCCAAGCCGAGCACCACGTCCACTTCGTCGCTGCGGGCGGTCACCATGATGATGGGCACCGGCGCCACGGCCTGCATCTGCTGGCACAGGTCCATGCCGGAACCGTCCGGCAGCATGACGTCGAGGAGCACCAGATCGAAGGGGCGCTCCCGGAACCGCCGCATGGCTTCGTCGCCGTCCACGGCCACCTCGGCGACGAAGCCCTCCCGGGAGAGACCGAGCGCGAGCGCCTCCCGGTACGCCTCCTCGTCATCGACCACCAGGACCCGGGGGTGGACCCGGTCCGGTTCGCCGGGGTCAGCCCGGTCCACCGCCCCCGTCCCGCCTGCTTCCGTCCCGACGACCGGTGTCATCGGCGGCACCCCCCGGGCATTGGGGAGCGGAGGGCGGCGGCGTCGGGCAGGCCCACGGGACGTCTGCGAGACCGACCCGTGGGCCGGCTCGACGCCGGCCAGCCGTAGGGCACTACATCCATCGACTTCGCCTCCTCTCCGACCCACCGCGGGTGCGGGATCGCCACGGGCCGTTCACGCTCGACCCCACGGTTGGCCGAACCCCGGTAACATCCACAGGCTCAAGCGGGTGGTGGCCAGCCGTTTCCTGATTCGCGTTGGGCCGGTCAAGCCGCCACCCGCTTCAACCCCCTCTCCGGCGGTCGCGGTGGTGCCTCGACACGGCGGCAGGGCGGACGGTCCGGGCACGTCCGCCACTGGCCCTCGGTGACAACGCCTGTCTTCTCCGCTCAGCAGTCGTTCACGACCCGGCTCCCTTCGCCTGGCGGCCCACCCCGTCCCCGGCTGGCCGGTTGGCCTCGTCGGGGTTGGACGTCCCCGGCCCCGCCGTGCCGTCCAACTGGTGCGCCAGGCGGCCCTCGGCGGTGTGGACCAGCGCCAGCCCACGCCGGAACCGGGCGATCGCCCCCTTGGAACCGGCCCGGAGGGCCTGGACACAGGCCGACGAGGCGGCGACCGAGGCCGACACCATCTGTCGCCACGCCCGCTCCGCCGCGGCCAGCGGGATCGCCGGCACCCGGCCGGGCAACGTCGTCGCGTCGTCGTGCCACCGCCGGCACGCCGCAACAGTGGACCGGACCTTCCCGGTGGTCGGGCGCCTCGCGCCGCTGGAGCCTGTGTCCCAGACGACCAGGGCATCGTCGGCCAACTGGCCGACGGCCGGTTCGTACCGCGATTTCCACTGGTCGACGGTGAGGGGCGCCGACGTGGACGTGGCCGAGCCGGCCGGCGTCGACGGCCCCGTCGCGGCGGCGGGGCCGCACATGGAGAGGCCGGCGGCCAGCCAGGCGGCCACGACCGCGCCGGACCAGGTGCACGCCCGGGCGGGCGGCCGCATCAGTCCGGCCTCACGTGCCTGGCCACCGCCACCACCGTCGCCCGGGGGACCCCGTCGCCGGTGACGGTCACGGTGGCCACGGTGCGGAGGTACCGCGGCACCCCGGTACGCGGGTACCGCCAGGTGACGGTGGTGGTGCCGTGGGAGGTCGACGCCGTCGCGTCCACCCCGCGGGCGAGCGACAGCCGGCGGCCGGCGGCCGGCACGTTCGGATAGTGCAGGTGGGCCGGCGGCCTCACCGAGCTGGCGACGTCCATCGACACCGTGATCGACGGCCCCCTCGATCCCGTCGTGGTCCCCTTGTGCGCGTACCGGGTGGCGTAGACCGCGTATGTGCCGGGCAGCGGGGCGACGCTCCGGTCGACGGCGACCAGGCCGGCGGGGAGAGTGGTGGCATGGGGAAGCTGGCACCACCACCCGTCCGCCCCGCCGCTCGCCCCGGCCTTGCGGGCGTACCCCGGGGCCTCGACCGGCGGGTCGTGCGGCAGCGGTGCGCAGCGGACGGGGTGCAGCCGGCCCGGCGCGGCGGCGCCGGCGGTTCCACCGCCCGAGGCGACGGCGACCGTCGGCACGGCGACAACGGCGGCTATCGGCACGGCGACGAAGGCGACCGCTGACACGGCGGCGGCCATCGGCACGGCGGCGGCGGCCGGTGGCCGCAGGGCGTGCCGGCCGGCCGTCGTCGTCCTGGTCTTCCTCCGTTCCGGGCACCCCCATCTGCCCGGCATCTCAGGTGATGGCCTTTCGGGTGGCGATGCCGACGATGGGGGCGTTGAGGGCCTGGCCGCCCATGGACCCGGCGAAGGTGGCGTCTCCGAAGGCGAAGATGCCGCCGTCGCTGGCCACCTCCCAGTAGCCGTGGCCGTCGGGGGTGGTGGCGATGCCGACGATGGGGGCGTTGAGGGCCTGGCCGCCCATGGACCCGGCGAAGGTGGCGTCTCCGAAGGCGAAGATGCCGCCGTCGCTGGCCACCTCCCAGTAGCCCCCGGCGCACCCGGGGCCCGAGCAGCCGCCGGCGGGCGCCGGATCGGTGGACGCCGCCACCGGGGTCCCGGCGAGGTCGGCCGGGGTCGGTGACGTCGTCCCGTCGACGGTGGCGGTGACGCACCCGGTGCCGGGGTCGAAGGACTGGTCGCTGAACGGCGCCCAGGCCGACCCGTTCCACCAGTCGAGGGACTGCCCGCCGGGACCCAGTGTGCAGACGGTGACGGACACCGACGTGAACTCGGCCGCCGACGACACCTTGACGTCGTAGTACGTCCCGGTGCCGCCCGACACCGTCCCGGTCGTCGGGTTGCCCTGGTACCGGCCGACGCCGAGGGACCCTTCGCCGGTGCCGGTGGCCGTGATGCCGGAGGCCTGGGCGGTGGCGGAGCCGTCGGCCGAGGACGAGGAGGCGCCGACCCATGTGGCCGTCCCTGTGGGCTGCGGCGGAGGGGCTGGCGGTGTCGAGCCGCCGCCCGCCGACGGGTACACCGGCGCCGACGGCGCCGATGTCGGCCCTGTGCCCACCGCGTTGTGGGCCCGGACGGTGAAGGTGTAGCCCGTCCCGTCGTGGAGGCCGTCCACGGTGCAGGTGGTGGCCCCTGTCGAGGTGCAGGACTTGCCTGTCGGTGTGCTGGTCACCGTGTAGCCGGTGATGGCCGAGCCCCCTGTTGTGGCCGGGGCTGTCCAGGTGACGGTGGCCTGGCCGTCACCGGCGGCGGCGGCCGGACCGGTCGGCGTGCCGGGGGCGACCGGCTGCGGGGTGGCATAGGCCGGTGTCGACGCCGCCCCTGTGCCTACGGCGTTGTGGGCCTTCACGGTGAAGCTGTACAGGGTGCCGTTCTTCAGGCCGGTGACGGTGCAGGTGAACGGCCCCGATGTCCAGGTGCAGGTGTGGCCTGTGGGCGAGCTGGTCACGGTGTAGGCCGTGATCGGGAGCCCCCCGGTTGTCGTGGAGGCGGTCCAGTTGACGGTGGCCGCCTGGTTGCCCCGTTGGGCCGTCGGCGTTCCCGGCGGTGCCGGGGCGATCGCCGGGATCATCTGGGCACCGTTCGATGTGGCGCTTGTGCCCACCGAGTTGTGGGCCGTCACCGTGAACGTGTATGTCTGCCCGTCCGTCAGCCCGCTGACGGTGGTGGTGGACGGGGCGGGCGTTGTCGAGGTGACGAGGCCGGTGCAGTGGGCGCAGGCCGGAGTGACCTTGACCTGGTAGGACGCCACGGCAATCCCACCGGCTGTGGCGGAGGGTGTCCAGGTCAGCTTCACGCTGCCGTTGCCCGCCCGGGCGGCCGTCAGGTTGGTGGGCGCGGTGGGGGCGACGGCCGGGACCACGTGGACCGGTGTGATGGATGTCGGCCCTGTGCCCACGGCGTTCTCGGCCCGGACGGTGACGCTGTATGTGGTGCCGTTGGTCAGCCCGGTCACGGTGCAGGTGAGTGTGCCGGCCGTCCAGGCGCAGGTGCCGGCCGGACCGGTGCCCGGCGTGGCGGTCACGGTGTAGCCGGTGACGGCGACGCCGCCGTTGGAGGACGGCGCCTTCCAGGTGACGGTCACCATGTGGCTGCCGTCGCGCGAGGCGTGGACTGTCTTCGGCTTTGTCGGCGTCGTCGCCGGCACCTTGTGGACGGCGGCGGATGTGGGGCCGGTGTACACGCCGTTGGTGGCCTTGACGGTGAAGGCGTATGTGGTGCCGTTGGTCAGCCCGGTCACGGTGCAGGTGAGTGTGCCGGCCGTCCAGGCGCAGGTGCCGGCCGGACCGGTGCCCGGCGTGGCGGTCACGGTGTAGCCGGTGACGGCCGGGCCGCCGCTTGTGGCCGGGGCCGCCCAGGACACCGTCACGGTGTGGCTGCCGGCCCATGTCGCCTTGACGTTCGTCGGCGCCCCCGGTGTGGTGGCGGGAACCGCGTGGGCCGCTGTCGATGTGGGTCCGGTGTACACGCCGTTGGTGGCCTTCACCGTGACGGCGTAGCTCGTCCCGTTGGTCAGCCCGTTGATCGTGGCCGACGTCGTGGCCGAGGTGAGGCCGGTGCACGTGCCGCAGGCCGGCGACACCGACACGGTGTAGCCGGTGACCGCCGGCCCGCCGCTTGTGGCCGGGGCCGTCCAGGTGACCTTGAGCGACTGGCTGTGGTTCGCCACCGCCTGCACGTCGGTCGGCTTGCCCGGTGTGGTGGCCGGGACGACGTGCACCGCTGTCGATGTGGCGCCTCGGCCCGATGTGTTGGTGGCCGACGCCGTGACGGCGTATGTGGCGCCGTTGGCCAGCCCGGTCACTGTGCAGGTGAGCGGCGGCGTCACCGACGCCGGTTGGCAGGTCTTCGATGTGGTGCCGTGCCGGGCGGTCACCAGGTACCCGTTGACGGGGGTGAGCCCCGGTGTGGCCGGTCCTGTCCAGGTGACGGTGACCTTCTGGCTGTGGTTGGGCACGGCGTGGACGTTCGTCGGCTTGCCGGGCTGTGTGCCCCGGGGGACCACCGGTGTGGAGGCCGGTGAGGCCGGGCCCTGGCCCTGGCCGTTGGTGGCCACCACCGTGAAGGTGTACGTGGTGCCGTTGGTCAGCCCGGTCACGGTGCAGATGAGGGCGCCGGTGGTGGTGCAGGTGTGGGTGCCTGTTGTGGCCGAGGCGGTGTAGCCGGTGATGGCGGTGCCCCCTGTTGTGGCCGGGGCCGTCCAGGTGACGGTGGCCTCGCCGTTGCCGGCGGTCACCGTCGGCTGGCCGGGGGCGCCGGGCACGGTGGTGTGGGGGGTGGCCACCTCGTAGAGGGTCCCCGCCGTCACCGAGCTGCCGTCGGTGAGCAGCAGGTCACCCGAGGCCTCGACGACGAGCGACGTCGGCCCGGCGAGCTCGAAGCCCGACGCTGTGCCCGGCAGGGTCGTCCCCGTCGCCCCCGGCCCGCCGGCGATCGTGTACACGTGCTGGGCCTGCATCGGCTGGCCGTAGTAGATCCCTGTGGACTCCGCCACCACCCGCAGCGCCGGGGCGGAGCCGTCCAGGGCCAGGACCAGGTTGCCGTCGGGGTCGACCACGACGGCCGTGGTGTCGGGCAGGGAGGCGGTCAGGGCTGTGTGGCCGTCTGCGGTCGCTGTGGCCGCCCCGCCGCCGGCCAGCGCGTACACCTTGCCGGCGGCCATTGTCTGGCCGTCGAGCACCCCCGATTGGGCGGGTACCACCCACGTGCACCCACGGCCGGCTGTCGCCTTGTTGTCGTTGACGTAGACGTCGCCGGCGGGATCGAAGAAGGGCCGACCGTTCGTGACCACGATCCCCGTGAGGGTCGCGCTTACCGTGCCGGTCCCGCACTTCGTCCGGCCTGTCGCTGTGCCCACGAACTTCCGGCTGCTGTAGGCAGGAAAGGACTTGCCGTAGCGGGAGAGTGTCGACGGATGCTCGTTCAGGAGCTCGACGAAGCCGCTGCCACCGACTACCACGTCGCCTGTGGCGTCCACGGCCAGGCCACCGCCTGTCACCGAACCGGTGTAGGCGATCGCCGTGGACGGGAGCCCGGTCACCGATTTCCCGGCGACGGTGTAGATGTCGCCGGCGGTCATCGACGACAGGCGGTAGGGGCAGCCGGTCGAGCAGCCGGTCCGGGGGACCATCTGGAGCTCCTGGGTGGTGCCGGTGCTCCCGCTTCCCTTGTTCGGCCCGGACCCGGCGATCAGCAGGTTGCCCGAGTTGTCGAACGCCACCGAACTGGGAGCGATCGGGTTCGTCACGGCAAGCGGTGTCGCCGACCCGCCCGCACCGCTCGCGCCTGGCGCCGGCACCAGGCCGGCTGTGCCGTTCCCCGCCACCAGGTAGGCGTCGCCCTTGGCGAGCGAGCCGACGAGGCCGTACGTACCCGGCTCTGTCGACCCGGCGATCAGGTAGACGCGCGTCGAGCCGCTCGCCGTGGTGGCCACGGCCTCGTCGCCCGTTGCGGCGTCCACCGCCACCGAGGTGGCGCTGATCTTGGCGGTGGCTGCGGGCCTGCCGCCGGCGACGCCCCCTGTGACGGTCTCGGTCCCTGAGTAGCCGGCGATGCGGCTGATCTGCGGGCCTGTCCCGGAGGCACCGGCCGGCGCGGCGACGAGCATCGCCGTCGCGGCCGACACGACCGCCGCCGCGGTGGTCAGCCGGTGCCGATGGCGGCGCCTCGCCACGACGCCGCTGGTCGGTGACGCCGCTGGTCGGTCGGCGTTCAGGTCCGTGCGGTGCACTCGTTCCTCCTGGTCTCGGTCGTCGTCGGTCGTCGGTCGGTTGGTGGTGGATCGGTGGACATCGGGTCAGTGACGGGGCGGTCGATGGCCCCGCCGGCGCGAGCACCCACCGTCACAGCCATCCCGGAAGGAGGCGGCTGGCGGCCACGGCCGCCAGTACGCCACCGGCCAGCAGGGGGGCGGTGCCCAGCAGGTAGGCCGTCGCCAGGGTGGAGCGCCGGTAGAGCGTCACGGCGCCCGCCAGAGCGGCCGCCAGGACGAGCAGGGCGAGGACCAGCCCGGTCGCCGCGCCGGGATCACCACCGTTCCCCTGCTGGCTCAGGCTCCGAGCCTCCTGCGGGGTCGGGGCGTAGGGCTGGCCCTTCATCCGAGCCACGACCACCACCGCACGGCTGCCGTTCCAGGGGGCGTCGGTCGCCGAGGTGACGAGGGTCAACTGGTCGTGCGTCGACGGCCCGAACAGGTTCCGGAGGTTCACCACGGCGGGTCGAGCGGCGCGGGACGACGGCTTCCCGTCGCCCCCTGAGGACACCCCCGTCCGCACCGGTCCCGAGGCACCGGTGCGCACCGGGCCGGAGGACGCCGGCCCAGCCGTCGGGGCCGGCTCGCGTGTGACGAGGGCCACCGTCCGGACGGCGTCGACCACGTAGACGGACTCGCCCTGGGTGGTGGCCGCCAGGACACGGTCACCCCGACGGAGCTCCCCGAGTCCCCCGAAGGGGCCGCCGTACGCGGAGCGTCGGCCGACGACGGCCGCGTTGCCCGGCTGGCCGAGCCCCGCCGTGCCCGGGACGTGCCCCGGCCCGGAGGCCGTCTGGGCGGGACCCGCACCCTCCACCACGGCCTGCTGGACCCCGATCGCCGGGATGGCCAGGATCCCCACCGGGCTCCCGGGCGTCGGCGGGACGGTGGGCACCGTCGGGCCGTACAGGCCGCCGGCCTCGGCCGCGGCGTGGGCGATGGCCAGCCGCTCGGCGGCCATGAGGTTGCGCTGGTCCCGGTCGTGGATGAACGGCCCCACCGCGTAGAGGACGGCCGCCACCGCCAGGACCAGGACCACCAACCCCAGGACGGCCAGGCCCACCGCCTGCTGCCGGGCGCCGAGCCGGATCGCCCTTCGCGGCGCGGGTTCTGGGGATCTGGCGCTTCCTCCGGCGGTGACGTCGGAAGCCGATTCGTCGGTGGCGAGCGGATGCGGGGGGACGATGTCGACGACCGTCATGGCCGAGCGCGCCCGTCCCCGTTCGCCGGGGAGATCAGAAGACGATGAGGAGCCACGGCTCGTGCCATCCGCATCGGTGCGCGTCCGCGGGCCATCACACTCCTCTCTTGCGCGGTCGACGTGACGAAAGCTGCGGGGCTCGGTGGCCACGAGACGGCCGGGGTGAAGGCCGCTGGATCGACGCCCTGCGGGCCCCAACGGCATGGTATGGAAAACCAGTTCTGCTTTGGGTGACCCGGGAACAAATCCTTCGCGGACGGGGGGTGAACATTGTCCGTTTGCGCAGGTTGGCCAGAACCGAGGACCGATCAACCATCGGGCCGGCGCGCCCACCGGCGCCATCTCCCCGACACCAGCAGCGCCAGGCCGGGGAGGAGGACGAGGAGGACGAGGACGCCGACGAAGGTGGTTCCCCACCCGCCACCGTGGGCCACCCGGAACCCCGCCAGGTCGACCGCGGGGTTCGCGCTCGCGGCCCCGTGGTCGTGGGCCGGGTGCTGCCCGCCGGGCGACGGTGATGTGGACCCTGTCGTGGCGCCCCTGGCCGAGGGCCCGGTGCCCCGCGAGGCGACGTCAGCAAGGGGGCGACCGGAGGACCCCGAGGTCCCGCCCGCAGCGCCGGCCGCACCCTCCGACCCCGTCGGGGGCCCTGTGGCGCCACCGCCGGGCGGTCCTGTGCCCGACAGCCCCGACGATCCCGACAGCCCCGACGGTGTCGACGGTGCTGTCGACCCCTTTCCGGCGCCCGTGGTCGGTGCCGACGCACAGGTTCCGGTGGGCGCCGTCGCCCCCACCTGGGCGATGGCCGCCCGAGCCTCGGCCTGGAGGGCGGGAGTGAGCGGGACCATCCCGACTGTGGCCAGCTTCACCTGCCCGACCCCGGTCAGGTAGTCCAGCCAGTCCAGCAGGTCCTGCTGGGACCGGGTCCGGGGGGTGCAGTCGGTGTTCAGGAGCGGCTGGGCCGGGGCCAGCACGTACTCGACGTAGGTGAGCGGGTACGGCTCGACCCCGTTCGCCGCGACGGTGTCCGGGTTCGGGAGCAGGGTGCCGTCGGCTTGCGGGAGCATCTCGGACACCGCCGCGTCCATGGCCGTCGGCGTCGGCGCGACGTAGGCGGGCGACGCCGAGCCGATCGACCCCGGGGACTGCAGGGCGAAGTCGGCCAGCCCTCCCCACAGGCCCGAGGCCGTGGCGCGGTCGACCAGGGCCCACTCGAGGCCCTGATAGGGGATGAGGTCCTTCAGGATGTTGGCGCCCCCGGTGGCCGGGTAGACGTGGAACGCCGGGTCGGCCGTGGCGAAGTCGGCCGTCGGCCCGAGCTGCCGGGGGACCGCTGTCGCGCTCATGAAGGCGCCGGGGGCCACCGTGTGGAAGAAGGTGGTGGCGAACAGGGTGGTGGCTGTGGGCAGGGAGCTGGCCACCAGGCCCGTTGTCGCTCCCGGCTTTCCGGGCGGGTGCGTGACGTCCTGGCCGGGGGAGGTCCCGTAGGCGTCGTTGCGGAGTGTCGGGTTCTCGGCGAGCAGCGCCTGGCCAAGCGCGCCGTTCCATGTCGTCGAGCCCTTCGGCCCGCCGCCGAGCAGTTGGGCGGCCTGGGCGTCGGTGATGTCGAGCTGCGGGTAGTCGGTCAGCGTGGAGACGTTGGCGATGGTCGGTGCGGTCCGGCTCTGCAGGTGGGCCATGACCACCGCATTGAGGGCGACCGGGACGGCGACGTACGGGCGGGCGGGCGCCGCGCCGTTCGGGCAGTTCGCCGGGTTGAACGGCGATGTGGCGGTCCCGTAGCCCACCGCGGCGTAGGCGAGGTCGGCGGTGCCGCCGGCGAAGGCGCAGATCGCTGTCCGGTCCCCCTGGGCGGACGACGTGTCGCTCGACAGGGCCCTGCCACCACCGACGCCGGCGGCGCAGGCCCCCAGCGTCTCGTCCACGTACAGCCGCCCCAGGCGGTCGGGGGAGTTGGAGCTGAGCAGGCCGGGCGCCGCCCCGCCGCAGCCGGCGACGGCCCCCGCTGTTGTGAGGTACGTCACCGGGGTGCTCAGGAGGTAGATCCCGGCCGCCGTCCGGAGCGCCCGTGTCTTCGCCCAGACCGCCACGGCGAATGTGCAGGGATCGGCCGCGTCACAGACGAGCTTGCCGAACCGCACGGGCGTCCCTCCGCTGGACTGGGCGGCGACGGCGGCGGCCACCGTCGGGTAGTCGCCGGTCGTGTTCGGCAGCGGGCTGATCGGTGTGCTCGGGAGCAGGTCGCTGTTGAGCCGGTGTGTCGCTGTGGTGCACAGCCGGCCGGAGAGGACGGGGAAATTCCATCGTCCCGGCGTTGTGCCCGGCGGCAGGGCCGAGGGGAGGGAGGTCCCCCTTGCGCACCACCCGATCGCCACCTCGAAGAGCTGCAGCCCGGCCGCGGTGCCGGCGGCCGTCCTCGTCACGGTCACCGTCATCGACTGGCCGTCCACGAGGTTCTGCGTCGGGGTCACCGAGAGCGCGAAGGGGGCGGCTGTGGCCGCGGCGGCGCTGCTCCCGTCGTTGGCCGCCATACCGACCACGACGGCCGGCCCGGCCAGCACCGCCGCGGCGAACGCGGCCACCACCATCACGGCCCGTATCGCGGCCCGGCTCCCCACGCGACGGGACCGTCCGGCGGTCGGACGGTGTCGGTTCGGCCTCATCGCCCGCTCGGGTGGCGTCACGCTGTCTCCGGCTCCTCTGGGTCGTCTCCGTGCCGATGTCGTGGCCGCAGCCCTGGCCCGGGACCGACGGGTCCCGGGCCAGGGCGTTGGTCGCCCGGTGACGCCCAACCGGCGCCACCGGGTCGCTGCTAATAGGTGAAGTGGTCCAGCGACGACGTGGCGGAGGTCCCACCACGGGTCGTGGTCACCGTCACGTCCACCGTCCCGGCGGCGTGGGCCGGGGTCTTGCAGGTGATGGTTGTCCAGGCGACCACCGTCACTGTCGTGGCTGTGGCAGTGCCGAACTTCACGGTCGGCGTCACTGTTGTGTTCAGGAAGTTCACCCCGGTGATGGTCACCGGCGTGCCGCCCGCGACCGAGCCGGTGCTCGGGCTCACCGACAAGACGACGGGGCGGGCCCGGGTCCACGACCTCGGTGTCGCGTAGCCCGGGTAGGACTTCCCGGGGAACTCCCGGCAGGTCGCGTTGGCCAGGTCGCTTGTCGACATCTTGTTCAGCGAGATCGGCGTCGACGGCAGCGGCACGAAGCCTTGAGCCAGGATCGTGGCCGCGTCCTGCCCGTCACAGAGCGCGCTCTTCGCCTGGGCGGGGACCGGTGTCGGTGCCACCAATCCTGTGGTTGTCGGCTGCGGCTGGTTGTCGAAGCCCACCATCGCCTTGCACTCGCTGTAGCCGGCGGTCTTCGTGTCGCAGACGTTGTAGACGTACCGGATGCCGGCCACGTGCGCCGCGGAGGCTGTGGCCGCCGAGTTGGACGCCGGCATGTGCGAGTACCACTCGTTCGTCTGGTTCACGACGCCCGTGTTCACGGAGTAGGTCCTTGTCGTTGTTGTGTAGTTGACGAAGGTTGTCGACAGCCCCGTTGTGGTGTTCCGCATGTTGGCCAACAGCAGTCGGTTGCCTGTTGTGGTTGTTGTCCGCTCGAAGTTGCCGATGGCCGCTCCGTTGACGGTGTTGACCCCGGTGGCCTTGTAGTGGGCGGTGTCGTTCCACTGCTGGGTGAACTTGCCGGACGAGTAGATGTAGATGGCATCGCTAATAGGGGTTGCCATCGGCGTGATGCTCGCCTGGTAGATGATGCCGGACTCTGTGTTCTCCTCGTTCGGCACATTTGTGAAATGCGTCCCACCGATTGTCACGTGTGTGAAGTGTGTGATGGCGGGAGTGAGGCATGCGCCCTTTGTCGCTGTGACGGCCGGTGTGAAGCCCAGGATGTCCTTGTAGACGTCTCGGGTGCCGGACCCCGACTGCGGCCAGAAGCGGATGATCGGCGCTGTTGCGCCACCCAATGTGGACCAGTTGGTGATTGCGCAGTGGTAGATGTTCCGCAGGTCGGCCACCGTCAGCGTGGCGTTTCCTGTTGTTGTCGGTGTCGCCTGTGTCAGCTTGGCGCCCGAGGCCGAGCCCACCATCGGCACCACGCCGTCGAGAGCGTAGGCGTAGTAGTCGAAGGTGGTGCTTGTGTGGCTGGTTGTGAACGGCACTGTCCCCGCCGAGAACTTCGGCGGCGACGACGACCGGCTGAAGTCGATGCAGCCCTTGTCTGTGTGGACGATGGCCTTGGTCGGGTCGGTCGGGTGTGTCGGTGTGGCCGTGGTGGTCCGGGCCGTCTCCTCGGCGTGCAGGGCGGTTTTCCCCTGGGTCGACCCGTTCGGCGCCGGTGAGCCCGTGGTGTAGGTCACCCCGCCTGTACAGAATGTCGATGTCGCGACGATCGTCCCGATGCCGCCCGGGTACAGGTCGTTGATGGTCGTCGGGAACAGGGCGTGCATCATGTAGAAGGTCGTGAACGACCCGGCGATGGACACCTGCGCGTTGCTGGCGCCGGCCGGCGTGGCCCCCAGGGCGAGCGCCCCGCCGCCACCGCCGACGGCGATGGCGCCGGCGAGGGCGCCTCCCCAGAGCCGCTTCAATGTTCGCTTCTTCACTTTCGTTTCCTTTCGCGTTGGGACTTGGTGCTGCTCGATGCCGGCCGGCTCCTTCGCACGCGGGACGTGGTCCGAAGTCATGTCGACATATGTAAATTTCTACCCAACGCCACAATTAGTCAAGGGACTTTTATCAGAAAAACCGAAGGAAAATGGTCGTTATTTACACCAATATGTCGTGTTCGCGAACTGGAGCGGGCTGCTTCCTGTTGGCTGGGTGACCACACCGAGATCGGGCCGCGTGTCGTTCACGAATCCGTTCACGGCATCCGTCCCGGCCCGTTCCCGGTCGGCTCCGGCCGCCGCTTCCGCCGGCGCGTCGCCCCGGGGCCGGCGACGAGCCAGGCCACCGGCACAAGGAGGACGAGGACCAGGAGCAGCAGCGGCCACGGCGCCGCGGCAGCGTCGGATGCCGGGCCCGGGTAGTCGACCGGGTGTGTCGTCAACCACGACGACGAGCCGCCGCCGACTGCCTGGACGCCCGCGCTCTTCGTCCCCACCGCGGCCGGGCCGATGGTCGTCGGGCCGGTGGCGGTGCCATCGCCGGGCCCGGTGCCGGCCCCGTCGCCGCCCTGGCCCGTCCCGGCTGTGGTCCCCGTGCCGCCCGTCCCGCCAGAACCCGACCGTCCGTTGCCGCCGGCGGCAGACTGGCCCGGTTGGCTACCGCTCGTCCCCGTTCCGGCCGAGGAGCCCCCGGTAGAGGAGCCACTGCCGGAGGTCCCGCCCCCTCCCCCCGGGCCGCCCCCTTCCGAGGTGACCCCGAGGGTCGGGTCGGGCGGCGGTGTCGCCCCCACCCCGAGGTTGCCGTTCATCTGCGGGTTGGCGCAGTTGGCCGCGGTCAGGGTCTCCGCCGGCTGCCCGGTCATGTACCCGACGGCGTTGGCCAGGAACTGCGACAACTGCTTGGGCAGCGGCGAGTAGCCGATCTGGGCCATCTTGACCTGGCCTGTGCAGGCGACGAACCGCATGAACCTGGCCATGGTGTTGGTGATCCCCGGGTTGGCGTACGAGCCCTTGCAGGTCGGCCGTGTGGGGGTCGGAGCGCACTGGTAGAGGAGGTAGGAGTACGCCGACATCGGGTAGGCCGCCGGTGTGGGGTTGGAGTAGACGCCGACCAGTGTCTGCGAGGTGTCGGGCGACAGGACGGCCGCGGTCAGGGCCGCGGCGATGTTCTTGGCGTAGGGCTGGGTCCAGTTGCCCGAGGCGTTCTCCACCCAGGCCACGTTGTCGTGGTACACGTAGGCGTAGCCGAACTCGTCGTACCCGATCGACCAGAGCCCGCTGGTGCTGGCGATGGCCTGGGCCTGGAGGTCCGAGCTGCCAAGGCTGTTGTACCCGGCACCGTTGCCGAAGCTCTTGCAGCCGTCGGTCACGTCCCAGACCCGGGCAGCCTGCGGGAAGCAGTTCAACGCCGCCCAGTTGGCGAAGTCGGACGGGTCGGTGTGCTTGACCCAGTCGTAGAACAGGGCGGTGGTCCCCGACTGGCCGGACCGCAAGTCGAGGGTGATGGGCTCGTGCGGGAGGACCAGGCCCTTGTTGTCCTTGCTGATTGTCGGATTTGTCCATGTCCTGATGGCGCCCATGAAGATCTTGGCGATGGTCGTCGGCGACAGGTGCAGGTAGTTCACTGTCCGCCCGGCCCGGTCCTGGACGTGGTACATGATGGCGATGGCCCCGGCCACGTCCGGGGTGTACGCGAACCCCCGCGGGACCCGGGCGTTCGGTGTGATCCCCGGGCCCACCGACGCGTAGTACTCCGAGTACTCCGCCTCGGTCCCGGCGAAGTCGGCCGTTGTCTGCTGGTAGGCGCTCAGCCCGGCCGGCGAGCCCGTGGGGGTGTAGTTGACGTTCAGCCCGTCCTCCACCTGGGCGCTCTTGGTCCATGTTGTGAAGGCCAGCGACGCGTAGGTCGACCCCTGGCCGGTCACCGTCGCCAGCGATGTCGACGCCCCGACCACCCCCGACACCACGCCTGCTGCCGCAGCGAGTGCCACTGCCGCAGCGACACGCAGGCCCCTCACCCGAACCGCCCCTGGACGTAGTCGAGGGTGCGGGGGTCGTCGGGGTCCTCGAACATCTTGGCGGTGGACCCCTGCTCGACCACGTAGCCCGGTTCGTTCTCCTCGGCCAGGAAGAAGGCGCAGCGGTCCGAGACC
>DASZUK010000023.1:0-116029 GCA_035547695.1 Acidimicrobiales bacterium
ACGGTCACCGCCACCGACGCCTACGGCAACACGGCCACCGGCTACATCGGCACCGTCCACTTCACCTCGACCGACCCCCAGGCAGCACTGCCCGGCGACGTCACCTTCACCGCCGGTGACCACGGGGCAGTGACCGAGCCGGTCACCTTCAAGACCGCCGGCACACAGACGGTCACGGCCACCGACACCACCACCGGCTCGATCACCGGCACCTCGGGGACAGTGGCCGTCACCCACGCCGGTGCCGCCAAAGTGGTGGTCACCGCCCAACCGCCCACCACCGTGACGGCCGGCACACCCTTCGGGATCACCGCAAAGATCAAGGACGCCTACGGCAACACCGTGACGACATCGTCAGCCACCGTGACCGTGGCCCTCACAGCCAACCCCGGCTCGGCCACCCTGCTCGGGACAACCACCGTCACGGCCACCGCCGGGGTGGCCACCTTCGGCGGCCTCGCCCCCGACCAGGCCGGGAGCTACGTCCTGGCCGTCACGGCTTCCGGGCTGGTCGGTGCCACGACGTCGCCGGTCGTCGTCGTCGCCGTCCCCGCGGGCGCGCCTCTGGACGTCACGGCCGTGGTTCCTTCGGACCCCGGCCTGGCGAACGGGGCGGTCGTCTCGTGGGGACCACCGACGACAACCGGAGGGAGCCCGGTCACCAGCTATTCGGTTGTGCCGACCGATGTGACTGCCGGGTCCGGCGGCCCTGCGACGACGGTCGGGGCGGCCGCTCGATCGGCAACGGTCCTGGGCCTTGTGGCCGGTGATCTCTACAGCTTCACCGTGACGGCGACGACGTCGGCCGGTCCGGGTGCGCCGTCGGCCGCGTCGAACCAGGTGGTGCCGGTGTCGCAGCTCCCTTCGGCGGCGAACGGCGCAACCAGCACCTCCCCTTCGGGGACGGCGACGGCGTCGTTGGGTACGCCGGGCACAGTGGGGTCGCTGACGGCCACGGCGACCGGGACGGGAACCGTCACGGTCGCTCGTTACCCGACCGCACCGATCGGCGCCCTGACGGCGGGCGGCGCTTACTACGACGTGTCGATCTCGCCAGGCAACGGGTTCACCTCGGTCGTCTTCACCGTCTGCGGCGTCAAGATCGGGACGTCGGTCGAATGGTGGAACCCGACCGCACAGCAGAACCAGCCGGTGTCGGATCAAACGGCTCCCCAGGGCCTGGCCGGGTGCGTGACGGTGACGATCACCGCCACAACCACCCCGAACCTGTCCCAACTGGTGGGCACCGTGTTCACGGTGCCGTCGGCGGAGGCCCCTCCAGGCCCCGGCTACACCCTGTGGGGCGCCGACGGGGGGGTGTACACGTTCGGTGGGGCGACGGACTACGGCTCGACCAGGGGACAGATCGTCGGTGTGGCCACCACCCCCGACGGCAGGGGCTACTGGCAGGTCGGCTCGGACGGCGGCGTCTTCGCCTTCGGTGACGCCCCGTTCTACGGTTCCATGGGCGGACAGGTGCTGTCGGCGCCGATCGTCGGGTTCGCTCCCACCCCCGACGGCAACGGGTACTGGCTGGTCGCCGCCGACGGCGGCGTCTTCGCCTTCGGCGACGCCCAGTTCGACGGATCGAGAGCGGGATCGACGAATGCCGGTCCGATCGTCGGCATCGCACCCACCGCCGACGGTAGCGGCTACTGGCTGGTCGCCGCCGACGGCGGCGTCTTCGCCTACGGCGACGCTCCCTTCTACGGGTCCATGGGTGGCGCGCCGCTGGCGGCGCCCGTCGTGGGGATGACCGTGACCACCGGCGCCGGCGGCTACTGGCTGGTCGCCGCCGACGGCGGCGTCTTCGCCTTCGGCGACGCCCAGTTCTACGGCTCCATGGCCGGCCACCAGCTTGCCGCGCCCGTCCTGAGCCTGTCGCCCGGCGGCTAGGTGGTGTGGCCGGCCGGGCCGAAGCGGCCGGCGGCCAGGGCCCCGGCCAACTGGGCCCGGAGCAGCTTGCCGGCCTCGTTGCGGGCCACCTGCGGCACCGCCACGAAGGACACCGGCACCTTGTAGGGGGACAGGTGCCGCCGGCACAGCCGTTCCAACCCGGCCGGATCGACGGTGGCGCCGTCACGGGGCACCACCAGGGCCACCGGCACCTCCCCCAGCCGGTCGTTGGCCGCGGGCACCACGGCGGCGTCGGCCACGGCGGGGGACAGCCGCAGCACCTCTTCGACCTGCTCCGGGAACACCTTGTTGCCGCCGCGGTTGATCAGGTCGCCGCCGCGGCCCTCGATCCAGACGAACCCGTCGACGTCCAGCCGGGCCAGGTCCCCGGTGTCGAGGTACCCCTCCGCGTCCAACCGGTCACCGAGGTCGCCGCCCCCGGCGTAGCCGGCCGCCATCCGCCCGGGTCGGACCAGCAGCCGGCCGACGGCACCGGTCGGCACCGCCACGCCGTCGTCGTCCACCACCTTCAGGTCCACCCCGGAGTGCGGACGGCCCGCCGCCCCCAGCTTCTCCGGATGGGCCCGGGCGTCGGCCGCGGTCCAGCCGACGACCTCCCCCAGCTCGGCCTGGCCATAGCTGTTGAGGACGGCCACCCCGAACTTGTCGGCGAACCGCCGGCCCTGCAGCGCGGACAGCGGGGCGGTGATGCTGCGGACGTACCGCAGCGGGGCCAGGTCGGTGACGTCGTCGGCGTCGGCCAGCGCCACCAGGGACGCCGGTGGCAGCACCGTGGACCGGATCCCGTGCCGTCGGACCAGCACGGCGAACGTCTGCGGGTCGAACCCGGCCATGATCACCAGGGCGGCCCCGGCCCGGAGGCCGAAGATGGCGTTGTAGATGCCGGAGTTGAGGGCCAGCGAGGTCGGGATGAGGTTGGGGGTCGGCGGCCGTCCGGAACGCCGGCGGCCGGCCGGCCGCAGGGTGTGCAGCACCCGGTCGATCATCTCCAGGTAGGCCTGGTGGGTGTGCACGATCGGCTTCGGCGGCCCGGTGGTGCCCGACGTCCACAGCACGAAGGCGCTGCCGTCCGGGTAGCGGCCGTCGTCGCCCGCGGCGTCGCCATCGGCGGCGTCGCCATCGGCTTCGGCGTCGGCGTCGCCGTCGGTGACGATACGGAACCCGTCGGGGTCGATGAGGCCGACGGCGCCGGTGGCCTCCAGCATGTGCCGCTGCTCCACCGCCGCCGCACGGGGGTTGACGGGGACGAACACCGCCCCGGCCAGCCAGATGCCGGCCATGGCGCAGACGGCGTCGGGCCCGTTGGGCAGCCGGACCGCCACGGCCCGGCCCGGCCCGACGCCGGCTCGCCGCAGGGTGCCGGCCACCTCGGCCGCCATGGCGCGGGCCTGGCCGGCCGTGGTGGTGGTGTCCACGGTGAACAGCAGCCCGTCGGCGTCCGCCGCCGGATGGTCCATGAGGACGCCGGCCAGGTTCACCTCCCCCCGACCTGCCGTCTCCATACCTTCAATACTATATAACTTTAACGGTTCAGTCGCCCGCCGTGCTCGCCGGGTTCCGCACCAGGTCGGCCGACACCCCGCTCTCGCCCTTCCGGGCCATGGTGTAGCTCTGCGTCGCCTCCAGGTGGCTCCGGGCCCGGGCCGCCGCCGCGGCCTCGTCGCCGGCCTCGATGGCGTCCACCAGCTTCTCGTGGGCCCGCAACGCCGCCCGGCGGACCTCCATGTCCGGCTCCGGACCCAGCTCGTACACCCGGTGCTCGTGGCTGGACCACACCGCCTCCAGGGCCCCCACCACCACCTTGAGGGTGTCGCTGCCGCAGTTGGCCACCAGCGCCTCGTGGAACCGCCGGCTGGCCTGGTTGAAGGCGACGGTGTCCTCGATGACCCGGCCCTGTTCCTCCACCAGGTCCCGCAGCACCGGCACCACCGTCTGGTACCGGTCCCGGCTCCGGGCGCACAGGGCGGCGCACACCGGCTCCACCTCACCGAGGGCCCGGCCGACGTCCGCCAGCGGGGTCTGCCAGGACTGCAGCACCAACCCCACCATGTAGGCCACCCCGCCCGCGCTGGGCGCCTTCACCACCGCCCCGCCGACGTTGCCCCGACGGACCCGGATCAGCCCCTCGGTCTCCAGGATGCGCAGCGCCTCGCGGACCGCCGGGGGGCTGACCCCGAAGTCGTCGAGGAGGTCCTCCTGTCGCGGCAGGCTGTCGCCGTCCGTCAGGTTGCCCGACAGGATCTCGTTGCGCAGGGCCCCGGCCACCAGCTCGGCCAGCCGGGGCTGCCGCAGTTGCTCCCCCCGCCGGGTCCCCCCGAACGACCTGGCCCCGGCTTTCGACACCCCCCGGTCGGCCCTCCCGTCGGCCCCGCCATCGGCATCGTCGGCCATCGGGGCATGGTAGAGGGCGCGGGCCGCCCGAACGGGCATGTCAGGGGTCCAGGTCCAGATGGCTCCACGCCACCACCCGGTCCACCTGGCCCGGGTACCCGGTGGTGAGCCGGTCGTAGAAGTCGAGCTCCAGCTCCGTCATGGCCGCCGCCGCGGCGTCCGGGTCGTGCCGGGCCACGGCGGCGTGGACGGTGCGCAGTCGGCCCAGCACGGCCACCCGGTACGGCTCGTTGGGGATGAACCCCGCGCTGTTCACGATGGCCCGCAGCGCCGGGGACAGCACCCGCAGGAACCCGTTGTGGGTGCCGGCGGCGAAGTGGTCCCAATAGGACAGGTACGCCGCGGCGAACGTGCGGTAGTCCCCGATGCCGGCCTCCACGGCGTCCAGGTCGGCGGCCATGGCGGCCACGTCGTCGTCGGTGGCCGCCATGGCCACCGCCCGGGCCACCCCGGGTTCGAGGGCCGTCCGGGCCTCCAGCACCTCCCGGAGGGGGGTGTCCGAGAACTGCAGCAGCAGGGCGATGGTGGACGCCAGTTGCCCCCAGCCGGGCCGCCGGATCTCCGGCCCCCCGCCCGGCCCGGCCCGGACGTCCACCACCCCCTGGATCTCCAGGAACCGCAGCGCCTCCCGGTAGGTGCCCCGGGCCACCTGGTGCCGCTGCAGGGCGTCGGCCTCCGACAGGTACCGGTCCCCGGGCCGCATCCGGCGGTCGTACATGGTGGCCACGATGTCCTGGGCCAGCCGCAGGGCCGCCTTCACCTTGCCGCCAGACCCCGGCGTCCGCCGCCGGGTTGTGCCCTCCGTCGCCGCCGTCCCCCGCCGCACCGGCCCGGTGCCGCCGGTCGGGGTCCACCCTCCGGGTCCGGCGGTCATGGCCGGCCGGTCAGGGGTGCCGGACCGGCTTGGTGACCGAGTTGGTGCCGCCGAAGCAGAACTGGCTGCGGCCGGCGGAGGCCCCGACGACGAAGAGCTCGAAGCACTCCGGCGACGGGTTGACCGTCACCAGCGTGTCCGGGTCGTCCAGCAGCCACAGCAGCTCGGGGTGGGAGGCACGGAAGGCATCGTAGGACTGGTTCAGCATCAGCTTCCGGAAGCTGATCTTGGTCTGCCGGTGGATGGCTGTCCGGATGTCCGCCGGGGTCCAGCCGGCCGCGCCGAACACCGCGGCGTGGTCCGGGGCCAGCAGCACCATGTTGGCGAACGTGCCGTGGAACGGGTACCCCGCCTCCAGGGGGGCGTCCCGCTTGATCAGCCAGGCGCCGGCCGACGGGGTCCCGCAGGTCTGGGTGGTCAACGTCGCCCACGTCTCGATCAACCCCTCCGGCTCCGCGTTCTGGAAGTCGAACAGTTCCGTCATGCCGTAGGGGACGTTGACCGTCACCGTGGACTCCTCCGCCCCGAAGCCCTGCTGCACCCGCCACGGGTCCCACGGCGTCCTGGCCTCGTTCTCGGCGACGCAGAACGAGAACTTGGCCGGGGTGCCGATGGTGTCCATGTCCGTGATCCCCGGGTACGACAGCCCCACGTTCATCATGACCAGCCGCAGCGCCCGGCCGATGGCCACGTTGACCTGGGAGATGGACCCCGGCCCCAGGGCGCAGATGCCCCGGTTCATCCCGATCTCGTCGGCCACCGGTCCGGACACCAGGACCATCGGGGCCTGCGGCCCGGTGGACATCGCCCAGGTCCGCAACCCGATGGACGGCTCCAGGATGCAGTCCATGACCGCCAGCACCACCGGCATGGCCTCCGGACGGCAGCCCGCCATGACCGCGTTGGCGGCGACCTTGCGGACCGTCCCCACCCCGAAGCCGGGGGCGAACAGCCCGACCACCTCGTCGCCGTCCCGCCCCGACGCGGCGATCATGGCCTCCACCTTGCGGTGCGTCGGCGGCACCAGCGGCAGCCCGTCGCTCCACCCGTTCTCGACGAACCCGGCCTGCAGCGCGTCGAAGGCCTCCATGAGGTCGGCTCCCGTGAACACCAGCTCCGCCGCCGGCTCCAGCGTCATCCGGTCGAACCGGGGCAGGTCGTCCTGCAGCACCCGGTCCACCGTCAGCCCGGCCACCACGTCGGCCATGGCGTCGTCCACCATCTCCGCGATCTCCGCCGCCGTCTTGTTGGAGAAGCACTCCGGCACCACCACCGGGCAGGCCTCCGGCACCCCGAAGGTCTGAGTGCTGAACTTCGCGTCCTGGGCGAAGATCGCCGCGGTGAACCCCACCGCCGGCACCCCGCGGCGCTCCAGCTCGCACAGGTCCCGCATCAGCCACGACGTGCAACTGCCGCAGTCCGCCGACGTGCACACCGCGGCGTCCGCCTCCGCCGCCAGCCGGTCCAGTTGGGCGGCGGACAGGTACCGGTTGGTGCCCCCCAGCTCCCCGGTCATCTCGATGAACCGGACCCCTTCGTACTCCTTCGCCAGGTGCTCTTTGACCCGGGCCAGCGCGTGCAGCCCGTTCTGCTTGCCGTTCCAGTACAGCGCCACCGTCCGGCCGTCCAGGCCCTCCACCCGCCGGGCCGGGGCGTGCCGTTCGGCGTCCTCCTGGTGCGCCTGCGGCTCCGCCACCGGGTTGACGATCGTCAGGGTGGCCATCACCGGTCCTCCTCCACCCGGGTCACCTCCACCCGGAGGGACCGGTCCCGCCGGGCCAGGGTCTCGGCCATCATCTGCTGCAGCTCCGCCTCCGGCAGCACGCAGGCGTCCCCCTCGCAGGTCCGGTCGGACCCCGGGCGGTAGCCGACGGTGATGACCGGCCCATCGACGCCGAGGACCCGCAGGGAGCCGCCGTCGCCCTCCACCATGTGCCGGAACCGGGCGACCAGCGCCTGCGCCGCCTCTCCACCGACCGTCTCACCACCGACCGCCGCTCCACCGGCTGCCCCTGGACCCCCCGCCACCCCTGGACCCGCCATCCCTGCACCGGTCGCTCCCGTACCAGAGCTCACCTAACCAGGATACTAGTTACGGTGCTCCTCGGGCAACGGTCTTCTCTATCTATCTTGTATAGCGCAGCCCTTCTATAGTGCAGCCGTGACCACCGAGGAGACCCTCCCGGCCGTGGTCCACCGGGCGGCCCGCCTGTTCGGGGACCTGGAGGCGGTGGTCGACGGATCGGACCGGCCGACCTTCGCCCAGGTCGAGTCCCTGGTGGAGCGCCGGGCACGGGCGCTGGTGGCGTCGGGCGTGGCCCCCGGCGACCGGGTGTCGATCTGGGCCCCGAACGGGCTGGAGTGGATCCTGCTGTCCTTCGCCGTCTACGCCGCCGGGGCGGTGCTGGTGCCGATCAACACCCGGTTCAAGGGGGACGAGGCGGCCTACATCCTGCGGCAGGCCGGTGTCCGGCTGCTGCTGACCGTCACCGACTTCCTGGACACCGACTACGTCGCCCTGCTGGACGGGCACGACGTCGGGGACCTGCGCGACGTCGTGGTGGTGTCCGGCCCCGTCCCGGCAGGCGCCACCTCCGGAGCCGACTTCCTGGCCGGTGCCGAGACGGTCCGGCCGGAGGCGGTGGCCGAGCGGGAGGCGGCGCTGACCGGCGGCGGCGTCAGCGACGTCATCTTCACCTCCGGCACCACCGGGAAGCCCAAGGGGGCCCGGCTGACCCACGGGGCCAGCATCGCCACCTACAGCCAGTGGGCCGACCGCGTCGGGCTGCGGGCCGGCGACCGGGAGCTGATCGTGTACCCGTTCTTCCACACCTCCGGGCTCAAGTCCGGGGTGCTGGCCGCCTTCCTGAAGGGCGCCACCCTGGTCCCGCACGCCGTGTTCGACGTCCCGTCGGTGCTGCGGATGGTGGCGGACGAGAAGATCACGTTCCTGCCCGGGCCGCCGTCGGTGTTCCAGTCCATCCTCAGCCACCCCGACGTCGACCGGTTCGACATCGGCAGCCTCCGGCTGTCGGTGACCGGGGCCGCCACGGTGCCGGTGGAGCTGGTCCAACGGATGCGGACCGAGCTGCGGCTGGAGTCGGTGGTCACCGCCTACGGGCTGACCGAGACCCACGGCACCGCCACCGTCTGCTACGGCGACGACCCGACCCAGACCATCGCCGAGACCGTCGGCGCCCCCCTGGACGGCCTGGAGCTGCGGGTGGTGGACGACCACGGCGCCGACGTCCCGGCCGGCGACGTCGGGGAGGTCTGGGTCCGGGGCTTCAACGTCACCGAGGGCTACTTCGGGGACCCCGACGCCACCGCCGACGCCGTCGTGGACGGGTGGCTGCGCACCGGCGACATCGGCTGGCTGGGCCCCGACGGCCACCTCCGGCTGGTGGACCGCAAGAAGGACCTGCTGATGGTCGGCGGGTTCAACGTCGCCCCGGCCGAGGTCGAGCGGGTGCTGCTGCGCCGGGACGACATCGCCCAGGTCGCCGTGGTGGCCGCCCCGGACGCCCGGCTGGGCGAGGTCGGCGCCGCCTTCGTCGTCCCCCGCCCCGGCCGGACGGTGGACCCCGACGAGGTCGTCGGGTGGTGCCGGCAGCAGATGGCCAACTACAAGGTGCCCCGGTACGTGGTGCCGGTGGACGCCCTGCCGGTGAACGCCAGCGGCAAGGTGCAGAAGGTGGCCCTCCGGGAGCAGGCCCGGGGGCTCACCGGCTGACCCTTCCCTGGCGGCCTCAGCCCAGCCGGGAGCCGACCACGGAGACGAACGACACCATCTCGCCGGGATAGCCGCCGAGGTTGTGGGTGAGGGCCAGGGTCCGGTCGTTGCGGACCCTGCGTTCCTCGGGGGCCTCGCCGCGGAGCTGCAGCCAGGCCTCGAACATCATCCGCAGCCCCGACGCCCCGACGGGGTGGCCGAAGCTCTTGAGGCCGCCGTCGGGGTTGACCGGCAGGTCGCCGTCCAGGGCGAAGGAGCCGGCCAGCACCTCCTTCCAGGCGGTGCCCCGCTCGGCGAACCCCAGGTCCTCCATCAGCACCAGCTCGGTCGGGGTGAAGCAGTCGTGCACCTCGGCCAGGGCGAGCTGGTGCCGGGGGTCGGTGATGCCGGCCTGCTGGTAGGCGTCGCGGGCGGCGGCCTCGCACTCGGGGAAGTGGGTGTAGTCGTAGTCCGGGTCGATCAGCCCGGACCCGCTACCGGCGGCGAACGACAGGGCCTTGATGTACAGCGGCTTGTCCGTGTACCGGTGGGCGTCCTCCGCCCGGACCACCACGGCGGCCGCCGCCCCGTCGGCGACGCCGGCGCAGTCGAACACCCCCAGCCGGCCGGCCACCCGGGGGGAGGCGCAGATGGTCTCCTTGGACACCTCCCGCCGGAACTGCGCCCGGGGGTTCCGGGCGCCGTTGTAGTGGTTCTTGGCCGAGATGGTGGCCAGCACGTCGGTCATGACGTCGTCGTCCACGCCGTACTTGGCGGCGTACGCCGGGGCCACCATGGAGAACATGGCCGCCGCCGTCAGCGTCCGGGCGGTCCCGTCGTTCGGCGGCGGGGCGGCGTTGAGGCCCTGGTAGCCGCCGTCCTTGACCTTCTCCACGCCGACCGCCATGGCCACGTCGTAGGCCCCGGACGCCACCGCGTAGGTGGCCGCCCGCAGTGCCTCGGAGCCGGTGGCGCAGAAGTTCTCGACCCGGGTCACCGGCTTGTTCTGCAGTTGCAGCGGCCGGGCCAGGGTGATGCCGCTCATGCCGCCCTGGGCGGTGCCCAGCCAGTACGCGTCGACGTCGTCCTTGGCCACCCCGGCCGACGCCCAGGCGTCGACGGAGGCGTCCACGATGAGGTCGTCCAGGCTCTTGTCCCAGCGCTCCCCGAACGGGGTGCACCCCATCCCGACGATGGCCACCCGGTCGCGGACGCCGTGCGATCCCATCAGGCCTCCTCCTCGTTGCTCGCCGCTTCGCCGTCACCGTTCGCGTCGCCGTCGGCCCTGAGCCCCCGGACGGGGACGGCCTTCCAGAAGTAGTCGTGGATGCCGTCGGCGGTGAACAGCCGCCGGAACGTCATGGCCACCCGGTCGCCGGTGGCCAGGGCGTCGGCGTCGACGTCGGTGAGCTCCAGCGGGAACCGGCCGCCGCCGTCGAAGTCCACCACCGCGAACACCGTGGGCGGGCTCGGGGAGTACGCCATGCGGTCGACGGTGAAGGTGACCACGGTGCCGACGGCGTCGGCCATCGGTGCCGGGTCCATGTCGTCCACCGCCCCCCCCGCCATGGACACCCGGGCCGGCGGCAGGTGCACGGCCCCGCTGGACCGGTCCCTGGAGCCCACGAACCCGAACTTCCAGTCCTCGTTCCGCCAGGCCGCCGTGGACGACACCCGCTGCGGCTCCGGTCGCCGGGGCGGCTCCACCGTGGTCATGCCCCGCCAGGACAGGAACTTGCCGTACCCCACCTCGGCCCCGCCGGCCACCTGTTCGGCCACCGGCCGGGCCGGGGTCCATCCGGCCAGGTCGGCGGTGGTGCGGAAGAGCTGCACGTCGGCCCCGTCGGCCAGGTGCACCACGGCCAGCACCCGCCCGCCGCCGGCCGCCGCCGGCTCTGCCTCCGGCTCTGCCTCCGGCTGCGCCTGTGCCTGCGCCTCCGGCTGCGGCTGGGCCTGGGCCCGTGCCCGCGCCGCCTCGTCCTCCAGGGTGGCCGCCAGCAGCAGCAACGGATGGGCGGTCCCGGTCTGCCCGACGGTGGCCGACAGGTCGTCCACCACCGCCCCGTCGCCGACCCCCAGCTTGGCTCCCAGGGCCTTGACGGCCCGGGGGTGCATGCCGGAGACCGCCACCCGGTCCACTGTGGCCGCGTCCACCCCGGCGTCCTTCAGGGCCCGGTTCCAGGCGTCGCGGCCGAGGGCCAGGTACCGGGTCTCACCGAACCGCTCCTCCCAGGTCCTCGACCGGGCCTGCCCGGGGGTCCGCCAGCGGTCCACGAACTCGTCGGTGGCCGACGCCCCGCCGAGGTGCTCGGCCAGCACCGGGGCCGCACCGCTCCCGTCGCCGACCACGACCGCCGCCGCGCCGTCCCCGCCGGACGACTCGTCCGGGCCGGTCGGCAGGCCGTCGCGCTGGTCGGCGGCCACCACCGCCACGGTGCCGCTGCCGGCCAGGGCGGCGGCCAGGGCGCCGGTGCCCGACCGCAGGGCCCCGCCGAAGTCGAAGGCCGGCACCTCCGCCGGCAGCCGCAGCGCGGCGTGGATGGTGGCGGCGTTGGTCTTGTCCAGGTAGGCCGGGCTGGCCGTGGCGAACCACAGGGTGTCGGCGGCCACGCCGGGCCGGGACCGCAGGGCCAGCCGGGCGGCCTCCACCCCCATGGTGGTGGTGTCCTCGTCGTGGCCGGCCACGCTGCGGGTGCCCTTGCCGCCGCCGGACCCGAACAGCTCGGCCACCGCCGCCCGGCGGAGGCGGTGGTGCGGCACGTACCCGGCCGCGCCCACGATCCCTCGACCGGTGACCCCTCGGCCGGCGATCCCTCGACTGGTGGTCCGTCCCATGGCCGTGATGGTACCCGCTGCCGTCTGACGGTCCGTCAGTTGCCGTCGCACCGACGTCGTGGCCCGTGAGCCGGGAGAACTTGTATCTTCTGCAGAAAACCGGGCGGCAAAGCGGTGGCGTGGAGGTCGGTGATGGGGCAGTCGGACGGCGGCGACCTGGCGAAGGTGGCCGCCACCCTGGAGATCCGCAACCTGGTGGCCCGGGTGGCCCAGGTGGCCGACCACGGGGACCTGGAGGAGTACGCGGCGCTGTACACCGACGACGCCGCCTGGGAGATGCCGGGTGCACCCCGGTACGGGGTGGCCGACATCATGGACGGGGCCCGGCAGCGCCGCTCCGAGGGGGTCACCGGCCCGGGCAGCGCCACCCGGCACGTCATCACCACCCTGTCGGTGGAGGTGGCCGACCCCACCGAGGGCACCGGAACGGCGACGGCGGACTCCTACTTCCTGTTCTTCCGCGACACCACCACCACGCCGACGCTGTTCAACATGGGCCACTACCACGACACCATCCGGCACGCCGGTGGTCGTTGGCGGATCGCCCGCCGCCAGATCACCCTCGGCTGACCTGGGCGAGCGCCCCGAAGCCGCCGGCCCTATGATGTCCCCGGTTCTGACGGGGCGTCAGATCGGCCGATGGTCCGGACGGTCCCGACCCGATCACCAGGGGCCCCATCACCAGGGTCAGCCCCACAGCGGAGGAGCGCAGGATGGACTTCGAGTTCTCGCCGGAGCAGGCGGCTTTCGTCAAGGAGGTGGAGAGCTTCCTGGACGCCCACGACGACCCCGACATCTTCGACGTCACCCGGGAGAACATGGCGCAGATCGTCGACACCCCGAAGCGCCGTGCGTTCATGGCCCAGATGGGGGAGCAGGGCTGGCTGGGGATGACCTGGCCCAAGGAGTACGGCGGCCGGGAGGGGGAGGGCGTCTACGAGTACCTGCTGAACGAACAGCTCGCCGGCCGGGGCGGCCCGCAGATCGGCAAGGGCGTCGGGATCATCGGCAAGACCATCATCCGCCACGGCACCGACAAGCTGAAGGCGGAGTTCCTGCCGAAGATCCTCCGCAACGAGGTGGAGTTCGCCGTCGGCTACTCCGAGCCGAACGCCGGGTCCGACGCCGCCTCGATGCAGCTCAAGGCGACGAAGGTGGACGGCGGCTGGGTGCTCAACGGCCAGAAGACGTGGACCACCTCCGCGCACTTCGCCGAGTGGTACTGGGTCGGCGCCCGCACCGACCCCGACGCGCCGAAGCACCACGGCATCACCCTCTTCCTGGTCCCGCTCGACCAGCCGGGCATCACGATCAACGCCATCTGGACGATGGGGGACGAGCGGACCAACGAGGTCTACCTGGACGACGTGTTCGTCCCCGACGACTACGTCGTGGGGGAGCTGAACCACGGGTTCCAGTACATCTCCGAGGCGCTCGACCTGGAGCGGTTCACCCTGTTCACCTTCTCACCCATCGCCCAGCGGCTCGACCTGCTGATCGAGTACGTCAAGACGACCGTTCGCGACGGGGTGCCGTTGAAGGACGATCCGGTGGTCCGTCGACGGATCGCCCGGTTGGTGACCGAGGCCGAGGTGGCCCGGGTGATGGGCCTCAAGTTCGTCTTCGAGTCGGCCAAGGGCGGCGCCGCGCCGACGGCCGAGGCGTCCGAGTACAAGCTCTTCGCCACCGAGCTGTCCCGCCGCCTGGCCGACGCCTCCATGGACATCGGTGGGCCGGGCAGCCAGCTCCGGGTCAGGACCGAGGATGCCCCGATGCAGGGTCGGGCCGAGTCCACCTACCGCTACACGGTGATCGACACCATCGGCGGCGGGGCGTCGGAGATCCAGAAGAACATCATCGCCCGCCGCAAGCTCGGGCTGCCGAAGAACTTCTAGGACGTCCGTGCCCCCTGTTCCCTCGTCCCCTGTCTCCTCCGTCGACGCCGGCCCGCTGGCCGGGACCACGGTGCTCGACCTGGCCAGCGTGGGCCCGGCCGCCCGCTGCACGCGGCTGCTGGCCGACTACGGCGCCGACGTGGTGAAGGTGGGCCCGGTGCCGGCGGCCGGGGCGGTCCAGATCGAGCCGGCCTTCTACGCCTACAGCGGGCACCGCGGCATGCGGCGGGTGCTCGTCGACCTGAAGGCCGAGGAGGGCCGCCGGGCCTTCCTGGCCCTGGCCGCCGACGCCGACGTCGTCGTGGAGAGCTTCCGGCCGGGCGTCGCCGACCGGCTGGGCGTCGGCTACCAGGCGGTGCGGGCGGTCAACCCGGCCGTCGTCTACTGCTCGACCAGCGGCTACGGCCAGACCGGCCCCCGGGCCGGCTGGGCCGGCCACGACCTCGACTATCTCGGGATCGGGGGGTTCCTGGCGACGACCGGCCCCCGCGGCGACGGCGGGCCGCCGATCCCCGGCGCCACCGTCGCCGACGCGGCCGCCGGCGGGATGCACGCCGCGCTGGCGGTCACCGCCGCCCTGGCCGGTCGCCAGGCCACCGGCGAAGGCGCCCATCTCGACGTGTCGGTGGCCGACGGCGTCCTCTGGCTCATGTCGCTGGCCGTGGACGAGCACCTGGCCACCGGGGCCGAGCCCGGCCCGGGCCACGACATCCTGACCGGCCGTTACGCCTGCTACGACACCTACCGGGCGGCCGACGGGCGGTGGGTGGCGGTGGGGGCCATCGAGCACAAGTTCTTCGCCAACCTCTGCCGGGCGCTCGGCTGCGACCGCTGGGTCGACCACCAGATGGACGACGAGGTGCAGGACGAGATCCGTGCCGACTTCCGGGCCGCGTTCGCCACCCGCGACCGGGACGCCTGGGTGGCCGAGCTGGCCGGCGCCGACACCTGTGTGGCGCCGGTGCTGGCCGTGGCCGAGGTGGGCGACGACGAGCAGTTCGCCCACCGGGCGGCGGTGGTGGAGGCCGTGCACCCGACCCGCGGCCGGTTCCGCCAGGTCGGACCGGTGCTCGCCGGCATGGGCCGTCCCGCCGGGCCGGTCCACCTGCCCGATCCGTCGGCGACCGACACGGAGGAGCTGTTGAAGGTGGCCGGTGTCGACCCGTCGACCGTGGCCGACTGGCGAGCGAAAGGAGCGATCGCGTGAGCATCCTGTCGGAGGTGCAGGAGCTGATCGGCGTCGAGCAGTACCCGACGACCGGCGAGTTCCCGGTCGAGCGGGGCTACATCTGGACGACCTGTGCGTCGGTGGAGAACGGCAACCCGCTCTTCTGGGACGACGACGTCGCGCAGGAGATCACCGGTGGGCCGATCGCCCCGCCCACCATGCTGTCGGTGTGGTTCCGGCCCCACTGGTGGGCGCCCGGGCGGACCGAGGAGGCGCTGGCCCTGCAGGTGCACTTCGACCTCAAGGCGCGCTTGGGGTTGCCCGAGGCGGTCATGACCGACAACACCATCACCTTCTACGACCCGGTCCGACCGGGGGACCGGCTCCGGACCCACCAGGTGCTGCGCTCGGTCACCGAGGAGAAGACGACCAAGCTGGGCACCGGCCGGTTCTGGGTGATCGACGTCGTCTACCACAACCAGGACGACCAACTCGTCGGGGTGGAGTCCTACACCGGCTTCGGCTACCGGAGGGGCTCGTGACCGCCCCCCGGCTCCTCCTGGGCGACGTGGCCGTCGGCGACGCGCTGCCCGAGCTGCGCTACGACGTCACCGCCACGACGGTGGTGCTCGGCGCGCTGGCCAGCCGGGACTGGCGACCGATGCACCACGACAAGGACTTCGCCGTCGAGCGCAACGGCACCCGCGACATCTTCCTCAACACCCCCAACCAGGCGGCGTGGTTCGAGCGGTACCTGACCGACTGGACCGGGCCCCATGGCCGCCTGGGCAAGGTGACCTTCCGGATGAAGGGCTCGGTGTTCCCGGGGGACACGATGGTGCTCGCCGGCACGGTCGAAGGGACCGAGGTGGACGACGCCGGTTGCGGGTGGGTGGCGGTGGCCATCGAGCTGGCGGTGGACGGCGACGTCAAGACGACCTGCAGCGCTCGTGTCGCCGTGCCACGGGCGACCGACGACAACCCCTGGGCCCGCCGGGGTGACCAGTGGCGACCCTGAGCTTGTGCCCGTGACATGGCGAACCTGCGACCGGAGGTGACCTGACCCGTGCTGGACCTGGACTTCAGTCCCGAACAGGAGATGCTGCGCGAGACCGTGCGGGACGTGCTGGCGAAGCACTGCCCGCTGTCGGTCGTCCGCCAGATGGAGGACGACCCCGTCGGCTACCCGCCCGAGCTGTGGCGGCAGATGGGGGAGCTCGACCTGATCGGCCTGCTGCTGCCCGAGGAGTGGGGCGGATCGGGCATGACGCTGGTGGAGGGCGTGGCGCTCTACCAGGAGCTCGGCCGGGCGCTGGCGCCGACCCCGCACTTCGTCAGCGCCGTGCTGTCGGGCGGCGTCCTGGCCGCGGCCGGCAGCGCCGCGCAGAAGGACGCCTGGCTGCCGCGGATCGTCTCCGGCGACGCCGTCCTCGTCCCGGCCTGGCTCGAGCCGGAGAGCGGGTTCGGCCCGCGTGGCGTGCAGGCGCGGGCCGTGCCGGCCGGCGAGGGCTTCTCGATCAGCGGGGTGAAGCGGCACGTCGCGTTCGCGGCCGCGGCCGACCGCCTGGTCGTCCTGGCCCGGACCGGCGACCGGCCGACCGACGTCGACCTCTTCCTGGTGGACCCGGCCGCGGCCGGTGCCACCCTCACCCAGCGGTTCTCCATCGCCTCCGACACCCAGTACGACGTGGTGCTGGACGGCGCGGCCGCCGACCGCATCGGCCCTGATCCCACCGGCCCCGGCGGATCGGGCTGGGCGACCTGGGAGCAGGTGCTGACCGACCGGCTGGTGCTGCTGGCCGCCCAGGCCATCGGGGGCGCCCGCTACGCCCTGGAGATCACCGTCCAGTACGCCAAGGACCGCAAGCAGTTCGACAAGCCGCTCGGCGCCTTCCAGGCCATCGCCCACTACCTGGCCGACGCGGTCACCGCGGTCGACGGGGCCGAGCAGCTCGTGCACGAGGCGGCCTGGGCCGGGGCCAGCGGGCGGCCGGTCGACCGGCTGGCGCCGATGGCCAAGCTCTTCGCCTGCCAGACCTTCCGTGACGTCACCGCCATGGCCCAGCAGGTGTTCGGCGGGATCGGGTTCACCCTGGAGTTCGACATCCAGCTCTACTTCCGGCGGGCCAAGCAGCAGCAGCTCAACTGGTGGGACACCGCCGCGCTGGAGGAGCGGGTGGCCGCGGCGGTGCTCGACTGACGGTGCCCGACGGCCTGATCGACCGACGGTCGAGGAGCAACCGGTGAAGCTGGGGGAGAGCCACAACCAGGAGGCCGCCCGCTGGGGCCGGCCGCTGGACGGCGTCCGGATCCTGGCGCTGGAGCAGATGCAGGCGCTGCCGTTCGCCACCCAGCTCCTGGCCCGCCTGGGCGCGGACGTCATCAAGGTCGAGCCGGCCGGGCGTGGCGACGCCGCCCGGGCGTCGAAGCCGGCGATGGTGCGGGAGAACGGCGAGGCGGTCGGCGCGACGTTCGTCCGGAACAACCTGAACAAGCGGAGCGTCGCCGTCGACTACACCACCGACCCCGGCCGCCGGCTCGTCGTCGACCTGGCGGCCGAGGTCGACGTCGTCTGCGAGAACCTCGGCCCGGGCCGGGCGGAGAAGTTCGGCCTCGGCTACGACGACCTGTACCACCCCCGGCTGATCTACCTGTCGGTCTCCGGGTTCGGCACGCTGGACCCGTCGCCGTACGCCACGTGGCCGGCGTACGCCTGCGTCGCCGAGGCGATGACCGGGATGTACGAGCTCTCCCGGCGGCCCCACCAGGACCCGGTCATCAACCCGCTCGGCGGCACCGGTGACACCGGCACCGGGCTCTACGCCGTCATCGGCCTGCTCGCCGCCCTCCGGCACCGCGACGTCACCGGCGAGGGCCAGTTCGTCGACGTCGCCATCTACGACTCGATGCTGTCCCTGATCGACCTGGCGTACAACTACTGGTCGATGGGGGTCCGCGGGGACCCCGACGAGCCGCGCCGCATCCCGGTGATCGCCGGCTCGTTCCGCGCCGGTGACGGCTTCGTCATGCTGCAGATCGCCCGCCCGCACCAGCTCGAGCGGCTGGCCGACCTGCTCGGCCGCCCCGACTGGATCGGGCGGGACGAGTTCACCGACGGCCGGTGGCCGGACGCCTACGAACCGATCGTCCGGCCCGCGCTCGAGGATTGGTCGAAGAGCCTGTCCAACCTCGACGCCGCCCGCGCCCTCGCCGAGGCCGGCATCCCGGCCGGCCCGTGCTACGCCGGCTCCCAGGTGCCCGACGACGAGCACGTCGACCTGCGCCGGATGGTCGTCGAGATCCCGCGGACCGACGGCGTCGACGAGCCGGTGCTCGTCGCCGGCAACCCGATCAAGATGACCAAGATGGTCGAGGGGCCCGACCGACCGCTGCCGTTCCTCGGCGAGCACACCGACGACGTCCTCGGCGGCCTGCTGGGACTGGACCCCGCCGCGCTGGCCGACCTGCGCCGAGCCGGGGTCATCGGCCCGTGAACGACGCCCGGGCGGTACGCCCGTGAACGACAAGATCTACATCCACGAGCACATCGACATCATCGGCCACGGCCGGGCCGACTACATGCACCACATGACCGCCAACTTCAGCCCGCGGGCCCAGGAGGAGCGGGGGCAGCGGTGCTACGGGGTGTGGGGGGTGCTGGGGTCCACCGGCCGGTGGCCGGAGGTGGTGAACATCTGGGAGGAGGAAGGCTACGACGGCCTGGCGGCCTCGTTCCGCCACGAGGTGTCCGGCCCGGGGATGCAGGACCCGCACCTGGCCCAGTGGTGGGCCCGGGCGGCGTCGTTTCGGCGTGGCGGCCTGGACCGGCTGCTGGCCCCGGCGCCGTGGACCCGGACCATCGACGAGCTGTGCGCGGAGGGGGTCACCGGGGAGGTGTACGCCCACGAGGAGGTCACCGTGCCCGCCGGCCGGTCCGCCGACTACCTGGAGCTGGTCCGCGAGGAGGCGGCGCCGGCCTACGGGGAGCTGGGCTGGGAGCTGGCCGGGGCCTGGGAGACCCTGATGACCAACGACGCCGAGTGCGTCGTGCTGTGGGCGGTGCCCACCTGGGAGCAGTGGGCCGAGGCCGAGAAGGCCCGCCGCACCCATCCCACCCTGTCGCGGTGGTGGTCGCGGTGCCTGGCGCGGACCACCACGTTCCGCCGGTCGCTGCTGGTGGACGCCCCGCTGTGCCCGTTCCGTACCCACCGGCAGCCGGCCTACGGCGACCAGTTGCCGGGTCCCGCCTAGACCAGTGCCGAGGAGGACGACGTGTCGACAGTGAACGCAACTGCCGGCGCCCCGGGGGGCGTCAAGCCACTCGACGGGGTGCGGGTGGTCGAGAGCTCCATGCTGGGCCCGGCCGAGATGGGCGGCCTGCTGGCCGACCTGGGGGCCGACGTCATCAAGGTGGAGCCGCCCGGCGGGGACTACGGCCGGCGGATGACCTGGCCGATCATCCGGTCACAGGACCGGAAGAGCGAGAGCTCGCTGCTGTCCCTGCACATCAACCGGGGCAAGCGGTCCATCGTGCTGGACCTGCGGCAGCCCGAGGGGGTGCAGGCGTACCTGGACCTGGTGCGGCAGGCCGACGCGGTCATCGAGGCGATGCGGCCGGGGGCGCTGGCCAAGCGGGGGCTGACCATGGAGAAGCTGTGGGAGGCCAACCCGGCCCTGGTGTTCTGCTCCATCTCCGGCTACGGGGCCACCGGCCCCTACCGGGACATGCCCAGCCACGGCATCGCCTACGACACCTGGGCCGGCCAGGTGCCCGTCGAGGTGGACGAGCACGGGTACACGGTGATGGGGGAGCACACCAGCGTCGGCATCCACGCCGGCCCCCTCTACGGCGCCCTGGCCATCCTGGCCGCCGTCATCCGGGCCCGGTCCACCGGGCAGGGCTGCGCCATGGAGGTGGCCCAGTCCGACGCCGCGGCCTACTTCGACTGGTACCGCATCGAGACCTGGAAGGGGTACGAGCGGCCGGAGGACGAGGTGTACGGCAACGCCGCCGACCACGGCGAGCGCCGCGCCCCGGGCATCGGCGGCATGCGCGGCGGGGTCCGATACCAGATCTACGCCACCGCCGACGGCCACGTCCTGTTCATGGCCAGCGAGCAGGCGTTCTGGAAGAACTTCTGCACCGGCATCGACCGCACGGACCTGTTCGAGCGGTGGCCGGGCACCACCTACGGGGACCACGCCCGCGGCAACCTGGAGCTGCAGGCCATCCTGACCGAGGTGTTCCGGGCACGGTCCAGCGCCGAGTGGATAGCGTTCGGCAACGAGCACAACACCCCCATCGCCCCGGTGAACACCCCCAAGACCATCTTGGAGGACCCGCAGTTCCGGCACCGGATGCGGTGGCTACCCAAGGAGGACGTGGACGCCGACATGATGGCTTTCCCGGTCAAGATCGAAGGTGGGGACCTGCCGGCCCCCGGCAAGGCCCCGGCGGCCGGCCAGCATTCCGAGGAGGTCCTCCGGGAGGTGGCCGGCTACGACGACGCCCGGGTGGCCGCCCTGCGCGACGCCGGGGTGCTGGGGTGACCGCGACGCCCCACCTGTCGATGTACCTGCCCACCTTCACGGCCGAGGCCCCGGCGAGCTGGGAGCCGGTGCTGGACCTGGCCGTGACGATGGACCGGGCCGGCGTCGACCGGCTGGCGGTGTCCGACCACGTGGTGTTCGGGGAGCGCCTGGAGGAGTACGCCCGCCCGGAGGTCGGCGGCACCCGGGGCGGGGTGCAGCCGACCGGCCCGGACGGGCACTGGCTGGAGCCGCTCACCGTGCTGTCGGTCATCGCCGGCCGCACCTCCCGTATCCGGCTGTTCACCGGCATCCTCATCGCCGCCCTGCGCCGGCCGGTCACCCTGGCCAAGTCGACGGCCACCCTGGACGTGCTGTCCGGGGGCCGGCTCGACCTGGGGGTCGGGGTGGGCTGGCAGCGGGAGGAGTACGAGGCCGCCGGCCTGCCGTTCGAGGGCCGCGGCAAGCTGCTGGACCAGTCCCTGGAGGTCTGCCAACTGCTGTGGCGCGAGCAGCGGGCCGCCTACGACGGGCCGGGGCTGCGGTTCGAGGGCATCCACACCATGCCCAAGCCGGTGCAGCCCGGCGGAGTGCCGCTGTGGGTCAGCGGCACCGTCAACGACCGGGTGGTCCGCCGGGTGGCCCGGTTCGGGGCCGGCTGGATCCCCTGGGGCGACGACGCCGCCGACGTGGTGGCGGGGCTGGCCCGGATGAAGGAGGCCGTCGCCGCCGCCGGCCGGGACCCGGCCGGCCTGCAGGTGACCGGGGTGCTCCCGATGGTCCGCCGTGACGACGGCTCCACCGACCTGGACCGGAGCATGGCGGCCGTCCCCGACCTGGTCGCCACCGGGCTGACCGACATCCGGGTGCGGGTGCCGCTGCCCGACGACCCCGGGGCGGCCGAGGAGCGGATCAGAGAGGTGGTGGCGGCCTTCCGGTCCGCCGCCGGCCGCACCGATCCGTTGCCGTCCTGACCGCCGACCCGGCCGGGCTGGTGGACGGCCCCGGCCCGTTGCTGGACGGCCGCGTGGCGGTGATCACCGGGGCCGGCGGCGGCATCGGCGCGGCCGGGGCCACGCTGTTCGCCCGGCACGGCGCCGAGGTGGTCGTCGCCGACATCGACGGCGACCTGGCCGAGGCCACCGCAGCGGCCATCCGGGCCGACGGCGGTGCCGCGACGGTGGTGGTCTGCGATGTCACCAGGGAGGACCAGGTGGCGGCGCTGGGGGACACCGTCCTGGACCGGTACGGCCGGGTGGACGTGCTGGTCAACAACGTCGGCCACTGGGTCCGCCGGGTGGGCGACTTCGTGGACGGCGACCCCGCGTTCTGGGAGGAGCTGCACCGCGTCAACTTCTGGCACGTCCTGCTGGTCACCCACCGGTTCCTGCCGTCGATGGTGGCCCGGGGGTCCGGGTCCGTCGTCAACGTGTCCTCGGTGGAGGGGCTCCGGGGGTACCCGGAGGACCCGGTGTACGCCGCCTACAAGGCCGCCGTGGTGCACTTCACCCGGAGCCTCGCCGTGCAGGTGGGTCGCCACGGGGTGCGGGTCAACGGCATCGGGCCCGACGTGACCGAGTCGCTGCAGGTGCCCTACGCCGAGTGGGTGCCGCCCGACCAGGCGCACCTCTGGCCGCAGTGGGTGCCGGTCGGCCGGATGGGGGTGCCCGAGGACCAGGCCCGGGTGCTGCTGTTCCTGGCCTCCGACCTGTCGGCCTTCGTCACCGGCCACACCATCCCCACCGACGGCGGCACCGGGGCGGCCGGCGGGTGGTTCCGTTCCGACGCCCGGCCGGGGCGGTCGTGGACCAACCGGCCGCTGGCCCCCTGACCGGATAGCTTGCGCAGGCAACGACAACCGCAGGGCAACGACAACGCAGGGCAACGACAACAAGGAGAGATGACGACATGGCAGAGGTGCGGTTCGACGACATCGACGGCCTGAACGCGGCGGCGGGGGAGTTCGGGGACTGGGGGCCCACCAAGACGGTGACCCAGGAGATGATCAACGAGTTCGCCGACCTGACCGGTGACCACCAGTGGATCCACGTCGACGTGGAGCGGGCCAAGCGCGAGAGCCCGTTCGGCGGCCCGGTGGCCCACGGCTTCCTGACCCTCAGCCTGATCCCGTACCTGTCGCCGTCGGGCCACAAGATCGTCGGCCACGCCAGCGCCGCCAACTACGGGGCGGAGAAGCTGCGGTTCATGGCCCCGGTGCCGGCCGGCGCCGACGTCCACGCCCGGCTCCGCCTGCTCCGGGCCGAGGCCAAGCCCCGCGGCACCCTGGTGACCAGCGAGATCGAGGTGGCCGTGGTCGGCGCCGACCGGCCGTCGGTGGTCTACGCCATGCAGGTGCTGTACATGGGCCCGGCCTCCTGATCCCTGATCGGAAGGGCCCGATCGGGAGGGGCCGGTTCAGGACCGGCCGGTTCGGGACCGCAGGGGCGGCGGCAGCGCCTCGGCCAGCCGGCCGAGGGTCAGCTTGTCCACCTTGCCCATGGCGGTCAGCGGCAGCTCGGTGACCACCTCGAGCAGGTCCGGGGCCTTGTAGTCGGCGATGGCCGACCGCACCTGCCGGCGGACCTGCTCGAGGGACGGTGCGGGCTGTCCGGCCGCCGGCACCACGAACGCCACCCCGATCTGGCCCAGCACCGGGTCCGGCTTGCCGACCACTCCGACCTGGGCCACCTCGGGCAGCTCGGCGACGACCCGTTCCACCTCGACCGGGTAGACGTTGTAGCCGCCGCGCAGGTACATCTCGGTCCGCCGGCCCACCAGGGTGAGGTAGCCGTCGTCGTCCAGCCATCCGCCGTCGCCGGTCCGCAGCCAGCCGTCCGGCCGGAGCACCGCCGCCGTCTTCTCCGGGTCCTCCCAGTAGCCGCGCATCACCGCCGCCGACCGGCACTCCACGTTCCCGATCTGCCCTGCCGGGACCGGGACGGCGTCGTCGTCGACCACCCGGAGCTCCACGTTGTCCCGGCGGCGGCCGACGGTGCGGGCGATCAGCTCCGGGCTGTCCCCCGGCAACGACCCGGTGGTCAGCGCCGCCTCGGTGCTGGTGTACCCGATCACCACCGGGCAGCCCAGCCGCTGCTGCAGCTCCCGCACCAGGCTGGGCGGGGCCGGGGCGGCGCCGCTGCCGCAGATGCGCAGGCTGCTCAGGTCGGTGTCGTCCAGTTCCGGCCGGTCCAGGAGCAGCCGCCACTGCGACGGCACCCCCTGCCCGACGGTGACCCGCTCCGCGGCCATCAGGGCCAGCACCGGCCCGGCCTTCCACGGCGTCGGCGGCACCACGGTGGTGATGGCGTACTCGATGTCCTCGGCCACGTGCACCATGTAGCCGACGTGCGAGAACGGGGTGGGGCAGATCTTGCGGTCGAACCGTCCCCGCAGGGCGCCGGCCCCGACGGAGACGGCGGCCAGGTTGCGGTGGTCGAACACCGCCCCCTTGGGCTCACCGGTGGTGCCGCTGGTCCACACGATGGCCACCGGGCGGTCCGGGTCCGGCTCCGGCAGCGTCGCCGGCGGGGCCGCGGTCCGGAACCCCTCCAGGTCGCCCCGGGACAGGTAGGTGGTGGCACCGGCCGGCACGGTGCCGGCCGGCACGGTGCCGGCCCAGGCCGCCACCGCGGCGTCGTCCTCCGGGCGGTGGCCGACCACCAGGCGGGGCCGGCTGCGCCGGAGGATGCTGGCCACTTCCGCGGGGCCCAGCCGAGTGTTGATGCCCGACGTGATGGCCCCCAGCCGCATGGCCGCCAGGTAGCAGACGGCGTAGTCGATGGACGACGGCAGCAGCAGGGTGACCACGTCGCCGGGGCCGACCCCCCGGTCGGCGAAGGCCGCCGCGGTCCCGTCGGCCGCCCGGTCCCATTCGGCGAACGTCATCCGCTGCCCGGTGGCCTCCACGTAGGCCTCCCGGTCGCCGTGCTCCGCGGCCACCGCCCGGAGCAGCTCGTGGCAGGTCGCACCGGGCAGCCGCACCACCGGCTCGGACAGGTCGGCCGGCTCGGACAGGTCGGCCGGCGCGGCCGGCTCGGACAGGTCGGACCCCCCAGGCATCCCGTTCAATCTATAGATTGCATTGATGGGGGGCGTCACCGACGAGAGGGTCCCCCATGCTGGTAACCACGACCACGAGCCACCGGGTGGCGGTGCTGCGGCTGACCGACCCGGCCCACCGCAACGCCCTGTCCCCGGCGATGAGCGCCGCCCTGGAGGCGGCGGTGGACGGCGCCGTCGGGTCCGGCGCCCGGGCCCTGGTGCTGTGCGCCGACCCCCCGGTGTTCTGCGCCGGTGGCTCCCTGGACGCCCTGCTCTCCCGGACAACGCCGCTGGTCGACGCCTACCAGGGGTTCCAGGCGCTCCTGCACGCCCCGGTGCCGACGGTGGCCGCGGTCGACGGCCCGGCCATCGGTGCCGGCGTCAACCTGCCGCTGTGCTGCGACGTGGTTCTGGTGTCGCCGGCCGCCCGGTTCGACCCCCGGTTCCTGGACGTCGGCATCCATCCCGGCGGCGGCACCCTGTGGCACCTGCAACGGCGGGTGGGCCGCCAGGGGGCGGCGGCCATGGTGCTGATGGGCGACGTCCTGGAGGGTGAGGAATCGGTGGCCCACGGCCTGGCCTGGCGCTGCGTCCCCGGCGCCGACCTGGAGGCCGCCGCCCTGTCCCTGGCCCGCCGGGCCGCCGACCGGGACCCGGAGCTGGTCGCCCGGACCAGGACCAGCCTGGCCGCCAGCGCCGTCCTCGGGACCGCCGAAGAGGCCGTCGATCTGGAGCGCGAGGCCCAGGAGTGGTCGATGGCCCGGCCGGAGTTCACCGACGCCGTCCGCCGGGTGCAGGCCGCCATCGCCCGCCGCGGGGCGCCGTTCCGGTGAGCTGCGTGCCCGGCTATGCCGGTGCCACCACCCGGATGCCGTACTGCCCGGCGGCGTCAGCCAACCGATCGTCGTAGGTCACCAGCCCTTCGAGGTCGTCACCCAGGTCGAGGGCCGTCGCGAGGTGCACCGCGTCGAGGCTCCGCAGGCCCGGCGGGTCGAGCCGGCCGGCTTCGTCGAGGACCGGTGTGGCGATCCGGAGAAGGGTCACGGCATCGAGGACGGCGCGGGCCAGGGCCAGCCGTTCGGGGAGGAAACGGCGGACCGCCCGCAACAGCTCCGTACGGACCAGGCCCGACGCCACCGGCAGCCGCTCGGCCGAGTCCAACCATCCGCGGAGGGCGGCGGTCTCGGGTTCGGCCACGACCAGCTTGGTCAGCGCCGAGGCGTCGAGGTAGTGCGCCACCGTCAGTACCGCTCGTCTCGCCGCATGGCGACGAGCTCGGCCGTCAGGCTCGGGCCGGGCTCCGGGGCCGGGAGACCGGCGAGGTCGCCGCGGCGTGGCGGCCGGGCGTCGCCGGCGAGGACGGTCACGAGACGGAACGGTCTCGACAGCAAGAGCCCCCGGTACGCTTTATGGGGTGTGGGTCGACCAGTACGTCGCCGACGCCGGTTCGATGTCGCTGCTGGTCGGCGACGCGCTGGTCGAGCTGGTCCGGCGAGCCCACGCCGGCGACGAGGCAGCCGCCGAATCGATCGTCCGGGCCTATCGGCGGTTGGTGGTGTCCGTCGCCAAGCGCTATGTCCGCCCGACATCGCCGTCCTCCAACGGCCGGCTGGCGGAGCTGATCGCCCTCGGCGAGGACGGGCTGCGGAACGCGGTAGATAGGTTCGAGCCGGCCAAGGGGTTCCGGTTCTCCACCTATGCGACCTGGTACATCCGCCAGGCCATCACCCGGGGCATGTCCGGCGCGGCCGGACCGGATGCCGACGGACCCGCCGGCGACCGCCATCCCCGGCCACCGCTGCCGTCATCGGGGAGTGGATCGGTGGCCATGCCCCTCCCGGCCGACGTCACCTGACCGCGGCTACGGACCCCCCGCCCCCTTCCCCCGCCACTTGTCCCACAGCAGCCCGTCGACGGTCATGGGCAGGTCGAACCGTTCCCCTCGGACCACGTCGGGATCGGGTTCCCCCACCACCTTGGCCAGCCACTGCCGTTCGGCCAGCCCCGGCCCTTTGACCGGCGGGGTAGCGGGGACCTGGGGGATCTCGGTGCCGTCGGGCCGGTGCACGCACACCTTCCCGGGCCGGGCCATCTGCAGCCGGTAGCCCCCTTCGTGGACCAGCCGGTGGTGCCGCCGGCACACCGTCACCAGGTTGGAGAGGGCCGTCTTCCCGCCGTTGGCCCAGAACACCACGTGGTGCACGTCCACCCACCGCCGGTTGGTGCACCCCGGCCACCGGCATCCGCCGTCTCGGGCCAGCACCGCCCGGCGCAGCCGCCGGGGGACGGCCCTGGTGGTGGCCGCCTCGGCCACCGGGCCGGCGGGGGAGAACACCAGGTGGGACACGGTGCCGTCACAGGCCAGCCGGTGGGCGGTGTGGGCGGCGACGGCCCCGGTGCCCTCGGCGTGGGCACAGCCCTCGTTGGCCGGGTCCTCCAGCACTTGGGCGTCGACGTGGACGACCACGGCCGCCTGGGGGGACTGGTCACCGAGCCCCCGGGCCAGCACCGACTCGCACACCATCACCAGGGCGTCGGCCAGGGAACCTTCGAACGACGTTTCCGCGGAGACGTCCGCTGAGGGTTGGTGCTGGTGGGCCAGGGCCTTTTGGGCCAGCGCCAACGCCGCCTGCACCGCCGCCCCGTCCTCGGGGGACAGCCGGGCCGAGATCCGCACCATCCCCTGGTCGTCGGTGGCCGTCGTCAGGTACCGCCCCCGGTGGCGGTCAAGGGCCCGCTTCCCCTCGTCGGGGTCGGCCCGGCGGTACTCCCGGACGATCCGCTCCAGTTGGGCGGCGGTGGCGTGGTGGGCCAGCGCCACCAAGGTGGCCTCGGTCGACGGCTCGGCCACCCTGGTCAGGGCCCGCACCTTGGAGTACGACAGCTCCCCCTTGCCGAACGCCGCCTTCACCAGGGGCAACCCGGCCAGGGCCCGCCCCACCCGGACCTGCTCTCGGGCCGCCCCGAGGGACACCCCGCAGCGCCAGTTGAGCCAGTGGGCACAGGACGCCAACCCCATCTGGCCCCACACCCCCCGGCGGTCCAGCTCGGCCACCATCAGCACCAGCCGGCAGCAGGCGGCGTCGAGGTGGGCCGACTCGGCACACAGCTCTTCTTCGAGCGCCTCGTCGGACAGGTCGCAGATGGCCCGATCGGCGTCGTCGATGGCAACGGAGGAGACGAACATGCCGGGAGGTTACGGACCGGGTGTGACGGTGGGGTGAGGGGGGTGACGGCAGGGGAGTGACGGCCCCCGCCGCCGATGGTCGGGGACGCGGGCGGGGTCCCCCGGAGGGTCAGGCGGCCGTGCGGCCGCGCCGCCGCACCAGGGAGTCGACGGTGACGGCGGCGATGAGGACCAGGGCGGTGGCGATGTCCTGGCCGGCTGCGCTGATGCCGATGAGGCCGAGGCCGTTGTAGACGGCGGCGATGACCACGCCACCGAGGAGGGCGTGGACCGGCTTGCCCCGCCCGCCGAACAGGCTGGCGCCGCCGATGACGGCGGAGGCGACCGCGTAGAGGACCAGGGTGCCGCCGTCGATGTCGGTCGCCATGGACCCCAGGCGGGACTCGTAGACCAGTCCGGCCAGCCCGGCGGTGAGGCTGCAGAGCACGAAGGCCAGGGTCCGGATCCAGGCCACGTTGATCCCGGCGCGGCGGGCCGCCTCGGGGTTGGCGCCGATGGCGTACATGTACCGTCCGGTCCGGGTCCGGGCGAGCAGCCAGGACCAGGCCAGGACGACGAAGAGGATGAACGGGATCACCCACGGGACCCCGCGGAGCGGCACCAGGGCCCCCCGGTCGAGGTTGCAGACCACCACCAGGGCGACGCCGGCCGCAGTGACCAGGACGATGGTGCCGATGGCCACGCTGAGCGGCGGCGCACTGAGGTTCTGGGACCGGCGGCGGACGTTGCGGGAGATGGAGAGGACGGCGTAGAGGCCGACCACCACCACCAGGGTGATCCAACTGGCCACCACGCTCATGTTGCCGTTGACCAGGTTGTAGACGACCCGGTTGCTGATCCGGACGACGCCGCCGACGGCGTTCTTGTCGATGTCGGCCAGCCAGATCAGGACGCCCTGCCACGCCAGCAGGCCGCCGAGGGTGACGACGAACGACGGCAGCCGCAGCCGGGTGATCAGGGTGCCCTGGAGGAGCCCGATGGCCGCGGTGACCAGCAGGCCGACGGCCACTGCGGCCCACCACGGCCAGTTGATGGGGTTGGCCATCAGCTCCGCGATGATCATGCCGCCGACACCGGCCACGAAGCCGGTGGACAGGTCGATCTCGCTCAGGATCAGGGCGAAGATCTCGGCGGTGCCCAGCATGACGAACACCGCGGCCTGGGTCAGCAGGTTCACGATGTTGCCGGCCGACAGGAACACCGACTGCTGGGACTGGAAGATGACGATGATGAGGACCAGCCCGGCCAGGATGGGCAGGACCCCGCTCTCGCCACCTCTGATCCTGGCCCACCAGGCCCGGAAGTAGTCGCCGAGGGTGTCCGCGACCACCTCCGGTGCCGCCCCGGTGACCGCCAGGGTGGTCAGGTCGGGCTCCGGCGCCGGTTGGGGCGTGGTGGTGGCCACCTCGTCGGGCGGTTCGACGTGCCGTGCCATGGTCAGCCCCCCTCGCTCCCCTCGCCGCCAACGCCAACGCCGCCACCGCCAACGTCAACGCCGTCGCCGCCACCACCACCGCCAACGCCACCACCGTTGCCGGTGAGGGTGCCGGTGGTCATGTACTCGACGACGGACTGCCGGTTGAACCGGGCGGCCGGCCCGGTGGCCACCAGGTGCCCGAGGTGGAGGATGGCGATGCGGTCGGCGACGCTGAACACGTCGTTGAGGTTGTGGGAGATCATCAGCACCGTCACCCCCTGGCTGGAGAGGCGGGTGATGAGCTCCAGGACCAACCGGGTCTGGGAGACGCCCAGGGCCGCGGTGGGCTCGTCCATGATGACGAGCTTGGCGTTGGCCATCACGGCCTTGGCCACCGCCACCGACTGGCGTTGGCCGCCGGACAGCGAGGCCACCGGCTGGCGGATGGACCGCACCGTGGTGACCGCCAGGTCCTGGAGGGTCCGGCGGGCGGCGATCTCCATGGCGACCTCGTCGAGGATGCCGTAGCGACGGAGCTCGTGGCCGAGGAACATGTTCTGGACGATGTCCAGGTTGTCGCACAACGCCAGGTCCTGGTAGATGGTGGTGACGCCCAGGTCCTCGGCCGCCTTCGGGCTGTGGAGGGTGACCGGTCGGCCCTCCCAGAGGATCTGCCCTTCGTCGGGCGCCCAGAGCCCGGCGATGGTCTTGATCAGGACGGACTTTCCGGCGCCGTTGTCGCCGGCGAGGGCGGTGACCTGGCCGGTGGCGACGGCGAAGTTGACGTCGGTGAGGGCCTGGACGGCACCGAAGCGCTTGGTGACGCCCCGTAACTGGACCAGTGGGACGCCGCCGGCGGTGCCCCCCGTGTCCTGGCCCCCCATGCCTTCCGTGCCCCCCGTGCCCCCCGTGTCCTCCGGGCCCGCCGTGCCCGCATCCGGTGCTGCGGGACCCGGTGCAGTGGTCATCGGTTCACCCCCACCCTTTCCCCCGGAGGCTGCTGCCCCCGGGGCGCTGCTTCCCCCGGGTGCTGCCCCCGGGTGTTGCCGCCGGCCGGGGCCGAGTGCCGGGCCCCGGCCGGCGGGCATCACCGGTTCCCGATCCTCACGGTGTGATGCCGGCGGCCTTGCAGTCTGTGGCGTAGCTGCCGCTGCAGAGCTGTGTGGCCGGCACGAAGTTGTCCTTGATGATGGTTGTGTTCATGTTCGCCGTGGTGACCCACTTGGGCTTGGTCAGCACGGAGGGGACGGTGACGTTGGCGGTGGTGTCCTTGGTCTTGCCGTTCACCAGGTTCTTCGGCGGCTTCTGGCCGGCCCGCAGGTACAGGGCGAGCGACGCCGCGGCCTGTGCCTCCAGATAGATGGGCTTGTAGACCGTCCCGCACTGGTAGCCGGCCAGGATGTTCTGGAGGCCGACCAGGGTGGCGTCCTGGCCGGTGGTCGGGAACGTCTTCGGCGCGATCTGCTGGGTCTGCAGGTAGGTGATGATCGGCGCCGCCGTCTCGTCGTTGGGGATCAGGGCGGCGTTGATTGTCGGGTGGGCGGTGTAGGCGTTCTGGAACTCCGACTCGGCCACCGGCGCTGTCCAGGTGCCCGCCGTCCTGGTCACGAGGGTCCACTTGCCGGACTTGAAACGTGGTGTCAGCACGCTGTTGTAGCCCTGGGCGAACAGGGTGGCGTTGTTGTCGGTTGTGGCCCCGTGCATCACCACCACCTTCGGGCTGGTGACGTGCCAGGCCGAGATGCAACTGACCAGCCCCTTGCCCATCACCTTGCCGACGGTGACGTTGTTGAAGCTGACGTAATAGGCCCGGCTGCCGCCGAGGGTGAGGCGGTCATAGTCGATGACGGCCACCCCGTGGGACTTGGCGTAGGTCTCGATGGACGCGCCGACCCCGGAGTCCAACGGGTCGACCAGGAGGACGGTGGCGCCGTGGGTGATATCGGTCTCGGCATCGGTGAGCTGGGTGGTGTCGCTGCCCTGGGCGTTCTGGACGATGACCTGGGAGGCCGGCAGGCCGGCCTTGCTGAAGGCCCGGGACAGGTCGGGGGCGTCGAACTCGACGTACCGGGTGGAGCTGGTGGTGTCGGGGAGGATCGCCGCCACTTTGCCCTTGCCGGCGGCGGCCAGGCCCTTCAGCTTGGTCATGGTCGAGAAGTTGTTGGTGAACGATGTCACCGAGAGGCTGCTGGGCCCCTTCGCTGTGGCGGCCGACCCCGTCGTCGCCGTGCCGACGGTGGCGGTAGCGGTGGCGGTCAGCGCGCCGGCGGCGAGGAGGGCAGTCAGCCCCCTCCCTTTGGACATCCGAAATGCATGCATGCCTGCCCCTTTGTGTGGTGTCGACCGTGGACGATGCCGGCCGGCAAGGTCCCGGGCCGTGACGTCACGGCCACTGCAAGTGTCCGGCCGACCTCGTGTTGCATTCCAGGGTCGAAAGTCACAGATTCGTAAGGTTCGGTTGCGGTCAAGGGACGACGACGAACCGGCCGTGGACGTCCCCTTCGGCCATGGCCCGGTAAGCCGACGGTGCCTCCTCCAGCGGCACCGTGGTGACGGCCGGCCGGAGCAGGCCGCGGGCCCCGAGGTCCAGGACCTCGTCCAGCTCCGGCCGGCTCCCCCAGTAGGTGGTCTGCAGCGACACCTCGTAGGCGGTGGCGAAGAACGAGAAGGGCAGGCTGCCGCCGGCGATGCCGACCAGGGTCAGGTCACCCAGGGTGCGGCTGGCGGCGGCGGCGATGGCCAGGGTGGTGTCGGAGCCGACCAGGTCGAGGACCAGGTCGGCTCCGGGGCCCCCGCCCAGGCCGCCGCGGAGGCCGCCGTGGCCGCCGTGACCGCCGGTGGCACGACGGACGGCGTCCGGGGTGTCCCCGGGTTCGTGGGGGTCGGCCAGGACGGTGGCGTCCGCCCCGAGGTCGGCGGCGAAGTCCAGGGCGTCCTGACGGCTGTCGACGGCCACGATCCGGGCGGCGGTGGTGGCCTTCAGGGCCTGGATGGCCAGGTGGCCGAGGCCGCCGACGCCGATCACCACCGCGGTGGAACCGGGTGGCAGCTTGGCCCAGGACCGGCGGACCGCGTGGTACGGGGTGAGCCCGGCGTCGGTCAACGGGGCGGCGTGCACCGGCTCCAGGCCGTCGGGCAGGGGGACCACCAGCCGGCTGGACGGGACCAGCAGCAGGTCGGCCATGCCGCCGTCGAGGCCGAGGCCGCCGCCACCGTTCGGCACCGGGGCCCCGGCCGGGTTCTCGCAGTAGGTCTCCATCCCCAGCCGGCAGCGGCCGCAGGCGCCGCAGCCCCAGGGCCCGTAGACCGCGACGGGTTGGCCGACCTGCAGCCCGGTGACCCCTTCGCCGAGCTGGTGCACCCACCCGGCGTTCTCGTGGCCGAGGGTGAACGGCGGCCCCCACGGCAACTGGCTGCCGTCGAAGTCGTGCATCAGGTGCAGGTCGGAGTGGCAGGCCCCGGCGCCGCCGACACGGATCACCACCTGGCCCGGCCCGGGAACCGGTTCGGGAACGTCGACCAGGACGGGCTCCGACTTCCACTCCAGCAGGCGCAATGCACGCATCGGCATCCCTTTCGGTCACCAGCTTTCGGTCACCAGCTTTCGGTGACCCAGCCGTAGCGTCCCGCCCCGCCGGGGCCACGGCCGTTGTGGCGGTGGTGATGGCCGTGACCCCGGTCGGGGGGGACCAGAAAATTGTCCGGCGGACAGCGGCCGCCGGACAGGGCCTTTGGTCCTTCCGCCAGCCCGCCCCCCCGCCGGCCTGTCGCCCGCCAGCCCGCCAGCCTGTCGCCCCCCGCCCCACCAGCCCGCCAGCCCGCCAGCCCGCCGGTCCCGGCCCCGGCCGCCGGCCGCCACCTCGGGCGACCCGCCGCCGTCCCCCTGCAGGGCCGACCCGCTCCACCACCGGCCGGGTTGCCGGCAGTAGTGTCCTGGGATGCGACCCGAGATGGCGGCGGCCGCGGTCGACGTGGTGGTGCTGGTGGCCGCCGTCGTGGCCTGCGTCGCCGCGGTGGTCGGTCTGGCCGCGGCGGCGGTCCTGGCGGGGCAGGTCCGCCGGCTGGAACGGGGGATCGAGCGTCTCCGGTCGGAGGCGGTCCCGCTCGTTGAGGAAGCCAGGGAGGCGGTCGGGCACGCCACCGCGGAGATGGCCCGGGTGGAGGCGGTGCTGGAAGACACCGAAGCGGTGACGGCCACGGTGGACTCGGCGTCGCGGTTGGCCCAGCGGGCGTTCGCGAACCCGGTGGTGAAGGTGCTGGCGCTCCGGGCCGGCACCGCCGGCGGGCTGCGACGGCTCCGCGAGGGGAGCGGCGACGGGAACGGGAAGCGCCGATGATGAAGCGGCCGTTGTGGTTCGCCACCGGGCTGGTGGCCGGGGTGGTGGGGACGGTGTGGGCCGAGCAGCAGGTCCGGCGCCGGGTGGAGGACGCGGTGGCCCGGCTGGCCCCGGAGAACGTGGCCGCCGGCGCGGTGGCGTCGGTCCGCCAGTTGGGGGACCGGGTGCGGGCCGCGGTGGAGGTGGGCCGCGAGGAGCGGGACCGGCGGGCGGCCGAGCTGTGGGACGAGCTGGGACGGCAGGGCCGGCACGCGGCACAGGGCCGGCACGCGGCACGGAGCCCGAGCCGGAGTCAGGGCCGGAGCCAGAGCCGGGGCCACCAGGTCGAACGCTCCCGGTAGCGCCGGTAGTCTGCCGGGATGGACGCCAACGAGCTCCGTGCCGCCTTCACCGGGTACTTCGCCGAGCACGGGCACGTGGTGGTGCCGTCGGCCAGCCTGATCCCGCACCACCCCCGGGCGCCGCTGTTCACGAACGCGGGCATGAACCAGTTCATCTCGTACTACCTGCAGGAGGAGGTGCCGCCGTACCGGCGGGCGACGTCGGTGCAGAAGTGCGTGCGCATCCGGGGGAAGCACGACGACATCGAGCTGATCGGCCGTACCACCCGGCACCTGAGCTTCTTCGAGATGCTGGGCAACTTCAGCTTCGGGGACTACTTCAAGAAGGACGCCATCGGGTTCGCCTGGGAGCTGCTGACGGCCCGGCTGGGGTTCGACGGGGACCGGCTGTGGGTGACGGTGCACGTGGACGACGACGAGTCGTTCGGCGTCTGGCGGGACATGGGGGTGCCGGAGGGCCGCATCCAGCGGATGGGGGAGGAGAACTTCTGGGAGATGGGGGACACCGGTCCCTGCGGGCCGGACTCCGAGATCTTCTACGACCGCGGCCCGGAGTGGGGCCACGACGGGGGCCCGGCGGGCGGTGACGAGGAGCGGTTCCCGGAGATCTGGAACCTGGTGTTCCCCCAGTTCGACCGTCAGCCGGACGGGTCGCTGCCGCCGCTGCCGAAGCCCGGCATCGACACCGGGGCCGGGCTGGAGCGGATGCTGGCGGTGCTGAACGGGGTGCCGTCGATCTGGGAGACCGACGTGCTGCGCCCGGTGATCGCCGCCGCGGAGGGGCTGACCGGACGGCGGTACGGGGACGACGCGGAGACCGACGTGGCCCTGCGGGTGATGGCGGACCACGGCCGGTCGGTGACCATGCTGGTCTCCGACGGGGTGCTGCCGTCCAACGAGGGCCGCGGGTACGTGCTGCGGCGACTGATCCGCCGGGCGGTGCTGACGGCGCGGCGGCTGGGCACCGAGCAGCAGGTGGCCCCGAGGCTGGCCGCGGCCACGGCGGAGGTCATGGGGCAGTCGTACCCGAAGGTGCTGGAGGACCTGGACCTGGTGTCGTCGGTGCTGGGCCGCGAGGAGGCCGGGTTCGACCGGACCCTGCGGACCGGGCTGGGGCTCCTGGAGGAGGCCCTGGCCGAGCCGGCGGAGGGCCAGGCCGGCGGCGGCGGGTCCGCCCGGGTGCTGCCCGGGGAGGTGGCGTTCCGGCTGCACGACACCCACGGGTTCCCGATCGAGCTGACCGAGGAGCTGGCCGGGGAGCAGGGCGTGACGGTGGACCGGACCGGGTTCGAGGCGGCGATGGCCGAGCAGCGGGCCCGGGCCCGGGAGGCGGCCCGGAGCCCGGCGGCGGCCGACGAGGACGCCTACCGCCGCATCCTGGAGGAGGCCGGCCCGACCACGTTCGTGGGGCAGTCCCCGGAGCACTACTCGGTGGCCACCCAGGTGGTCGGGGTGCTGGCCGGCACGGAGCCGGGGACGGCGGAGATCTTCTTGGACCGCACCCCGTTCTACGCGGAGGGCGGCGGCCAGGTCGGGGACGTCGGCACCATCGTGACCGAGACCGGCCGGGCCGAGGTGGTGGACACGGTGGCGGCCCTGCCGGGGCTCAGCGCCCACCGGGCCCGGGTGGACGGCGAGCTGCTGGTCGGGCAGGACGCGGTGGCCACCATCGACGGGGACCGCCGGGAGGCGCTGCGGCGGAACCACACCGCCACCCACCTGCTGCACGCCGCCCTGCGGCAGGTGCTGGGGGACCACGTCCGCCAGCAGGGGTCCCTGGTGGCCCCGGACCGACTGCGGTTCGACTACAGCCACCACGAGGCCCCGACGCCGGACCAACTGGCGGAGGTGCTGGAGCTGGCCAACGCCGAGGTGCTCAGCGACGCCCCGGTGGAGGTGACCGAGACGTCGCGGGCCGAGGCGGAGCAGATGGGGGCCATCGCGTTCTTCGGGGACAAGTACGGCGACGTCGTCCGGGTGATCCAGGCCGGGCCGCACTCGCTGGAGTTCTGCGGCGGCACCCACGTACGGGCCCTGGGGCAGATCGGGCCGATCGCCATCGTGTCCGAGGGGTCCATCGGGGCCAACACCCGCCGGCTGGAGGCGGTGACGGGGTTCACCGCCCTGCACCGGGCCGAGGCCCGTGACGCCCTGGTCGGCGAGGCGGCGGCCCTCCTGCGGGCCGAGCCGGACGAGCTGGTGGACGCGGTGCAGCGGCTGCTGGAACGGCAGCGGGCGGCGGACAAGGAGCTGCAGTCGCTGCGGGCGGCGGCCACCGACGCCCTGGCGGCCACCCTGGCGGAGGGGGCGGAGGGCGGGGTGGTGGTGGCCCGCCAGGACGGGCACACCGCGGAGGAGCTGCGGTCGCTGGCCCAGGCGGTCCGCCGCCGGCCGGGGGTGCGGGCGGCGGTGCTGGGGGGGTCGGCCGACGGGAGCAAGGTGGCCATCGCGGTGGCCACCGGCGGCGACCCGGACGCCGGGGCCCTGGTGAAGCAGGTCGGCAAGATCGTGCAGGGCGGCGGCGGCGGGTCGCCCGAGGTGGCGGTGGCCGGTGGCCGGGACCTGTCCCGGCTGGACGACGCCCTCGGGGAGGCCCGCCGGCTGCTCTCGGACCGGTGACCCGGGCCGTCGCCGTCGACCTGGGGCAACGGAGGATCGGGATGGCCGTGACCGACCGGGCCGGCACCATGGCGTTCCCCCGGCCGATGGTCCCCCGGACCGCCGACCGGCCGGCGGTCCACCGGGCCATCGCCGCGGTGGTGGCCGACGAGGAGGCGGAGGTGCTGGTGGTGGGGCTGCCGCTGTCCCTGGACGGCCGGGACGGCCCGGCCGCCCGGGCCGCCCGGGCGGAGGCGGCGGAGCTGGCGGCGGTGCTGGCCGCCGACCCGGCCACGGCGGGGGTGCGGGTGGAGACCTTCGACGAGCGGCTGACGACCGTGTCGGCCACCGCCGCCCTGGCCGCCGCCGGCAAGCGGGGGACGGCGCAGCGGCGGTCGGTGGACAGCGCGGCGGCCGCGGTGCTGCTGCAGGCCTGGCTGGACCAGCGGCCCGGCCCGGACCGGTGGGCAGAGCCGGACCGGCAGGCGGGGGTGGACGGCCGGTGACCGACCCCGGGCCACGGCCCGGCTCGGCCCGGCACCGGCACCGGCGCCGCCGGCGGCACCGCGGGCGGCGGATCGCCGCCGTCGCCGTCGTGGTGGCCGCGGTCGGCGTCGGCGGATGGCTGGCCGTCTCGAAGCTGGACCACTGGGCGTCGCCGTTCACAACGGGCCCGGCGTCGTTCTCCCTGGACGTGCGGTCCGGGTACACCGTGGCCGAGGTCGGGGAGCGGTTGAAGGCGACAGCGCCGGGGGACCTCGGCGCCCAGTTCGACCGGGTGGCCACCAGCGGCCAGGTCACGTCGCCGTTCCAGCCCCCCGGCAACCACAGCCTGGAGGGCCTGCTGGGCACCGGGGAGTACCGGGTGGCGGGCGACGAGACGGCCACGGAGCTGCTGACGGCCATGGTGGACCGGTTCGACCACCAGGCGGCCGCGGCCGGCCTCGACGCGGCGTCGGCGGCCAAGCTGGGGATGACGCAGTACCAGGTGGTGATCGCCGCCTCCATCGTGGAGAAGGAGGGGTACTACCCCAAGAACATGCCCAAGGTCGCCCGGGTCATCGTCAACCGGTTGGCCGACGGGATGAAGCTGGCCATGACATCGACGGTGCTGTACTCCCTCGGCCAGGACGGCGGGCCGGTGACCACAGCGGACCGGCACCTGGACTCCCCGTACAACACCTACGAGCACGCCGGCCTGACCCCGACGCCGATCTGCTTCCCGTCGCCCACCGCCCTGCGGGCCGCGGTGAACCCGCCGGCGGGACCGTGGCTGTACTTCACGGTGGTCAGCAAGGACGGCACCGAGGCGTTCACGGACACATACACACAGCACATCAAGAACCAGCAGAAGACCCGGGAGTCGGGGGCGGGATGACGGACGGCCTGGTCAGCGGCCCGGTCCGGCCGGACCTGTCGGCGGCCACCCGGGTGGTCGGGGTCATGGGGGACCCGGTGGCCCACTCGCTGTCGCCGCTGCTGCACAACGTCGCCTTCGCCGCCCTCGGCCTCGACTGGGTGTCGGTGGGGTTCCCGGTGCCCGGCGGCCAGGCCGCCGGGGCGGTCGGCGGGGTGCGGGCGCTGGGCCTGGCCGGCCTGTCGGTGACCATGCCACACAAGGCCGCGGTGGCCGGCCTGGTGGACCGGCTGACCCCGGTGGCCGAGGCGCTGGGGGCGGTCAACTGCATCGTCCGCGACGGGGACCGGCTGGTGGGGGACAGCACCGACGGCGACGGGTTCCTGGCGTCGGTGCGCCGGGGGGCCGGGTTCGACCCGGACGGTCGGCGGTGCCTGGTGGTCGGGGCCGGCGGTGCCGCCCGGGCGGTCGTCCTGGCCCTGGCCGGAGCCGGGGCGGCCGAGGTGGTGGTGGTCAACCGGACCGCCGACCGGGCGGCCGTGGCGGCCGCGGTGGCCGGTGACCGGGGCCGGGTGGGCACCGCCGCCGACGCCGGCGACGCCGACCTGGTGGTGGACGCCACCCCGGCCGGGATGGGCGGCACCGGGTCCGCGGCCGCCGACCCCCTGGTCCCCCCCGATCGACTGGGAGCCGGTCAGGTGGTGGCCGACCTGGTGTACCACCCTCCGGTCACCCCCTGGCTGGCCGCCGCGGCCGACCGCGGGGCCACCGTGGTGGGGGGGCTGGGCATGCTGGTGCACCAGGCCGCGGCCCAACTGGAGCGGTGGACCGGGCAGCCGGCCCCGGTGGAGGCCATGTGGGAGGCCGCCATGGCCGAGGTCGCCGGCCGGTAGCCAGCGAGCCCCGCCAACCCCGACTGAACTGGACTTAAACGGTCCACGAACGGTCGATGCGCGACAACGGTCCCCCCGGGCAGGGAGGGCCCTGCCGGGCGCCGCGCCGGGACGGGAGGGAGCGATGGCAGCAGCATGGTGACCGCGGTCACCCCCGGGCCCGCCCCGACGGTGGCGCCCCCGGTGCACCCGGTGCACCCGCCGCCCCCGGTGCCGACGAGGGCCCGGCCGACCCCGCCAGCCGTGACTGCGTCGGCCGTCACCCCGCCGGCTAACACTGGGCCGGCCGTGCCGGTGGTGGTCTGCGTCATCGACTATCCCTGGTCGAGCTGCCTCCAGTTGGCGGCGCTGGTCCGGGCCAAGGGCTGCCGGACGGTGCTGGTGACCAGCGCGGCGGTGGGGACCACGGTCCGCCTCCAGATCGCCGCCGCCTTCGACCGGTGGCTGATGGTGCCGTCCCTGGACGATGCGTTCGGGGTGGACGCCGACGAGCTCGTCGGGCCGGGAGCCGGCCCGATCGTCGACCTGGTGGCGTCGGAGACGGCGGCGGCCGCGGCGGCGGAGATCGCCCGGGGACTGCCGTCGGTGACGCCGGCCGCCCGGCGGCGGGCGGAGCGGCACGCCGAGCTGGCCGACAAGTGGGTGGCCGGGACGGTGCTCCGGCGGTCGGGACTGGCGGTGCCGCCCCGGCTGCTGGCCGCCGCGGCCACCGTGGAGGAGGCATTCGACGTGCTGGGGGCCCCGCTGGTGGTGAAGCGGGCGGTGGGGCAGGGTGGCCGGGGCGTGGCGGTGGCCGGCGACCGCCAGGCCGTCGAACGGGCGCTCCGCCGGCTGGACCGCCGGTCCCGGGTGGACGGCCCGACGTTCTACGAAGCCCACGTGGCCGGCCGGCAGTTGACGATGGCGGCCGCCTTCGCCGACGGTCGGGTGGTCCAGCAGGCGGTCGTCACGCTGGTCCGGGACCGGGCGTCGTCGCTGGGCCCGGCCCGGGCGGTGGCCACCGTCGACCTGCCCGGGGCCGACCGGACCGTGGCGGCGATCGCCGCGGCGGTCGGCGGGTCCGGCCTGCTGGCCGCCGACGTCATCCGGGACGGCGACGGCGTCGACTGGGTGCTGGACGTCAACCTCCGGACGTGGGGTTCGATCGGCGCCCTGCTGGGGGCCGGGATCGACTTCTCGGAGGGCTATCTGCAGGCCGTCGGGGTCCGCCGGGCCCCGGTCCGGGCCGCCACGGTCCGAGCGGGGCAGTACCTGTCGGTGTCGCTGTCCCCCCGGTGGACCCATCCGGGCGGCCGGCCCGGCACCGGCCCGTTCGGTTGCGCCGTCCAGGCCTGGCGCCGGGGGCGGGCCCTCGGCCGGCGGTACGTCACGGCGGCTGCGCTGGCGGCGGTGCTGCGAAGGGTGGCGCCGGTGGCCCGGTTGCCGGAGCGGCTGGTCACGCGGGCCCTGGGCGGGAGCCGCAGCCGGCTGGCCCTGGACGAGTGACCGGGGTCCGGGTCTCCCAGGTCGGGGTCCGCCGGATGCTGGCCACCCTGGCCGAGCTCGGCGCCGACCGGCTGCGGTGGCGGCTGGCGGTGGTGTCGGCGTGGTCGTTCGTGGCCGGCATGGCCCAGGCGGGCCTGCTCGTGACGGTCACCGAGCTGGTGGCGGGGGTGGCGGCCGGTCGACGGGGGGTGACGGTGCACGGCCACCACCTGTCGGTGGCCGGCGCGGTGGCCACGGCCTTCGGCCTCCTGGCCGCCTACGCCGTCGCCGGGCTGGCGTCCGCCCGGGTCGCCGCCGCCGCGGCCGGGACCGCGGTCACCGCGGTCCGCGGGTCGGTGATCCGGTCGTACTTCGGGGCGGGCTGGCCGGTGCAGGCCGCGGAACGGCTGGGCCACGTCCAGCAACTGCTGAGCGTCAACTGCGACCGGGTGGGCACGGTGGTCACCGGCATCGCCGGCGGGTTCCAGGCCGTCCTGTCGGTCGCCGCCCTGCTGGCCGCGGCAGCCGTGGTGGACCCGGTGGCCGCGGTGCTGGTGGTGGTGGTGAGCACCGCGGTCCCCGGCCTGTTCCGGCCGGTGGCCGGGCGGGCCCGGTCGGCCGGGCGGACCCTCACCGTCCAGCTCCGGGGGCTGGCGACGCTGGCCACCGAGTACGCCCGGCTGGGAAAGGAGCTGCGGGTCCTCGGGGTGACCGATCGGGCGATCGGACGGCTGGAGGACCGGAACGAGGCGGTGGGCCTGCAGTACCGGCGGACCCGGACCCTGCTGCAGTCGTCACCGGTCGCCTACCAGGCCTTCGCCCTCGGCTGCATCACCGCCGCCGCCGCCGTCCTGGCCTCGGTGGCGGGCACCGGCGCCGGCACCGGCGGGTTGGCCGCGGTGCTCCTCCTCACCCTGCGGTCCCTCACCTACGGCACCGCCGTCCAGCAGGCCGCCCAGGTCGTCCGCACCTCCGAGCCCGCCATCGACCTCCTGGCCGACGACGTCCGGCGCTATCGCCGCCGCCCGTCCGTGCTCCCGGGCCCCGTCCCGGCCGGCGCCGACCGGTTCGACCTGTCGGTGGAGGGCGTGTCGTTCTCGTACCCGGCCGGCCCCGGGCGCCGGCCGGCCCTGGACGACGTGACCTTCGTGGTCCCCGACGGCCACATCCTCGGTGTGGTCGGCCGGTCCGGGAGCGGGAAGACGACGCTGGGCGAGGTGGTCCTGGGCCTCCGGGCGCCGACCTGCGGCCGGGTCCTGGTCGGGGGGGTGCCGGTGGCGGCACGGCTGGGGAGGGACCGGGACGGATGGGCGGCGGTGGTCGGCCAGGACGCGCCGGTGTGCCGGGGGTCGGTGGCCGACAACATCGCCTTCTTTCGCGACCTGGACCGTCCGGCCGTGGTGGCGGCAGCCCGGGCCGCCCACCTCCACGACGACATCGTGGCCCTCCCCCGGGGGTACGACACGGTGATCGGGGAGCGGGGGACCGCGTTGTCCGGAGGGCAGCGCCAGCGGCTGGCCATCGCCCGGGCCCTGGCCGGCCGGCCGAGGCTGGTGGTGCTGGACGAGCCGACCAGCGCCCTGGACGGATGGAGCGAGCGGTCGGTCGGGGACACCGTGGCGGCGCTGCGCGGCCGGGCGACGGTGGTGGTGATCTCGCACCGCCGGGCCACCGTGGCCGGTTGCGACCTGCTCCTCGTCCTCGACCGGGGCCGGGTGGCCGCGTTCGGCCCGGCCGACCGGGTGGCCGAGAGCGGGCTCGTGCCCTGCTGAACCGCCCGGGTCGGGAGGCCGCCGGTCAGGAGGCCGCCGGCGGGGCCGGCCAGAGCCCGGCCTCGGCCAGGCGGCCGACCACCGCCTCCCGGAGGGCCCGCTCCAGGGCGGGGTGCAGGGCCGGGGAGGTGCGGACGGCGATCCGCAGGGTGCAGTGGTCGGTGGCCGCGCCGACCAGGCCGATGACCTCGGGGGGGTCGGTGCTGGCCCCGGCGAACGGCGGGCGGGCGGCCACCTCCCGGGCGGCGTCGGCCGCGAGGTCCCGGATGCGGTCCAGGGTGGCCGGGTCCTCCACCGGGACCGGCACGTCCACCACCGCCCGGGCCCATCCCCTGGAGGCGTTGGCCAGCTCGCGGATGTCGCCGTTGGGGACGTACCAGATGGTGCCGTCGAACGCCCGGACCCGGGTGACCCGGAGGGACACGTCCTCGACCACCCCGGTGATGGCCCCGGCGCCGGTGACGGACCCGACGGTGACGGTGTCGCCGATGCCGAACTGGTCCTCCATGGTGAGGAGGAACCCGGACAGGTAGTCCCGGACCAGGGCCTGGGCGCCGAAGCCGATGGTGGCCCCGATGACGGTGGCGCTGGCCAGCAGCGGGGTGAGGTTGATGCCGAGCATGCCGAGGACGATGAAGAAGGCCACCACCCCGACGAAGAACCGCCACAGGTTGCCGACCAGGGCGACCACCGTGGCCGCCCGGGTCCCGGCCCGGTCGCCCCCGGAGCGGTCCGCGGCCTGCCGGGCCACCTTGCCGAGCAGCCGCCGGATGGCCCGGGCCCCGAAGTGGGCCACCAGGACGGCCACCACGACGACCAGGACCACCTCCAGGGGGCGGACCACGAAATTGTCGACGGAGTGGGCCGTGGACGGTGTCACCCCGCTCTTGACCAGGAGCTGGTACAGCCAGTCGCCGGAGCCGGCCTTGCCGGCATCGGCGGCCGTCAGGGTGGTGGGAGGCACGGCCGATATTCTGTCCCGCGGTGCAGGCCCGGTGATCAACCTCCCCTCACGGTCAGCGCCGCCCCGGCGGCGGGGCGGCCTGCGGGTCGACCTGGTGCTGGTGGCCGCCGCCCTCCTGGCGGCCGCCATCGGGGTGGTCATGGTCTACTCGGCCACCCGCGGCCCGCTGACCGCGGCGGGGACAAGCCCGACGTACTACATGAAGCGCCAGGCCCTGTTCGTGCTGCTGGGCGTGGTGGTGATGCTGGGACTGGCCTGGCTGGACTACCGCCGGCTGGAGTCGGTGGGGTACCTGCTGTGGGGGGTGTCCGTGTTCCTCCTCCTGGCCGTCATGGTGCCGGGGATCGGGTCGGAGACACTGGGGTCGCAACGGTGGTTCCGGTTGGGGCCACTGGAGCTGCAGCCGTCGGAGTTCGCGGTGCTGGCCCTCATCGTCGCCGTGGCCACCTACTGCTCGCGGCGCAACGAGGGGCTGGCCTGGCGCGACGTGGCCCGGCTGTTGGTCATGGCCGGCATCCCCATCGTGCTGGTGCTCATCCAGCCCGACCTCGGGACGGCGCTCATCATGACCATCGTGCTGCTGGTCATGCTGGCCGCGGCCGGGCTGCCCAACCGCATCCTGCTGATGCTGGTGGCCGGGGCGGTCGTGGTGGTGGTCGTGGCGGTGGAGGCCGGCTTCCTGCACCACTACCAGATCACCCGCATCACCAGCTTCCTGCACCAGGACACAGCCCACCTGACCAAGCTGCAGAAGACAGAGATCTACAACCTGACCCAGGCCAAGTCGGCCATCGGGTCCGGCGGGCTGTTCGGCAAGGGGCTGCTGCGGGGGGCGCAGACCAACCTGGGGTACGTGCCGGAGCAGCGGACCGACTTCATCTTCAGCGCCGTCGGCGAGCAGCTCGGGTTCGTGGGGGCCACCGCGGTGCTGGCCGTGCTGGCGGTGGTGGCCTGGCGGGTGCTGCGGGCCGGGCAGGTGTCCCGGGACAGCTTCGGCCGGCTGCTGTGCACCGGGGTGTTCACCTTCCTGGCCTTCAGCATCTTCCAGAACGCCGGCATGAACATGGGCATCATGCCCATCACCGGCATCCCGCTGCCGTTCATCAGCTACGGCGGCACCGCGGTCATCGCCTTCTTCATGGGGGTGGGCCTCGCCCTCAGCGTGTTCGCCCGGCGCAATGCCTGACGGCCCGGCGAGCCCGGTGTTCCGGGTGATGGACGTGGTGTCGGTGTCGGTGGACCTGCCGGACCAGTACCCGCTGGTGACCCTGCAGGAGGCGGAGCCGCCGCTGCGGGAGCTGTCGTTCCGCATCGGGATGCCCGAGGGGGTGGCGCTGGGCTACGCCCTGCGGGGGCTGTCGGCGCCGCGGCCGCTGACCCACGACCTGTTCACCACCGTGCTGCAGCGGCTGGGGGCCGACGTGGTGGCCGTCCGGCTGGTCGGGCGGCAGGGGGCCACCTACGCGGCGGAGCTGGACCTCATGTCGCCACGGGGCCGGGAGGTGCTGCCGTGCCGGCCCAGCGACGGCCTGGTGCTGGCCCTCCGGCAGGTGGTGCCGGCGCCGGTGCTGGCCGACGAACGGCTGCTGGCCGGAGCGGGCGACGTGGCCTGACGGGCGGCGGGTCGCCGCCGGCGGGGCCGCGGACGTTAGCCTCGCCGTCCCGGGGGGCAAGAAAGGTCCAGGACACCGGACGGTACGGGACGGTATGGGGAGTGGGATGAGGGACGAGCGGGCGAACGGGCGGCGCGGCCGGGCGGCTGCAGTGACGACGGCGGCGGCGATGGCGGTGACGGTGGGGATGGCCCCGGTGGTCGCGGTGACGGCCGCCGGCGGGGGGCCGGCATCGGCGGCCCCCACGCAGCCGGCGCCGCAGTCGTCGCCGCAGCCGGCGCCCCGGGCCACCGGCGGGGGACTGCCCGGAGCCAGTTGGTCGGTGGTGGTGGCCACCCCGCTGACCGGCGTGCTGTCGGGGTCGATCACCCCGGTCTCCGCCCAGTCCGGCCTGGCGGGGCCGCCCATCGGCACCTCCGGCCGGCCGGTCGCCCTGGCGGTCAGCCCGGACGCCACCACCGCCTGGGTGGTCGCCCCGAGCGCGGTGAGCTGCCTGATCACGTCGACGGCGGACCGGGTGTACCCGGTGACCCTGGCCACCGGGTCGGTGGGCACCGGCATCAAGGTGGGGGCCTGTCCGACCGGCATGGCCCTGTCGCCCGGCGGCGGCACCGCGTACGTGACCAACCTGTACTCCGGGACGGTGTCGGTGATCGACACCGCCACCCGGCGCACCCTGGGCACCCTGCCGGGCGGTTCCGACCCGCAGGGCATCGCGGTCACCCCCGACGGGCGGTGGGCGGTGCTGACCGAGCCGGGCACCGGGACGGTGCGGCTGCTGAACCTGACCACCGGCCGGCTGGCCCCGCCGATCGTCGTCGGCGGCCTCCCGCAGGGGGTGGCCGTGGCCCCGGACGGGGCCACGGCGTACGTGGCCGACCCGCTGCTGGGCAAGGTGCTGGCCATCTCGCTGCCGACAGGCACCGTGGGGCAGTCGCTGCCGGCCGGGTTCGGGGTGGCCGACGTGGCGGTGGACCCGAACGGGACATCGCTGTACGCGGTCAACCCGGTGCTGGGGACGGTGATCCCCATCGGGCTGGCCGGGCTGACCGCCCGGCCGGCCATCCGGGTCGGCGGCAGCCCGGCCAGCGTGGCCTTCAGCCCCGACGGCGCCCGGGCCTACGTCACCGACCCGGCCGGTGACCGGCTGGTCCCGATCGACACCGGCACCGGCCAGGTGCTGCCGGCCACGCCGCTCGGGGGCGGGCCGCTCGGCCTGGCCGTCACCCCGGACCAGGCCCCGACGGCGGCGTTCACCGCCACCCCGGCGGCCGCCGGGTCCCCGACGGCGTTCGACGCGTCGGCGTCGTCGTCACCGGTCGGCGGCGTGGCCTCCTACGCCTGGACATTCGGTGACGGCGACACCCAGGTCACCGCGAGCCCGACGACCACCCACACCTACGCCACCCCGGGCGGCTACACCGCCCGGCTGACGGTGACCAACACCGCGGGGACGTCGACGGCGGTGGTGTACACCGGGCAGACCGTGGCCCGGCACGGGGGGACGTCGGCGACGGTGGCCCACCCGGTGGCGGTCCCGGCGCCGGCGCCGACGGTGACGTCGGTGTCGCCGTCGGCCGGACCGCTGGCCGGTGGGACGGTGGTGACGGTCACCGGCACCAACCTGACCGGGGCCACCGCGGTCCACTTCGGCGCCGCCGCGGCCACGTCGTTCACGGTGACATCGCCGACCACGGCGACCGCCACGTCGCCGGCGTTCGGCACACCGTCGGGGGGGACGGTGGACGTCACGGTGACCACCCCTGGGGGCACCAGCCCGACGAGGACCGCCGACCGGTTCACCTACCGGGTGCTGGCGCCGACGGTGACCGGGGTCAGCCCGGCCAGCGGGCCGGCCACCGGTGGGACGGTGGTCACAGTGACCGGGACCAACTTCACCCCCACACCCCTCCCCACCGTCACGTTCGGCGGGGTGGCCGGCACCACAGTGGCGTTCACACTGCCGACCGACCTGGTGGCGAAGACCCCGGCCCACCTGCCGGGGACGGTGCCGGTGGCGGTGTCCACGGCGACAGGGACCGGCGGGGGGGCCACGTTCACCTACACCGCGGACCCGACAGTGCCGGCACCGGTGGTGACCGGGGTCAGCCCGGCCCGGGGGACGGTGACAGGGGGCACCGCGGTGACCATCACCGGGTCCAACTTCGGGGGGCCGATCGCGGTCGACTTCGGCGCCACACCGGCCGGCGCCGTCACGGTGACATCGACATCGACCGTCACGGCCACCTCGCCCACACATCCGGCCGGGACGGTGGACGTCACGGTCACCACCTACGGCGGCACCAGCACGACGTCGCCGGCGGACCAGTTCACCTACCTGCCGACACCGGTGGTGACGTCGCTGTCACCGACGAGCGGGCCGACGGCCGGGGGGACGTCGGTGGCCATCCACGGCACCGACCTCGTCGACACCACCCAGGTGCTGTTCCGCGGGGTGCCGGCCCTGTTCACGCAGACATCGTCGACAACGGTCACCGCGGTGTCGCCGCCGGGCGCGGCCGGGACGGCGGACGTCCAGGTGGTGACCGACCACGGGGAGAGCACACCGGCCGCCGGCGACCAGTTCACCTACGTGGCGGCCCCACAGGTGACAGGGATGTCCCCGCGGTCCGGCCCCACCGCCGGGGGCACCACCGTCACCATCACCGGCTCCGGGTTCACCGGGGCCACCGCGGTGGCGTTCGGCTCGGTGCCGGCCGCGTCGTTCACGGTGGTGTCCGACACCGAGGTGACCGCGGTGTCCCCGCCGGGCACACCGGGGCCGGCCAACGTGACGGTGACCACCCCGTACGGCAGCAACCGGCCCGGCGCCGACAGCATGTTCACCTACGAGCCGCCGACGGCGGTCACCGGGGTGTCGCCCCCGGCCGGGCCGACGTCGGGCGGCACAACGGTCACCGTCACCGGCACCGGGTTCACCGGGGCCACCGCGGTCCACTTCGGGGCGGCGGCCGCATCGTCGTTCACGGTGGACTCGGACACAGAGGTGACCGCGGTGTCCCCGCCGGGGACAGCCGGGGCGGTGGACGTGACGGTGACCACCCCGGACGGCACCACCCCGGTGAACCCGCTGGACCAGTTCACCTACCTGGCGCCGCCCACGGTCTCCGACCTGGCCCCGACCTCCGGGCCGAGCCGAGGGGGGACGCACGTGCTGGTGCAGGGGGCCGACCTGGAGGGGGTGACCGCCGTCCACTTCGGCAGCACGGCGGCCGCCAGCTACGAGGTGACCTCCAACGTGTCGCTGGTGGCCACCTCCCCGCCGGGCACAGGGGCGGTCAACGTCACCGTCACCCGGGCCGGCAGCCGGAGCCCGGCGGCGGCGGCCAACCGGTACACCTACGAGGGCGGCTACCTGGAGGTGGCCAGCGACGGCGGCCTGTTCGCCTTCGGCAGCTCCTCGTTCTACGGGTCCATGGGTGGCCGGCCCCTCAACCAGCCGGTGGTCGGCATCGCGCCGACCCCGACAGGCGGCGGCTACTGGGAGGTGGCCGCCGACGGCGGCCTGTTCGCGTTCGGCAACGCCCAGTTCTACGGCTCCATGGGGGGCAAGCCGCTGAACCGGCCGGTGGTCGGCATCGCGGCCACCCCGGACGGCCGGGGGTACTGGGAGGTGGCGTCGGACGGCGGCATCTTCGCCTTCGGGGACGCCACCTTCTTCGGCTCCATGGGGGGCAAGCCGCTGAACCAGCCCATCGTGGGCATCACCGCCACCCCGACAGGCGGCGGGTACTGGGAGGTGGCCGCCGACGGCGGCCTGTTCGCGTTCGGCAACGCCCAGTTCTACGGCTCCATGGGCGGCAAGCCGCTCAACCAGCCCATCGTGGGCATCGCCGCCACCCCGTCCGGCCAGGGGTACTGGGAGGTGGCGTCGGACGGCGGCATCTTCGCCTTCGGGGACGCCACCTTCTCCGGCTCCATGGGGGGCCGGCCGCTCAACCAGCCGGTGGTGGGCATCGGGACCACCCTCGACGGCCAGGGGTACTGGGAGGTGGCCAGCGACGGCGGCATCTTCTCGTTCGGCAACGCCCAGTTCTACGGCTCCATGGGGGGCAAGCCGCTCAACCAGCCGGTGGTCGGCATCGCCACCTCGTAGGCGGCCGGCCCCGCGCCGGGCTCAGGTGGCGGGCCGGAACCCGGTGTCGCCGGGGAGGGTGAGGCCCAGCGCCTCCTCTTCGGGATTGGACGCCCCCTCCTCGGACACCCGCATCAGCATGGCGATGAGGACGTAGTTGGCCACCAGTGACGACCCGCCGTAGGCGACGAAGGGCAGGGTGATGCCGGTCAGCGGCAGGATCTGCAGCACCCCGGCCATGATGAAGAAGGCCTGGAAGCCGAGGATGACGGTGAGGCCGGTGGCCACCAGCTTGGAGAAGTCCGAACGGGCGGTCTGGGCGATCCGGAGGCCGGCCCCGACCAGCAGGACGAAGGCGACCACCACGGCGGCGGCCCCGATGAACCCGAGCTCGTCGGCGATGGCCGAGAAGATCATGTCGCTGGTGATGGCGAAGATGTAGCCGGGGTACGGGTCGATGCGGCCGAGGCCGGACCCGCCGATGCCGCCGTTGGCCATGATGTACCGGCCGTAGGCCAACTGTGTGTTGCTGCCGGGGTGCAGCCAGTCGTCGATCCGGACGTGGACGTGGGGGACCAGGTGGGTGACCGCCACGGTGCCGATGGCGAACAGGGCGATGCCGAACACCAGGTAGGTCCACCGCCCGGTCGAGATCCAGAGCAGGGCGATGAACATGGTGAAGATCAGCATGGCGAAGCCGGTGTCGTTCTCCAGGCCGATCACCAGCATGGCCAGGCCCCAGGCCACCAGGATGGGGATGAGGGGCCGCGGGTCGAGGACCAACCGGTTGCCCAGCCGGGCGGTGGGGATGGAGAGCAGCTCCTTCTTCTCTGCGAAGTAGGAGGCGAAGAACACGCAGAGCAGGATCTTGGCGATCTCGATGGGCTGGAACTGGACCGGGCCGAGATGGACGAACAACCGGGCCCCGAGGGTGGCTGTGACCGGGACGCCGAAGCCGGGGATCAGGGGGGCGACCAGGAGGAAGCCGGCGCCGAGCAGCAGCAGGTAGCGGTAGCGGTCCAGGTCCCGGGAGTGCCGGACGACGAAGAGGGTGACGACGTACAGCACCATGCCGACCACGGCCCAGGTGGCCTGGGACTTGGCCGCCGGGGGGTTCCACTCCACGATGACCACGTAGCCGATGCCGTTCAGCAGGGCGGCCAGGGGCAGGACGACCGCGTTGGCGTGGGGGGCCAGCCAGCGGTTGGCGAGGTGGCCGATGAGGAAGATCCCGAGGACGACGGCCAGGATCGGGCCGATGTGCGGCGGGATCTTGTTGTCGGCGCCGACCGCGTTGATGACGTAGAAGGCGACGGTGATGCAGGCGGCGAACACCAGCAGGCCCAGCTCGGTCCGCCGCTTCGGCTTCGGCCCGCGGGGCCACGGCGGCAGGGTCCGCCGGTGCCGGGAGGTGCGGGAGGGGGGGACGGGGGGCGAGGGAGGCCGTTGGGCGGTCTGAGCCACTGCGGAGAGCGTAGTGGGGGGTAGTACCATCGACGGGGGAGACCGCCAGGGATTGATGCCGGCCGGCGGCCTGTGTCGAAGGGATCCAATGGCGTTGGAACAGACCACCACCGAGCTGCGGCCGGAGGAGGCGACGGCGGTCGACGGGGTCGTGGTGCCGGACCAGGCCAGGCCGGGCCATGACCGGCCAGGCCATGACCGGCCGGACCACAGCGGGCCGTCGACCAGGGAGATCATCACCTCGTTCGGCTACCAGCGGTTCGCCAACCGTGAGCTGTCCCGGCTGGATTTCGCGGCCAGGCTGTTGGACCTGGCCGACGACGACAAGCTGGCCCTGCTGGAGCGGGTGAAGTTCATGGCCATCTTCGCCCAGCTCATGGACGAGTTCTTCCAGGTGCGGGTGGCCGGGCTGCAGGACAAGGTGGTGGCCGGGGTCCGGACGCGGTCGGTGGACGGGCTGCGGCCGGGGGAGCAGCTCAAGGTGATCCGGGCCAGGGTGGACGAGCTGGTGGCCCGGCAGGACCGGATCTTCCTGGACCGCCTGGTGCCGGCCCTGGCGGACGCCGGGGTGCGGCTGTCGGACTGGTCGTCGCTGGACGACGACGACCGGACGTACCTGGTGGACGTGTTCCAGCGGCAGATCTTCCCGGTGCTGACCCCGCTGGCGGTGGACCCGGGGCACCCGTTCCCGTACATCTCCAACCTGTCCCTCAACCTGCTGGTCGAGGTGGGGGACCCGGGAACCGGGGAGCAGCGGATCGCCCGGGTGAAGGTGCCGCCGGTGCTGCCGCGGTTCGTGGTGATGCCGGACGGCGAACGGTTCGTGCCGTTGGAGCAGGTCATCGCCGCCCACCTGGACACGCTGTTCCCGGGGATGACCATCGGGGAGCACGACGCGTTCCGGGTGACCCGGAACGCGGACCTGGCCCTGGAGGAGGACGAGGCCGACGACCTGCTGGTGGCCGTCGAGATGGAGCTGCGCCGCCGGCGGTTCGGCAGCGCGGTGCGGCTGGAGATCAACGCCGGGTCCAGCCCGGAGCTGCGGGAGCGGCTGGTCGACGAGCTGGAGGTGCCGTCGGACGGGATGTACGTGGTGGACGCCCCCCTGGACCTGGCGGGGCTGTGGGCGGTGTACTCGCTGGACCGCCCGGACCTGCACGAGGAGACCTGGACGCCGATGACGCCGCCGCACCTGGCGACGGCCGGGAACGAGCCGACGGACCTGTTCGGGGTGCTCCGGGAGCGGGACGTGCTGCTGCACCACCCGTACGACTCGTTCGCCACCTCGGTGGAGGCGTTCGTGGCCCAGGCCGCCGAGGACCCCGACGTGCTGGGGATCAAGCAGACCCTGTACCGGACGTCCGGGGACAGCCCCATCGTGGCCTCCCTGATCCGGGCGGCGGAGGCCGGCAAGCAGGTGGCGGCCATCGTGGAGCTGAAGGCCAGGTTCGACGAGCAGGCCAACATCGGCTGGGCCCGCGCCCTGGAGGAGGCCGGGGTGCACGTGGTGTACGGCCTGGTCGGCCTGAAGACGCACTCGAAGACGGTGCTGGTGCTGCGCCGCGAGGAGGACGGCATCCGCCGGTACTGCCACGTGGGCACCGGCAACTACAACCCGAAGACGGCCACCATCTACGAGGACCTGTCCCTGCTGACCGCCGATCCCGGCATCGGGGCCGACGTCGGCGACCTGTTCAACTACCTGACCGGGTTCAGCCGGCACGCCGGGTACCGCGACCTCCTGGTGTCACCGGTCACCCTGAGGGGCCGGGTGCTGGAGATGATCGCCGAGCAGGCCGCCGCCGGGCCGGCCGGGCGGATCGTGTTGAAGGTCAACGGGCTCACCGACCCGGAGATGATCGACGCGCTGTACGCCGCGTCCTGCGCCGGAGTGCCCATCGACCTGGCCGTCCGCGGGCTCTGCTGCCTGCGGCCCGGGATCCCGGAGCTGTCCGAGAACATCCGGGTCCGGTCCATCGTGGGGGAGTTCCTGGAGCACTCCCGCATCTACCGGTTCGGCGGCACCAGCGACGACGCCCCGCACCACGACGAGGAGGGGGCCGGCCTGGTCGGCGGGCACCTGCCGCTCACCCTGTGGATCGGCTCCGCGGACCTGATGGAGCGGAACCTGGACCGCCGGATCGAGGTGCTGGCCCCGGTGCGGGACCCGGAGCTGCAGGCCCGGTTGCTGGAGATCCTGGACCTGGTGTTCGCCGACGACAGCAACGCCTGGACCCTCGGGCCGGACCGCCGGTGGCGGCGGGTGCCGACCACCAGGGGCGTGGACGCCCAGCAGCGGTTGAAGGTGCTGGCGGTGGAGCGGGCCCGGCGGCGCCGTGAGGTGGAGCTGCGGCCGGTGGAGGACCGCCGGCCGGACTAGCGGTCCCTAGTTGGCGTTGCCCTCCGCCGGGGGGGTGGGGTGGTGGCCGAACCGGAGGCCGCGGCGCCTGTTGCCCCGGGTGCGGTCCGCCCCGCCGCCGCCGCCGCCGCCGGCGCCGCGGTCGGCACGGGTGCCGGCCCGGCCCGTGGCCTCGAGGGCCCGCTGGTGGAGCCGGCGGGCGTGGGGCCCCCAGCGGAGGGAGAGGTAGGCGGCGCCGCCCAGGGGGATGGGCAGCCAGAAGTTGACCAGCCGGTAGGACAGGACGCCGAGGATGGCGATGTTCTTGGGGACGTGGAAGCCGACCAGGGTGGGGATGAGGACGCCCTCGACCACGCCGAGGCCGCCGGGGGTGATGGGGATGACGGCCAGGATGTTGGCCAGGCCGTAGGCCACCATGAGGTCGATGGGGGAGACGGTGTGGCCGAAGGCGAAGATGAAGAGCCACAGCGAGGACGCGTCGAGCAGCCAGTTGAGGGCGGCCCACTCCAGGGCGTGGACCAGCAGGGCCCGGTCCCGCAGCAGGATGACCAGGCGGTCGGCGACGTTCTGCACCAGCGCCGACACCCGGTCGGGGTTGACGAACGGGAGGCGGCTGGCCAGCCGGTGGAGGTAGTCGGCGGCGCTGTGCTTGCCGCGGGTGAGCAGCAGGACGGTGCCGGCGAACAGGGCGAGGAGGATGACCCCGGCGATGGCGGCGAAGCCGTACAGGGGGTTGTAGCCACTGAGGGGGATGGAGATGAGCAGGGCGAACCAGAACAGGCCGTTCAGCACCACCGCCGACCCGACGCCCTGGGTGGCGAGGCCGAAGGCGGCGACGCTGCCGGGGACCTGCTGGTCGGCGGTCAGCAGGCGGTAGGCCAGGGCGCCGCCCGGAGCGGTGCCGCCGGGGAGGACGTGGCTGACGGCCAGGCTGGACATGTTGATCCGGAACAGGGTGAACCGCTTGGGCGAGTCCGGGGTCAGGACGGTGTGGCTGAGCTCGGCGTAGGCGGCCAGGGACCCCCCTTCGAGCAGGACGGCGAGGATGAGCCAGAAGACGTTGACCTTGCCGAGCAGGTTCACCGACTTCCGGGCGCTGGCCAGGTCGGGGAGCAGCAGGTACTCCAGGACGAAGAACAGCGCGACGACGGTGATGGTCCACTTCACGTGCCGGGGGATCCACCGCTTCTTGGCCGGCGGCCCCGGTGTCGGTGGCGGCGGTCCGGCGGGGGTGGGGTCCATCGACTGGTCGCCCGCCTCCTCGTCCATCCCGTTCATGGTGGCACGTTGGCGGTACCGGGACCTGCAATGCTTGGCCGATGGCAGGGTCCTCGGAGGTCCACGGCGCCGAGGGCGCCGTGCCCCAGGGGGAGCCCACCTCGTTCGTCCCGCCGCCGGGGCCGGCGGTCGACCCGGAGACCTACCGGGGGCGGCTGTCGGCGGCGGCCCACCGCCGGGGGGTCCCGCTCGCCACCATCGTGACGGCCGTGGTGGTGGTCTTCTTGGTGATGGACCTCAACGCGCTGGCCATCCTGCTGCTGTGGGTGCTGCGCACCGTGGTGCTGTACGCGGTGGTGGCCTTCTTCATCGCCCTGCTCCTCGCCCCGGCGGTGCGGCTGGTGCAGCGGGTGGTGCCGGCGCGGGGGTGGGCGGTGACCATCGTGTTCCTGGTCGCCACGGCGGTGTTCATCGGCATCGTGGTGCTGTTCACCGCCCCCCTGGTGACGGCGGTCACCCACTTCGCCCACCAGTTGCCCACACTGGTGAAGCAGGCCGAGCACGGCCGTGGGCGGATCGGGCACCTGCTGCAACGGTTCCACCTCCAGCAGTGGGTGACCAAGAACGCGCCGAAGCTGGCCAACGACATCGCCCACAGCCTGAAGCCGGCCCAGGCGCTGTCGGTGGGCAAGACCGCGCTTAGCTCGCTGGTGGCGCTGGGCACGATCGCCGTGCTGTCGCTGTTCGCCCTGCTGGAGGCGCCGGTGCTGCGGAGCGGCCTCCTCAGCCTGCTGAAGCCGGCCCGCGGGGAGCGGGTGCTGCGGGTGTACGAGGAGGCCTCCCGGTCGGTCACCGGCTACATGCTGGGCAACGCCCTCACCTCGGTGATCGCCGGCGTCATCATCTTCGTCACCCTGGCCGTCATGGGCGTGCCCTACCCGCTCCTGCTGGGCCTCTGGGTGGCCCTAGTGGACCTGCTGCCGCTGATCGGGGGGCTGCTGGCCGGGGTGCCGGTGGTGATCATCGCCGCCTTCCACTCGATCCCGGCCCTGATCGTCACCCTGGTGGTGTTCCTGGTGTACCAGCAGGTGGAGAACCACGTCCTGAACCCGCTGATCATGAGCCGGACGGTCCGGCTGAACCCCCTGTGGGTGCTGGTGGCGGTGCTGGTCGGCGCCACCCTGGGCGGCCGGGTGGGGGCCGGGCTGGGCACGTTCGTCGGCGCCCTGATCGGCATCCCGGTGGGCGGTGCCATCCAGGTGGCGGTGCGGGAGATCAGGAAGGGGCCCGGCGGTGGCGGCGCGGTGGCGGAGTCGGCGGAGGACCTCCGCGACGTTCCCAGCGTCCCCTAAGGTCGGCCGCGGTCCCGTATGCTGCCCCGGGTGCGCATCCTGGTCGTGGTCCCGACCTACAACGAGGCCGAGAACATCGAGAAGGTCCTGGGGAGCATCCACGACGCCGTGCCGGACGCCGGCATCCTGGTGGTCGACGACGGCAGTCCCGACGGCACCGCGGACCTGGTCGACAAGGTGGCCGCCACCCTGCCGGACGTGCACGTGCTGCGCCGGTCGCAGAAGTCCGGCCTGGGCAGCGCCTACCGGGCCGGGTTCCGGTGGGGGCTGGACCGGGGCTACGACGCCTGCGTGGAGATGGACGCCGACTTCTCGCACGACCCGGCCGCCCTGCCCGGGCTGGTGGCGCCGTTGTCGGCCGGCTACGAGGTGTGCATCGGCTCCCGGTACGTGAAGGGGGGGTCCATCCCGAACTGGTCCTGGCACCGGCACCTGCTGTCGTGGGGGGGGAACCGGTACGCCACAGTGGTCCTCGGCCTCGGGGTGGCGGACTCCACCGCCGGCTTCCGGGCCTACGCGGCCACGGTGCTCCGCCGGATCCCCCTCGACCGGGTTCGGGCCGAGGGGTACGGGTTCCAGATCGAGATGACCTACCAGGCCAAGCGGGCCGGCGCGGCCATCGTGGAGGTGCCGATCCGGTTCGTGGACCGGGTGGCCGGGGAGTCCAAGATGTCGTCCGCCATCGTGGTGGAAGCCCTCGGGCTGGTCAGCCTGTGGGGGGCGCAACGGCTGTGGCGGGGGCTGGCCGGCCTGCTGCGGCGGCCGGCGGCAACCGAAGCCCGAACTCTGCGAACATAGGAGCGATGGTGTCCGAAGGCGAACGGATCCTGGTCGTCGACGACGAGCCGTACATCACCGACCTGCTGTCGGCGGCGTTGCGGTTCGAGGGCTTCGCCGTCGACGTGGCGACGACCGGCACCGAGGCCCTGCAGATGGCCCGGAACGGCCACCCCGACCTGGTGATGCTGGACGTCATGCTGCCCGACGTGGAGGGCACCGAGGTGTGCCGGCGGTTGCGGGAGAGCGGCGACAAGGTCCCGGTGGTGTTCCTGACGGCCCGCGACGCCACCGAGGACAAGGTCGCCGGGCTGGCGATGGGCGACGACTACGTCACCAAGCCGTTCAGCCTGGACGAGCTGGTGGCGCGGGTGCGGGCCGTGCTGCGGCGGACCGGCCACGACGAGGACGGCGGCGCCGAGCTGCGGTACGCCGACCTGGTCATGAACGTGGACACCCACGAGGTGTGGCGCCACGGGGTGTCCATCGAGCTGACCGCCACCGAGTTCAACGTGCTGCAGTACCTGCTGGAGAACGCCCGCCGGGTGGTGTCCAAGTCGGAGATCCTGGACCACGTGTGGGACTACGGGTTCACCGGGGACGGCAACATCGTGGAGACCTACATCAGCTACCTCCGCAAGAAGGTGGACGAGTTCGACCCGCCGCTGATCCACACGGTCCGGCGGGTGGGGTACAGCCTGCGCCTGCCCCGGGAGTGACCTGAGGTGAGGCTGCACCGCAGGCTGACGCTCACCATGGCGGCCCTGCTGGTGATCGGGCTGGCCGCCGCCGACGTGGTGACCTACACCTCGCTGCACTCCTTCCTCTACGGCCGGCTGGACGCCCAGTTGGACTCCACCCAGGTGCTGGCCAACCGGTACCTGGTGCACGAGTCCGACCTCGGCCGCCGGGTCACCTCGGAGGGCATCGACGACCACGTCAACCAGGACATCTACGTGGTGGTCCTCGGCCCCGACGGCCGGGTGACGGCGTCCCGGCCGGACAACACCGGCCCGTCCTACCGTCCGGGCCCCCCGCCGGTGGTCACCCCGTCGGCCGTCCGGGCGCCGACGGCCCCGAAGGACGCGTCCACCCAGGGGGCCTACCGGCCGAACCCGGAGGCGTTCACCCTGGCGTCCGCGGACCCGGCGGTGCGGTACCGGGCCGAGGCCAGCACGGTCCCCCAGGGCGTGCTGGTGACGGCCATCTCGCTCGGTCCCACCCAGGCCACCCTGGACTCGCTGCTGCGCATCGAGATCGTGGTGTCGGTGGTGGTGCTGGTGGCCCTGTGCGTCCTGGTGCTGTGGACCATCCGGCGCGGGCTGCGGCCGCTGGACGACATGACCCGGACCGCCGGGGCCATCGCCTCGGGCGACCTGACCCGGCGGGTGGACCCCGCCGGCGACGACAGCGAAGTGGGCCGTCTCGGGACGGCACTGAACGGGATGCTCACCCAGATCGAGACGGCCTTCGTCGAGAAGTCCCGGTCGGAGGCCAGGCTGCGCCAGTTCGTGGCCGACGCCTCCCACGAGCTGCGGACCCCGCTGACCTCCATCCGGGGGTACGCCGAGCTGCTGCGCAAGGGGGCGTTCTCCGACGAGGACGGCCGCCAGCGGGCCCTGGCCCGGGTCGAGCACGAGGCCGCCCGGATGGGCGGCCTGGTGGACGACCTGCTGCTGCTGGCCCGGCTGGACCAGGGCCGCCAACTGCAGCACGTGCCGGTGGACCTCCGGCGGATCTGCCGGGATGCCGTGTTCGACGCCCAGGCCGCCGACCCGGACCGGCCGATCGACCTGGTGGCCCCCTCCCCGGTGGTGGTCGCCGGCGACCGGGACCGGCTGGCCCAGGTGGCCCACAACCTGGTCCGCAACGCTCTGTCCCACACCCCACCCGGCACCCCGGTCCGGGTCGAGGTGGCCGCCGCCGGCCCCTGGGGGCTGCTCCGGGTCACCGACGAGGGGCCCGGCCTGGACCCGGCCCAGGCGGCGCGGGTCTTCGACCGGTTCTACCGGGGGGACGCGGCCCGGACCGGACAGGGCACCGGGCTGGGCCTGTCCATCGTCCAGGCCATCGCCGAGTCCCTGGGCGGCCGGGCCAGGGTGGCGTCCGCACCGGGCCGTGGCGCCACCTTCACGGTGGAGCTGCCGCTCGACGGCGCCGCCAGCCGTGCCGCCCCCGAGGCCGAGAGCGGGCCGACCGGCCACCGACCGGCGGGGGGCCGCCCGCCGGCACCGGCAGCACCGCCGGCACCGGCACCGGTGCGGTTACCGGGCGGCTGACGGCCCGGGGGGCTGGGCACCCGGAGCCGGGGCGCCCGGGACCGGGATGCCCGGCACCGGGGCGCCCGGTGCCAGGAGGCCCGGGGCCAGGGCGTCGAGCATCGGGGCCAGCTTCACCGTGGTCTCCGCCAGCTCGGCGGCCGGGTCGGACCCGGCCACGACGCCGGCGCCGGCGTGCAGCCGCACGACGTCCCCGTCCACCGTGGCCGATCGCAGCCCGATCATCCACTCGCCGTCACCCTTGCCGTCGACCCAGCCGACCGGTCCGGCCCACAGGCCCCGGGGCGCCGGTTCGAGCTCGGCGATGGCCGCCAGGGCCCGGTCGCGTGGTACGCCGCCGACCGCGGGGGTGGGGTGCAGCGCGGCCAGCAGGTCCAGGACGGACGGCAGCCGGCCGCCGGGTGCGTCCAGGGTGCCGTCGATGACGGTGCCGAAGTGGGCCACCGACTGCAGGCGGACCAGGGAGGGCTGGTCCGGGGCGGCCAGCGCGGTGGTGAGGGGTCCGAGGACGGCGGCGATGGCGTCCACCACCAGCCGGTGCTCGCGGTGCTCCTTGGCCGACGCCAGGAACCGGTCGACGGTGGCCGCGTCCACGGCCGGATCGCCGGTCAGGCCGATGGTGCCGGCCAGCGGGTGGCAGGTCACGGCCCGGCCGGCCCGGCGCACCAGCAGCTCGGGGCTGGCCCCCACGAACCGGCCGCCGGGGGTGGCGGGGCCGGGGGTGGTGGGGACAGAGAAGGTGGTGCAGGACGGTTCCTGGGCCCGCAGCCGCCGCACCACCCGGCCCAGGTCGACCGGGCGGCCCAGCCGGGCCTCCAGGCTGCGGGCCAGGACCACCTTCTCCAGCCGGCCCGCCTCGATCTCGGCCACCGCCTCGGCCACCGCGGCGGCGTACCCGGCCCCCGGGGGGATCTCGGTGAGGGCCGGCGCCGGGACGGTGGCCGCCGAGCCGTCGCCGGCGGCCACCAGGTCGGCCTGCCCCTCGGCTCCCTGCTCGGCCTCCTGCCCGACCCCCTGCTCGGCCTCCCGGGCGCGGTCCAGCAGCTCGGCCACAGCGGCCTGCAGCGCCTCCGGGCCGGCGTCGTCGGCCGCCGCCACCAGGGTGGCCCACGCCCGGCCGTCCCGGTGCCGGCCGACGGTCAACGCCGGGACCACCAGGGCGCCGGGTGCGGCCCGGTCGAAGGGCAGGGCGCCGATGGCCACCGCCCGGCCGATCGGGCCGTCCCCGTCCGAGCCGCCGTCCCCGTTGCCCGGGGCCGCAGCCTCCCGGTCCCGGGCGGCGACGCCGGCTCCGACGGGGGTGGCCGGCACCGCGGCCAGCCAGGCCTGGACGGCGCCCAGGTCGCTCCCGTCGAGGCCCCCCGGCAGGGGCAGGACGGCGGCGGTGCCGAACCCGGCGAGCAGCAGCCGGTCGGCGGCGAACAGGGACCCCGTCGACCCGGCGACGGCCAGGAGGCCGGCCTCGGGGAGCGACGCACCGTCCAGCCAGGTCCACGCCGTCACGAGGCCGGCCGGGTCCGGAACGGTCACGCCGGCAGTCCGGTGCGGGTGGCGGTGATCAACTGGCTGAGGCCGCCGTTCAGGAGCCGGCGGTTGACCGTGGCCAGGCCGGCCTGGTGGAACAGCTCCCGCAGTGCCTGGTGGTCGGGCAGGTAGGCGGTGGACCGCGGAAGGTACCGGTAGGCGTCGCGGTCGGACAGCACCCCGCCCAGCAGGGGTACGGCGTGCTCGAACCAGATCCGGTAGCCGAGGCGGAGCAGGCCGCTCGGCGGGGCGGCCACCTCGAGGACGGCGATGCGGCCCCCGGGCCGCAGGACCCGGCCGGCCTCGGCCAGGGACCCGGCCAGGTCGGTGAAGTTGCGCAGCGCGTACCCGCAGACCACGCCGTCGAAGGACCCGGAGGCGAACGGGAGGGACCCGGCGTCGCACTGGGCCACCGCCGACCCGGTGCGGTGGTTGGCGGCCAGCATCCCCCAACTGAGGTCGGCCCCGACCGTCAGGTAGCCCTGCCGCTGCGCCAGGGCCGACAGGTCTCCGGTGCCGCAGGCCAGGTCCAGGACCACGGCGCCGGCCGGCAGGCCCAGGGCGCCGATGGTGGCCCGCCGCCAGCCCTGGTCCAGCCCGAACGTCATCAACCGGTTGACCAGGTCGTACCGGGGGGCGATGGTGTCGAACATGGCCCTGACCCGGGCCGTCTTGGCGTCGCCGGTCGGCAGGTCGGGGGCGGCCGGAACCCTGGCCGGGTCGCCGGTCGTCCGGGCGGGCACCGCGTGGTCCCTCAGACCGGCTGGTTGTAGTAGTGGAAGATGACCTGGGCCACGCAGGACGGCTTGGCGGCGTCCCCGACCTCCACCGTGGCATCCAGCACGACCTGCACCCCGCCGGGCACCGGGTCGACGGCGGCCACCGCCACGCCGAGCCGGATCTGCGAACCGACCGGCACCGGGGCCGGGAACCGGACCCGGTTGCAGCCGTAGTTGACCCCCGACGTGGTGTCCGCCACCGTCAGCACCTGGTCGAGGAGCTCGGGGATCATCGACAGGGTCAGGTAGCCGTGGGCGATGGGGCCCCCGAACGGGCCGTTGTTGGCCCGCTCGATGTCGACGTGGATCCACTGGTGGTCGCCGGTGGCGTCGGCGAACTGGTTGACCCGTTCCTGCTCCACCGTCACCCAGTCGCTGTACCCCAGATGCCGGCCGGTGAGGGTGTGGAAGTCGTCGACGTTGACGGTGGTGCTCACGGCCCGCTCCTCTGTGTCGCCTGCCTCTGTGTTGCCTGGCTCTGGGTCGCCGTTGCCTGGCTCTGTGTCGCCTGCCTCTGGCCCGCCGGCCTCGGTCCTGTGCCCGAGCTCTGGCCCGCCGGCCTCGCCGCCGGCTGCCGTCCGGACGGGACCGGACCGGACGTTAGATCAGCCGGGCCCCGCCGGCCCAACCCGCCCCGGGCCGCCGGGCAGGGTCAGTGGAACCAGATCCGCTCGTACTGCCGGCTCTCGGGATGGACCAGCAGGCCGAAGAGGACCGCGGCGAACAGCAGGTTCAAGATGCCGCTGAAGCCGCCACCGGTGAAGAAGAAGATGAGCTGGACCAGCAGGTACAGGCCGGCCAGGACCACCGAGGCCCAGTAGGCCCACCGCCACTCGTTGGCCATGCCGTAGGCGGTGCCGCCGAGGAGGATCAGGGGGAGCCAGGGCCCGACGTGGAAGATCAGCAGGTACAGGACGGCCAGGGCGGCGTTCAGGTAGCAGAACAGGACCGCCGCCTGCAGGGTCTGCGGCTGGGTCTTGTCGATCCACTTTCGCTCGGGCACCCCCCGATTCTGCCAGCCGGCCACCGGGGCCGGGTGTCGCTACGCTCGGGGCGTGCCCGAGCCGCCGGTGGAGCCGCCGTCCGAGCCGCCGGGGCCGCCGGGGCCGTCCGAGCCGCCGGGGCCGCCCGGGCCCTCAGCGCCGCCGGCGTCGCCGGTGCCGCCGCCCGCGCCGGTGCACCACCACCGCGACGTCCGGTCCGGCGGGGCCCGGGCGGCGGTCTTCGGGATGAGCGACGGGTTGGTCACCAACGTGTCCCTGATCCTCGGCGTGGCCGGCGCCCACCCTGCGGCCAGCGTGGTCCGGTTGACCGGACTGGCCGGGTTGGTGGCCGGGGCGTTCTCCATGGCGGCCGGCGAGTACGTGTCGATGCAGGCGCAGCGGGAGCTGCTGCAGCGGGAGCTGGAGGTGGAGCGGCAGTCGCTCCGGCGGTCCCCGGAGGCCGAGCGGCGGGAGCTGACGGCCATCTACGAGCAGCGGGGGCTGGCGCCGGACCTGGCGGCCGAGCTGGTGGCCGAGGTGATGCGGGACCCGGAGGTGGCCCTCGAGACCCATGCCCGGGAGGAGCTCGGGGTCGACCCCGGAGCCCTCGGGTCGTCGTGGCAGGCGGCGGCCAGCTCGTTCGTGACCTTCGGCATCGGCGCCTTCCTGCCGCTGGTGCCGTGGCTGTTCACGTCCGGCACCGCCGCCACCCTGGCGTCGGTGGTCATCGGGGCCGTGGCCGCGCTGGTGGTCGGCGCGGCTCTGGGCGCCTTCACCGGTCGGTCCGCGACCCGGTCGGCCCTCCGGCAGCTCGGGGTGGCCGCCCTGGCGGCCGGGGTGACCTACGGCATCGGCCGGGCGGTGGGGGTCTCCACCGGCTAGCGGTCAGACGGCCGCCGGTTGGGCGGCCACCGGTCAGACGGCCACCGGTCAGACGGCCGGCAGCGACCGTACGTAGGCCCGGTCGGTGTGGTCGACGGTGAACCCCAGTGATCGGTACAGGGTGACGGCGGCGTCGTTGGCGGCGTCCACGTACAGCATCCCGACGGCCAGGCCGCGCCCGGCCAGGTGGTCCAGGCCGGCCACGGTCAGGGCCCGGCCGAGGCCGCGGCCGGCGAAGTCGGGGTCGACGGAGATGACGTAGATCTCGCCCATCGCCGGGTCGACGTCGGCGTGCACCTTGGTCCAGCAGGACCCGGCCAACCGGCCGTCCAGCTCGCACAGCAGGAACCCGGCCGGGTCGAACCAGGGCGCCCGCTCCCGGTCGGTGATGGTGGCCAGGTCCCAGCCGCCCTGCTCGGGGTGGCCGGCGAAGGCCCGGTTGTTGGCCACCAGCCAGGCCGCCTCGTCCCGGCCGGGCCGGAACGGCCGGACCGTCGCCGGGACCACCCGGTCCCGGACGGCCGGGTCGAGGGGGAGGGGGACCCGCATCTGGTACAGCGACCGTTCCGGGGCGAACCCGAACGGCCGGACGGCGGCGTCGTGGTCCGGAGGGGTGCAGAACGCCCAGTACCGCACGGTGCCCCCGCCGTCCCCGGCGGCGACGTCCAGGGCGGCCTGCAGCAGCCGCCCCTCGACGCCCGGCCCCGATCCGGCCGCCGTCCGGGCGTCGGGGTGCACGACGGCCTCGACCGACCACGACCCCGGCCCCCGACGAGCTGCCGGGTCGTCCCCGGCGGTCGGCGGCCGGGTGGGTGCGGGGGACCGGGTGAGCACCGCCAGGCCGGTTAGGGCGCCGTCGGCGGCCCGGGTGGTGAGCAGCCACCGCCGCTCGCCGCCGGGCCGGTCGTCGTGGTCGAGGGCCGACGCGGCCTGCTCGCTGAGCGGCGCGTGGCGGTCCGTGCCGGCGGCGGCGGCCAGCAGCCCGTCCACCTCGGCCCGCAGGGCCGCGGGAGGGTCCTGGCCGGGACCCAGCGCCACGGCCACCTGTCCGGGGTCCCCGTCTCCGGGGTCCCCGTCTTCGGGGTCTGCTGCTCCGGCCTGGTCCACGCCGCCCGAGGCTAACGGGTCGGTCCTGCCGACAGCCGATCCCGGCGGCAGCCGGTCCTGCCGGCAGCCGGCGGTGCCGGTAGCCTGCCCCGGTGATGGCGGGACCGAGATCACCGAAGGGGCGGGCCGCGGTGGTCCGGGAGCGGCTGGCCGAGGAGTACCCCGGCACGGCCCGGGAGCTGTGCGCGCTGGACCACCAGAACCCGTACCAGTTGCTGGTGGCCACCATCCTGTCGGCCCAGTGCACCGACGTCCGGGTGAACATGGTGACCCCGCAGGTGTTCGCCGCCTATCCCGATCCGGCGGCCCTGGCCGGGGCGGACCTGGCGGAGCTGGAGGAGATGATCCGGTCCACCGGGTTCTTCAGGGCCAAGGCGCGCAGCCTGACCGGCATGGCCAAAGGGGTGGTGGAGCGGTTCGGCGGGCAGGTGCCGGAACGGCTCGAGGACCTGGTCACCCTGCCCGGCGTGGGCCGGAAGACGGGGAACGTGGTGCGCAGCGTGGCGTTCGGCCTGCCGGGCCTGCCCGTGGACACCCACGTCGGCCGGCTCAGCCGCCGGCTGGGGTTGACGGCCGAAGAGGACCCGGTACGGGTGGAGATGGACCTGAACCGGTTGGTGCCGGCCGCCGACCGGGGCGCGTTCAGCCTGCGGTTGATCCTGCACGGCCGGAAGGTGTGCACGGCCCGCAGCCCGAAGTGCGGTGCCTGTCTACTGGCCGACATCTGCCCGTCGGCGGCGGTGCCGACGGGCACGCGGCCGGCCGGGACGGGGCGGAAGCGGACCGCGGTGGAGGCGTCGCCGAAGGCCGGCCGGCCGGCGCCTTCGGGAGGTCGTTGAGGCCCGTCAAGGCTCTCAGCGGAGTCCCAGACGGGTGCGAAATGGGTGCAATATCGTTTCCAGGTTGTGTTCGGTTGCAAGAATTTTTGGCCAGTCCTGCAACAATACCTGGTCACGCCCCTAAAATTAGGGCAGCAATTTTTCTCCAGGTGTTGTAGGATGGTTGCAGGAACCGGTTCCCGCCACCTGGTTCCAGGAGAGCGACGTGCTGGGATCCGCCGCCCGGCCCGCTCGCACGACGGCGCCCTTCCGGGCGCCGTCGTCGCGCCCGGCCGCCTTCGCCCGCTCCCGGGTCCGACCGGGCCGCCCGAGGGCGACGTTTGGGTAACACTATTGGTGCTACCATAAGGGCATGGTCACCAAGCGGTCGGTGTCCCTGGTGGACGAGGTGGCGGCGGCGGTGGAAGCTGCGGCGAAGGAGGACGGGGTGTCCTTCAGCGCCTGGTTGTCCAGCGCGGCCGAACGGCAGTTGCGGGTCCGGAAGGGCCTGCGGGGCGTGGCGGCCTGGGAGGGCGAGGCCGGCAGCCTGACCGCCGAAGAGATCGCGGCCGGGGAGGCGTTGCTGGGCCGGTTGCTGTCCGGCGTGTCCGGCATGGCCTCCCGGGTCCGCCGCCGGCAGTGACGGGCCGGTGAGCACCCGCGACGGGGTCGTCTACGGCGTCGGCGCCCTCCGGGCCGCGGCACGGGCGGACCGGGTGATGTGGGCGGTCCACCGGGCCGCGCTGGCCCACGGCATCGTGCCGGTGGTGTCGGTGGCCGCCGTCGCCGAGGCGTTCCGGACCGAGGCCCGGGGGGACCGGCTGGAAGCGCTGCTGGCCGGGGTGGAGGTGGAGGTGCTCACCGAGGACGGGGCCCGCCGGGCCGGCGAGCTGGCCGCCCGGGCGGACACCACGGACCTGGTGGCGGTGGCCACCGCGGAGGTGGCCGCCCGCCGCAACGCCGCCGTCGTCAGCTCCCGGCAGAACGCCCTGCGGGCCGCCGCCGGCCTCCTCGGCCACGACCTGGTCCTCTACGCCGTCTGATCCCCTCCCCACCCCCGGCCGTCCGAACCCCCGACCGTCCGGTGTCGGGGCGGGCCGGTGTCGGGGCGGGACAGTGAAAGAAAATTCTGGATGCTGCTGATAAGTAGCAGTATACTGACGGGACGTGACGGGGCGGCTGCCGCGCCCGGTCGCGGCAGCCCCGGCCGGACGTGCCCCGGCGGGACCTCCGGCGGGCGTCCGGTGCGCCGGCCGGGACTGCCGTGACCGGGTCAGCGGTGGTTGCCGCTCAGCCGCCCAGCCGGCGACCGGGTCAGCGGTGGTCGCCGGCCAGCCGGCTGAGCCGGCGCAGGGCCCCGGTCAGCGATCGCTCGACCCCGAACAGCTCGGTGGCGAGGACCTCGTCGTCGGCGTCCCGGGCCTGCTCCGCCGCGGCGGACACCCGCCGGGTGACCTCGTCGAGGGTGGACGCCAGGGTGGACAGCTCAGCGCGTGCGGCCATGGGCCGATCTTTGCCGATCCCGGGAAGGAGCCGGCAACGGCCCAGGTAGCATCGAGGGTCCCATGACGCTGAAACGGCTGGACCTGCGCGGCCACCAGGGCCCGTTCGCCGACGTGCTGCCGCGGCCCGCCGACGCCGGCGCCGACGTCCGCGACGCGGTGGCGGCCATCGTGTCCCAGGTGCGCGCCGCGGGGGACGCCGCCCTGCGGGAGCTGACGGCCCGGTTCGACGGGGCGGCGGTGGACGACCTGCGGGTGCCCGACGCCGAGATCGGCGCCGCCCTGGCCCGGGTGTCGCCGGCTCTGCGGGAGGCCCTGGAGGTGGCCTGGCGGCGGGTGTCGGCCTACCACGCCCACGAGGGCCGGGCCCACGACGGCACGGGGGCCGGGGACTTCGTGGACGGCGGCGTCCGGGTCCGGAACCTGGTCCGGCCGGTGGACCGGGCCGGGTGCTACGCCCCGGGCGGCCGGGCCCGGTACCCGTCGACGGTGCTGATGTGCGCCGCCCCGGCCCGGGTGGCCGGGGTGCGCGAGGTGGTGCTGTGCGTGCCCCCGGCCGCCGACGGCCGGGTGGACGACGCCACCCTGGCCGCCGCCGCGGTGGCCGGGGTGGACGAGGTGTACCGGGTCGGCGGGGCCCAGGCCGTCGCCGCCATGGCCTACGGCACCGAGTCGATCGCCCCGGTGGACGTGGTGGTGGGCCCCGGCAACCGGTACGTGGCGGAGGCCAAGCGGCAGGTGTCCGGCGCGGTGGGGGTGGCGTCGGCCTTCGCGGGGCCGTCGGAGGTGGTGGTGGTGGCCGGGCCGTCGACGCCGGCGCCGCTGGCCGCGGTGGACCTGGTGGTGCAGGCCGAGCACGGCCCGGACGGGCTGGCCTGGCTGGTGACGTGGTCGGAGGACAAGGCCGACGAGGTGGAGGCCGAGGTGGACGCCCTGGTGGCGGCGTCGCCGCGGCGGGCCGACCTGGAAGCCACGCTGGCCGGTGGCGGCTACGCCTGCCTGGTGGACGGCCCGGAGGCGGCGCTGGCGGTGTCCAACGTGGTGGCCCCGGAGCACCTGGAGCTGCTGTTCGACGGCGCCGACGACCTGCTGCCCCTGGTCACCTCGGCCGGGGCGGTGTTCTGCGGCCAGTGGTCCCCGGCCAGCCTCGGGGACTACCTGGCCGGGCCGAACCACGTGCTGCCCACCAACCGGACCGCCCGGTTCGCCTCGGCGCTGCGGGCCGACGACTTCCGCCGGCACATCCACGTCGTCACGGCCACCCCGGAGGCCGTCGCCGAGCTCGGCCCCCACGTCGTCGCGCTGGCCGAGACCGAGGGGCTGCCGGCCCACGCCCTGTCCCTCTCACTCCGGATGGAGTCGCTGCGAACGGGCCTGCCGCGCACCGGGGGCCCGCCGCGGACAGAGGAACAGCCGTGAGCCCGCTGCCGCCGCTGCGGCCGGACCTGGTGGCCCTCGCCGGCTACCACTCCCCGCAGGTGGACGCGGCGGTGCGGCTGAACACCAACGAGTCCCCGTTCCCGCCGCCGGAGACCTGGCGGCAGGACCTGGAGAACGGCCTGGAGCACGTCGAGTTCAACCGGTACCCGGACCGCCGGGCCACCGCGTTGCGGGAGGCGCTGGCCCGGTCGTACGGGGTGGGGGCCGACGAGGTGTTCTGCGCCAACGGGTCCGACGAGGTCCTGCAGTGCCTGCTGCTGGCCTTCGGCGGCCCGGGACGGCGGGCGCTGGTGTTCGAGCCCACCTACAAGCTGCACAGCCACATCGCCCGGGTCACCGGCACCGAGGTGGTGGTGGCCGAGCGCGGCCCGGACTTCACCATCGACCCCGACGCCGCGGTGGCCGCCCTGGACGCGGTGCAGCCGGCGGTGGTGTTCCTGTGCTCCCCCAACAACCCCACCGGGCGGTCCGAGCCGGCGGCCCTGGTCCGCCGGGTGGTGGAGGCCGCGCCGGGGCTGGTGGTGCTGGACGAGGCCTACGGCCAGTTCGCCCCCCGCTCCGCCCTGGGCCTGCGGGAGGACCCGGCGCTGGACACCAGCGGGCTGGTGGTGGTGCGGACGTTCTCCAAGACCTGGGCCATGGCCGCGTCGCGGCTGGGCTACCTGCTGGCCGACCCCGGGGTGGTGGCCGGCTGCGAGGTGGTGGCGCTCCCGTACCACCTGTCCGCGCCGACCCAGTTGGCCGGGTTGACGGCGCTGCGGTACCAGGCGGAGATGGAGAGCCGGGTGGCCGTGGTGGCCGAGGAGCGCGGCCGGCTGGCGGCCGCCCTGGCCGCGCTGCCCGTGGAGACGTGGCCGTCGGACGCCAACTTCATCCTGTTCCGGCCGCAGCGGCGGGAGGCCAAGGAGGTGTGGCAGGCCCTGCTGGACCGCGGCGTCCTCATCCGGGACTGCTCCGGCTGGGACCGCCTGGAGGGCTGCCTGCGGGTGACGGTGGGCACTCCGAGGGAGAACGACCTGTTCCTGGGTGCGCTGGAGGAGAGCCTGTGACGGACGGACCACTGCGCCGGGCGGAGCGGCGGCGGCAGACCAAGGAGACCACCGTGGCGGTGGCCCTGGACGTGGACGGCACCGGGCAGGTCGCCGTGGCCACCGGGCTGCCGTTCTTCGACCACATGCTGGAGCAACTGGGCCGGCACGGCGGGTTCGACCTGTCGGTGCAGGCCACCGGGGACCTGCAGGTGGACGCCCACCACACCGTCGAGGACGTCGGCATCGTCGTCGGCCAGTGCCTGGCCGAGGCGCTGGGCGACAAGGCCGGGGTGCGCCGGTTCGCCTCCCTGCTGCTGCCCCTGGACGAGGCCCTGGTGGAGGTGGCCCTGGACCTGTCCGGCCGGCCGTTCCTGGCCTACGACGTCCCGTTCGCCCCCGACGCCGCCGGCCTGGGGTCGCCGCCGTTCGACCCGCAGTTGGCCGAGGAGTTCTGGCGGGCCTTCACCCACGCCGCCATGGTGACCCTGCACGTCCGGCTCCGGGAGGGCAGGAACACCCACCACGTCGTCGAGGCCACCTTCAAGGGGGTGGCCCGGGCACTGCGCGACGCCGTCCGGGTGGAGGGCGGCGGGATCCCGTCGACCAAAGGGGCCCTGTGACCGGCGGCCCTGTGACCGGCGGCCCGGTGACCGGCGGCCTGATCGCCGTCCTGGACTACGGCATCGGCAACCTGCGGTCAGCCGAGAAGGCGCTGCAGCACCTCGGGGCGCCGGCCCGGCTGGTGGCCGACCCGGACGAGGTGGCCGGGGCCGCCGGGGTGGTGCTGCCGGGGGTGGGGGCGTTCGGCCCCTGCGCCGCCGCCCTGGAGGCCTCCGGGTTGGCCGGCCCGGCCCGGGCGGCCGTGGAGGCCGGGGTGCCGTTCCTGGGCATCTGCGTCGGGTTCCAACTGCTGTACGACGGGTCCGACGAGAGCCCCGGCGCCCGCGGGCTGGGGGTGTTCGCGGGCACCGTCCGGCGGCTGCCCGACGGGGTGAAGCGGCCGCAGATGCAGTGGAACCGGCTGGACCGCACCGGGGCCCGGTCGGGGCTGCTGGCCGGGCTGGGGCCGGAGCCGTGGATGTACTTCGTCCACTCCTACGCCGCCGACGTCGGCCCGGAGACGGTGGCCACCTGCGACTACGGCGGCCCGGTGGCCGCGGCGGCGGAGCGGGGCAACGTCTGGGGGGTGCAGTTCCACCCCGAGAAGTCCGGCGCCGACGGCCTGGCCCTGCTGGGCAACTTCGTGGCCCGCTGCGCCACCGGCACCGTGCCCTCCGACGGCCCTGTCAGCCGCGCCACCGGAGGTGGCCGGGTGAGCCGCGCCACCGGAGGTGGCCGGGTGGCCGCGTCCCGATGATGGACCTGCTGCCGGCCATCGACCTGATCGACGGCGGCGCCGTCCGGCTGGTGCAGGGGGAGTTCGACCGGCAGACCGCCTACGGCGACCCGCTGGCGTTGGCCCGCGGGTTCCTGGCGGCCGGGGCGCGGTGGGTGCACGTGGTGGACCTGGACGCCGCCCGGACCGGGGAGCCGGTGAACCGGGCGGTGGTGAAGGCCATCGCGGCCGAGGCCGGCCGGCACGGGGCCAGGGTGCAGACCGGCGGCGGGGTGCGGACCACCGGGGACGTGGAGGACCTGCTGGCCGCCGGGGTGCACCGGGTGGTGCTGGGCACGGCGGCCGTCGAGGACCCGTCCCTGGCCGAGAAGGCCGCCGGGGCCCACCCCGGGGCGGTGGCGGTCGGCCTGGACTACCGCCGGCGGGCCGACGGCCGGCTGGAGGCCGCCGCCCGGGGCTGGCTGGAGGGGTCGGGCCGGACGGTGGGGGAGCTGCTGGACGCCCTGGCCGGGGTCCCGCTGGGGGCGGTGGTGGTGACGGCCATCGACCGCGACGGCACGTTGGCCGGACCGGACACGGCCGGCCTGGTGGAGGTGCTGGCCGGCACCGACCTGCCGGTGGTGGCCTCCGGCGGGGTGGGGTCGGCGGCGGACTTGCGGGCCCTGGCCGACCTGCGGGCGCCGGTGGACGGCCGGGAAGGGGCCGGACCCGGGGGCCGGGCGCTGGCCGGAGCGATCGTGGGGAAGGCGCTGGTGGACGGCCGGCTGACGGTGGAACAGGGGTTGGCGGCGTGCGCACCGTCCGGGTGATCCCCTGCCTGGACGTCACCGGCGGCCGGGTGGTGAAGGGGGTGCGGTTCCTGGACCTGGTGGACGCCGGCGACCCGGTGGAGCTGGCCGCCCGGTACGACCGGGAGGGAGCGGACGAGCTGACGTTCCTGGACATCACCGCGTCGTCGGACGAGCGGGACACCATGGTGTCGGTGGTGGCCCGGACGGCCGAGGAGGTGTTCATCCCGCTGACGGTGGGTGGCGGGGTGCGCACCGCGGAGGACGCCCGGCGGCTGCTGCGGGCCGGGGCCGACAAGGTGGGGGTGAACACCGCGGCGCTGGCCCGGCCGGAGCTGGTGGCGGAGCTGGCCGGGGAGTTCGGGGCGCAGTGCGTGGTGGTGGCCGTCGACGCCCGGGCCCGCCCGGACGGGACCGGCTGGGAGGTGCACACCCACGGCGGCCGGCAGCCGACCGGGGTGGACGCCGTGGCCTGGGCCACCCGCGCCGCGGCGCTGGGGGCCGGGGAGATCCTGCTGACGTCGATGGACCGGGACGGCACCCGGGACGGGTTCGACCTGGCGCTGACCCGGGCGGTGGCCGACGCGGTGGAGGTGCCGGTGGTGGCGTCGGGGGGGGTGGGCACCCTGGACCACCTGGTGGAGGGGGCCACGGTCGGCGGGGCCGACGCGGTGCTGGCCGCGTCCATCTTCCACCTGGGGGAGCACACCGTGGCCGAGGCCAAGGCCTACCTGGCGGCCTGCGGGGTGCCGGTCCGGCCGCCGCACCGCTGAGCGGCGCCGGGGGCCGGCCGGGCGGCATGGGCCGCGGCCTGGATGCGGTACCGTGCAGTGGTGGCATCGAACGAGTCGTCGCAGGTCGCCGGGGGTAAGGGGAGCCCGAAGCAGCCGATCACGGTGCTGTTCGACCGGGTCCTGGTGCAGGTGGCCCAGGCAGAGGGCGAGCGGCGGTCGCGGGCCGGCATCCTGATCCCGGCCACCGCCCAGGTGTCGCGGCGGCTGGCCTGGGCGGAGGCGGTGGCGGTGGGGCCGCACGTGCGGGCGGTGAAGCCGGGGGACAAGGTGCTGTTCAACCCCGAGGACCGGTTCGAGGTGGAGGTGCAGGGGGAGGAGTACGTGATCCTCCGCGAGCGGGACATCCACGCGGTGGCGTCCGAGCGGATGGACGGCGGGACGGGGCTGTACCTGTGACCGCCGACCCGGCGACCGCGGCGGCGGACCCCTTCCCGGCCGGGGTGCCGCTCACCGGGGTGGACGAGGCCCTGCTGGCCGAGGTGGCCTTCGATGACCGTGGGCTGGTGCCGGCGGTGGTGCAGGACGCGGCCGGCGGCGAGGTGCTGACGGTGGCCTACATGAACGCGGCGTCGTTGCGGCGCACCCTGGAGACCGGGCGGACCTGGTTCTGGAGCCGGAGCCGGCAGGAGTTCTGGTGCAAGGGGGAGACGTCGGGGGACCGGCAGTACGTGCGGGAGGTCCGCGTGGACTGCGACGGGGACGCCCTGGTGGTGCTGGTGGACCAGCACGGCGACGGGGCCTGCCACACCAAGCACTGGTCCTGCTTCTACCGGTCCCTGGGCAAGGGGCCCGGCGTCCCCGCCGGCAGGTGACCGGCGACGGCGCCTCCGGGCTGGTCCTGCGGCCGACCCCGGAGGCGTTCACCGCACTGGCGGCCGAGCACCGGATCGTGCCGGTGTGGGCCGACATCGTGGCCGACACCCTGACCCCGGTGGCCGCGTTCGTCAACGTGGTCGGGGACGGCCCCGGGTTCCTACTGGAGTCGGTGGAGGGCGGCGAACGGTGGGGCCGGTACTCGTTCGTCGGCCGGGCCCCGCTGGCCAGCCTGGTGGCCCGGGGCCGCCAGGTGGAGGCCAGCGGCCCGCTGCCGGTGCCCACCGGCGACGGCCGCGGGGTGCTGGCGGCGTTGGAGGAGCTGCTGGCCACCTTCCGGTCCCCGGTCCTGGCCGACCTTCCCCCGCTGCACGGCGGGGTGGTCGGGTACCTGGGGTACGACGTGGTGCGGGAGGTGGAGCACCTGCCGGACATGCCGGCCGACGACCAGGGCCACCCCGACGCCGCCCTGGTGGTCATCGGGCAACTGGCCGCGTTCGACCACTGGCGGCAGCGGATCGTGCTGGTGGACAACGTGGTGGTCGACGACGGCTGGTCGCCGGAGGAGCTGGCCGCCGCCTACCGGGAGGCCGGGGAGCGACTGCGGGCCCTGGCCGCGGACTGCTGCCGGCCCGTCGGGTCCGGACCGGTGCCGGCTCCGGAGGGCCGGCCGGCGCCGGCGGCGCGGACCCGGACGGTGACGTCGGAGGCCTACCGGGCGGCGGTGGCGGTGGCCAAGGAGCACATCGAGGCCGGCGACATCTTCCAGGTGGTGCTGTCCCAGCGGTTCGACCTGGACCTGGAGGCCGAGCCGTTCGACGTGTACCGGGCCCTGCGGCTGCTGAACCCCAGCCCGTACCTGTACTTCCTGCGGTTCCCCGACGTCACCGTGGTGGGGTCGTCGCCGGAGCCGATGGTGCGGCTGCGCGACGGGGTGGTGGTGTCCCGGCCGATCGCCGGGTCCCGGCCGCGGGGGGGCACCGAGGAGCAGGACCGGTTGCTGTCCGGGGAGCTGGTGGAGGACCCGAAAGAGGTGGCCGAGCACGTCATGCTGGTGGACCTGGCCCGCAACGACGTCGGCCGGGTGGTGACGTTCGGCACCGAGCAGGTGGACGAGCTGATGACGGTGGAGCGGTACAGCCACATCATGCACCTCACCTCCCAGGTGTCCGGGCGGCTGGCGGACGGGAAGGGGCCGATCGACGTGCTGCGGGCCACCCTGCCGGCGGGCACCCTGTCGGGGGCGCCGAAGGTGCGGGCGATGCAGATCATCGACGACCTGGAGCCGACCAAGCGGGGCATCTACGGCGGGGTGGTGGGGTACCTGGACTTCTCCGGCAACCTGGACACCGCCATCGCCATCCGGACCATGCTGGTCGGCCCGGACGGCCGGGCCTCGGTGCAGGCCGGGGCCGGCATCGTGGCGGACAGCGACCCGAAGAAGGAAGACGAGGAGTGCGCCCACAAGGCCGCCGCGCTGCTGGCCGCGGTGGCCGCCGCCCGCGCCATGGCCCCGGGGTGGCGGGCCGCCGCCCCCGCCGAGCCGTGACCCTGCCCGAGGACGCCGTCCTGGCCGAGGACTACGCCGCCCTCCGGCACGGCCTGGCGGCCTACCGGCGGCCCCGGGACGTGCTGTCGGTGGCCGGCCCGGACGCCGCCGGGTACCTCCAGGGGCAGTGCAGCCAGGACCTGTCCGGCCTGGCCGTGGGGGACGTGGTGGACGCCCTGCTGCTGGAGCCCGACGGCAAGCTGGCCGCCCTGGTCCGCGTCGGCCGGGTCGGCGACGACGCCTTCGTGGTGGACACCGACGCCGGCGTCGGCGACCTGGCCGCGGCTCGGTTGGCCCGGTTCCGGTTGCGGTCCAAGGTGGACGTCGCCCCGCTGGACTGGGCCTGCCTGGCCCTCCGCGGCTCCGACGTCCCCGCCGCGCTGGCCGCCCCGGCCGGCGGCCTGGTGGCGCCGTTCGACTGGAACGGGGTGACCGGGGTGGACCTGCTGGGCCCCGATCCGGTGCCGCCGGCCGGCGCCCGCCCGGTCGGTGACGCCGCCTGGGAGGCGGTCCGGGTGGAGGCCGGCATTCCGGCCATGGGCCGGGAGCTGGACGAGAAGACCATCGCCGCCGAGGCCGCCCTGGTGGACCGGACGGTCAGCTTCACCAAGGGCTGCTACACCGGCCAGGAGCTGGTGGCCCGGCTGGACGCCCGGGGCAACAAGGTGGCCCGACGGCTGTGCGGCCTGGTGGTGGACCCCCCCGGCACCGACCCGTCGGCACTGGTCGGGGCCGACCTGACGGTCCCCGGCGGTGACAAGCCGGTCGGGTCGGTCACGTCGGCCGCCTGGTGCCCCGGTCTCGGTGCCGTCGGGGCGCTGGCCTACCTGCACCGGTCGGTGGACCTGCCCGGCCGGGTGCTGGCCGGCGGGGTGGCGGCGGAGGCCCGGCCCCTCCCCCTGGTCTGACCAGCCGGCCCCCCACCACCAGCCCACCACCGGGGCCCCGCTACGCTGGGGCGACCATGCCCACGTACCTGTCGGAGATCGTGGCCGCACATCGGTTGGCCGCGGCCGCCGACCGGCGGGACCTGGACGGCCTGCACCGGGCCGCCCTGGACTGCCCGCCGACCCGCGGGTTCGCCGCCGCGCTGGCCGCCGCGGCCACCGGCGGCCTGGCGGTCGTCGCTGAGGTGAAGCGCCGGTCGCCGTCCAAGGGGGACCTGGCCCCGGACCTGGACCCGGCCGAGGTCGCCGGGGCCTACGCCGCCGGCGGGGCCACCTGCCTGTCGGTGCTGACCGACCGGGACTACTTCGGGGGGTCCCCCGCCGACCTGGTGGCCGCCCGCACCGCCGCCGGCCTGCCGGTGCTGCGCAAGGACTTCACCGTCGGCCCCGCCGACGTCCTGGACGCCCGGCTCATGGGGGCCGACGCCGTCCTGCTGATCGTGGCCGCGCTGGACGACCGGGAGCTGGTCGACCTGGCCGCCCTGGCCGCCGAGGTCGGACTGGACGCCCTGGTGGAGGTGCACGACGAGGCCGAGCTGGACCGCGCCCTGGCCGTCGGGGCGGGGCTGGTCGGCGTCAACCAGCGGGACCTGGCCACCTTCACCGTCGACGGCGCCCGGGCCGAGCGGCTGGCGGCCGCCATCCCGGACGACGTGGTGGCGGTGGCCGAGTCCGGCATCGGCGGCCCGGAGGACGCGGCCCGGCTGGCCGCCGCCGGGTTCCAGGCGGTGCTGGTCGGGGAGACCCTGGTCCGTTCGGCGGACCGGGCGGCGGCGGTGGCCGCCCTGACCGGCCACCCGGTGGCCGGCAGAGCCGGTAGAGCCGGCAGGGCCGGTAGAGCCGGCAGGGCAGCCGGGGCCGGCCGGGCCGGGGCCGTCCGGTAAGGCGGCCGGCGGTGCTGGACGACCCGGTGGCCGGGGACCTGTTCATCAAGATCTGCGGCATCACCACCGAGTCCGACGCCCTGCTGGCCGTCGGGCTCGGGGCCGACGCCCTCGGGTTCATCTTCGCCCCGTCGCCCCGGCAGGTGACGGTGACCGCGGCGGCCGACATCGTGAAGCGGCTGCCCCACGGGGTGGCCACGGTGGCGGTGTTCCGGGACGAGGCCAAGGAGCGGGTGGTGGACATCGCCAACCACGTCGGGGTGTCCGCGGTGCAGCTCCACGGCCACGAGACCGCCGAGGACGCCCGGTGGGTCCGGGAGCGGGTGCCCCGGACCGTCAAGGCGTTCCCGGCCGGCGACCGCGCCGTCGGCCGGTTCGTCGAGTTCGGCGCCGACTACCTGCTGATCGACGGCCCCAGCCCGGGCTCCGGGGAGGTGTTCGACTGGCGGCTCGGCGAGGGGGTGGTGGACCCGGGCCGGCTCATCGTGTCCGGCGGCCTCCACCCCGACAACGTGGCCCAGGCCATCTGGCACCTGCACCCGTTCGGCGTCGACGTGGCCACCGGGGTGGAGTCCGCCCCCGGCCGGAAGGACCCACAGAAGCTCCGCGAGTTCGTCGTCAACGCCCGCCGGGCCGCCGCCGAGGTGGCCGCCGAGCACCCCGACGCCGATCCCGGCGACGCCGGCGGGGCCTACGACTGGATGCAGGGATGACGGTGTCCAACACCGGGTCCAATGCCGGTACCGGCGTCGGCGCCGAGGCGGGGTCGGTGATGGGCCCCCCGGGGCCGGACGGCCGGTTCGGGGAGTTCGGCGGTCGGTTCGTCCCCGAGTCCCTGGTGCCGGCCTGCATGGACCTGGAGCGGGCCTTCGCCGACGCCTGGGCCGACCCGGCCTACCGGACCGAGCTGGCCGACATCCTCTCGGACTACGGCGGCCGGCCCACCCCGGTGACCGAGTGCCGCCGGCTGTCCGAGCAGCTCGGCGTCCGGGTGCTGCTGAAGCGCGAGGACCTGGCCCACACCGGGTCGCACAAGCTCAACAACGTCGTCGGCCAGGCCCTGTTGACCCGCCGGATGGGGAAGCGGCGGATGGTGGCCGAGACCGGGGCCGGCCAGCACGGGGTGGCCACCGCCACCGCGGCCGCCCTGCTGGGGCTGGACTGCACGGTGTACATGGGCGAGGTGGACACCCGGCGCCAGGCCCTCAACGTGTTCCGGATGGAGCTGCTCGGGGCCGAGGTCCGACCGGTCACCTCCGGCAGCCGCACCCTGAAGGACGCCGTCAACGAGGCCCTGCGCGACTGGGTGGCCACCGTCGACGGCACCCACTACTGCCTGGGTTCCGTGATGGGGCCGCACCCGTTCCCGTACATGGTCCGCCAGCTCCAGCGCGTCGTCGGTGACGAGGCCCGGGAGCAGTGCCGGGCGCTGCTGGACGGCCAGGACCCCGACGTGGTGGTGGCCTGCGTCGGCGGCGGGTCCAACGCGGCCGGCACCTTCGCCGGCTTCGCCGACACCGCCGCCGGGCTGGTCGGCGTGGAGGCGGCCGGCGGCGCGGCCATCGGCAACGGCATCCCCGGGGTGCTGCACGGGATGCGGTCGCAGCTACTCCAGGACGAATCCGGCCAGATCCTGGAGGCCGAGTCCATCTCGGCCGGCCTGGACTACCCCGGCATCGGCCCCGAGCACGCCCACCTCGCCGCCATCGGCCGGGCCGCCTACCACCAGGCCGGCGACGACGAGGTCGTCGCCGCCTTCCGGCGGCTGGCCGTCACCGAGGGCATCATCCCCGCCCTGGAGTCCGCCCACGCCGTCGCCTGGGTCCTCCGCGAGGCCGGCGGCCCGCTGCTGCCGGCCGGGTCCACCGTCCTCGTCACCCTGTCCGGCCGCGGCGACAAGGACGTCGCCCAAGTCCGCGACCTCCTGAACGGTGCGGGCACATGAGCATAGAGAAGGAGCTCCGGGCCAAGCGGGACGGCGGCGGCAAGCTGCTGGTGCCGTACCTGATGGGGGGGATGACGGCGGACTGGGTGGAGGTGCTGCAGGCGGTGGTGGCCGCCGGGGCCGACGCCGTGGAGGTGGGCATCCCGTTCTCGGACCCCATGATGGACGGCCCGGTCATCCAGGAGGCGTCGGTCCGGGCGCTGGGCCGGGGGACCACCCCCCAGGACGTGGTCGACGGGGTGGCCGCTGCCCGGGTGGGGGTGCCGGTGGCGGTGATGACGTACTACAACCTGGTGTTCCGGGCCGGCCACCGTCGGATGGCCCGGTCGCTGGCCGCCGCCGGGATCGGGGCCGCCATCGTCCCGGACCTTCCCCTGGAGGAGCTGGGCCCGTGGGCCGCCGAGGCCGACGACGCCGGGGTGGACACCGTGCTGCTGGTGGCCCCGTCCACCCCGGAGGACCGGGTGGCGGCCATCTGCCGCCGGGCGCGGGGGTTCGTGTACGCCGTCGCCCGCATGGGGGTGACCGGTGAGCGCACCGACGTGGCCACCGACGCGGCCGCCGTGGTGGACCGGGTCCGCCGGGCCACCGACACCCCGGTGTGCGTGGGGGTGGGGGTGTCCACGCCGGAGCAGGCGGCGGCCACCTGCCGGGTGGCCGACGGCGTCATCGTCGGCTCCGCCCTGGTCCGCCGGCTGGTCGACGGGGGCGGGGTGGAGGCCGCCGCAGCCTTCGTCGGGGAGCTCCGGGCGGCCGTGGACTCGGCTGCCGGCTGAGGCTGCCGGCTGACGCCGTCGCCATGGGAGAAGGGGTGCCGATGTACCTGTACGTGCGACAGGCCATCCTGGTCGACAACGGTGGGCTGGGCTGGGCCCGGGCCGTCCGTGCCGGGCTGCAGGAGGCCCTGGGCCAGCCGGTGCACCTGTGGCAGAACGCCTACTCGGCCGCCGCCGACCGGATCAGTTGGACCTGCTGGTGCGCCGACCTCGGCGTGCTGGAGGACGGCCTGCTGTCGGTGCCGGACCGCGGCGGGCTGCCCGACGGCCGGGGGTCGGCCGTCCCGGGGTCCGCCGGGGAGCGGCTGTTCGCCGTCGTCCACGGCGACCCCGACCCGGCGTCCCCCGGGCGGTACCTGCGCAGCCAGCGGGCGGTGGGGACCGCCGGCCACCTGGACCGCGGCCTGCAGGCCGGGATCGAGATGGCCAAGAAGTCCGAGGAGGTCACCGGAGCGCCGTCGGTGTTCGTCCGCGCCGCCACCGGCACCATGGGGGCCGTGGCCTGGCTGACCCCGTTCGACACCATGGCGGAGTTCCAGCAGGCCAACGAGAAGCTGCTGGGCGAGGCCAACTGGCTCTGGTACCGGGACCGGCAGGCCGAGGCCACCCAGAGCGGGTCGGTGTCGACGGCCCTGCACCGCCGCATTATCGACTGACGCCCTCCGGGACGTTTCCGCGGAGACGTCCTCTCCGCGGAAACGTCCCCAGCGGCCCAGCGGCCCAGCGGCCCGGCGGTCAAGCCGGGACCGGGGCCAGTACCGGGCAGCGGGGGCCGGGGGCGGCGGCCAGCCGGCGGTCCAGGGTCACCAGGGTGGCGCCGAGGAGCTCGGCCAGGGCCACGTAGGCCGCGTCGTACGCGGTCAGGTTCTGGCGCAGCGCCCAGCACCGGTCCGCCAACGGCTCGTACGGCCACAGTTGGATCGGCAGGGCCAGCAGGTCGGCGTGGGCCAGGGCGGCCACCGTGGGGTCCAACCGGCCGGCCTGGGCCTGACGACGCAGCACGTTGGCGGCCTCGAACACGGCCAGGTGGGGCGCCACCAGCGATTTTCCGGCCACCTGCCGGTCGGCCCAGGCCGCGGCGTCGCCGCCGTCGGCCACCAGGGCCACCAGGACGGAGCCGTCCACCACCAGCCGGGGCCGCGGGCCCGTCAACGGCGGTCGGCGTCGCGGTCGGTGACGATGGTGTCCATGTCCAGAACGGTCCCGGTCTGGTGGGCCCTGGCGCGGGCTCTGGCCACCACCTCTTCGACGGTGGGGTGCGACGCCAGGTCCACCAACTGGTCCAGCAGGTACTCCTGCAGCGACCGGCCGGTGCGGGCCGCCCGGGCGGCCAGCTCGTCTCGGACATCGTCGGGGACGTTGCGGATGGTGACGGCGATGGGCATGCCTGCACTATAGCTGCATTGCAGGGATTGTGACGGCATGACGTTCCCGCGGAGACGTCGGGATGGACGGTCAGGCCGGGGGCAGGAAGACCAGGCAGCCGTTGTGGCCGCCGAACCCGAACGAGTTGGACAGCACCGGGCCGGGCTCCCAGGGGCGGGCGTCGCCCTGGACCACCTGGAGGTGGATCTCGGGGTCAAGCTGCTCGCAGCCGTAGGTGGGCGGGATGAGCCGGCGGTCGATGGTGAGGGCGGAGGCCACCGCCTCGATGGCCCCGGCGGCGCCGAGCCCGTGGCCGGTGACCCCCTTGGTGGAGGTGACCAGGGGGCCGGGGTCGCCGAACACCTTGTTGATCGCCCGGGCCTCGGCCAGGTCGTTCAGCGGGGTGGAGGTGCCGTGGGCGTTGATGTGGGCGATGGCCGACGGGCGGAGCTGGGCGTCGAACAGGGCCTGCTCCATGCAGGCCACCGCGCCGGCGCCGTCGGGGGCGGGAGCGGTGATGTGGTGGGCGTCCGCGGTGGAGCCGGCCCCGCCGATCTCGGCGTAGATGTGGGCCCCCCGGGCCACCGCCCGGTCCCAGTCCTCCAACACCAGGGCGCCGGCCCCTTCGGTCATGACGAAGCCGTCCCGGCGGGAGTCGAACGGCCGGGACACCCCGGAGGTGGACAGGGCGGTCATGTTGGCGAACGCGGCCACCGCCACCGGGTGGAACGCGGCCTCGGCGCCGCCGCCGACGGCCACGTCGCACCGGCCGCTGGCCACCAACCGGGCGGCGGCGGCGACGGCGTGGGTGCCGGCGGCGCAGGCGGTCACCACGTTCTCCGACGGCCCCTGCCAGCCGGCCCGCATCGAGATGTGCGCCGGGCCGGCGTTGGCCATCATCATGGGCACCAGGAACGGGGACACCCGGCGGGCGCCGCGGTCGTTGTACACGGTGACCTGCTCGGCCAGGGTGTCGAAGCCGCCGACGCCGGTGGCGAAGATGACGCCGGCCCGGGCCGGGTCGGCGTCCAGGTCGCCGGCGTCGGCCAGCGCCTCCTCGGCGGCACCGACGCTGAACTGGGCGAACCGGTCCACGCGCCGGACCTCTTTGGGGCCGAAGTAGTCGGCCCCGTCGAAGTCGGTGACCCGGCGTTCGCCGGAGATGGTGGGGTGGACCAGGCCGTCCCACAGGGCGTCGACCCCCTTGCCGCAGCAGGTGACCGCGCCCAGGCCGGTGACGGCCACCCGGCGTCCGGGGACGGGGCCGTCCGGGCCGACGCCCAGCAGCATCAGAGCTTGGAGTAGATCAGGTCGAAGGCCTGCCCGGCGGTCTCGATGTCCTCCAGCTCGGTCTCCTCCACGGTGATGTCGAAGGCCTCTTCCAGGGCCATGACCAGCTCGACCAGGTCCAGGCTGTCGGCGTCCAGGTCGTCGGCGAACCGGGCCTCCTTGGTGACCTTCTCGGCCGGCACCTGCAGTACCTCCACGGCGCATTCGCGGAACTTGTCGAACGCTGCGTCGCTGTCCACTTGGCTGCTCCTTGCTGTGTCGTCGGCTCTGTGGGCCGTCGTCGTGGCTCTGTGGGCCGTTGCGAATGTTAGGCGGTGGCGACGGCGTGCCGGTGCTACAGGCCCATGCCGAGGCCGCCGTCGACGGGCAGGACGGCCCCGGTGATGTAGCCGGCCCCCGGCGACGCCAGGAAGCCCACGGCCTCGGCCACCTCGGCCACCTCGGCCGGGCGGCCCAGCGGCACCATGGCCTGGAGCTGCTCGTTGCGCTCGTCGCCGAGGGCGGCCGTCATGTCGGTGGTGACCACCCCCGGCGCGACCACGTTGACGGTGATCTGCCGGCTGGCCACCTCCCGGGCCAGGGCCCGGGCCATGCCCACCAGCCCGGCCTTGGAGGCCGCATAGTTGGCCTGGCCGGGCAGCCCGACGAAGGCCCCGACGGACGACATGAACACGATCCGGCCGCGGTGCAGCCGGAGCATCTTGGCCACCGCCCGCTTGGCCACCCGGTAGGCCCCGGTCAGGTTGGTGTCGATGACGTCCTGCCAGGCGTCCTCGCCCATCCGCAGCACCAGGGTGTCCCGGGTGATGCCGGCGTTGGCCACCAGCACCTCCACCGGCCCCCAGGCGTCCTCGACGGCGGCGAACCCGGCGTCCACCTGGGCCTGGTCGGTGACGTCGCAGGCCACCGGCAGCCAACGGTCCTCACCGCCCGGCCCCGGTGGCGGTGGCGGGGTGGCGCCCCGGTAGGTGACCGCCACCCGGTCGCCGTGGTCGAAGAACCAGGCCGCGCAGGCCGCCCCGATGCCGCGGGCTCCGCCGGTGACCAGCACCACCCGGCCCGGAGCCTGGTCGTCGGCCGCCGTCGGCTCGGCCGTCACCGCTCCTCTCCGGGCACCCGCAGCCAGACCAGTGGCTGCCCCTCCTGCACCCGTTCCCCGGCGACCGACAGCCACCGGACCACCTGGCCGGCGAACGGGGTCCGGACGTCCACGACGCCGACCTTGCCGACCAGGTCCCCGACGCCGACGGCACTGGGCCCTCCATCCCCGCCGTCCCCGGTCCCCGGCAGCAGCCCGGTGCCGGGGGCCGCCAGGGTCTGCTCCGGGGCGAAGATGCCCGACGCCGGGCTGACCACCACCCGTTCGGACATGTACAGGTGCTCGCCCTGGTGGGCGTGCGGCTCGTCCCGCCACGACTCCGGTCCGGCGCCGGCGACGGCGTCGATGAGGGTGTCCAGGTCGTCCGGCTTGGCCACCGACAGGGCGGTCAGCTCGGGCACCACCCGGCGGGCCAGCCCGGACAGCACCCCGCCGGGGCCCAGCTCCACCAGGGTGGTGGCGCCGAGGCCGCTCAGGGTGTCGAGGGTCTGGCGCCACCGGACCGGGCTGCACAACTGGGCGGACAGCAGGCTCGGCCACTCGGCTGGGTCGCTGTGCACCCGGGCGTCCACGTTGGCCACCACCGGCACCTCGGGGGCCAGGAAGGTGGCGTCGCCCAGGGCCTTGCGCAGGGCGGACCGGGCCCCGGCCATGAGGGGGGTGTGGAACGCCCCGGAGACCGGGATGGGCAGGACCTTGCGGGCCCCCAGCTCCTTGGCGATGACCGCCACGGTGGCCACCGCGTCGGCGGTGCCGGCGATGACGACCTGGCCGGGGGCGTTGTAGTTGGCCACCCAGGCCTCCCCCTCGGCCCGCTGGCAGGCCGCCTCGGCGTCGTCGTCGGCGATGCCCAGCAGGGCCGCCATGGTGCCGGGGGCGTCCTCACCGGCGCGGGCCATGGCGTCCCCGCGGGCCACCACCAGGTGGACGCCGTCGGAGAACGACACCGCCCCGCTGGCCACCAGGGCGGTGTACTCGCCCAGGCTGTGGCCGGCGCAGGCCGCCGGGGACAGGCCGACCCGTTCGACCGCGTCCAGCACCACCAGGCTCTGCACGAAGGTGGCCAGTTGGGCGTTGGCCGTATTGGTCAGCTCCTCCATCGGGGCGTCCAGGAGCAGCTTTTCCAGGTCACGACCGACGGCGGCCGACGCTTCGGCCACCACCTCCCACGACGGGTGGTCCACCCATGGCCGCCCCATGCCGGATCGCTGCGACCCCTGGCCGGGGAAGGTGAACACCAACATGGCCGACCAGTGTGTCATGGCCCGGGCCCCGGCGTCGCATTACCGGGGGGTCATCCTCCGACGCGTCCCACCGGGTGGCGCGCTCTGGTATTACCGTGGTGGGAAAATCGGGGTCGAACCCGACGATGAAGGGGGCTTGAGCAGGGGTTTTCTTGGTAGCACCCGCGGGTGCAGTACCCTCGATCCGTGCGTGTCGCCGCTGTTCAGTTGGCCACCTCCTTGGACAAGGAGGCCAACCTGGACGCGGTGGAACGGGCCGTCCACGACGCCGCCGGCGACGGCGCCGACCTGGTGGTGCTGCCGGAGGCCACCATGTGCTCGTTCGGCACCGCCGCCACCGACCTGGCCCGCCTGGCCGAGCCGCTGGACGGCCCGTTCGTCGCCACCCTGGCCCGCCTGGCCGCCGGCACCGGCGCCACCGTGGTGGCCGGCATGTTCGAGCCCGCGCCGCCACCGGCCGCGCCGTCGACCGCCACCGGCCGGGTCTACAACACCATCGTGGCGGTCGGACCGGTCGGCCTGGTCGGGGCGTACCGAAAGTTCCACCTCTACGACGCGTTGGGGTGGAAGGAGTCCGATCGGATCGTCCCCGGCGACCCCTCCACCGACGGCGTCCTGGCGTTCCCGGTCGGGGACATGGTGGTGGGGGTGATGAACTGCTACGACCTCCGGTTCCCCGAGATGGGCCGCCTGTTGGTCGACGCCGGGGCCACGGTGCTGGTGGAGCCGGCGCACTGGGTCAACGGGCCCGGGAAGGCGGAGACGTGGGAGGTCCTCCTCCGGGCTCGGGCCGTCGAGAACACCGCCTACGTGGTGGCCGCCGGCAAACCGGAGCCCGAGTGCATCGGGCACAGCATGGTGGTCGACCCGGCCGGTGCCGTGCTGGGGTCCCTCGGGGGGCCCGAAGAGGGTCGGGTGGTGGTCGAGGTCGCCGTCGACCGGGTGGCCGAGACCCGCAGGCAGTTGCCGGTGCTGGCCAACCGCCGGTTGCGGGTCGTGCCCCGACGGTAGGTCGGTGGTGGCCGGCCGGTAGGCCGGACGGTAGGCCGACAGGCGTCAGCCGTCGAAGCGGGGAGCCACCTCGTCGGCGAACCGGCCCATCTGCGACAACAGGTCGGCGACGCCGACGTCGGGGCTGCCGTTGGCGAACCGGAGGGTGAAGTGGTCGACCCCGGCGGCCACGTAGGCGGCGACGTCCGCCGCCACGAGGTCCGGGGTGCCGACGAAGCGTGGCCGGCCGTCCGGCGCGGCGGGGACCGGTGGCGAGTACGAGAAATCGGCCGGAATGTCCGGGACCTCGTCCCAGGTGCCCATCCGGTAGTCGGCCGGCAGGGCGTCCAGGACGGCGGTGACGGCACAGCTATACGAGAAGGTGAACGGCCGGCCGTCCGGCCCGTCGTCGTGGTGGCCGGCCTCCTCCCGGTGGGCGAGGATGTCGCGGCGCCCCTCGGCGTAGCCCTCCGGGGTGGGGAACAGCGGGTGCCAGCCGTCGCCGCGGGTCGCCGCCCGGCGGCGGGCCCGGGGATTGTTGCCGCCGACCCACACCGGCACCGGCTCCGACGGGGTCGGCCCGAAGACGGCGTCGTCGAAGGTGACGTGGTCGCCGTGGTAGCCGACGGTCCCCGAACCGGCCCAGAGGGCCCGGAGGACGTCGAGGAACTCGTCGGTGACCGCCCCCCGGTTCCGGTGGTCGGCCCCCAGGATGTCGAACTCGCCGCGGAGGTACCCGACCCCGACGCCGAGCACCATGCGGCCGCCGGTGAGCCGGATGCCGGACGCCACCATCTTCGCCACCAGGGCCGGGTGCCGGTACGGGCCGACCAGCACGTCGGTGCCGAACCGGAGCCGGGAGCCCTTGCCCATCCCGGCCAGGCAGGCCGCCAGTGGGTCCACCCAGTCCGGGTGGATCAGCCCGGCGGCGTAGTGCGGGACGACGACGTGGTCGCCGAACCAGACGTCGGCGAACCCCAGGTCCTCGCCGGCCTGTACGAGGTCGGTGAAGGCCGCCGGGTCGACGAACGGGCCGAAGCTCGGGATGACGTAGCCGAATGACGGCATCAGCCGGGTTGGAGGACGGAGATGTCGCCGATGTTCATGTCCACGTCGAACACCCGTGCCGTCATCCGCCACCCGCCCGCCGTCCGGACCCACCGGTCGTGGTAGGTGCCCATGGTCTCGAACGTCCGGTCCCTCCGGTCGCCCGCCCCCCGGTGGAACGCCCGGACCTTCGTGTGCGAGACCGCCGTGTCCCCGTCCACGGTGATCTGGTAGTTGCCGAGGAGGTGTTGGGACGGCCCGCAGCCACCGAGGTTGTGGCGGAGGCTCCGTTCGATGATCAGTGGCAGGCCGGTGTCGCCGTAGCAGGTGGCATCGGCGAGGATGACGTCGGCGAGGCCGTCCCAGTCACGGGCGTCGAAGAGCGCACCGATCCGGTTGAGGGCCTCCACGATGGCCAGCCAGTCCTCGTACCGCGGCGGGGTCACCGGCGGCCCGGTGTCCGGCGGCGGGGTCACCGGAGCACGGTCCCGTCGAGCCCGTCGAGCCGGAGGAGGGCGGCGGCGTTGTCGTGGGCGACCAGCGCCGTCTCCCGGTCGGTGAGGCCGGCCCCGTCGAGGAAGTGCGCCGGGTCCTCGTGGCCCTCCGGATGGGGGTAGTCCGATCCGAGCAGCACCCGGTCGGCGCCGATGAGGTCGACCAGCCCACGGATGTCGTCGTCGTCGTCGGGCGCCACCGACACGTGCCGACGGAACACGTCGCTCGGCCGGTCCTCGACGGGCCCGCCCAGCCACTTGCCGTACATGCCGGTCCGCACCCCCTTGTCCATCACCCGCAACAGGTACGGCACCCAGGCCGATCCGTTCTCGACGCTCATCACCTGCAGCGTCGGATGACGACCGAACAGGTTGTGCAGCACCAGGGCCGCCAGGGTGTCCACGATGGCCCGCTCGAAGAAGGCCGCCCGCTGGAACGGCGACTGGGCGTTCGCCGGCGGGCGGGCCGGCTCCCCCCAGTGCACCGAGTAGAGCTGGCAGTAGCCGGAGTCGGCGCCGTGGAACCCGACCGGCACCCCGGCCTCGGCACAGCGGGCCCAGAACGGGTCGAAGTACGGGTCCGCCGGCGACCGGCCGGCGACCGGGCCGAACAGGACGGCCACCGCCCGGGCGCCGCGGTCGAGGACGGCATCGAGCTCCCGGACCGCCTCGTCGAGGTCGATGAGGGTCAGCCAGGGGACGCCGAGGATCTGGTGGCGGTGGTCGAAGCCCCACTCGTCGTCCAGCCACCGGTTGAACGACCGGAGGTTGGCCACGCAGGCCGGCGGGTCGTCCCGGAGCTGCATCTCCACCCCCAGGCCCAGGCTGGGCCAGAGCAGGCAGGCCTCCACCCCGGCCGTGGCCATCCACTCCAGCCGGGCCTCCCGGCGGGCGAAGTGGGGGATCTGGCCCGGCGTCAGCAGATCGTCTTCGGGCAGCGGCTGGTACCGGCCGTCCTTGTCGAACCGCCACGCCCCCGGCCGGCCCATCCGATCGACCGGGGTCCGTTCCAGGTAGTAGAGCGGCCGGTTGCCGAAGTACGGCCGGCCGATCCCGTCCGTGCCGCGCCGTATGTGGACGGCACGGTCGGCGAACCGGCGGTCGAGGTGGCGGGTGAAGGCGTCGTCGGGCTCGAAGTAGTGGTTGTCGGCGTCCACCACCCGGTAGCCGGCGGCGGGGCCGGTACCGCCGTGGCCGCCGGTGTCGCCGGTGTCGCCGGTCGTCCTGGCCGACCCGGTGCCGGCCGTCGTCGTGTCCACCATGTCGTCCCCCTGGAGCGGGCCCGGTGTCGGCCGGGCTTGCCGTCGATCGTAGCCGAGCCCGTCGACAAAGGATCGTGTACGGACTATCGTCTGGCCCGTACCGGGGGGAGCGGGGATCACGCCGGAGGGGGCCGATGCCGGTCGAGAACGTCACGCATGTCGGGATCTGCGTCCCGGCCGGCGTCCGGCTGGAGCTGAGGGAGCTCCGGGGGTGACCGGAGGCGACCGGTCGGCCGACGCCGACCAGCAGCGGCGACTGGTGGGGACGTACCGGGTGCTGTCGGTGGAGTCCACGGCGGAGGACGGAGAGGTGGACCGACCGTTCGGGGACCGGCCGGACGGCTACATCGCCTACACCCCCGAGGGCCGCTTCCTGGTGGTCCTCGCCCGCCGGGACCGGCCGCTGTTCGCCGACGGCGACATCCTGGGCGGTACCGACCAGGACCGGGCGGCGGCCTTCCTGTCCGCCAGCGCCTTCTGCGGCCGGGCGGAGGTCCGGGACGGAAAGCTGCTCCACATGCTGGAGGCGTCGACGTTCCAGAACTGGAAGGGCACCGTCCAGGTCCGTGAGTTCGAGGTCGCCGGCGACCACCTCACCCTCCGGACCCCGGCCATCAAGATGAACGGGAAGCTCCGCACCAACGTGCTCCGGCTGGTCCGCGTGGCGGCGGACGAGCCCGGCGGTCCCGGCGAGCCCGGCGAACCCGGCGAACGCGGGGGACCCGGGGGACCCGCCGCCGGGAGGGCCGGCGCCGGCGGAGGGGGGCGGGACGGATGAAGCTCGGGCTGTCCATCGGCAACACCACGGTGGGGACGGCGGCGTACATGGTGTCGGTGTCCAGGGCGGCGGAGGAGCTCGGCTTCGACTCGGTGTGGGTCGCCGATCACGTGGTGTGGCCCGAGAGCTACGACACCCCGTACCCGTACGGCGGGGACGACGACAAGTACCCCGGCACCGTCGACACCCCGGCGGCCGAGGCGGTGACGTCGATGACGTGGGTGTCGGCCCACACCAGCCGAGTGGCGGTGGGCTCGTTGGTCCTGGTGCTGCCGCAGCGGGAGCCGTGGCTGCTGGCCAAGCAGGTCGCCACGCTGGACGCCATGAACGGCGGCCGGACCGTGCTGGGCGTCGGGGCGGGCTGGCTCCGGGAGGAGTTCGACGTCCTCCACGCCCCGTTCGACGACCGGGCGGACCGGATGGCCGAGATGGTGGCGCTCCTCCGGGCGGTGTGGACCGAGCACCCGGTGGCCTTCGGCGGCCGGTTCTGGCAGGCGCCCCCGGTGGGGGTGCTGCCGCACCCGGTGCAGCGGCCGGTGCCCATCTGGATCGGCGGCGACACCCCCGCCGCCCGGCGACGGGTGGCCGACTACGGCGACGGATGGGCGGCGTTCGGGCTGCCCCCGGAGGCGTACCGGGACGGGTGGGCGTCCATCACCCGGCGAGCGGCCGATCGGGGCAGGGACCCGGGGTCGCTGACGGCGATGCTGTGGGAACCGCTGTTGTTCGACCCGGCCGGCGACGCTGATCCGATGGTCCCCCTCCACGGCGGTGCCGGCGTCCTGGTCGACCGGCTGGCCGCCTACCGGGACGCCGGCGTCGACCACTTCGTCATGTTCAACCTGGCACCGGCCGAGGCCATGGTGGACCAGCTTGCCGCCCTCGCCGAGGAGGTGCTGCCGGCGGTCCACGACCTCTGACGGCCCCGCAGCGGCGTAACCTTCCCGTCCGTGGCGACCTCTGCGGACCCGGCGGCCGACGCAGCCGAGGCGGCCGCCGCGGCCGGGCCGCCGGGTGACCCGGCCGGTCCGGCCGCCGCCGTGGCGGAACGGGACGGGCGGGAGCGTGCGGCGGGGTGGGCCGGCAACTACGTCAAGGGAGTGGTGACCACCCTGGTCATCATCGGGGCGGAGCGGCTGAGCGCGGAGCCGAAGGCGTCGAAGGCCACGGCCGCGGTGGTGCTGGGGGTCGTGGCCATGTGGCTGGCCCACCTGTTCGCCGACCTGGTCGCCGACTGGGTCCGCGGCGACCGGTTCTCGGTGCGGTTCGTGTGGTGGCGGGCCTGGAGCTCCTGGGCGGTGCTGGCGTCGGCGGTGCCGGCCACCGCGGTGATGCTGGCGGCCGGCGCCGGGGCCTGGTCGACGTCCTCCGGCCTGGCCGCCGCCACGTGGGTCGGGCTGGCCGGGCTGACGTTGATCGCGGTGTGGACGGCGATCTTCTCGCCCCGGGCCGTCCGGTTCCGGGTTGCGTACGCCGTCGGCATGGTGGTGGTCGGCTGGCTGATCGTCGGCCTGGAGGTGTGGGCCAAGTCGTTCTGATCCCGCCCGGTCCCGCCGCCCGGCCCGTTCAGCGGGTGGTGGTGCGCTCCGCGCCGGTGAGGGCCCGCGGCGGGGTCCGGACCAGGACCGCGCCGGCCAGGGCCAGCACCCCGGACCCGAACAGGACCTGGCGGACGGCGGTCATGGTGCCCACCACCGGCCATTCCCGCGGACCCAGCCCGGTGGCGATGGCCCCGGCGGCCAGGGCGGCGGCGCTCAGCCCCAGCCGGATGACGACGTGGAACACGGTGAGGGCCAGCCGCCGCTCGTCGGGCCCCAGGCTGGTCTGCAGGCAGGCCATCCCGACGGCCAGGGTCACCGCGGCCGACAGCCCGAAGAAGGCGGCGGCCACGAAGGCCATGGGCAGGCTGGGGGCCAGGGCGACCAGGACGAACAGGACCCCCTGGACGGCCACCCCGACCCGGACGGCGGCCAGGCCGTCGGCGGCCACCCTGGGCACCAGGACGGCGCCGGCGCAGGCGCCGAGGCCGAACACCGCGATGAGCAGGCCGAAGCCGGCGGTGGTGCCCCCGGCGAGCTGCCGGATGAACGGCAGGCCGAGGGTGAACAGGCTGCCGATGCCGGCCGCCGCCGTCACCGCGGCCGGCAGCAGCCAGCGGACCAGGGGGATGCGGAGGGCCGCGGTGAACGACCCCCGGGCGGTGGGGGCGACCGGTCCGGGGTAGGGGTCCCGGTCGGTGGCCGGCGGGACCGCCAGATGGGCGGGCGCCGACCCCGCCGCCGACCCCGCCGCCGGCGCCGGGGCGGCCCCGATGGCCTTGATCCGCCAGACGAAGGCGAACGAGGCGGCGAAGCTGGCCGCGTCGACCAGGAACGGGGCCACGAAATGGCCGCCCAGCATGCCGCCCCCGGCGGCGGCGTTGATGCCGGCGAACAGGGCCGCGCCGAGGGGGATGGCGCCGTAGGACGAGAACAGCAGCAGGCTGTTGGCCGACCCGAGCTGCTTCTTGTCCACCAGGTCCGGCACCGACGCGTCACGGGCCGGCAGGAAGATGATGCTGGCCGCCTCCGTCAGGAAGGCCCACAGGTACACCCAGGCCAGCGATCCCACCAGCGGGACGATGGCCACCATGACCGCCCGGGCGGCGTCCATGGCCAGCATGGTCCGCCGCCGGTCCCACCGCAGGGCCACCCGGGTGGCGATCGGGGCGGCCACCAGCCCGGGGGCCAGCCGGAGGACGAAGATGCCGCTGGCCGCCGCCGGCGACCCCGACAGCCGGAGGGCCAGGGCCAGCAGGGCGACGGTCCCGGTCCAGTCACCGAGCGACGACAGGCCCTGGCCGACGAACAGCCGCCGGAAGTCCCGGTGCTGCCAGAGCGCTCCCATGTCGTCCCTCGCCGGCCAGCCGGTGGCCGGTTCAGCCGGTGGTGGCCGGCCCCCGCTTGCCGAGGGTCACCGGCACCGCGGCCGCCGACGCGGCCACCGTGGCCGACGCGGCGGTCGCCGCCACGCCGGACCCGCACCCGCAGCCCGCGCCGGCCGACGGTTCGGCCGGTCCGCAGCCGCAGCCGACCTCCACCTTGTTGGGCATGGCCACGCACCCGGTGGCGAGCACCCCGCCGACGTCCTCGTCGGACTTGGCCCGGGCGGCCAGCATGGTCTCGACGTCCTCCAGGCCGTCGATGCCCTCGGCGGCGGCCTGCCGGCGGAAGTCGTCCTTGGTGGCCTGGATGGTGGCCAGGGCGCCCTCCTGCAACGGGACCGCCCGCATGCTGGAGTAGATCCGGGTGACCCCGTTGGCCTTGGCCCACTCCCGGTTGGACCCCCGGTTGAACTCCAGCTCGATCCGGTCCCGGTAGTCGGCGCCGGTGTTGTAGGCGCAGAACGAGATGTTGCCCTTGGGGGTGAGGTAGTGGATGACGCACCGGCGGGTGCGCTCGAACTGGTAGTCGTACTTGTCCTGGAAGTGCATGCCGGCGAACAACTGCACCTTCCAGTCCGGCATGGCCACCGTCTTGGCGATGCCGGCCCCGCGGTCCTCGCCGGGGAACACCGCCAGGTCCTCCAGGGTCTTCAGGATCTCGGTGGGCTTCACCCCCGGGGGCAGCCCGGACGGCTTCAGGTTCCGGGCGATCATGGCGGCGATCTGGGCCAGCCGGACCTTCCGGGGTTGCTGCGCCGGGGCGATCTGGGCGGCGTCCTTCAAGAACCGGGGGATGTCGAGGACGGCGCCCACCGGCACGGCCTGGTGGGTCCGGGTGTTGACCAGCGCCATGGTGCCGATGCCGCAGTTGGGGTGGCAGCCGCACTTCATGGACCCCCAGGTGGCGTTCTCGGACCCCAGGGCGTCGGCCAGGTCCGAGAGGGGGCCGCTGGCCGACAGCGGGATCCAGTCCCGTTCGGGGACGAACCCGATCTCGGGGGCCTGCTCGGCCAGGTCGTAGGCCAGGTCGGACAGGGTGTAGCGGTGCCGGAGCCGCTTCTCCTCCTCGATCCGGCCGGTGATGGACACCGGCTGGTAGCTGACCCCGCCGACCACGTCGGCGTTCTGGATGGCGAACCGGGCGATGTCACCGACCCGGTCGTTGTTGATGGTGCGCACCATGGTGGGCACCAGGATGACGGCGAACCCGACCTTCCGGGCGTTCTCGATGGCGGCCACCTTGACGTCGAACATGTTGGCGACCTGCCGGGTGTAGGCGTAGTCGGCGTTCCTGGTGCCGTCGAACTGCAGGTACACGATGTCCAGCCCGGCTTCCTTCAGCTCCTGGCAGTACTCCAGGCTCTGGGCCAGGTGGATGCCGTTGGTGGCGATCTGGCACTTGTAGAACCCGAGGGACTTGGCGTAGCGGATGGCGTCGGGCAGCGTCGGCGCCGCGGTGGGCTCGCCGCCGGTGAACTGCACCGACGCCTGCCGCTTCGGCCGGATCGACGCCGCGTTGTCCAGCATCTCCTTGATCTGGTCCATGGTGGGCTCGTAGACGTGGTGGGCGTCCCAGGCGTTGGCGAAGCACACCGTGCAGTGCATGTCGCACCGGTTGGTCAGGTCCAGGTTGTACACCGCGCCGTGGCTGGCCCGGATGCCGTAGCTGCCGTGGTCGAACAGGCTGAGGTCCTCGATGGGCAGGTCGTCGCCGGGGTACAGGTTCTCGATCCACCGGAAGAAGTCGGCGTGCCGGTACACGATGTCGGCGAAGTCGCCGTGCTCCGGGCAGGTCTTCCGCATGACCACCATCCCGTCCTCCTCGGCCATCCGGGCCGGGATCTCCCGGTAGCAGTCGTCGGCGGGGCACAGCGACTCGACCACCCGCGGCAGTCCCAGGTTGGGGAACGACTTCTCGGACGGTTTCAGGATGGGACGGTCGGCCCACTGGACGTGGACCGGGCCGCCGGGATGGACCCGTTCGTACCACGACAGGCCGGCCCAGCCGACCGAGCCGATGCCCTTCAGGGCTCCGAGGATGGTCCGGCCACCGATGATGGAGGCCTGTCGACGAGCACCAGTGGCGATCATCAGTCCACCTTTCTCCGTCTCGCGACGTAGGTGTGGATGCCGAGCACTGGGGCCCGGACCTGCTCCCCGTCGCGTCCTCTCTCTTGCACCGCACCACGGTGCTTCTCGGTCGTGGCGTTGCCACTCGATGCACCGAGGCACTACCCCTTCGGTATCGAACGTAACCGCTTCGGTGCAGTTTGTCGACGGGTTTTCGCAGGGCACGCCTGCAGGCTGCAGGACGCGTCGACGTCGAGGTCCGCGCCGAATGTGCGGGGTCTCGCGACGTCACACCGGTGCCCGGAGCGGGACTTGAACCCGCACGTCCTTTCGGACAAAGGCTTTTGAGGCCTCCGCGTCTGCCGATTCCGCCATCCGGGCTGGAGCGGCCAGCGTACTGTGCCGGGGGATGAGGTACGACGGGCTGGAGCTGTGGTGGGTGGACCTGGCGCTGCGCCAACCGGTGGGCACGTCGGCCGGCACCCACCGGGCCCGGCCGGTGGTGTTCGTCCGGGTGCTGGCCGGCGGCGGGGACGGCTGGGGGGAGTGCGGGGCGCTGCCGGACGGCACCGCGGTGGACCCGGCGCTGGACGCGGTGTGGGGGCTGCTGGCCGAGGTGGTGCCGGCCCGGCTGGGCCGGGCGGCCGCGGCCCGCGGCGGGGAGGTGCCACCGGCGTCGGTGGTGGCCCACCTGTTCGACACCACCCCGGCCAACCGGATGGCGGCGGCGGTGGTGGAGATGGCGGTGCTGGACCTGGAGCTGCAGGCCGCCGGGCGGTCCCTGGCGGACCACCTCGGGGTGCCCGACCAGGTCCGTGCCGGCGGGCCGGGCGGCGGGGTGCCGGCGGGGGCCGTGGTGGGCATCCCCGACGACGGCCGGCTGCGCACCCTGGTGGCCGCGGTCGGCCGGCAGGTGGACCGCGGGTACGGCAGGGTACGGGTGAAGATCCGGCCGGGGTGGGACGTGGCCCCGCTGGCGGCGCTGCGGGACGCGTTCCCGGACCTGGTGCTGCAGGCCGACGCCAACGCGGCCTACCGGGTGGACGACGCCGGCCGGCTGGCCGAGCTGGACGACCTGGGCATCGGCTGCCTGGAGCAGCCGCTGGCCGCGGCCGACCTGGCCGGCCACGCCGACCTGGCCGGCCGGCTGGCCACCCCGATCGGGCTGGACGAGTCGCTGACCACCGTCCGGGCGGTGGCCGACGCCATCAGGTACGGGGCCTGCCGGGTGGCCTGCCTGAAGCCGGCCCGGTTGGGCGGGCTGCTGGCGGCCCGGCGGGCCCAGGACCGGTGCCGGCAGGCCGGGGTGTCGGCGTTCGTCGGCGGCCTGTTCGAGACCGGGCTGGGCAGGACGGCCAACGCGGTGCTGTCCGGGTTGCCCGGCCTGGACCTGCCCGGGGACCTGTCGGACCCGTCCGACTACCTGGTGGACAACCCGGCGCCGTACCCGCGGCCGGTCGGCGGCCGGGTGCCGCTACCGGCGGTCCCCGGGGTGGGGTCCCGGCCGGACCGCCACGCGTTGTCCCAGCTCGGAGCCCTGGTGGAGCGGTTCGACCGGGCCGGCTGACCAGGACCGGGCGGGGGCCTACAATCGACGGTCCATGCAACCGTTCCTCCTCGAGCGCCGGATCAGGGACGTCCACGCCAGGCTGCTGCGGGCCCGCGAGGAGCTGGCCGTGCTGGACGAGCAGCTCGCCGTGGTGGCCGACGAGGCCGAGGAGGCACGGATGCGGTCGCTGGTGTCGGAGACCCCGCTGGCCGAGCATGAGTACGCCGAGATCAAGCGGCACGCCGACGCCATGACGAAGGCCAGGGAGGCCATGCGAGCAACCGTGAGCGACCTCGAGCACCGCCAGGACGAGCTGCTGACCCACGTGGGGACCGGCCGGTGACGCCGGCCGGGGACCACGGGGCACCGAGCGGGGGGACGGCGGTCGACGGGCCGCCGGTCGACGGCGGCCGGACCCGGGTGGTGATCGCCGAGGACGAGGCCATCATCCGGCTGGACCTGAAGGAGATCCTGCTGTCCGCCGGCTACGACGTGGTCGGGGAGACCGGCCGCGGGGACCAGGCGGTGGAGCTGGTGGACCAGCACCGTCCGGACCTGGCCATCCTGGACATCAAGATGCCCGGCATGGACGGCGTCCGGGCCGCCCGGGAGATCACCACCCGGCACAGGGTGGCGGTGCTGGTGCTCACCGCGTTCAGCCAGCGGGACCTGATCGAGGATGCCCGCGACGCCGGGGTGGCGGCCTATCTGGTGAAGCCGTTCCGCCGCGAGGAGCTGTTGCCGGCCATCGCCGAGGTGATGACCCGGACCCGGCAGGAGTGGGCCATCGACGCCGAGATCGCCGCCCTGGCCCAGCCGGCCGGTGGGGACCGGGCCGAGGACAAGATCGCCACCCGGCGGGTGGTGGACGAGGCCAAGGGGGTCCTCATGGACCGCCACGGCCTGTCCGAGCCGGACGCCTTCGCCTTCGTGCAGCGCACCGCCATGCAGACCAGGGCCCGGATGCGGGACGTGGCCCAGCGGGTGGTCGACGGCGACCTGGTCCCCTGAGTTGCCCGGCCCCATGAACCGGTGGCGGCTCCGGTGGTGGCTCCGGTGACGGCGGCGACAGCGGCGACGGCGACGGCGGCCGACCAGGGCCAGCGGCCGCTGCTGCTGCTGGACGGCATGTCCCTGGCCTTCCGGGCCTACTTCGCCCTGCCGCCGGACCTGGTGACCACGTCCGGGCTAGTCACCAACGCGGTGCACGGGTTCGTGTCCATGCTGGTGTACATGGTCCGCGAGCACCGCCCGTCGGCGCTGGCCGTGGCCTTCGACCCGCCCGGCGGCAACTTCCGGGACGACATGGTGGAGGACTACAAGGGCGGCCGGGCGGCCACCCCCGACGACCTGCTGCCGCAGTTCGGCATGATCCGGCAGGTGCTGGCGGCGCTGAACATCCCGGTGGTGGAGGTGCCGACGTTCGAGGCCGACGACGTGCTGGCCACCCTGGCCACCCAGGCCCGGGACCGGCACTGCCCGGTCATCGTGGTCACCGGCGACCGGGACTGCTTCCAGCTCGTGGAGGACCCCTACGTCCGGGTGCTGTACAACCGCCGCGGGGTCAGCGACTACTCCCTGTACGACGAGGCCGGCATCGTGGACCGTACCGGGGTCACCCCGGACCGGTACCCCATGCTGGCCGCCCTGCGCGGGGACACCTCGGACAACCTGCCCGGGGTGCCCGGGGTGGGGGAGAAGACGGCGGCCAAGCTGATCAACGCCTACGGCGACCTGGACGGGGTGTACGCCAACCTGGACGCCCAGACCCCGAAGCTGCGACAGAACCTGGCCGCCCACGAGGCCCAGGCCCGGGCCAACGCGGCGGTGACCCCGCTGGTGCGGGAGGTGCCGCTGGACGTCTCCGTCGACCAGTTGGCCCTCGGCGGCTGGGACCTGGACACCGCCCGCGACGTGTTCGCCACCCTGGAGCTGAAGAACGTCTGGCAGCGCATCACCGCCCTGCTCCGCGACGGCAGCTTCGGCCCTCCCCGGGAGGGCAGCGCGCCGCTGGACGACGACCCGTCGGCGGCCCAGGCCTCGGCGGCCGGCGGCGCCGCCTCGGCGGCCGCAGGCGACGGAGCCCCCGCCGCCGGGGTGGGGGAGGGCGTCGGGGTCGTCGAAGACCTGGACCCCGACCGCCCGGGCACCGCCGACGACGCGGTGGCCGCGCTGGGCGGCCTGGTCGACCGGGTGACCGGCGACGCGGTGCTGTCCGTCGCCGGCCGCTGGGAGGGCACCCCCGGCCGGTCCCCGCTGCGCGGACTGGCCGTCGTGGTGGACGGGCCGGACCCCCACGGGGTGTGGCTGGACGCCGCCCTGCTGGAGGCCGACCTGGACGTCGACGGCCCGCTGCGCGCCGCCCTGACGGCCGCCCTGGACCGCGGCCCGGTGGTCGGCCACGACGTCAAGGAGCTGCTGCGGTCGCTGCTGCCACTCGGGGTGGACTGCACCGGGCTGGCCATGGACACCAAGGTGGCCGCCTACCTGCTGGACCCGTCCAGCGGGGACTACAGCCTGGACACCGTCGCCGGCGCCGGCAGCCCGTCGGGTCCGGCGGAGGGTCGGGCGGTGGTCGGCCAGTTGGCCCTCGGTGGGCTGGACGGCGCGATGGGCGGCGCCGACGCCGAGCCCCCGGCCGAGCTGGCCGCCGACCAACTGGACGCCGCCGAGGCCCGGAAGGTGGCCACCGAGGCCCTCCGGGTGGCCGCCCTGGTGCCGGTGGAGCGGGCCCGGCTGGACGCCGAGGGGATGCGGGCCCTGCACGACGACGTCGAGACCCCGCTGGTGCGGGTGCTGGCCCGCATGGAGGTGGTCGGCATCCGGGTGGACACCGTCGAGCTCCGCCGCATCGCCGACGCCCTGGTCACCGAGACCCAGCGGCTCGTCGCCGAGGTCCACCGGCTGGCCGGCCACGAGTTCAACGTCAACTCCACCCCGCAGCTCCGGACGGTGCTGTACGACGAGCTCGGGCTGACCCCCGGCCGGAAGACCAAGACCGGGTACTCCACCGACGCCGCCACCCTGGAGTCCCTGCGGGACGACCACGCCATCGTGGACACCCTGCTGCGGTACCGGGAGGTGGAGAAGCTGCGGTCCACCTACGGCGAGGCCCTGCTGGCCGAGGTGGCCGCCGACGGCCGCATCCACGCCTCCTTCCGCCAGACCGTCGCCCGGACCGGCCGGCTGTCGTCGGAGCGGCCCAACCTGCACAACATCCCCACCCGCACCGACGCCGGCCAGCAGTTCCGGCGGGCGTTCGTCCCCGCCGACGGCTGCCGGTTCCTGGTGGCCGACTACGACCAGGTGGAGCTGCGGGTGCTGGCCCACCTGTCCGGCGACCCCGGCCTGGTGGCCGCGTTCACCTCCGGCGACGACATCCACCGGGCGGTGGCCGCCGGCATCTACCGGGTCCCCCCCGACGAGGTCACCCGGGTGCAGCGGGACCGGGCCAAGATGGTGTCCTACGGCCTGGTCTACGGCATGGAGGCCTTCGGGCTGGCCCGCCGGCTGTCCACCGGGGTGGACGAGGCCGCCGAGATCATGGACCGGTACTTCGGCGGCTTCCCCGAGGTCCGGGCCTACATGGACCACACCGTCGCCGAAGCCCGCGAGCGGGGGTACACCCGGACGGCGCTGGGCCGGAAGCGGCCGTTGCCGGAGCTGTCCGACCGCAACTACCGGGTCCGCCAGGCCGCCGAGCGCCAGGCCATGAACGCCGGCATCCAGGGCCTGGCCGCCGACCTGTTCAAGGTCGCCCTGGTCCGCCTGGACCGCGCCCTGGAGGACGCCGGGCTGGCCAGCCGGCTGGTGCTGCAGGTCCACGACGAGGTCATCGTGGAGGTCCGCGACGGCGAGGACGACCGGGTGGCCGCCCTCACCGAGGACGCCCTGACCGGCGCCGCCGACCTGTCCGTCCCCCTCAAGGTGTCCACCGCCTGGGGGTCGTCCTGGGCCGACGCCAAGGGCGGCTGACGGGGGCAGGCGCCGGCCGGACGGTCGGCTGACGGGGGTAGGCCCCGGCGGGACGGTCGGCTGAGCGATCCGACACCCCCCGGTGGTAGCCTCTTCCGTCTCCGCCGGCGTCGATAGGCGGAAGACCCCTGTCGTCTACATGATCCCGACGCGATCACCGCTTCCCGCTGGGCGGGTGGCAGCCATGAAAGTGAGCAGTACGAATGCCTGATTCCCCCTCCGCAGTGCTCCTGTCCGACGAGGCCATGGGGACGTTCGACGAGAACGGCAACTACGTCCCCCGGGCCGTCGTCGAGGACGACCTCTCCGGCCAGCCCCTCGAAGACGTCATGGCCGGCACCATCGTCGAGTTCGACGACGGTGACGTGGTGGAGGGCACCGTGGTCAAGATCGACCGCGACGAGGTGCTGCTGGACATCGGGTTCAAGTCGGAGGGGGTCATCCCGGCCCGGGAGCTGTCCATCCGCAACGACGTCCATCCCGACGAGATCGTCAGCCTCGGCGACCACGTCGAGGCCCTGGTGCTCCAGAAGGAGGACAAGGAGGGCCGGCTGGTCCTGTCCAAGAAGCGGGCCCAGTACGAGCGGGCCTGGTCCACCATCGAGAAGCTGAAGGAAGCCGACGAGATGGTGAAGGGCCCGGTCATCGAGGTGGTGAAGGGCGGCCTGATCGTCGACATCGGCCTCCGCGGGTTCCTGCCGGCCTCCCTGGTGGAGCTCCGCCGGGTGCGGGAGCTGCAGCCGTACGTCGGCCGGGTCATCGAGGCCAAGATCATCGAGCTGGACCGCAACCGGAACAACGTGGTGCTGTCCCGCCGGGCCTGGCTGGAGGAGGCCCAGAAGGAGCAGCGCGGCGACTTCCTGGCCAACCTGAAGCCCGGCGAGCGCCGCCGCGGGGTGGTGTCCTCGGTGGTCAACTTCGGCGCCTTCGTCGACCTCGGCGGCATGGACGGCCTGGTCCACGTCTCCGAGCTCAGTTGGAAGCACGTCGACCACCCCTCGTCGGTGGTGCAGGTCGGTGACGAGATCGAGGTGGAGGTCCTCGACGTCGACCTCGACAAGGAGCGGATCAGCCTGTCCCTGAAGGCCACCCAGACCGACCCGTGGCAGGAGTTCGCCGACGGCCACCAGGTCGGCCAGCTTGTGTACGGCCGCATCACCAAGCTGGTGCCGTTCGGCGCCTTCGTCCAGGTTGGCGACGGCATCGAGGGGCTGGTGCACATCTCCGAGATGGCCGCCCACCACGTCGACCTGCCCGAGCAGGTGGTCAGCCCCGGCGAGGAGCTGTGGGTGAAGATCATCGACATCGACCTGCAGCGCCGCCGGATCAGCCTGTCCATCAAGCAGGCCGCCGAGGGTGGCGAGGTGTCCGAGGAGTACCGCGAGGCCTTCGGCGAGCACGCCTACGACGAAGAGGGCAACTACATCGGCTACGACTACTCCACCGAGGCCGGCGAGTTCACCCCGGAGACCGAGGCCCAGGCGGCCTGGGCCGACTATGCCACCGAGGCCGCCACCCAGGCGGCTCCGGCGGAAGAGGCCGCCACCCAGGCGGCTCCGGCGGAAGAGGCCGCCCCGGCGGAGCAGCCGGCCGAGGCCTCCGTTGCCGTCCCCGCCACAGAAGGCGACACGCCGGTTACATAGCCAGTATTGGTAACCGCCCATTTCCGGCGGTACCGTTACCCCCCGGAGCACATTCGACCCAAGGGGGGGCCATGGCCTTCGTTCGACACGGTGTCCGGTGGATCGCGGTCGCCGCCCTGGGGGCCGGCAGCCTGACGGCGCTGGCCGGGGTGGCCGCGGCCGGTGCGACGCCACCGACCGGTCCGCTGACCTTCTACGTCACAGGCACCTCGGGAACGGACACGAACTTCTGCGACGTCTCCTCGGCGCCGTGCCGGACCATCGAGCATGCCGTCACAGAGGCCGGCGTCGCCGACACAGCCGTCACCATCGAGATCGGGTCGGAACCAACAACATACGTATACCCCGAGCAGGTGACGGTGCCGCCGACGAGCTGGACAGTGACAACAACAGGCCCGTACGGCCCCACGTCACTGACCATCGAGCCCAACCCTGCCAACACCTCCCCGGTGGTGGTCGAGCCGCCGGCAACAGCGTTCACCGGCCCCGCCAACCTGCCCGCGGTGCCCACCGCCGACCAGGCGTACGACGACTTCGGCGGCCAGAACGTCCATGCCATCATCGGCGTCGGCCAGCCCTCCCAGGGTTATGCCGCCCTGGCCACCGTGGTCGACATCACCGGGCTGACCGTCGACGGGGCGAACAACCCGGCCAGCGCGCTCGTGGCCGGCATCGCCTACGTCAACGCCTCCGGCACCGTCGCCGGCAACACCGTCACCGATCTCAACAGCCACCCGGCGCTCTGGTCGCCCAACCAGGAGCACGGGATCGACGTCCGTGGGGTCAACCCCGGCGACGCCCCGACCCCGTCCTACACGGTCTCCGTCGAGGACAACACCCTGGGCAGTCCCACAGCGACCGACGTCGCCCCGGACTGGGTCGGCCACATCCCGGTCGACGTGAACAGCACCGGTTCGACCGTCGGCACGGCCACCGCCGGCAGCCTGTCGGCGACGATCACCGGCAACCACGTCTACGGGACCCCGATCGACACAACGGTGGTCGACAACGGTGCCGACCCGACGACCTCCCAGAACGGGATCACCGCGGCCGGGCTGGTCGGGCTGTCGGTGTCCGGGAACACTGTGAAGGACCTCCAGTCGGCCGGGTACGGCGGGGCAGTGAACGTCGGCACGCAGGCAGCCGACGCCTCCTGCTCGGTGGCCGGGAACACACTGCTGGCAGACGACTACGGCGTCGAATTCCTGGGGGCCAAGGGCTGCACGGCCTCGGGGAACACCATCACGGCCGGGTTCTTCGGGGTCGGGGTCATGACGGTGCCGTCCTGGGGACCGGTCGACAAGACCAACCAGCCCAGCGTGGACGACACGGTGTCCGGCAACACCATCACCGGCACCTCCACCATCCTCACCGGACGGATGATCTCCCGGGTGCCCATCGACGGGGTGCTGGTCCCCGACGGCCCAACAGCGTCGGTGGACGGCAACACCATCAGCGGGTTCCTCACCGACGTGTACGTGGGGGTGGACCCGCTGCGGTACGCCGGTACACATGGTGAGCCGACGTGGACAACAACAACGGTGGCCCTGCCGGCGGCAGCTACATGGTCGACGGCGGGGGTGACGGTGAACCACAACGACCTCGGTCCGCTGGCCACCCCCCGCCCGCCGGGGATCCGCTCGGAAGGCGCTCAGTCGATCCCGAACCGGCCACCCGTCACATTCTCGAGCTACGGGGTGGCCTGCAAGTACACCCCCGGTGGCGGCGGCTGCTCCGACGCCACCCCGCTGGACGGCACCAACAACTGGTGGGGCGCCGCCGACGGCCCCGGCCCGGTCGGGCCGGGCAGCGGCGTCCCGGTGTCGACCGACGTGAACTACACCCCGTGGTGGGTGACCCCGACAGGGGCCCTCCCCGGTGCGCCCGGTGCGCCGACCACAGTGGTGGCCGTCGCCCCCTCCAACTCGTCGCTGGTCAACGCCGCCCGGGTGACCTGGACCGCACCGCCGGCGACGATCACACCGGTGACCTCGTACACGGTGACCCCCAACAACCAGACCACCGGCGGGCAGGGCCAGCCGGTGACCGTGAACGGGACGACCACCACAGCCACCGTGACCGGGCTGGTCGGCGGGGACAGCTACACCTTCACGGTCACGGCCACCAACGCCGCCGGGACCGGCCCGGGGGCGACGTCGAACGCGGTGGTGCCGGTCAAGGTGGCCCCGACAGCGTCGTCCAGCTCCGGGACGACCATCCCGGGCACAGGGACCGCCACGACCAACCCGGTCACCGTGCCAGCCTCCGGCGGGTCGACGGTGTCGGTGACCGCCAGCGGCAGCGGCCCGGCCGGCGGCGCCGGCACGCTGACCGTGTCGGCGTACCCGTCCGACCCGACCGGCGGCTTCGCCATCGGCAGCGCCTACTTCGACGTCTCGGTGACGCCGGGCAGCACGTTCACCCAGGTGCAGTTCCAGGTCTGCGGGGTGCCGTCGGGGCAGGTGGTGCAGTGGTGGAACCCGCTCACCCAGACGTACCAGCCGGCGTCCACACAGACGGCCGCCTCCGGTGCCACACGGTGTGTGGTGGTCACCATCAACAGCGGTACGTCGCCGTCGCTGTCGCAGTTGTACGGCACCGTGTTCGCCGTGGCCCCGGCGGCGTCGGCAACCTCCGGGTACTGGCTGGCCGCCAGCGACGGCGGGGTGTTCACCTACGGCAACGCCGCCTTCTACGGCTCCATGGGCGGCAAGCCGCTGAACCAGCCCATCGTCGGCATCGCCGCCACCCCGAACAACGGGGGGTACTGGCTGGTGGCTTCGGACGGCGGGGTGTTCTCGTTCGGCAACGCCGCCTTCTACGGCTCCATGGGCGGCAAGCCGCTCAACCAGCCCATCGTCGGCATCACCCCCACCCTGGACGGCAAGGGGTACTGGCTGGTGGCCAAGGACGGCGGCGTCTTCGCCTTCGGTGACGCCACCTTCTCCGGCTCCATGGGGGGCAAGTCGCTGAACGCCCCGGTGGTCGGCATGGCGGCGACCCCGGACGGCGGCGGGTACTGGCTGGTGGCCAAGGACGGCGGCGTCTTCGCCTTCGGTGACGCCACCTTCTCCGGCTCCATGGGGGGCAAGTCGCTGAACGCCCCGGTGGTCGGCGCGGCGGCCGGACCGTCGGACGCCGGGTACTGGCTGGTGGCCGCCGACGGCGGCATCTTCAGCTTCGGCGACGCCACCTTCAAGGGATCGGCCGGCGGGCTCCGTCTCGACCAGCCGGTGGTCGGCATGGCGGCCACCCCGACGGCCGCCGGCTACTACCTGACGGCCGCCGACGGCGGGGTGTTCACCTACGGTGACGCGGCCTTCCAGGGATCGGCCGGCGGCCTGAAGCTGGTGAAGCCGGTGGTGGGGATGGCTGACTGACCCGGCCGCTCAGGCTGACCCGGCCGCTCAGGCGGCGCCCGGGCCGGTCGCGGCCGGCGGGCCGACCAGCGGGAAGTGGCAGGCCACGGCGTGGCCGGGTGACACCTCCCGCAGCTCCGGCACCTCTGCCGCGCACCTGGCCTCGGCCCGGGGACAGCGGGTCCGGAACCGGCAGCCCGACGGCGGGTCGATGGGGCTCGGTGGCTCACCGGGCAGCGGCGCCGTCGTGGGGGCGTCGGGGTCCGGCTCCACCGCGGACCGCAGCAGGGCGGCGGTGTAGTGGTGGGCCGGTGCCCGGTACACGGCGTCGGCCGGGGCCACCTCGCACAGCCGGCCCAGGTACATGACGGCGACCCGGTCGCTGACGTTCTTGACCACGGCCAGGTCGTGGGCGATGAACAGCATGGTCAGCCCGTAGCGGGCCTTCAGGTCCTCCAGCAGGTTCAGGATCTGGGCCTGCACCGACACGTCCAGGGCGGACACCACCTCGTCGCAGATCAGCAGCCGCGGCTCCATCACCAGGGCCCGGGCGATGCTGATCCGCTGGCACTGCCCCCCGGAGAACTCCCGGGGCCGCCGGCCGCCGGCCACCGCCGGGTCCAGGCCCACGGCCTCCAGCATGGCGTCGGCGGCCCGCCGCCGGTCGTCCCTGGTGCCCCGGCCCCAGATGTCCAGGGGCTCCGCCACGATGTCGCGGACGCGGCGGCGGGGGTTCAACGACGACACCGGGTCCTGGAAGATCATCTGGATACCCACCCGGGCCTGCCGGAGGGCCCGCCGGTGCAGGCCGGTCAGGTCCACCCCGTCGAACCTCACCGTCCCCTCCGTCGGCCGGTCCACCTGCATGATGGCCCGGCCGGTGGTCGACTTGCCGCAGCCGGACTCCCCGACCAACCCGACGGTCTCTCCGCGCCGGACGTCCAGGTCCACCCCGGCCACCGCCTGCACGGTGTGGCCGCCCCGGCGGAAGTCCACCCGGAGGCCCCGGACCGACAGCAGCGGGGTCACCGCGCCCGCTCCGGTGCGGCGGCCGGGTCCGGCCCCTGCCGGCCGCCGAGCGGGAACCAGCAGGCGTACCGGTGCGCCGCGGTCTCCGCGGCCACCAGCGGCGGGGCCTGCCGGTGGCACAGGTCCCGGGCGTACCGGCAGCGGGGGGCGAACGGGCAGCCCGGCGGCCGGTCCACCGGGTCCGGCGGCCGGCCGTCGATGGCGGCCAGCCGGGTGTGGCTGGGGTCGGCCAGCCGGGGGATGGACCGCAGCAGGGCCTCGGTGTACGGCATGGCGGTGGCCGAGAACAGCGTCCGGGTGGGGGCCTGCTCGACCACCCGGCCGGCGTACATCACCACGATGTGGTCGGTGCGGGTGGCCACCACCCCGAGGTCGTGGGAGACCAGCACCATGGCCATCCGCCGCTCCGCCGCCATCCCGGCCAGCAGGTCCAGGATCTGGGCCTGCACCGTCGCGTCCAGGCCGGTGGTGGGCTCGTCGGCCAGCAGCAGCCGGGGGGCGCAGGCCACCGCGATGGCGATCATCACCCGCTGCCGCATCCCCCCGGACAGTTGCCCCGGGTAGCTGCGGTACCGGGCCTCCGGGGACGGGATGCCGACCTGGCCGAGCAGGGACAGGGCGGTGGCCCTGGCCTCGTCCCGGTCCATTCCGAGGTGCAGCCGCAGCGGTTCGGTGATCTGCCGGCCGATCCGCATGACCGGGTTCAGCGACGTCATCGGGTCCTGGAACACCATGGCGATCCGGGCCCCCCACAGCGACCGCAGCGCTTTCGGCGGCGCCCCCACCAGCTCGACGCCCTCGAACCGCACCGACCCGGACACCCCGGGCCCGCCCAGCAGGCCCATCACCGTCCTCGCCAGCACCGTCTTGCCGGACCCGGACTCGCCCACCACCCCCACGGTCCGGCCACGGTCCAGGGTGAACGACACCCCGTCCACCGCCCGCAGCGGCCCGCGGTCGGTGTCGAACGACACCCGCAGGTCCTCCACCTCCAGCAGACGGCCACCCGGTCGGGGCCCCGGACGGGCAGGGGGCAGACGGCCAGGGGTGGGGTCGGGGTCCCCACCCTCTGGAGGAGTCCGGGGTCGGGGCCCCGGACGGGCAGGGGGCACCGTCACAGGTTGCCCTCGGCGACGTCAAAGTGCTGCCGCAGCCGGTCCCCGACCAGGTTGATGGCCAGCAGGAACAGGAACATGGCCACCGCCGGGAACAGGACCAGCCACGGGTTGGACACCCCGGGGGTGCTGTTGAGGCCCTGCAGGCTCTCGTTCAGCATGTTGCCCCACGACGGGGTCGGCGGCGGCACCGACAGCCCCAGGAAGGCCAGGGTGCCCTCCAGGACGATGACGGTGGCCACCCCGATGAGGCTGAACGAGACGGTGGCCGGCAGGATGTTGGGCAGCAGCTCCCTGGTGACGATCCGCCGGTCGGTGGCCCCGAGGGTGCGGGCGGCGGTGACGAAGTCGCGGGTGGCGTACGACAGGGTGGCGGCGCGGATGATCCGGAAGAGCAGCGGGGCCGAGGCGATGCCGATGACCAGGATGATCTTCCACAGGTCGTGGCCCCAGAAGGTGACCAGGGCGATGACGGCCACCAGGGCCGGGAAGGCCAGCAGGACGTAGGAGGCCGCGTTGACCACCGCGTCGACCGCTCCGCGGCGGTAGGCGGACAGCATGCCGAGGGTGCCGCCGAGGAGCAGGCCGATGGCGATGGCGCCGAACCCCACCTCGAGGGACACCCTGGAGCCGTAGACGATCCGGGCGAAGATGTCCCGGCCGAGGTCGTCGGTGCCCAGCCAGTGGGCGGCGCTGGGACCGGTGTTGACGGCGGCGGACTGGGTCAGCGGGCTCTGGATGGGCAGCACGTTGGCCAGGGCGGCGGCCAGGACGTTGACGGCCACCCAGCCGGCGCAGCCCCAGAAGAACCAGCCCAACCGCTTCCGGCGGCGCCCCACCTGGGTCATGGCGGCCACCGCGCTCCCGGCCGCGGCGTCGGCGGCCCGGGTGGACAGCGACGTGGCCGCCTCCGCGGGCTCCACCGCCACGGCGTGCGGGGCCTCGTCAGCCGACCGGCCGGTCATCAGGTGAGGGAGATCCTGGGATCGACCACGGTGAACAGGAAGTCGACGACGAAGTTGAGGACCACCACCGCGACGGCCACGACGAGGACGATGCCCTGTACCACGATGTAGTCGCCCTGGTTGATGGCCACCACCAGTTGGTACCCCAGCCCGGGGAGCTGCAGCAGGAACTCCACCACGAAGGTGCCGGCGATGAGGGTGCCGATGTTGATGCCGGCGGAGGCCAGCAGGGAGACCGACGACGGCCGGAGGGCGTGCCGGTACAGGATGCGGCGGTCGGTCAGCCCCTTCGACCGGGCCATGGTGATGAAGTCCTCCTGCAGGGTGGCGATGAGGTCGTTGCGGAGCAGCCGGAAGTAGATGACGATGGACCCCAGGGCCAGCACGATGGACGGCAGCAGCATGGTGTGCAGGTTCGACCCCACTGTCTGGGCCAGCGGCACGTAGGAGGCCGGGCCGGGGAACACGTGCAGGTCCACCGAGAACAGCAGCACCAGCACCGGGGCGATGATGAACGGCGGCATGGCCAGCATGGCGAAGGTGCCGGCGGTGGCGTAGGTGTCCACCGCCCTGTTCGGGCGGCGGGCCGCCGCGGTGGCCAGGGGGATGGCCACCGCGAAGGCCAGGACCTGGGAGATGACGATCAGCTCGACGTCGATGGGGAAGGCGTTGCCGACGATGTCGGCCACCGACTGGTGGGTGGTGAACGACTGCCCCAGGTCGCCCTGGAGGACGTTGCCGAGCCAGACGAAGTACTGCTGCCACAGCGGCCGGTCCAACCCCAGTTGATGGTTGACGACGGCCACGTTCTGCGGGGTGGCGTTGGCGCCCAGGATGGTGATGGCCGGCTTGCCGGGCAACAGGTGGACCAGGAAGAACGTCCCCAGGGTGACCAGGAGCAGGATGGCGACCAGGGCGACCAGACGCTTGGCCACGTACTTCGCCACGCGCCACCCCCTTCGCCGGCCCCCGTTGGCCGCCGATCCTACGTCCGCCACTGGGCCGTCGCCTACCATGCCTGCCCGTGAGCATTCGGCCGACCGGAGGTGGCGGGGTGGCGGCCCCCGAGCGGGTGCCCGACGACCGGGCCCAACAGGACGGCGCGGGGGGCCGGACGGCGTCCTGGCCGACGGCGCTGGCCGGCCGGTGGCTGCTGGCCGCCGAGATCGGCATCGTGGCGGTGGTGGCCGCCGGCCTGGTGCTGCGGTTCTGGACCCGGTCCGCGCTGTGGCTGGACGAAGCCCTGACGGTGGACATCGCCAGGCTGCCCCTGCACGACCTCCCGTCGTACCTGAAGCGGGACGGGGCGCCGCCGCTGTACTACGTGCTGCTCCACTTCTGGATGAAGCCGTTCGGCGACGGCGACCTGGCGGTGCGGTCGCTGTCCGGGGTGCTGTCGGTGCTGACCCTGCCGGTGGTCTGGGTCGTCGGCCGCCGGCTGGGCGGCCGGACGGTGGGCTGGGTGTCCCTGGCGGTGCTGGCCAGCGCCCCGTTCGCGGTGTACTACGCCACCGAGGCCCGGATGTACTCGCTGGTCATGTTCCTGACCGCCTGCGGCGCCTGGGCGGTCAGCCGGGCGCTGGAGCGCCCACGATGGGGCAACCTGGTCGCGGTCGGGGTGGTGGTGGCCGCCCTGCTGTACACCCAGTACTGGGCCATCTACCTGGTCGGGGCCTTCGCCCTCTGGCTCATCTGGCAGTCCTGGCGGGGCCACGTCCGGTCGGCCAACGCCCGGTGGGCCCTGCTGGCCACCGTGGTGGGCTGCCTGGCGTTCGTGCCGTGGCTGCCCACCTTCGTCTACCAGTCCCGGTACACCGGCACCCCCTGGGCCGGGGTGCCGACCTACGCCGCCATCATCAACGCCATCACCGGGTTCACCGACAACCAGGCCTCCCTGGTGGCCACCGGGTCCAACCAGGGCCGGCTGCTGGCCCTGGGGTACTTCGCCCTGGCCGGCCTCGGCCTGTTCGGGGCGGCCCGCGGCCGGTTCCACATCGACCTGGACATCCGGACCCGCCCGCAGGGCCGGGCACTGGCGTTCGTGGTGGTGGTCACCCTGGCCGCGGCCATCACCGGCGGCATCCTCAGCAAGAGCGCGTTCTCGGCCCGGTACGCCGCGGTGGTGTTCGTGCCGCTGCTGGTGCTGCTGGCCATCGGCACGGTGACGTTCGCCGACGCCCGCATCCGGGCAGCGGTGGTGGCGGTGGTGGTGGCCGCCGGGCTGGCGTCCAGCATCCCCAACGTCGACACCCAGCGGACCCAGGCCCCGGCGGTGGCGGCGGTGCTGGCCGCCCACGCCAAGCCGGGGGACGTGGTGGCGTACTGCCCGGACCAGTTGGGGCCGGCCACCTACCGGCTGACCGCCACAGCGGGGTACCGACAGGTCACGTTCCCGCGGGGCACCGGGCCGGCGTACGTGGACTGGGTGGACTACAAGCAGGCCGCCAAGGCCGCAACGGCCAGGGCCTTCGCCCGGAAGCTGGAGGGCATGGCCGGGCACGACCACGACGTCTGGCTGGTGTCCGCCCCCGGCTACCAGGGGTTCGGGGTGAAGTGCCAGATGCTGGCCGCCGACCTGCTGGCGGCCAGGGACGCCGCCGGGCAGCCGTGGGGGGGGCACCAGTGGGTGAACGGCAACCCCGGCCGGTACTACGAGCCGATGAACCTCACCCAGTTCGCCCCGCCGCCGGCGTGACCTGGCCCGGCCGGGCCTGGCGGGCGGTGCTGGCGGTGCTGCCGCAGTGGGCGGTGGCCCGGGTGGTGGTGCTGGGGGCCCTGGCCCTGGCCCACCTGGTGGTGGACCGTGCCCACCCGGTGGCGGCGTCGGCCGCCCGGGTGCACGACGGGCTGCTGGGGTGGGACGCCGGCTGGTACGAGTCCATCGCCCGGCTCGGGTACCAGCAGCCGCAGTCCCTGCGGTTCTTCCCGCTGTTCCCGCTGGCCGGCCGGGCCCTGTCGGTGCTGCCGGGGGTGTCCGTCGGGGTGGCCCTGGTGGTGCTGGCCAACCTGTCCGCGCTGGGGGCCACCGCCCTGCTGCGGGTGCTGGTGCTCCGGGAGACCGGCGACCGGGGCTGGGCGGACCGGTCGGTGTGGCTGCTGTCGTTGGCCCCGCCGGCGTTCGTGCTGGTGATGGGCTACGCCGAGGGCACCCTGCTGCTGTTCGCCGTCGGCTGCTTCCTGGCCATCCGCTCCGCCCGGACCTGGCCGGGATGGGCCGCCGCCGCGGTGCTGGGGGCCGCCGCCGGGCTGACCCGGCCGCTGGGGGTGCTGCTGGTGCTGCCGGTGGCGGTGGAGGCCGCCCGGCGGTGGCGGCAGGCCGGCGGCGGCGAGCGGGCCGCGTCGCTGCTGGCGGTGGCCGGCCCCGCGATCGGTGCCGGCGCCTTCCTGGCCTGGGCCGCCGCGGCCAGGGGGGACGGCTGGGGGCCGGTGCGGGTGCAGACCCAGGCCGGCCACCACGGCGGGCTGGCCGATCCGCTGCACACCCTGGCCCACGACGCCGCCGGGGTGGTGCACCACCACTTCGGCACCGCCCTGCACGTGCCGTGGGTGGTCCTGGTGGTGGTCCTGGTGGTGGTCTGCTGGCGGCGGCTGCCGGCGTCCTATGGGGCGTTCGCCACCGCGGTGGCGGTGGTGGCGGTGAGCGGCACCAACCTGGACTCGTTCGAGCGGTACGCCCTGACCGCGTTTCCGCTGGTGGTGGCGGCGGCGTCGCTGACGTCGGGACCCAGGGTGGAGCGGTCCGTGGTGGTGCTGGCCGGGGCCGGCATGGCCGGGTACGCGGTGATGGCCTTCCTCAACCTTTCGGTCCCCTGAACCCACTATCCTCGCCCGGCATCATGTCGACCACAGCACCGGAGGCCGCCGACCACCAGGACCCGGTGGTGGTCGTCGGGGCCGGCCCGGCCGGGCTGACCGCGGCCTACCAACTGGTGCAGGCCGGCCGCAAGCCGGTGGTGGCCGAGGCCGACGACGTGGTGGGCGGCATCAGCCGGACCGTGGTCCGCGACGGCTGGCGGTTCGACATCGGCGGCCACCGGTTCTTCACCAAGGTGGCCCCGGTGGAGCAACTGTGGCACCAGATCCTGCCCGACGACGACTTCTTGCTGCGGCCCCGGATGAGCCGGATCTTCTACAAGGGCAAGTACTACGACTACCCCCTCAAGCCGCTGAACGCCCTCAAGAACCTGGGGCTGTGGGAGTCGTTCCTGTGCGGCCTGTCCTACCTGTGGGCCCGGCTGCGGCCGCCGAAGGACCAGACCAACTACGAGGGCTGGCTGGTGGCCCGGTTCGGGTGGCGGCTGTACCGGACGTTCTTCAAGACCTACACCGAGAAGGTCTGGGGGGTGCCGGTGGCCGAGATGCCGGCGGACTGGGCGGCGCAGCGGGTGAAGAGCCTGGACCTCGGCAAGGCCGTCGTCAACGCGCTGACCCCCAAGCGGAACCAGAAGGCCATCACCAGCCTGATCGAGGAGTTCCAGTACCCCAAGTACGGGCCCGGGATGATGTGGGAGCGCTGCCGCGACCAGGTGGAGGCCGGCGGCGGCACGGTGCTGATGGAGACCGCGGTGTCCGCCATCCACGTCGACGGCGGCCGGGCCACCGCGGTCACCCTGACCCGGGCCGACGGGTCCACGGTACGCCAACCGGCGTCCCACGTGATCTCGTCCATGCCGATGAACGCCCTGGTGAAGGCCCTGGACCCCCCGCCGCCGGAGGAGGTCCGCCAGGCCGGGGCCGACCTGCACTACCGGGACTACCTGACCGTGGCCCTGGTGGTCCCCGAGGCCAAGGGGTTCCCGGACAACTGGATCTACATCCACGCCCCCGACGTCAAGGTGGGCCGCATCCAGAACTACGGCCGGTGGTCCCCGCACATGGTGAAGGAGGGCCGCACCTGCCTGGGGCTGGAGTACTTCGTGTTCGAGGGCGACGACCTGTGGGCCAGCCCCGACGAGGACCTGATCGAGCGGGGCACCCGGGAGCTGGCCCACCTCGGCCTGGTCGACCCCGGCGACGTCGAGGCCGGGTACGTGGTGCGGGTGTCCAAGGCCTACCCGTACTACGACCTGGACTACAAGGCCAACGTGGCGGTGATCACCAAGTACCTCGACACCGAGGCCCCCAACGTGCACCCGGTGGGCCGGAACGGGATGCACAAGTACAACAACCAGGACCACTCCATGTACACCGCCATGCTCACCGTCGACAACATCCTGGGCGGCCACCACGACATCTGGGCGGTGAACGTCGAGGAGGAGTACCACGAGCAGTCCGGCGGGCGTGAAGGGGGGACCGGACGGGACGCTCCGGTGTTGCCACGGCGAGCCTCCGCGGGATAGCGCCGGCCCCGGCGGCGGTGCCGGTGGCGGAACGGCCGGTGCCGACCTGGCCGCGGCGCGCCCTGCCGTACGCGGTGGGCGGGTCGCTGTACCTGGCGCTGTCGGTGGTGCTGTGGTGGCACGTCTGGTCCACCCACCCCACCGCCACCGCCACCTGCGGCTGCGGGGACCCGGCCCTGTTCATGTGGTTCCTGGAGTGGCCGGCCTACGCCATCGCCCACGGCCACGATCCGTTCTTCTCCACCTACCTGTTCCACCCGGACGGCATCAACCTGCTGTCCAACACCAGCGTGCTGGCCATCGGCATCCCGCTGGCCCCGGTCACCTGGCTGTTCGGCCCGGTGGCCACCCTGAACGTGGCCTCCACGCTGGCCCCGGCGTTGTCGGCCATGGCCGCCTTCTGGGTGCTGCGGCGGTGGGCGCGGTGGGCGCCGGCGGCGTTCGTGGGCGGCCTGCTCTACGGGTTCTCCCCCTACGTCCTGAGCAGCCTGGTCACCGCCCACCTGATGACCGCGTCGCTGGCGCCGCTGCCGCTGATGCTGGCCTGCCTGGACGAGCTGTTCGTACGGCAGCGCCGGCGGCCGGTGCCCGTCGGCATCGCCCTGGCGGTGCTGGCCACCGTGGAGTTCTTCGTCAGCACCGAACTGCTGGTCATCGCCGGCATGGCCGCGGCGATCGGGCTGGTGCTGCTGGCCGCCTACCGGGCGGTGGTGGACCGGGCGGACCTGGTCCTCCGGGTCCGCCGGGCCCTGCCCGGCGTGGTGGCCGCGGTGGCGCTGTCCGTGGTGCTGCTGGCCTACCCGGCGTGGTACGCGCTGGCCGGCCCGGCCCACCTGAGCGGGGAGATCTGGCCCAACATCCCCATCGTGGGCGGGCTGGAGCCACGGACATTCACCGGGTTCAGCCCCGGCCGGTCCTTCTTCCTGGAGCTCGGCGGGTACTACGGCGGCACACTGCCGTCGGCCGGGTACGTCAGTTGGGCCCTGATCGGGGTGCTGGCCGCCGGCCTGGTGATCTGGCGGAAGGACCGCCGGCTGTGGTTCTTCGGGGCCCTGGCCGTGCTGACCGGGGTGCTGACCCTGGGGGTGCGGAAGGGCATCTGGGTGCCGTGGCGGCTGTTCGGCGGGTTGCCGGTGCTGGAGAACGTCATCGAACAGCGGTTCATGGCGGTGACCACCCTGGCGTTGGCCGCCATGCTGGCCATCGTGGTGGACCGGGCCCGGCGATTGGGGGCCGCCCACCGCCACCACCGGGCCACGGTGGGCCTGTTGGCGGCCGCGGTGGCGGTGGTGGTCGGGCTGGGCCAACTGGTCTGGACGATGGCCCCGGAGCTGCCGTTCACGGTGCAGCCGGTGCAGTTGCCGACCTGGTTCCGGGTGGAGGCCCCCAAGCTGGCCCCGGGGGAGGTGCTGCTGGCCTACCCGGCGCCGTTCTCCGGCATCCAGGCGTCGATGGCCTGGCAGGCGGTGGACCGGATGTCCTTCGCCCAGGCCGGCGGCGGTGGGCCGCAGGGGGTGGCCGACCGGGCCGGGGCGGAGAAGGCCGGGTTCCGCGTCCTGGCCGCGCTGGGGTTCGGGCTGGTCACACCGGCCCCCGCGGGGACCCCGGCGGAGATGGCCGCGGTCCGCCGGGCGTTGCGGGGGTGGCAGGTCACCATGGTGGTCATCCCGCGCCAACCCGGCCGGTCGTCGCTGCTGCGCGGCCGCAGCCCGGCGTACGCGGCGGCGTTCATGACCGCCGCCCTCGGCACCCGCCCGGTGCTGCGGTCCGGGGCCTGGGTGTGGCCGCAGGTGGACCTGTCCCACCCCGCCCTGCGGGTGCCCGCCGGCGGCCTGCTGGGCTGCTCGCAACGGGCCCCGGCCGCGGTGGCCGGCTGCGTGGCCGCGGTGGCCCGATGACCGACGACGACGTCGGCGCGGTCCAGGCCGTGGAGGCCGCCGTGGAGGGGGTGCCCGGCGCGGTGTCGCTGGCTCCCAGCTCGGTGGTGCCGGCCCTCGGTGGCGAGCTGGTGCTGCCCGGTCCGGCCGACACCGTCCGGGCCGGGCTGCTGCAGGCCGGGCCGCTGGCGGTGGCCGGGCTGGTGGCCAACGGGGCCAACGTCATCGTCACGGTGCTGCTGGCCCGGCTGCTCACCACCAGGGGGTACGGGCAGTTGAACGTGCTGACCGGGCTGTTCCTGATCGTGTCCATGCCGGGGTCGGCGGTCATCGTGGCGGTGGTCCGCCGGGTGACGGCCCGGAAGGGCAACCTGGTGCAGCGGTGGGCCCGGGTGATGCACCGGCGGGCCACCGTGGCGGTGGTGGCCTTCGCGGTCGTGGTGGTGGCGGTGGGCTGGGAGCTGTCGGGAGTGCTGAACCAGGACGACGTCGGCGGGGTGGACGCCATCCTGGTCGCCGGGGCGGTCTGGGTCCTGCTGTGCCTGGACCGCGGCCTGCTCCAGGCCCACCGGAACTACCGGACCCTGTCGGCCAACCTGTTGGTGGAGGGCGGGGTGCGGACGGCGGCGATGCTCTGCCTGGTCGGCGCCGGCCTGGGGCCCGCCGGGGCCGCCGTCGGGGTGCTGGTGGCCGAGGTGGCCACCGCGGTGCACGCCCGGGTGATGGCCGACCGGGTGTGGGCGGCGGAGGCCGACCGGGAGGTCACCGTTCGCCGCCGGGCCCGGGCCCGGCACGCCGCGACGGGACCGCTGGGCCGGTGGTTCCGGGCCGACCGGGACCTGCTGGCGCCGCCGGCGGAGCGCAGGGCGCTGGTCACCGACCTGGTCACCGCCCTGGTGGCCCTGGCGATGACGGCGCTGCTGCAGAACGTCGACGTCATCGTGCTGGGCCGCGAGGCCCCGGAGCGGAGCGGGTCGTACGCCGCGGTGTCGGTGGCCAGCAAGGCCCTGGTGTTCGGTGCCGTCGTCCTCGGCGGCTACCTGCTGCCGGAGGCCGCCATCCGGTGGCGGCAGGGCGGGCACGCCCTGCGGCAACTGGCCGTCACCCTGCTCCTGCTCGGCATCCCGGCCGTGCTGCTGCTGTCGTTGGCGGTGGCCGCGCCGCACCTGTTGCTGTCGGTGGTGTTCTCGTCCCGGTACCTGGGAGCCCAGTCGGCGTTCCTGCCGCTGGTGCTGGCCATGGTGTGCCTGAGCATCACCGTCGTCCTCACCATGTACCTGCTGGCGGTCGGCCGGCGGTGGATCACCGCCCTGCTGGTGCTGGGGGCGGTGGCCGCCACGGTGGCGGTGGCCGGGGCCCACGGGGTGCCGCAGGCCACCGCGCGGGCCGACCTGGCCGTCCAGGCCGGGCTGGCCGTGGTGACCGTGGTGGGGTTCGGCCTGGTCCATCACCGCAGGCTTCGCCCCCGATAGGTAAAATGAATATTCAACTGTAACCGAAGGGTAACTTTGCGGGCGATGGAACTGGGCAGGGCACAAATGGGGGGTCTGTCGGAGCCCGCCCGTGGCACCGGGTTGGATGCCATCGCCGCCGAAGCCGGGTTGCGGCGGGTGCACTTCGTGGCCTGGCGGGACCTCGACGACCCGGAGGCCGGCGGCTCCGAGCTGCATGCCCACCGGGTGGCCGCTCTCTGGGCGGAGGCCGGCCTGGAGGTCACCTTCCGCACCTCCGCCGTCCCGACCGGCAGGGAAGCCATCACCCGGGACGGCTACCGCGCCGTCCGCCGGGCCGGCCGGTACGCGGTGTTCCCCCAGGTGGCCTGGGACGGGCTTCGCCACCGGCACCGCCCCGGGGAGGGGCTGGTGGAGGTGTGGAACGGCATGCCGTTCTTCTCGCCGCTCTGGTACCGCGGGCCCAGGATCGTGTTCCTGCACCACGTCCACGCCGAGATGTGGCGGATGGTGCTGCCGGGGTGGCTGGCCCGGATGGGGGAGGCCGTGGAGAGCCGGGTGGCGCCGCCCCTGTACCGCCGCAGCCGGGTGGTCACCCTTTCGGAGTCGTCCCGCCAGGAGATCGTGGACCTGCTGGGCCTGCCGGAGGCGCGGGTGTCGGTGGCCGCCCCCGGCATCGAGCGACGGTTCGCTCCCGGCGGCGACCGGTCACCGACGCCGTTGGTGGTGGCCGTCGGCCGGCTGGTGCCGGTGAAGCGGTTCGACCTGCTGGTGGAGTCCCTGGTCCGCACCCGGGACAAGGTGCCGGACCTGCGGGCGGTCATCGTCGGGGAGGGCTACGAGCGGCCCGCCCTGGAGGCGCTGCGCCGCCGGTACCGGGCCCAGGACTGGCTGGAGCTCCCCGGACGGCTGACCGACGACCAGTTGGTGGCCTGCTACCGCCGGGCCTGGGTGGTGGCGTCCACGTCGCTACGGGAGGGGTGGGGGATGACCCTCACCGAGGCCGCGGCCTGCGGGACCCCGGCGGTGGCCACCGACATCGCCGGCCACCGCGACGCCGTCGTCGACGGCCGGACCGGCCTGTTGGTGGACGACGCCGCCGACGACATCGCCGGTGCACTGGCCGACGTGCTGGTCGACGACGACCTCCGCGCCCGGCTCGGCCGCGGCGCCCTGGAGCGGGCCCGCTGGTTCACCTGGGAGGCCACCGCGCGCAGCACCCTGGAGGTACTGGCGGCCGAAGCCCGCCGTTAGGGACCCGGCCCGGCCCGTGCCGCCGGCCCCACCCAGTTCCCCCGGACCATCCGGAACCCGTACAGGGTCTTCTGGCGGTGGTGGTGGGTGCAGAGGAGCTGGATATTGGCCAGCTCGGTCGGTCCCCCTCGGGCGAACGCCCAGTCGTGGTCGATCTGGAGGT
>DASZUK010000024.1:0-114185 GCA_035547695.1 Acidimicrobiales bacterium
GCGCCCCGAAGAGGTCACCGACATGCGTCGGTCGGTCAAGGGCGAGGTGGTGGCGTCGACCTTCGACCGCCCCTCCGACGAGCACACCGCCGTCGCCGAGCTGGCCATCGAGCGGGCGAAGCGGCTGGTGGAGCAGCAGCACGACGTGGTGATCATCCTCGACGGGATCACCCGGCTCGCCAGGGCGTACAACCTGGCCCAGCCGGCCACCGGTCGCATCATGTCCGGAGGTGTCGACTCCGGCGCGCTCTATCTCCCAAAGAAGTTCTTCGGTGCGGCCCGGAACATCGAGGAGGGCGGGTCCTTGACCATCTTGGCCACCGCCCTGGTCGAGACGGGCTCGAAGATGGACGAGGTCATCTTCGAGGAGTTCAAGGGCACCGGCAACATGGAGCTCCGGCTGGACCGCCGCCTGGCCGAGCGGCGGCTGTACCCGTCCATCGACGTCAACGCCAGCTCCACCCGGCACGAGGAGCTGCTGTTCGACCGGGGCCAGCTCCAGCAGGTCTGGAAGCTGCGCCGGGTCCTGAACGCCCTGGCCAGCGACGGCAACGCCGCCTCCGGCCTGGAGCTGTTGATGGACAAGATCCGGACCACCAAGAGCAACGACGAGTTCCTGGCCGAGATCGCCAAGGGACCCACCCCCAACAACTGAGGAGCCAGGCCATGAAGGCAGACATCCACCCCAACTACGTCGAGGCCACCGTCCGGTGCTCCTGCGGCAACACGTTCACCACCCACTCCACCAAGCCCGACCTGCACGTCGAGCTGTGCAACGAGTGCCACCCGTTCTTCACCGGCAAGCAGAAGCTGGTGGACTCCGGCGGCCGGGTGGAGCGGTTCCAGCGCCGGTACGGCGCCCGGTCCAAGAAGGCCACCAAGAGCTGAGCGCCGAGCCCAAACTGCCCGGTTCCGACCTGGACGGCCGCCTGGCCGGGCTGGAGGAGGAGCTCGACGCCGTCGAGGCCGGCCTGGCCGACCCGGCCACCAGCGCCGACCCGGCCCGGCTGCGGGAGCTGTCCCAGCGCCACAAGGAGCTGGCCGACGTCGTGGCCACCTGGCGCGACCTCCGCCAGGCCCGGGCCGACCTGGAGACCGCCCGGGAGCTGCTGGACGAGGCCACCGGCGACGACCGGACCGTGGTGCAGGGCGAGGTCGACGCCGCCGACGCCGCCATCGAGGACCTGTCGGCCCGGCTCAGCCTGCTGCTGCTCCCCAAGGACCCCAACGACGGCCGCAACGTCATCGTCGAGATCCGCGGGGCCGAGGGCGGGGAGGAGGCCAACCTGTTCGCCCGGGACCTCTACGACATGTACACCCGGTACGCCGCCCACCGGGGCTGGAAGGTGGAGGTGCTGTCGGAGAGCCCGTCGGACCGCGACGGCCTCAACGAGGTCGTCTTCCTGTTGAAGGGCGCCGACGCCTGGACCCGGATGGAGCACGAGGCCGGCCCGCACCGGGTCCAGCGGGTGCCGGTGACCGAGTCCAAGGGCCGGGTGCACACCTCGTCGGCCACCGTCACCGTGCTGCCCGAGGCCGACGAGGTCGACGTCACCATCGACCCCAACGACCTGAAGATCGACGTCTACCGGTCCACCGGCCCCGGCGGCCAGTCCGTCAACACCACCGACTCCGCCGTCCGCATCACCCACCTGCCCACCGGCATCGTCGTGGCCATGCAGGACGAGAAGAGCCAGATCCAGAACCGGGCCAAGGCCATGACGGTGCTCCGGGCCCGGCTGCTCAAGGCCGAGCAGGACCGCCGGGCCTCCGACCTGGCCGCCCAGCGCCGCAGCCAGGTCGGCGGCGGCGGCCGGTCCGAGAAGGTCCGCACCTACACCTTCCGGGAGAACCGGGTCACCGACCACCGGGTCAACCTCACCCTGTACAAGCTGGACCAGGTCCTGGCCGGCGACCTGGACGAGCTCACCGAGACCCTCATGGCCGACAAGCGGTCCCGCCAGTTGGCCGGGGAGGACCAGGCGGCCGGATGACCCGGGCGGAGGCCCAGCGGGCGCTGGCCGGCCGGCTGCCGTCCGCGGCCGAAGCCCGGTGGGCCGTCGACCACGTCCTCGGCCCCGGCCCGTCCACCGCGCCGGTGGATCCCGCCGGGTGGGCCGCCCTGGCCGCCCTGGCCGACCGCCGTTCGGCCGGCGAGCCCCTCCAGTACCTGCTCGGCACCTGGCCCTTCCGGCACCTGGAGCTGGCCGTCGACGCCCGGGCGCTGATCCCGCGGCCCGAGACCGAGCAGGTGGTCGACGTCGCCCTGGCCGAGCTCCGGCGGCTGGCCGAGCTCCGGCGGTCGGGCCTCCGGCGACCGACCGACCGACCCGACCCGGCCGACCGGCCCCGGTCGGGCCCGGCCGAGTTGGTGGTCGCCGACCTCGGCACCGGCACCGGCGCCATCGCGTTGTCGGTGGCCACCGAGACCGGCGCCCGGGTGTGGGCCACCGACGTCGACCCCGACGCCCTGGACCTGGCCGCCGCCAACCTGGCCACCGCCAACCTGGCTGCTGTCGACCTGGCCGCCACAGCCGCCGGCCGTCCGGCGCTGGCCGGCCGGGTGACCCTGGCCGCCGGGTCCTGGTTCGACGCCCTCCCCGCCGACCTTCGGGGCCACCTGGACCTGGTGGTGTCCAACCCCCCCTACGTGGCGGCAGGGGAGTGGCCGGACCTCGATCCCGAGGTCCGCCGGGAGCCCCGCCGGGCCCTGGTGGCCGCCGACGGCAGCGACGGCACCCCCGGGCTGGCCGACGTGGAGGCCGTCCTGCGGGGGGCCGCCGACTGGCTGGCCCGGCCGGGGGCGGTGGTGGTGGAGCTGGCCCCGCACCAGGCCCGGCCCGCAGCCACCCTGGCCGCGGCCGCCGGCTACGCCGAGGTGCGCGTCGAGCGGGACCTGGCCGGCCGGGACCGGGCCGTGGTCGGGCGGGTCTGATGCCCGGACTGCCCGGACTGCCTGACCCGGCCGAGCCGCCGGAGCCGGCCGAGCCGCCGGGGCCGGCCGAGCCGTCGGGGCCGCCGGAGGTGCTGGCGTTCGGGGACCGCGGCGCCCTGGCCGCCGCCGCCCGGGTCCTGGACGCCGGCGGGGTGGTGGCCCTGCCGACCGACACCGTCTACGGCCTGGCCGCCCGGGTGGACCGCCCGGAGGGGGTGGCGGCCATCTTCGCCGCCAAGGGTCGCCCGCCGGAGGTGGCCCTGCCGGTCCTCATCGGCCGGTGGCGCCAGCTCCACCAGGTGGCGGCCGACTGGCCCAAGCAGGCCTCCGTCCTGGCCTCCCGGTTCTGGCCCGGGGCCCTCACCGTGGTGGTGCCCGCCCGGCCGGAGGTCGGACCGGTCCTCGGCGGCGACGGCGCCACCGTCGGGCTGCGCCGGCCCGGCCACCGCGGGGTCCGCAGGCTCTGCCGCCTGGCCGGGCCGCTGGCGGTCACCAGTGCCAACCGGCACGGCGAGCTGCCGTGCGGCACCGCGGCGCAGGTCGCCGAGGCGTTCCCGGACGGCGGGTCGGTGGCCCTGGTCCTCGACGGCGGGCCCTGTGACGGCCAGCCGTCGACGGTGGTGGACTGCACCGTGTCCCCGCCGACCTGCCTCCGCGAGGGCGGCATCCCCTGGTCGTGGATCGAGGCGTCGTTGCGGTAGAGCCGGCCGGGCCGGGGTCGGCGGTGGTGTAATGGCGGCATGTCCCACGGAGACGGCGGCGGGGCCGGCTCGGCCGTGAACCCCGTCGTGGACCCCGCCGTGGACCTGGTCGCGGACGTGGTCGTCCTCGGCAGCGGCGCGGCCGGCCTGATGGCCGCGGTGGAGGCCGCCGAGGCCGGCCGGGACGTCCTCGTGCTGGAGAAGCAGGCCGACCTCGGCGGCAGCACCGCCCTGTCGGGCGGCTACGTGGCGTTGTGCGAGACCGACCTGCAGCCCGGGACCCGGGACGAGCTGCTGGCCGACCTCCGGGCCTCCCACCGTCACGACGCCCAGGACGACCTGTCGGTGGCCTACGTCGAGGACGCCCCCGACACCTACCGCCGCCTCCTCGACCTCGGCGTCCGGTTCGCCGGCACCATGCAGTTCGCCAACATGTCCAAGCCCTGGGGCCACGAGCTCCCCCTTGGCGACCAGGGGGGCGGCGCCCAGATCGTCCGGCACCTGTCGGCCGCCGCCCTCGACCGCGGCGCCCGCATCCTGACCGGCGTGCGGGCCACCCGGCTGCTCCGGGACGGCGCCGGGCCCGGGGTCACCGGGGTGGCGGTCGAGATCGACGGCCGGCCGGCCGCCGTCGGCGCCGCCGGCGGGGTGGTGCTGGCCACCGGCGGGTTCACCCGCAACCCCGACCTCGTCAAGGCCTACGGCCGCCCGGGGACCGAGGACATCCTGCCGATCACCGGTGCCGGCAGCCACGGCGACGGCCTCGTCATGGCGTCGGCCCTGGGGGCGGCCACCTCCTACATCGGCCGCGGCGTCGCCCCCACCACCCCGGTGGAGCCGACCACCGGGAAGGGCTGCGTGGTCAACTACCACGGCGGCATCCTCCTCAACAAGGAGGGCCGCCGGTTCTGCGACGAGTCCGCCCTCTACGTCGACCTCTGCTGGGCCGGCCTGGCCCAGACCGACCACTTCATGGTCCAGGTGTTCGACGACGCCGCCCGGGCCGCCTACGCCACCACCATGGTCGGCCAGGTCATGTCCGGCGGCCACGCCTTCACCGCCGACACCGTCCGGGACCTGTTGGCGGCGGTGGCCGACGCCACCGGCATGGACGCCGCCGCCGCCGTGGCCACCGTCCACGAGTACAACCGGTCCGTCGACGCCGGCGCCGACCCGGTCTTCGGCCGCCGGCACCTCATCGGCACCGACGGCGCCCTGCGGCGGATCGAGCAGCCGCCGTTCCAGGCCGTCGTGGTCGTCCCGGGCACCACCCACTTCAACGGTGGCCTCGAGGTCGGCGCCGACATGGGGGTGGTCGACGTCTTCGGTGACCCGATCCCCGGCCTGTACGCCGCCGGGGAGGTCACCGGCGGTTTCCACGGCAGCGGCTACATGCCGGCCACCCACGTCGGGTCCGCCCTGATCTTCGGCCGACGGGCCGGCCGTTCGGCGGCCGCCCCGCCAGGGTAGGTGGCGGTGCCGCTTGCGGTCGGCCCGGAAGCCTGGTACGAGCACGGCATGACGCACCACAACGACAACCGACGGTGGGTGGCCGCCCTGCTGGCCACGGTCACCGTCATCGCCGCCCCGGTCGCCGTCAGGGTGGCGGCCACCGGGGCCAGCGCCCGATCGACGCCCACCTGGACCGAGCAGCACCCGGCCACCAGCCCGCCGGCCCGGACAGGGGCCTCGATGGCCTACGACGCGGCCACCGGCACCGTCGTCCTGTTCGGCGGCCTCGACATCACAGAGAACGGCCTCGGCGACACCTGGACCTGGGACGGCACCGACTGGACCGAGCAGCACCCGGCCACCAGCCCGCCGGCGCGCACAGGAGCGGCGATGGCCGACGACGCGGCGGCCGGGGACCTGGTCCTGTTCGGCGGCGCCGGCACAACAGTCGGCACATACCGGCTGTTGGGCGACACCTGGACCTGGGACGGCACCGACTGGACCGAGCAGCACCCGGCGACGAGCCCGGCGGCCCGGGCGGACGCCTCGATCGCCGACGACGCCGCCACCGGCACCGTGGTGCTGTTCGGCGGGGCCGGCACAACCGGCAAGTTGGGGTCCGCCGGCGGCACCTGGACCTGGGACGGCACCGACTGGACCGACCAGCACCCGGCCACCAGCCCGGACCCGCGGACAGCGGCTCCCGCCGCCTACGACGAGGCCACCGGCTCCCTGGTGCTGTTCGGCGGCGACAACGACGACTTCGAGGTGGTGGGCGACACCTGGGCCTGGGACGGCACCGACTGGACCGAGCAGGACCCCAAGACCGTCCCGCCGCCCCGGGCCGACGCCACCATGGTGGACGACGTGGCCACCGGACAGCTCGTCCTGTTCGGCGGCTACGGCACAGCCACAGGCAGGCAGGGGCCCCTCGACGACACCTGGACCTACGTGGTCCCCCCCGCCGCCCCCGCCGCCCCCGGCACGCCGACGGCGGTGCCCGGCGACGGGCAGGCCCTGGTGAGCTGGGCGGCGGCCACAACAGGGGGCAGCCCGGTGACCGGGTACACCGTCACCAGTGTCCCCGGCGGCCGCACCTGCTCGACCGCCGGGGAGCTGCACTGCACCGTCACCGGCCTGGCCAACGGGACCGCCTACACGTTCGTGGTCCGGGCCACCAACGCCGTCGGCACCGGCCCGACATCGGGGCCGTCGGTGCCGGTGACCCCGGCGGCGTTCCCCGGGGGCTACTGGGCGGTGGCCGCCGACGGCAGCATCTTCCCGTTCGGCAGCGCCCGGTCCTACGGCTCCATGGGCGGCCAGGTGCTGGCGGCGCCGGTGGTCGGCATCGCCGCCACCCCCGACGGCGGGGGCTACTGGGAGGTGGCCGCCGACGGCGGCGTGTTCCCGTTCGGTGACGCCGCCTTCTCCGGCTCCATGGGCGGTCGACCGCTGGCGGCGCCCGTGGTCGGCATCGCCGGCACCCCCGACGGCCACGGCTACTGGGAGGTGGCCGCCGACGGCGGCATCTTCGCCTTCGGTGACGCCGCCTTCTCCGGGTCCGTCGGCGGGTCGCCCATCGTCAGCCCCGTGGTCGGCATCGCCGCCACCCCCACCGGCGGCGGGTACCGGGAGGCCACGTCGGACGGCGGCATCTTCACCTTCGGCGACGCCCAGTTCTACGGCTCCCTCGGCGGCCGGCCGCTGACCGCACCGGTGGTGGGGCTGGCCACTGGATGACGGCCCGGCGGTCGCCTCCGGCCAGGGGTCGGCCGCTCGCCCAGGTACCATGGATCGGTGCACATCGCCGTCGGCTCCGACCACGCCGGCTACGACCTGAAGGCGGCCCTGGCCGACCACCTGGCCGCGGCCGGCCACCAGGTGGACGACCTCGGCACCGGCAACGCCACCGACTCGGTGGACTACCCCGACTTCGGCGCCGCCGTCGGCCGGGCGGTGACCGAAGGCCCTGCTGACCTGGGCGTCTGCGTCTGCGGTACCGGCATCGGCATCGCCATCGCCGCCAACAAGGTGCCCGGCGTCCGAGCCGCCGTGGTCCACGACGTCACCACCGCCACGCTGGCCCGGGAGCACAACCACGCCAACGTGGTCTGCTTCGGCGGCCGCACCACCGGCGCCGCCACCGCCCTCGACGCCCTCGACGCCTTCCTGGCCGCCGCCCCCCGGCACGGCCGCCACGACCGCCGGATCGAGGAGATCGCCGGCCTCGAGCGAGCCGCCACCACCACCGGCGGCGCCACCACCACCGGCGGCGCCACCGCCGCAACCGGCGCCAGCGGCGCCGCCCGTCCCGACCCCGTCGCCGCAGGAGGTACCCGGTGAGCCAAGACCCCCCGTCCGTGACCCCCTTCGCCGGCTGGCTGGCCGGCGACCCCGAGGTGGCCAGGCTGGTGGAGGAGGAGACGACCCGGCAGTCCACCACCCTGCAACTGATCGCGTCGGAGAACTTCACCTCCCCCGCCGTCCTGGCGGCGTCGGGGTCGGTGCTCACCAACAAGTACGCCGAGGGCTACCCCGGCCGGCGGTACTACGGCGGCAACCGCATCATCGACGAGGTCGAGGACCTGGCCCGGGAGCGGGCCAAGGCCCTGTTCGGGGCCGAGCACGCCAACGTGCAGCCCCACGCCGGCGCCAACGCCAACCTGGCCGTCTACCAGGCCCTGCTGGACCCCGGCGACACCATCCTGGCCATGCGGCTGGACCACGGCGGCCACCTCACCCACGGCTCCCCGGCGTCCATCACCTCCAAGATCTGGCGGTTCGTCGCCTACGGGGTGACCCCCGCCGCCGACCCCTCCGGGGCCTCCGACCCGGGCGCCGACCCTTCGTGGCCTGGCGAGGTGATCGACTTCGACCAGGTCGCCGACCTGGCCAAGCGGGAGCAGCCCAAGCTGATCGTGGCCGGCTCCACCGCGTACGCCCGGACCATCGACCCCCACCCGTTCCGGGAGATCGCCGACGCCGTCGGGGCCCTGTTCATGTTCGACGCCGCCCACCCCGCCGGCCTCATCGCCGGCCGGGCCCACCCCAGCCCGGTCGGGGTGGCCGACGTGGTCACCATGACCACCCACAAGACCCTCCGGGGCCCCCGCGGCGGGGCCATCCTGTGCCGGGCCGACCTGGCCAAGAAGGTGGACAGCGCCGTCTTCCCCGGCCTGCAGGGCGGCCCGCTGGAGCACGTGGTGGCGGCCAAGGCGGTGGCCTTCGCCGAGGCCGCCCGGCCGGAGTTCGTTGACTACGCCGCCGCGGTGGTGGCCAACGCCAGGGCCCTGGCCGCGGCGATGGCCGCCGAGGGGTTCCGGCTGGTGTCCGGCGGCACCGACAACCACCTGCTGCTGGTCGACCTGCGGCCGTTCGACGCCGAGCTGACCGGCAAGGAGGCCCAGGAGGTCCTGGACCGGGCCGGCATCACCTGCAACCGCAACACCATCCCCGACGACCCCCGGTCGCCCTTCGTCACCTCCGGCCTCCGGCTCGGCACCGCCGCGGAGACCACCGCCGGGATGGGCCCGGCCGAGATGGCCCGGGTGGCCGCCCTCATCGGCCGCACCCTGCGGGACCGGCACGACGACGGCGCGGTGGCCGCGGTCCGGGCCGAGGTGGCCGAGCTGTGCGCCGGCTTCCCCCCGTACCCCACCCTGACCGCCTCCCCGTCCCCGGCTGACAGGCGACCGGGGGCAGCCGGCCCCGGCTGAGCCGGCCGGCAGGCGAGGCAGCAGGGCATGCCCCCGATCGGCTGGTACGCCGTCGTCCTGGCGGTGGCCGCGGCCGTCACCGCCGCCCTGTGCCTCCCGGCCCGCTGGTTCTCCCTCCGGATCGGCTACGTCGCCCTCCCCGACGAGCGCAAGGTCCACAGCCGGGTCACCCCGTACGGCGGCGGGCCGGCCATGTTCGTCGGGTTCCTCGCCGCCATGATGGCCGCCAAGGCCGTCCCGGCCCTGCACGTCGTCTTCAAGGGCTCCTCCGAGCCGTTCGGCGTGGTGCTGGCCGCCACCGCCATCTTCGCCGTCGGCCTCATCGACGACGTCCGCGACATGTCCGCCCCGGCCAAGATGGCCGGCCAGGTCCTGGCGGCCAGCATCCTGTACTTCCTCGGGGTGTCCCTCTACCAGTTCAAGGTGCCCCTGGCCGGCTTCATCTCGCTCAGCCCCGGCGTCACCCCCCTGATCATGGCGGTGTGGGTCATCGCCATCACCAACGCCGTCAACCTCATCGACGGCCTGGACGGCCTGGCCGCCGGGGTGGTCGCCATCGGCAGCGGCGCCCTCGCCGTCTACGGCCTCTGGCTCATGCAGACAGGCGCCCTGCCGTCCGGCAACGTCGGCCCCCTGGTGGCCGTCATCACCTGCGGCGTCTGCCTGGGCTTCCTGCCGTTCAACTTCCACCCCGCCAAGATGTTCATGGGCGACGCCGGCGCCCTGTTCCTCGGCCTGCTCATGTCCGCGTCCACCATGGTCATCGGCGGCCGCCTCCCCCCGACCTCCGCCCGGACCGGCACCACCTACTTCTTCTTCGCCCCCCTGTTCATCCCCCTGTTCATCCTCGGCGTCCCCCTCGTCGACATGGCCTTCGCCTTCATCCGCCGCACCGCCCGTGGCGGCAACTTCTCGGCCCCCGACAAGGACCACATCCACCACCGCCTCCTCCGCCTCGGCCACGGCCACCGCCGCGCCGTCGTCATCCTGTGGGCCTGGACCGCCCTGTTGTCCGGCTTCCTGCTGTTCCCCCTGTTCATCCACCAGGTCAACGCCATCATCCCGTTCGTCGTCGCCGCCCTCGGCATCGGGCTGTACACCTTCTTCCACCCCGGCCTCCGCCGGCAGGCCGAGGACGATCCGGCCGCCGAGGTCCAGGCCCCGCCGGCGCCGGCGGACCGGGGTGGCGGCCCGACGGTTGGCGGCCCGACGGTTGGGGGGCCCCCGGCGGTGGGTAACGTCGGTAGCAGACCGTCGTCCGCCGCCGGCAACGGCCAGGACGGCGGGGCTGCGTCGCGGGACCGTTTTGCCGTGGGGCGGCGTGGGATGCGATGATGTCGTGCGTGTTAACTCCCCACCTCGCCTCTCCCCGGGCTGCCACCTGCCCGTCGGTGGCCGGCGCGGGCGCCTCCCCGAGCGCGTGACCTCTGGACTCCGGGTTGAAGCTGAGCTCCTCACCACTCCCTGACGCGGTCCGGCCACGCCATGGCGGATCATTCCCCCGAACCGGATCCCCCGCCGAGCAAGCGGGCCCCGACGCTCGGCGACCTGTTCTGGCTGGGAACGGCCTGTGCCCTGTCGGTGGTCGGCGGCGGCGCCATCGGGTACGGGCTGGACGCCGCCTTCCACACCACGCCGTGGATCACCTTCGGCGGGCTGGCCTTCGGGGTGGTGTCCGCGGTGCTGCTGGCCGTCAACCAGGTCCGCAAGTTCCTCTGACCACCGGCCGATCCCGTCGGCCGCGGGCCGCGGGGGCGTAGATGTTCGACAAGTTCTCGCTGCCGGACGTCATCACGGTGTCCCGCCGCACCATGCTCATGTCCCTCATCATCGGGGTCGTCGGCATGGTGGTCCTGCTGCTGTTCAGCCAGCCCTGGGCCGCCCTCGGCCTGGGCGTCGGCCTCGGCCTCGGCATGGGCAACTTCCGCATGATCCAGCGGTCGGTGGTCAAGGTGGGCAAGCGGGCCGACGAGAACAAGCGCCGCCCCCTGGCCCTCAACACCCTCGGCCGGATGGGGCTCATCACCGTCGTGGCCCTCGGCCTGCTCTTCGTCGAGGCCCCCCTCGGCTTCGGCCTGCTGGGCGGCCTGGCCCTGTTCCAGATGATCCTGCTGCTCAACGTGACCCGCTCCATGCTGAAGTCGGGGGCCGGCGGCGCCATCGCCGGCGCCGTCCTCCGCAGCGGGGCCCCGTTCGACGACGACCCCATCGACGCCCCGTCCTTCGACGCCCAGCCCACGCTCCCCGGAGTGCTGGGACCGGGCGCCGCCGACCGGGGCACCACCGACGGACGGGGAGCCTGACCCGATGAGCGGCCTCTTCAACCTGCTGCCGGCCAACTTCCTGCTGGGCGACGTCACCGTCGGCGACCACGTGCAGGGCAAGCTGTTCGGCCTCACCGTCAACTGGGACGTCATCTGGGCCACCGGCGCGGCCATGCTGGTGGTGTTCGCCCTCGGCATCGCCCTCCGGCGGCAGGTGACCAGCGGGGTCCCCGGCCGGCTGCAGGTGGTCTGGGAGATGGGCATCCAGACCGTCACCAAGCAGGTCCAGGGGTCCATCGGCCCCCGCGGCCTGGCCATCGTGCCCCTGGCCATCACCCTGTTCGTCTTCATCCTGGTCTGCAACGCCTTCGAGATCCTGGGGCTGGGGTCGAAGTACGAGTGGCTGATCGTCCCCACCTCGGACGTGAACCTGCCGCTGGCCATGGCCCTGTTCGTCATCGTCCTGGTCCACATCGCCTCGGTCCGCGCCCGGGGGATCGGCGGCTACGTCAAGCACTACCTGATGCAGCCGTTCCCGGTCCTCCTGATGCCGTTCAACCTGTTCATCAACCTGGTCGAGGAGATCGCCAAGCCGATCACCCTGGCCCTGCGGCTCTTCGGCAACCTGTTCTCCGGCGCCCTCATGCTGTCGCTGATCGCCGCTCTCGGGGCCTGGAAGCTGGGGGCGTTCCCGGTCGGTGACATCGTCAACCTGATCCTCAGCGTCATCTGGAAGCTCTTCGACGTCTTCGTCATCGGGCCCATCCAGGCCTTCATCTTCGCCCTCTTGACCATCCTCTACTTCGACACGGCCATGTCCGATGTCCACTGACCTGGCCGCGGCCGACGTCCACTGATCCGCTAGCGGAAACCCAAAGGAGATACCTGACAATGGCAGACACCCAGAACCAGGCCATCCAACTGGCCGGCGCCATGATCGGCGGTGGCCTGGCGCTCGGCGGTGGCGCCGTGGGCGCAGCCATCGGCGACGGCCTGGCCGGCAGCCAGACCATCGCCGGCGTGGCCCGTCAGCCCGAGGCGCAGGGTCGGCTGTTCACCATCATGTTCCTGACCGTCGGCCTGGTGGAGGCCATGTACTTCATCAACCTGGCCTTCACCGCCCTGTTCGTCTTCTCGCTGTACAAGAAGTAGCCCGTCGACGCCGCCGGGGCCGGACCGGCCGCGGCGGTGGCCGGCGGCGACACCCGGCGGCAGTTCGGACCGACCAACGAGGCAGAGAGCACATGCCCACCGCAGAGAGCAACTTCCTGATCCCCAACGGCACCTTCATCGTCGAGCTGATCGCGTTCCTGATCGTGCTCGGGGTCATGGCCAAGTACATCCTTCCCCCGGTCAACAAGGCCCTGAAGGAGCGGCAGGCGGCCATCAAGGCCGAGCTCGACGCGGCCGACGAGGCCAAGTCGGACGCCGCCGCGGCCGACGCCGAGCGCCGCGACGCCCTGGAGCACGCCCGGCAGCAGGGCCGGGAGATCCTCGAGCAGGCCAACCGGTCCGCCGAGCGGCTGGCCGCCGAGGCCCAGGCCCGTGGCCAGTCCGAGTACGACCGCCTGGTGACCAGCGCCGAGGCCGAGGTCCGCCTGGCCCGCCAGCGGGCCCTGGACGAGGCCGCCTCCCGGCTCGGTGAGCTGGTCGTGGAGGTCGTCGAGCGCATCATCGGCCGCGAGATGGACGCCAGCGCCCACCAGGACCTGATCGACGAGGCCGTCGACGCACTGGCCCGGGACACCGGGGTGGACGACGCGGCCGCCGACGCCGCGGCAGGAGCCGGCAGCCGCCCATGAACCCGGCGCTGCAGGGCTACACGGCCGCCGTCTTCGGCACCGCCGCCGCCGGCGGTCCGGCAGGTGCCGCCGAGGGCGACCGGGCCGAGCTGGCGAGCGACCTGGCCGCCGTCGACCGGCTGTTCACCGACAACGGCGCCCTGCGGTCCGCCCTCACCGACACCTCCCTCGCCGCCCCGGCCCGCCGGGCGGTGCTGGAGGACCTGCTGGACGGCAAGGTCTCCGCCGCCGCCCGCCGGGTGGCCGGCTACGCCGCCGGCGCCGTCCACGGCCAGGAGCTGCCCGCCGCCATCGGCTGGCTGGCCCACCGGGCCCGGCAGTTGGCCGACGGCCGGGAGATCGACGAGCCGGTGCTCGGGCACGTCGAGGCCCGCCGCCGCGTCGGCGGGTTCGCCGCCGCCGTGTTCGAGGACCTGCCCACCGCCGACCTGGAGGAGGTGGAGGACGAGCTGTTCCGGTTCGCCCGGACCGTCGCCGCCAACCCGGCCCTCCGGTCCGCCCTGGTCGACCGCGACCTGCCGGCCGCCGTCCGCCGCGCCGTCGTCGACGACCTCCTGAGCGACCGGGTCCGGCCGGCCACCCGCCGCCTGGTCGACTACGCCGTCGCCGGCGGCCGGCCCCGCGACATCGTCGGCACCCTGGAGTGGCTGGCCGAGGAGACCGCCCGGGCCCGCGGCTGGCGGGTCGCCCGGGTCACCGCCGGCCAGGAGGTCGACGACCGGGAGCGCCGCTCCCTGGAGGAGGCCCTCTCCCGGCTGTCCGGGTCCCCGGTCGAGCTGGAGGTCACCGTCGACCCCGCCCTGCTCGCCGGGGTCAACGTGGAGATCGGTGACCTGCAGTTGGACGCCACCGTCAAGGGGCGGCTGGACCGGCTGAAGGAGCACATGGTCCTGGGCGATTGGCAGGACCGCGGGTTCGGGCGCGCCGCCCATGGCGCGTCCAGTCAATGACGACGACAAGGGCCGACGTGGCCCGCCCCCAAGGAGCGGAGTGATGGCAGAGCTGACGATCGACGCCAACGAGATCACCGAGGCGCTGCGGCGCCACGTCGCCGAGTACACCCCGGCCGTCGGCACCGAGCAGATCGGCCGCATCGTCGAGGTCGGCGACGGCATCGCCCGGGTCTCCGGGTTGCCCGGCGCGGCCGTCAACGAGCTGCTGGAGTTCGAGGACGGCACCCTGGGCCTGGCCCTGAACCTGGACGAGGACACCATCGGCGCCGTCGTCCTCGGTGAGGTCGACAACCTCGAAGAGGAGCAGGTGGTCAAGGCCACCGGCCGCATCCTCTCCGTCCCCGTCGGCGACGCCCTGCTCGGCCGGGTGGTCAACGCCCTGGGCGAGCCCCTGGACGGCAAGGGCCCCCTCGGGGCCACCGAGACCCGCCGGATGGAGGTGCAGGCCCCCGGCATCGTCGGCCGCCAGCCCGTCGAGGAGCCGCTGCAGACCGGCATCAAGGCCATCGACGCCATGACCCCCATCGGCCGGGGCCAGCGGGAGCTGATCATCGGTGACCGCAAGACCGGCAAGACCACGGTGGCGATCGACACCATCCTCAACCAGCGCGGCGCCGGCGTGAAGTGCATCTACGTCGCCGTCGGCCAGAAGAACTCCTCGGTGGCCCAGACCGTGAACACCCTGGAGTCCCACGGCGCCATGGAGTACACCGTCGTCGTCGTCGCCTCCGCCGGCGACCCGGCCCCGTACAAGTACCTGGCCCCCTACGGCGGCTGCGCCATGGGCCAGCACTGGATGGAGCACGGCGAGGCCGCCCTCATCGTCTACGACGACCTGTCCAAGCAGGCCGAGGCCTACCGGCAGATCTCCCTCCTGCTCCGCCGGCCGCCGGGCCGCGAGGCCTACCCCGGCGACGTCTTCTACCTGCACAGCCGGCTGCTGGAGCGGGCCGCCAAGCTGTCCGACGAGCTCGGCGGCGGCTCCCTGACCGCCCTTCCCATCATCGAGACCAAGGCCGGCGACATCTCCGCCTACATCCCCACCAACGTCATCTCCATCACCGACGGCCAGGTCTTCTTGGAGTCCGACCTCTTCTACGCCGGCGTCCGCCCGGCCATCAACGTCGGCAACTCCGTCAGCCGGGTCGGCGGCGCCGCCCAGATCAAGGCCATGAAGGCCGTGTCCGGCACCTTGAAGCTCGACCTGGCCCAGTTCCGGGAGCTGGAGGCCTTCGCCACCTTCGGGTCCGAGCTCGACAAGGTGTCCCAGGCCCAGTTGGACCGCGGCTACCGGCTCACCGAGCTGCTGAAGCAGCCCCAGAACGAGCCGGTGCCGGTCGAGGAGCAGGTCCTGGTCATCTACGCCGGCACCAAGGGCTGGACCGACGCCGTCCCGGTCGAGCACGTCCGCCGGTTCGAGACCGAGGTCCGCGAGTACTTCCGCGGCAACCACCCCGACCTCCTGGCCCAGATCCGCGACACCGGCAAGCTGCCCGACGAGGCCCAGTTGGACAAGGCCCTGCAGTCGTTCCTCGACGGCTTCGACACCGGGAAGGTCGACTGACCGATGGCCGGCGGCCAGGAGCGGGTGCTGCGGCGACGGATCCGCAGCGTCCAGTCGACCAAGAAGATCACCAAGGCCATGGAGCTCATCGCGGCCTCCCAGATCGTCCGGTCCCTCAACCGGATGACCGCCAACCGCGCCTACCGGCTCGGCATGGCCCGGCTGGTCGTCGAGGCCGCCAAGGGTGACCCGACCGCCGCCGCCAAGCTGCTCGGCACCCCCGACGAGCGCCAGAACGTGGCCGTCCTGTCCGTCGTCGCCGACCGCGGGCTGTCCGGCCCCTACAACACCGCCACCCTCCGCGCCACCGAACGGCTGCTGGCCGAGCTCTCGTCCGGCGGCGTCGGCGTCCGGCTGTTCACCGTGGGCAAGAAGGCCCAGTCCTACTTCCGGTTCCGCGGCCAGGACGTCGAGCGGTCCTTCGTCGGTGTCAGCGAGCGGCCGTCCTTCTCCGACGCCCGGGAGATCGCCGCCGCCGTCGCCGCCCCGTTCGTCGCCGGTGACGTCGACCAGGTCCTCCTGGTGTCCACCCGGTACCTGTCGGCCGGCTCCCAGGTGGCCCAGGTCCGCCAGTTGCTGCCGCTGCCCGACCCCACCGCCACCGGCGGGAACGAATCGAGGGGCGGCGCCGGCACGGCCGGGGCGGGGCAGGGGCCCCACGCTTCGGAGGAGCCGGCCATCGGGGGAGACCGCAGCGGGGCCCCGGCCGGGTCGGGTGGCGGCGGGGGCGGGTACACTGAGTTCGAGCCCGACGTCGACACCCTGCTCGCCGCGCTGGGCCCGAAGGCCGTGGAGTCCGAGATCTTCACCGCCCTGCTCGAAGGGGCTGCCTCGTTCTTCACCGCCCAGCAGCGGGCCATGGCCGCGGCCAGCGAGAACGCCGACGAGCTGATCCGGACCCTGAGCCGCATCATGAACCGCGCCCGCCAGGACGCCATCACCACCGAGATCATGGAGATCGTCGGCGGAGCGGAGGCGCTCCGCCAGTCGAAGGGAGCCTGACCGCAATGACCACCACCGCACCCGAGGCGCCGGCCACCCAGGACCGCCCGCTCGAGGAGGGCCGGGTCGTCGGCATCGCCGGGCCGGTCATCGACGTCGAGTTCCCCCCCCACGCCCTGCCCGAGATCAACTACGCCGTCCAGGTCGACGTCGAGCTGGAGGGCAAGAAGGTCGTCGTCACCGCCGAGGTCGCCCAGCAGATCGGGGAGGGCCGGGTCCGCTGCATCTGCATGCAGCCCACCGACGGCCTCGTCCGGGGCGCCCCGGTCCGCAACACCGGCCGCGGCATCGCCGTCCCCGTCGGCGACGCCGTCCTCGGCCACGTCTTCAACGTCCTCGGCGTCCCCCTGGACACCGACGACATCGGCGCCGTCACCGACCGCTGGGAGATCCACCGCCCGCCCCCCGACTTCGACCAGCTCGAGCCCCGGGCCCAGATGTTCGAGACCGGCATCAAGGTCATCGACCTGCTGGAGCCCTACGTGCAGGGTGGCAAGATCGGCCTGTTCGGCGGCGCCGGCGTCGGCAAGACCGTCCTCATCCTCGAGATGATCAACCGGGTCGCCACCAACCACGGCGGCGTCTCCGTGTTCGCCGGCGTCGGCGAGCGCACCCGTGAGGGCACCGACCTCTGGCTCGAGATGAAGGAGTCCGGGGTCATGGAGAAGGCCGCCCTGGTCTACGGCCAGATGGACGAGCCCCCCGGCGTCCGCCTCCGGGTGGCCCTGGCCGCCCTGACCATGGCCGAGTACTTCCGGGACGTCCAGAACCAGGACGTGCTGCTGTTCGTCGACAACATCTTCCGGTTCGTCCAGGCCGGCTCCGAGGTGTCCACCCTGCTCGGCCGGATGCCCTCCGCCGTGGGCTACCAGCCCACCCTGGCCGACGAGATGGGGGAGCTGCAGGAGCGCATCACCTCCACCCGGGGGCGGTCCATCACCTCGGTGCAGGCCGTCTACGTCCCCGCCGACGACTACACCGACCCCGCCCCGTTCACCACCTTCACCCACCTGGACGCCACCACCGAGCTGTCCCGGCAGATCGCCGCCCTCGGCATCTACCCCGCCGTGGACCCCCTGGCCTCCACCTCCAACATCCTCGCCCCCGAGGTCGTGGGGGAGCGGCACTACAACGTCGCCCGCCAGGTCCAGGGCGTCCTCCAGCGGTACAAGGAGCTCCAGGACATCATCGCCATCCTCGGCCTCGACGAGCTCTCCGAGGAGGACCGGGTGACCGTGTCCCGGGCCCGCAAGATCCAGCGGTTCCTGTCCCAGCCCTTCAACGTCGGTGAGGTGTTCACCGGCCTGAAGGGGGTCACCGTCCCCATCGCCGAGACCGTCGAGTCGTTCGAGGCCCTGGTCAACGGCGACCTGGACGACGCCCCCGAGCAGGCCTTCCTGAACGTCGGCGGTGCCGAGTCCGTGCTGGAGAAGGCCCGCCAGCTCGAGGGCCAGGGCGGGGCCGGCTGACATGGCCGACGGCGTCTTCGAGGTCCAGGTGGTCACCCCGGAGCAGCAGCTCCTGGACCTGCCCGCCAAGGCCCTGGTGCTCCGCAGCTCCGACGGCGACCTGACCGTCCTCGACGGCCACACCGCGCTCATCACCGACGTCGTCCCCGGCGACGTCCGGGTCGACCCCGACGAGGGGGACCCGGTGCACCTGGCCGTTCACGGCGGCTACCTCCACGTCGAGACCGGCATCCACCTGGGTGGCGCCGGGCCGGCCGTGGGTGGGCCGTCTGCCAGGGGTGTGGCGGCCGACGGCAGCCCCGGAAGGGGCGACGCCGCCCCGTCCGCCACCGCCGGCGAGCGCCGCACCCGGGCCACCCTGCTGGCCGGCGTGGCCGAGCTGGCCGACCAGATCGACGTGCCCAGGGCCCAGGAGGCCAGGGCCCGGGCCGAGGCCCGGGTGGAGGAGCTCAAGGCGGCGGCCGGCCGGTCCTCGGGCGGCGCTGCCGGCTCCGGTGCCGGTGCCAGCGCCGGCTCGTCGGCCGACGGCGAGGGGCCCAGCCAGGAGGACCTGGAACTGGCCGGGGCCGAGGCCGCCCTCCGCCGGGCCGAGGTCCGCCTCGAGGTCGCCGGCGCCACCTCCTAGAGGCGCGCCGCCGCCGTCGTCGGTCTCCGGATCGTCGGTCCAGGTCGTTGTCCGGGCGGTCCGGGTGGTCGTCGCGGCGGGTGGCGGGGCAGGATGTTTTCTGTCGGCTCACTGACGGTCGAAATTGCGCATATACGCCCAGATTGGGCCGCCGGTGTCGAAAAAAAAGTGCACAGGCGGTCGCCGTCGGGTGGCCGCGGACGACCGAGGAGGCAGCCATGGCCGGTGAGATCACGGTGACCAGCGACGACTTCGACGACGGCGGCACCATCCCGACCCCGCACGCCCACACCTACGGCGGCGGCGACAACCGCAGCCCCCAGCTCTCCTGGAGCGGGCTGCCCGAGGGCACCAGGAGCGTGGCCGTCACCGTCTGGGACCCCGACGCCCCCACCGGCATCGGGTTCGTCCACTGGGTCCGTTTCGACATCCCCCCCGGCGTCACCTCCTTCGACGCCGGCGCCGGGACGGAGAAGGGCCCGTGGGTCGACGGGTTCACCGACTGGGGCGACAACGGCTACGGCGGCATGGCCCCCCCGCCGGGCGACGACCCCCACCGCTACGTCTTCACCGTCTACGCCCTCGACACCGACTCCCTCGGCCTCGACGGCACCACCACCTACGCCAAGCTCAGGTTCGTGATGCGCGACCACCTGCTCGGCACAGGATCGCTCACCGGCCGCTTCGGCATCCCCGCCTGACCGGGACCTCGCTGGCCTCGGCGCGCCGTCGTGGGGCCGTCGGCGGCGGCGTCCGGCGGGGTCAGGTGAACGGGATGGCGCTGTACTCGGCCAGCTTCGCCAGCGGGTGGCTGGCGTCGATCTTGCGGATCGTCCCCGACTTCGACCGCATCACCAGCGACTGGGTGGCGGCGCCGAAGTCGTGGTACCGCACCCCCTGCAGCAGCTCCCCGTCGGTGATCCCGGTGGCGGCGAAGAAGCAATTGTCGCTCCGGACCAGGTCGTCGGTGGTCAGCACCGCGTCCAGGTCGTAGCCGGCGTCCAGCGCCGCCTTCCGCTCGTCGTCGTCCCTCGGCCACAGCCGTCCCTGGATCTCCCCGCCCATGCACTTCAGCGCCGCGGCCGCCAGCACCCCCTCCGGGGTGCCACCGGTGCCGAACAGGATGTCCACCCCGGCCCCCGGCCAGCCGCTGGCGATGGCCCCGGCCACGTCCCCGTCGGTGATCAGCCGGATCCTGGCCCCCGACGCCCGGACCTCGGCGATCAGGTCGGCATGCCGCGGCCGGTCCAGGATCACCGCGGTCAGGTCGTTCACCGGCTGCCCCAGCGCCCGAGACAGCGCCCGCAGGTTCTCCGTCGGGGTCCGGTTGATGTCCACCGCCCCCCGCCCCCGGGGGCCCACCGCGATCTTCTCCATGTACACGCACGGCCCCGGGTCGAACATGGTGCCGCGCTCCGACACCGCGATGACCGCCAGCGCCCCGCCCCGGCCCAACGCCGTCAGCGTGGTCCCGTCGATCGGGTCCACCGCGATGTCGGTCGCCGGCGGCGACCCGTCCCCGATGCGCTCCCCGTTGTACAGCATCGGGGCGTTGTCCTTCTCGCCCTCCCCGATCACCACCACGCCGTCCATCGACACCGTCGACAGCACGATCCGCATCGCGTTCACCGCGGCCCCGTCCGCCCCCTCCTTGTCCCCCCGGCCCATCCAGCGACTGGCGGCCATGGCCGCCGCTTCGGTCACCCGGACCAGCTCCATGGCCAGGTTGCGGTCGGGGGCCTGTGGTTGGCTGCTCACGGGCCTGACCCTAGTGGCCGCGCACCCCGAGAACGCGTCCGATCGGCTCGGCAGCCCTCCGGCACCGTCCTGACCAGGGATGCAGGAGCACCGCGGCGGCGGCCGCCATAATTGGCCGGATGCACCCCACCGCTGCTGCGGACACCACCGGGCCGGCGGGCGGCACGGTGGCCGCACCGGGCGCCCGTTCCGCCCCCGACACCCGGCCGGACCGCTTCGTGGTCCAGCCCAACGGCCCCCTCAACGGCACCATCCGGGCCGGCGGGGCCAAGAACTCCGCCCTCAAGCTCATGGCCGCCTGCCTGCTCGCCGAGGGCCGCCACGAGCTCGCCAACGTCCCCCGGATCGTCGACGTCGACATCATGGCCGAGGTCCTCACCGCCCTCGGCGCCACCGTCCTCCGCCGCCCCGACGGCGTCCTCGTCGTCGACGTCCCCCCGCCGGCCGACCTGGTCCCCGAGGCCCCCTACGACCTGGTCGAGCGCATGCGGGCCTCCATCGTCGTCCTCGGCCCCCTGCTCGCCCGCTGCGGCCACGCCCGGGTCTCCATGCCCGGCGGCGACGACTTCGGCGCCCGCCCCATCGACTTCCACCTGAGCGGCCTGTCCGCCATGGGTGCCCGGTTCCGGACCGCCCACGGCTACGTCGAGGGCACCGTCGGCGACGGCCCCGCCGGCACCACCGGTCACAGGGGCCGTCCCGGCCGGCTCGTCGGCGGGAAGATCGTCCTCGAGTACCCCAGCCACACCGCCACCGACAACCTCCTGATGGCCGCCGTCCTCGCCAAGGGCACCACCGTCATCGAGAACGCGGCCCGCGAGCCCGAGGTCTGCGACCTGGCCGCCATGCTCAACGCCATGGGGGCCTGCGTCCGCGGCGCGGGCACCTCCCGCATCGAGGTGGAGGGGGTCGACGCCCTGCAACCGGCCCGGCACACCGTCATCTGCGACCGGGTGGTCGTGTCCACCTACCTGGCCGCCGTCGGCCTGGCCGGCGGCGAGATCGTGGTCGAGGACGCCCGGGCCGACCACGTCGAGATGCTGCTGCGCAAGGTCGTCGACATGGGCTTCGTCGTGGAGCAGCGGCCCGACGGCCTGCTGCTGGCCGCCTCCGGCCGGCTGCGGTCCGTGGACGTCTCCACCCTGCCCTACCCGGGGGTCGCCACCGACTACAAGCCGTTCCTCGTCACCATGCTGACCGTGGCCGACGGCGTCGGCATCGTCACCGAGAACATCTACTCCGGACGGTTCCGGTACATCGACGAGCTCCGCCGCATGGGCGCCGACGTCCGCACCGAGGGCCACCACGCCGTCGTCCGCGGCGTCCCCCGCCTCTCCGGCGCCCCCGTCCGGGCGTCCGACATCCGGGCCGGGGCCGCCCTGGTCCTCGCCGGCCTCGTCGCCGAGGGCCAGACCGAGGTGTCCGGGGCCGGCCACGTCGACCGCGGCTACGAGGACCTGGCCGGCGCCCTGCGGTCACTCGGCGCCCGGGTGGACCGCCGGTGACCACCGCCTCCCGCGACCCCGACACCCTGCTGGCCGAAGCCCGCAAGGGCGACCGGGTGGCCCTGGCCCGGCTGCTCTCCGTCGTCGAACGCGGCGGCCCCCCCAGCCGGGCCCTGGCCCGCCTCGCCTACCGCGAGCCCCCGCCCTACACCGTCGGGCTCACCGGGGCCCCCGGCGCCGGCAAGTCCACCCTCACCAACCGCCTCATCGCCGCCGCCCGGGCCGGCTGGCCGCCGGTGGCCGTCGGGGAGGACCACGCCGGCGGCCCCGCGGCGCCGACCGGTGCCGGTGCCGGGCAGCCGAGCGCCGCCGAGGCCGGTGCACCGGAACCCGGCACACCGGAACCGGTGGACCAGGTGGCCGTGATCGCCGTCGATCCGTCCTCCCCGTTCACCGGCGGCGCCATCCTGGGCGACCGGGTCCGGATGCAGGACCACGCCACCGACCCGTCCGTCTTCGTCCGGTCCATGGCCACCCGCGGCCACCTCGGCGGCCTCACCCTGGCCGTCCCCGATGCCGTCCGGGTCCTCGGGGCCGTCGGCATGCCCGTCGTCATCGTCGAGACCGTCGGGGTCGGCCAGATGGAGGTCGACGTCGCCTCCGCCACCGACACCACCATCGTCGTCGTCAACCCCGGCTGGGGCGACGCCATGCAGGCCAACAAGGCCGGCCTGCTGGAGGTGGCCGACCTCTTCGTCATCAACAAGGCCGACCGCCCCGGCGCCCGCGAAGCCCGCCGCGACCTGCAGCAGATGCTGGACCTTTCCATGACCGGCGACTGGCGTCCTCCCATCGTCGACACCGTCGCCGCCACCGGTGACGGCGTCGACGCCCTGTGGGCCGAGGTGGCCCGCCACCGCGCCCACCTGGCCGCCTCCGGCCTCCTGGCCGCCCGCCGCCGGCAGCGGTTGACCCAGGAGCTCCGCCGGGTGCTGGTGGCCCGCCTCCTCCGCCGGGTCGAGGAGGTGGCGGCCGGCGCCGCCTTCGCAGACGCCGTCGCCGCCCTGGCCGACGGCCGGATCGACCCCTACGACGCCGCCGACCTCCTGCTCGACCCGCTGCTCGACCCGGCGGCGGAGGCCGGTGCCGCGAACCCCACCGACCCGGCCGGCCCAGCCGGGCACGGCTGACCCGGCAGGCCGCGTGGACCGCTTCGTGGGCCGATGACCCCGCAGCCCACACCGGTCGAACCGTCGCCCATCGGCCCCATGCCCATCGGGCCCACCGACGGGTCCTTCGACCCCTCCGACCGCTGGTTCCAGCACGCCGTCTTCTACGAGGTGTTCATCCGCGGCTTCTTCGACGCCAACGACGACGGCACCGGCGACATCCCCGGCCTCCGCGCCAAGCTGGACTACCTGCAGTGGCTCGGCATCGACTGCCTGTGGCTGCTGCCGTTCTACCCGTCCCCGTTCAAGGACGGCGGCTACGACATCAGCGACTTCTTCAACGTCCACCCCGACTACGGCACCCTCGGCGACGTCGTCGGCCTGCTCGACGACGCCCACAGCCGCGGCATCCGGGTCATCGCCGACCTGGTCATGAACCACACCAGCGACCAGCACCCCTGGTTCGTCGAGTCCCGGTCCAGCCAGACGAACCCGAAGGCCGACTGGTACGTCTGGAACGACGACGACCAGCGCTGGCCCGAGGCCCGGGTGGTGTTCACCGACGTCGAGCGCTCCAACTGGACCTGGGACGACAGCCGGCAGCAGTACTACTGGCACCGCTTCTACTCCCACCAGCCCGACCTCAACTACGAGAACCCCCAGGTGGCCGACGCCATGTTCGAGCTGGTCCGCTTCTGGCTCGACCTCGGCTTCGACGGGTTCCGCCTCGACGCCGTCCCCTACCTGTACCAGCGCGACGGCACCGCCGGCGAGCACCTCCCCGAGACCCACGCCTACATCAAGCGGGTCCGTAAGCAGCTCGACGTCGACTACCCCGGCCGCATCCTGCTCGCCGAGGCCAACGGCTGGCCGGCCGACGTCGCCGACTACTTCGGCGACGGCGACGAGTGCCACCTCTGCTTCCACTTCCCCCTCATGCCCCGCCTGTTCATGGCCGTCCGCCGGGAGCAGCGGTACCCCATCACCGAGATCCTCAGCCAGACCCCCGACATCCCCGACGGCTGCCAGTGGGCCATCTTCCTCCGCAACCACGACGAGCTCACCCTGGAGCAGGTCAGCGAGGAGGACCGCGACTACCTCATCGCCGAGTACGCCAAGGACCCCCGGATGAAGCGGCACATGGGCATCGGCCGCCGCCTGGCCCCGTTGCTCGACGGGGACCGCCGCCTGGCCGAGCTGCTCTACGCCCTCCTCCTGTCCCTGCCCGGCAGCCCCGTCATCTACTACGGCGACGAGATGCTCATGGGCGACAACATCTACCTCGGCGACCGCGACTCCGTCCGCACCCCCATGCAGTGGTCCCCGGACCGCAACGCCGGCTTCTCCCGGGCCGACTTCGCCCAGTTGTACCTGCCCCCCCTCATGGACCCCGTCTACGGCTACACCGCCGTCAACGTCGAGTCCCAGAGCCGCAACCCCGGCGCCTTCCTGCACTGGCTCCGCGGCATGCTCATGGAGCGGCGGTCCCTGCCCGTGCTGGGGGTCGGAGAGATGGACATCCTGAGCTGTCCCAACCCCTCCATCCTCGCCTACGTCCGCCGCGGCCAGGTCGCCGACGTCCCCGTCACCGAGCCCGTCGGGCTCCAGACAGCCCACCCCGACCTCGCCGGGTGGGGCCCCTGGGAGGAGACCGCCCGGACCGTCCCGGCCGACCGCCACGTCCCCGGCCAGGCCGCCCACCGCTCCCAGGTCGTCCTCTGCGTCCACAACCTCAGCCGCTTCGCCCAGCCCGCCGAGCTGCAGCTCGCCCGGTGGTCCGGCCGGGTCCCCCGGGAGGTCCTCGGCCGCGTCCCCTTCCCGGCGGTCGGCGACGACCCCTACACCATCACCCTCGGCCCCTACGGCTACCTCTGGTTCGACCTGTCCGAGCAGTCCCCCGACGACCCCGCGGCCGGGGACCGGCCGTGAACCAGGCCGCGGTCGTCCCCCTTCTGGCCGCCTGGGTCACCCAGTCCGGCCAACCGGGCCAACCGGGCCAACCCGGTCAGTCCGGCCGGCCCGGCGGCCCGACCGGTGCCGAGGGGGCCCAGCCAGAGCTCGCGGCCATCGACCCTGCCGGGGTCCAGGTCGACGAGGTCGAGGTCCTGGTGCCCGGCCGGCCCGGCCTCCTGGACGTCATCGCCACCGTCGGTGGCCGGCCGGTGCACGTCGTCCTCGGCCTCCACCGGCCCGGTGACGAGGTCCACCTGCTCCGTGCCCACGACCAGCCCGTCCTGGGCCTCCTGGAGGACGACCACGGCCTGGCCCTGGTGGTCGACGCCCTCCGCGACGCCGAGCTGGCCTCGCTCCTGCTGGCCGCGGTCACCGGCCGACCTCCCGATCCCGGCCCGGTGGTCCCGGTGGCCGACACCCCCGAGGGCACCTCCCTGGCCTTCGGCGACCGCCTCACCTTCTCCGTCTTCTGCTGGCTCGGCCCCTCCCCCCATCCCGCCGTCGAGCTGCTCATGGCCCTGGACGAGGCCGGCTTCAACCACCTCGCCGCCCCCATCGCCCGGTGGCGCCGCGGCGGCCGGGACCTCGGGGTCGTCCAGGAGCTCCCGCCCGGCAGCGCCAGCGCGTGGGCCGTGGCCCTGGCCTCCCTTCGGGACCTCTACGCCCGCCGCGGCCGCCCCGAGGACGCCGGCGGCGACTTCGGGCCGGAGGCCCGGGCCCTCGGCACCATGACCGCCCGTATGCACCTGGCCATGGACCGCGCCTTCGGCCGCCGGATGGAGCCCGTCGCCGACTGGGTGGACCGGATCGAGGCCGCCCTCGGCACCGACCTCCGGGCCGCCGACCCGGCCTCCGATCCGTCCGACGGCTCGGCCGGCGGCCCGGACCCGGCCGGTCCCGGGGCCGCAGCCGTCCTGCAGGGGCTGCGGGAAGCCGACCTCCGCGGGGCCGTCATCCAGGCCCACGGCGACTTCCACCTCGGCCGCATCGCCCGCACCGACCACGGCTGGGTCCTGGCCGACTGCCGCCCCGGCGGCGTGCCCCCCGGCGGGCGGTCCCCGGTGATGCGGTCCCCGCTGGCCGACGTGGCCGACCTGCTGTGGTCCCTGCACCGCGCCGCCGTGGTGGCCACCGCCGACCGTGACCCCGCCGACCGGGCCGCGGTGCTCCCGTTGGCCGACGCCTGGGAAGACCGCAACCGTCGCGCCTTCATGGCCGGCTACCTGGCCACCCCCGGCATCGGCGGCCTGCTGCCCACCAACCGCGACCACGTCCTGGCCCTGGTGGCCGCCTTCGAGCTGGCCAGGGAGACCGGGCGAGGAGCCTTGGCCGGGCGAGGAGCCCTGGCCTGACGGCCCCCCGGGGCCGGTGTGACAGAGTGGCCCCCATGCGCATCGGGATACTGACCGGCGGCGGTGACTGCCCCGGCCTCAACGCCGTCATCCGGGCCGTGGTGCTGACCGGGCACCAGGTCCACGGGGACGAGGTGGTCGGGTTCCTGGATGGCTGGCGGGGGGTGGTGGAGGACCGGACGACCGACCTCGACCCGGACCGCTGCCGGGACCTGTTGACCCTTGGCGGCACCGTCCTCGGCACGTCGCGGACCAATCCCTTCGCCACCGACGACGGCCCCGCCCGGGTGCAGCAGACCCTGGCCCGGCACGGTGTCGACGCCATGGTGGTCATCGGCGGCGACGACACCCTCGGGGTGGCCAACCGGCTCGGCCCGCTGGGGGTGGCCGCAGTGGGGGTGCCCAAGACCATCGACAACGACCTGGCCGGCACCGAGGTCACCTTCGGGTTCGACACCGCCGTGCAGACCGCCACGGACGCCATCGACCGGTTGCACACCACCGCCGAGTCCCACCACCGGGTCATCGTCTGCGAGGTCATGGGCCGGCACGTCGGCTGGATCGCCACCTATGCCGGCATCGCCGGCGGGGCCGCCGAGATCCTGGTCCCCGAGGTGCCGTTCGACCTCGACGCCGTCTGCGCCCGGCTGGCCCGTCGGCACGAGCGCGGGCAGTACTCCTCCATCGTGGTGGTCTCCGAGGGCGCCCTTCCGGCCGACGGCCCCGACCTGGAGTCGGCCACCGCGGCCACCTCGTCGGCCACCGTCGACCAGTTCGGCCACGCCCGCCTCGGCGGCATCGGCGCCTGGCTGGCCGACCAGATCGAGCGGCGCACCGGCTTCGAGTCCCGCCACACCACCCTCGGCCACATCCAGCGCGGCGGCACCCCCACCGCCTTCGACCGCATGCTGGCCACCCGGTTCGGGGTGGCCGCGGTGGCCGCCGTCCACGACGGCGACTTCGGCACCATGATGGCCCTGCAGGCCGGCCAGATCGTCCGGGTCCCCCTGTCCGAGGCCGTCGGCCAACCCAAGGTCCTGGACCGCGGGCTGCTGGACCAGGTGGCGGCGCCCTTCCTGGGTTGACTGCCGCGGGTTGACTGCCGCCACCGCGGGCGCCGGCGGGATGAGGCGAGCGGGGCCGGCCTGGGCCGACCTGGGCTGGGGCCGGCCCGGTTCAGGCGGTGGGGACCGCCAACCGGAGCTGTTCGGCCGCCTGCTCCGGGTTGACGATGTTGATGGCCACCCCGGTGCCCATCTCGAACCCAGCCCGGGTGGTCGCCTTCGGCCACACGTGGACGTGCCAGTGGAACGGCTCGTTGACCCGGTAGGGGGCGGAGTGGAACACCAGGTTGTACGCCACGTCCCCGATGACGTCCTTCAACTGGCCCAGGCAGTTCTTCAGCGCCAGCCCCACCGACACCAGGTCCTCGGTGGGGCTGCGGTACAGGTGCGGGCTGTGGGCCCGGGGGATCACCAGCATCTCGTACGGGGTGGCGCTCCAGAACGGGCACACCACCACCACCCGCTGGTCGGCGTAGATCACCCGGTAGCCCTCCGCCTCCTCGGCGTCCACCGTCGTGCACAGCAGGCAACTGCCGGCGAACCGGGCGAACCGGGCCTGCTCCTCGGCCAGCTCCCGCGGCACGAACGACATCCCCATCAACTGCCCGTGGGGGTGCTCCAGCGACGCCCCGGCCTCCCGGCCGGAGTTGACGATGGCCTGGCTGTACCGCAGCGTCGGCCGCTGCGAGTGCTCCTCGATCCGGTCCCGCAGCGCCGCCATCACCAGTCCGGTCTGCTCGTCCGACAGCATCGACCACGACGCGTCGTGCTCCGGCGACAGCACCAGCACCTCGTGGATGCCTCCGGCGGTGGCCTGGGTGAACACCGGCCCCCGGTTGGTCACCACGAACGGCTCGTCCCCCGAGAACGCCGGGTACAGGTTCGGCACCACCCGGACCAGCCACGCCCCCGTGGGGCCGTAGGTCTCCAGCGCCGGCGCGCTGGCCTCCTCGTTGCCCGGGCAGAACGGGCACGGCCGGCTGGTGTCTGCCTGGACCTGTGTGGTCCGCACCACGAACGCGGCCGGCCGCTCGGCCCGGATGGTGCTGACCACCACCCACCGGCCCGACAGCGGGTCCAGGCGGAGCTGGTTCATCTGTGCGCTGCCGACATCGTCGCCCGCCATCCGTTCGTCCTTGCCTTCTTCCAGGCCTTCTTCCAGCCCCACACCCTGCCGAGCCGGTCCCCAACCGGTTCTCCGGCTCTACGGTACAACTCGGATTCCAACGTACAACCACTCGGTCCGCCCCCGGTGCCGCCCCACCCCCGTGGCCGGTCGGGGACAATGTCCCGGTGACCGCTCCCCAGCTCGCCGCCGCCCCCCTGTGGGCCGCCGGCCCGGCCCACCACCGGCCCACCGGCGCCGCCTTCGACGCGGTGCTCCTCCTCCACGTCCTCTGCGCCGTCGTCGGGTTCGGCACCGTGGTGGCCAGCGCCGTCCAGGCCGGCCGGCTCCGGTCCGTCCGCTCCGCCCCGGTCCCCGCCGGCCTCCGGTCCTACTTCGCCCCCGGCGTCAACTGGGCCGGGCGGACCCTCTACGGCGTCCCCGTGTTCGGGTTCGTCCTCCTCGCCATGTCCGACGGGTTCTTCCACCTCGCCGACGGCTGGGTCCTCTGGGGGTTCGTCCTGTGGGTGGCCGCCATCTTCGTGGCCGAGGGGGTGCTGTGGCCGGCCGAGCGGCGGGTCCAGTCCGCATTGGCCGGCGGCGGCGCCGACCCCGCCGGCCCGGCATCCGGCCCCGGCGGCGGGGCGACGACAGCGGCTGCGCCCGAGCTGGGAAGGCCCGAGCTGGGAGGGGCCGAGCCGGAAGGGCCCGAGCTGGGAGGGGCCGAGCTGGGGGGCCCCGCCGCGGCGGTCGGGGTCGTCACCGGGGCGGTGGTGGCGGAGTGCCGGACCGTCGTCTGGGTGGCCTCCGGCCTGGCGGCCGTCCTGCTGGTCGCCGGGGTCCTGATGGTGGCCCAGCCGTAGCCCGCCGTCAGTTGCCGTAGCCCGCCGTCAGCTACAGCGGGCCGTCAAGCCGCGGCGGGCCGTCAAGCCGCGGCCGGCCGTCAAGCCGGCAGGCCGGTGGCCTCGGCGATCAGCCGGCGGGCCTCGTCGGTGCGGCCGTCCCGGACCAGTTGGAGCAGCGGGCCGTCCAGCAGGGCCGGCCAGTCCACCGACCCGGTCGGCCGGCCGGCGGCCTGCAGCCGGCGCCGGGCGTCCTCCAGCAGCGTGGCCACCGTTCCGAGGTCCGGCCCCAGCTCCCGGCCGGCCCGCCGGCGCAGCCAACTGGCCAGGGCCGGGCTGGCGCCACCGGTGGACACCGCCACCACCACCGGGCCGTCCCGGTGCACCGACGGCAGGTGGAACGTCGAGTGCTCCGGATCGTCCACGCTGTTCACCCACACCCCGGCCGCTTCGGCGTCCGCGGCCACCGCGCCGTCCACCTCCGGTGTGCCGGTCGCGGCCACCACCAACCGGTAGCCGGCCGCCTCTCCGGCCCGGTACGGGCGCCGGTGCACCGTCACCGACCCCTGCTCCGACCCCGGGGCGGCCCCGTCCCCCTCGGCCACCAGCGCCTCCAGGGCGGTGCCGACGGCCGCCGCCACCACCGTCACCGCGGCCCCCGCCCGGACCAGCCCGGCCACCTTGCCGGCCGCCACCGGGCCGCCGCCGACCACCAGGCAGGGCCGGCCGGCCATGTCGAGGGCCACCGGGTACATGACCGCCGGGGATGGGGCCACCGGGGATGGGGCCGGGTCGACGGCCATCGCCGTCAGGCCGGTGGCTGGCCGGCTGGGTCGGGCTCCACCAGGTCGGGCCCCATCAGGTCGGGACGGCCGACCATGCCGGCGGCCACGGTGGCATTGGTGGCCTCGTCCACCAGCACGAAGCTGCCGGTGATCCGGTCCCGGCGGTACGGGTCCACCGCCAAAGCGGTGGCGGTGTTCAGGGTGATCACCCCGATGTCGTTGTCGGCCAGTTCGACCGCCGGCTGCAGCTTCAGGTCGTTCACGTCCAGCCGGCCGTCCACCCCGGTGATCCGGGACGGGGTGGTCCGGGTGGTGTGCTTCACCCGGAGCCGGTCGCCGGCCCGCAACGGCCGGTCCCCGAACCAGCACACCGTGGCCTCCAGCTCGGTCACCACCTCCGGCGGGTCGTCCGCGGCGGCGATCATGTCCCCCCGGGACACGTCCAGGTCGTCGGCCAGCCGGACCGACACCGACCGCCCGACGGCCGCCTCGTCCAGCGGGCCGTCGTACGTCTCGACGGCCGTCACCGTCGTCGGGTGGTTCTCCGGCAGCACCACCACCCGGTCTCCGGGGTGCAGCGGGGCGCCGTTGACCATGCCGGCGTAGCTGCGGCCGCCGCCCTTGTGCCGCAGCACCCACTGCACCGGCAACCGGCCGCCGGCCCCGTTCCGGGAGCCGTGGGCCGCCGCCCAGCCGCCGGCCGGGGCGTGCTCCAGGGCGGCCAGGACGGTCGGGCCGTCGTACCACGGCGCGGCGTCCGACCGCTCCACCACGTTGTCGCCGTGCAGCGCCGATGCCGGCACCACGGTGCAGGATGCCACCCCCAACCGCCGGGCCAGGGTACTGATCTCGTCGGCCACCGCCCGGTAGGCGGCCTCGTCCCAGCCGACCAGGTCCATCTTGTTGGCGCACACCACGAACTGGTCCACCCCCAGCAGGGCGGCGATGCAGGCGTGCCGCCGCGTCTGCTCCCGCAGCCCGGTGGACGCGTCCACCACCACCAACGCCAGGTCCGCCGTGGACGCCCCGGTGGCCATGTTCCGGGTGTACTGCACGTGCCCCGGGCAGTCGGCGATGACGAACTTGCGGTGCGGGGTGGCCGCGTACCGGTAGGCCACGTCGATGGTGATGCCCTGCTCCCGCTCCGCCCGGAGGCCGTCGGTGACGAACGACAGGTCCACCTCGCCGATGCCGCGCTTGGCCGACGCCGCGGCCACCGCCGCCACCTGGTCGTCGAACAACTGCCGGGTGTCGAACAGCAGCCGGCCGATCAGGGTGGACTTGCCGTCGTCGACCGATCCCACCGACGCGAACCGCAGCAGGTCCATGGTGCCAGGGGCCACCCCGACGGCGTCCACCGCCCCGGCCCGTTCCGGCCCGGTCCCGTTGGTGCTCGCGGCAGCCTCGTCGGTGTCGGCGGCGGGGTCACCGCCAGCAGCGAACGGCACGGCTAGAAGTACCCTTCGCGCTTCCGGTCCTCCATGGCGGTCTCGGAGAACCGGTCGTCGGCGCGGGTGGCCCCGCGCTCGGACACCCGGGAGGCCGCCACCTCGGTGATGATCTGGTCGACGGTGGTCGCCGCCGAGCGGACCGCGCCGGTGCAGGTGGCGTCGCCGACCGTCCGGAACCGCACCGTCTCCTCCACCGCCTCTTCCCCGGGGCCCGGGGTCACCCAGTCGCTGACCGCCAGCAGCATGCCGTCCCGCTCCACCACCGGACGGCGGTGCGAGAAGTAGATGGACGGCAGCGGGATGCCCTCACGGCCGATGTACTGCCAGATGTCCAGCTCCGTCCAGTCCGACAGCGGGAACGCCCGCAGGCTCTCCCCGGGCAGCACCTTCCCCTGGTAGAGCTGCCACAGCTCCGGCCGCTGCCGCTTCGGGTCCCACTGGCCGAAGGCGTCCCGGAACGACAGCACCCGCTCCTTGGCCCGCGCCTTGTCCTCGTCCCGGCGGGCCCCGCCGATGGCGGCGTCGAACTGGTTGTCGTTGATGGCGTCCAGCAGCGTGGTGGTCTGCAGCCGGTTCCGGCTGCCCCCCGGCCCGGGGTCGGACACCCGGCCCTGGTCGATCGAGTCCTGAACCCTGGCCACCAGCAGACGCTCGCCCAGCAGGGCGGCCTGCTCGTCCCGGTAAGCGATCACCTCCGGGAAGTTGTGCCCGGTGTCGATGTGCAGGATCGGGAACGGGAACCCGCCGGGCCGGAACGCCTTCACGGCCAGGTGCAGCAGCACCGCCGAGTCCTTGCCCCCGCTGAACAGCAGCACCGGCCGCTCCGTCTCGGCCGCCACCTCCCGCATGATGAAGATGGCGTGCGACTCCAGCAGGTCCAGGTGGTCCACACCACGGGATGTGGACCGACCGAGGGGGGCCGGGGCCTCGGCGGTGTGCATCTCGGTGGTGGTCATCCTGCTTCGTCCATTCGACTCGTCGTTGGCCATGCCCGGCGGCTGGGCCCCGGGTCGCCGCTCGGCTCCCCGGGGAGCATTCGGGGAGGCCGGCCCCCCCGAATACCCGACCTGTTTGGTCATGTATACTTTGGGTCGTCGGGGACGGCAAGTCAAGCGGCCGAGCCGTCCGAAACGGGCCCGAACGGAAAACCGGATCGGTCCGAACGGGCGGCGTCCGACAGGCCAACCGGGGACCCCCAACGGTCCTCATAGTAAAGCGTGTGAGCGGCCCCACCGGGTCGGCCAACCGGGAGGAACATCGATGAGTGACGGCACCACGACCCTGCCGGACGGCCTGGCCGAGGAACTGGCGTCCGTCGACGCCCGGCTGGAGCACGCCCCGGCCTCCAGGGCCATCGAGTGGGCCGTCGACCGGTTCGGGCCCGACCTGGTGCTTGCGGCGTCGTTCCAGGACGTGGTCCTCATCGACCTGGCCGTCAAGGCCGACCCCAAGATCGAGGTGGTCTTCTTGGACACCGAGGCCCACTTCCCCGAGACCCTGCAGTTCGTCGACCAGGTCCGCGACCTCTACGACCTCAACCTGACCGTCACCCACCCCGGCCCCGACGCCGACCCCTGGCCGTGCGGGTCCGCCCAGTGCTGCCAGTACCGCAAGGTGGCCCCGCTGCGCGGCGCCCTGGCCGGCAAGGCGGCCTGGCTGACCTCCCTGAAGCGGGTCGACGCCTCCACCCGGGCGGCCGCTCCCATCGTCAGTTGGGACGACGGGTTCGGGCTGGTGAAGATCAATCCCCTGGCCGCCTGGACCGACGCCGACGTGGACGGGTACCTGGCCGACCACGGGCTGCCGGTGCACCCGCTGGTCCCGAAGGGGTACCTGTCCATCGGGTGCGCCCCGACCACCCGCCCGGTGGCCGAAGGGGAGGACCCCCGCGCCGGCCGGTGGGCCGGCACCGGCAAGACCGAGTGCGGGCTCCACGCCTGACCCGTCCGACAACCAGCGAAGGCGACCGACACATGGCACGAGACCCCGACAACCCCTACGGCATCCAGTTCCGGGGCCGACCCCGGGCGATGCCGTTCGTCAACCCGTACCGGTACATCGGGGAGCTGAACAACGTGGAGCAGTGGAAGCTCCAGCGGCACCCGTTCGAGGTGGCCCAGGCCGTCGTCGACCGCTACTCCAAGGAGGGCCCGGCCGCCATCGCCGCCGTCCCCGGCGAGCAGGAGCGGCTCAAGTGGGTCGGCCTCTACCCCCAGCGACAGGGCGGCGACGCCTTCATGCTGCGCGTCAAGGTCCCCGGCGGGCTGCTGACCGCTCCGCAAGTCCGGGAGATCGGCATCGTCGCCGACGCCTTCGGCGAAGGGCCGGACGACAGCCCGGTGTTCGGCAACCGCTACGCCGACCTCACCACCCGGCAGGACATCCAGATCCACTGGATCCGCATCGAGGACGTCCCGCGGATCTGGCAGCGGCTGTGGGACGTCAAGGTCACCACCCTGCAGGCCTGCGGTGACTCCTCCCGGAACGTCTGCTGCTGCCCGGTGTCCGGGGTGGACGCCGGCGAGGTGGTCGAGGCCCTGCCGGTGGCCCGGGCCATCTCCGACTTCTTCATCGGCAACCGGGAGTACGCCAACCTGCCCAGGAAGTTCAAGATCGCCGTCGCCGGCTGCCTGGACGACTGCGCCCGGGTCGAGCTGAACGACATCGGCCTGTGGCCGGCCAGGCTCCCCGACGGCACCGTCGGGTTCAACGTGCTGGCCGGCGGCGGCCTGGGCGACGGTGAGCGGATGGCCTCCGACATCGACGTCTTCGTCCGCCCGGACCAGGCCGTCGAGGTCTGCCGGGCCATCGCCCAGGTCTTCGGGGAGCTGGGCAACCGCGAGAACCGCGGGGTGTGCCGCATGCGGTACCTGGCCCAGGAGCTCGGCCCGGAGGGCTTCCGGACGGCAGTGGCCGAGCGGGTCCGGTTCGAGCTGACCCCGGCCGGCGAGGAGCTGACCAAGCGCTTCCGGGGCGACCACGTCGGGGTCCACCCGCAGAAGCAGGACGGCCTGTTCTACGTCGGCTGCTCCGTCCCGGTCGGCCGGATGCGCGGCATCGAGCTGGTCGAGGTCGCCCGGCTGGCCGACACCTACGGCGACGGCACCGTCCGCATCGGCATCGACCAGAACTTCGTCCTCACCGGCGTCCCCGCCGACCGGGTCGACGACCTCCTGGCCGAGGACCTGGTGCAGAAGTACTCCCCGTTCCCCGGACCGTTCACCCGCGGCGTGGTCGCCTGCACCGGTAGCGAGTTCTGCCGGTTCGCCGTGGTGGAGACCAAGGAGCGGGCCGTCAAGTGGGCCCGGGACATGGACCAGCGGCTGGCCGGTGGCACCGACGAGCGCCGCCGGGGGGAGCCCGGCGACGACCCCGGGGTCTTCCGGATGCACTTCTCCGGCTGCTCCGCCTCCTGCGCCCAGCCACAGGTCGGCGACGTCGGCTTCCGCGGTGACGTCGCCCACGTCGGCGCCCACATCGAAGAGGCCGTCGACATCGGCCTCGGCGGCTCCCTCGGCCCCGACGCCGGGTTCATCCGGTGGGTCACCGGCGCCATGCCCGTCGACCAGGTCCCCGACGCCCTCGTCCGGGTGTTCGGCCGCTACCGCGACCACCACCGCCCGGGGGAGTCGTTCCACAACTGGGCCCGCCGCACCCCCGCGGCCGAGCTGCGGGCCACCCTGGAGGGGCGGCCCCTGGAGGGACAGGAGGTCACGGCGTGAAGCGCTTCCGGCTCCGCGAGGAGATGAACGGCATCCCCGAGCCCCCCGGCAAGGTGTGGTTCTGGGAGCTGGAGGCCGCCGTCATCGAGGCCGACCGGTGCATCCAGTGCGGCACCTGCGTCGCCGTCTGCCCGTCCAACTCCCTCGGCGTCCACGAGGACACCGGCCTCCCCGAGCTCGTCAAGATGTGCACCGGCTGCTCCATGTGCTGGGACTTCTGCCCCCGCGGCGGCCTCCGCTACGAGACCCTCTGGCCGCCGTCCACCCCGCTGGCCGGCGAGGACGAGGTCGCCCCCACCGAGGTCCGGTCAGACTCCTCCGACACCTACTGGAAGATCACCGGCGCCCCCCCCGCCGACGGCCTCGGGTCCGTCCTCGAGCAGTACGCCGTCCGGTCCGCCGCCCGCAACGACGACGCCCAGGACGGCGGCGCCGTCACCGCCATCCTCACCGCCCTGCTGGCCACCGGCGAGATCGACGGCGCCCTGGTCTCCAAGCCCAGCGACGACCCCGACGAGCCCTGGAAGGGGGTGGCCACCATCGCCACCACCCCCGCCGAGCTCCGCGCCGCCTCCGGCAGCTTCTACAACCAGACCATGGCCCTGGCCGCCCTCGACCTGTCCAGGTACCCCCTGCCCGCCAAGCCCCGCATCGCCGTCGTCGGCACCCCCTGCGAGATCCAGGGCCTCCGGGCCATGCAGGCCCGCCGGTGGCCCACCGGCGCCCACCGGGTCGACGCCGTCGTCCTCGCCATCGCCCTGCTGTGCACCAAGAGCTTCGACTACGAGGCCCTCATGCTGGGCGAGCTGCAACGCAAGCGCGGGATCGACCTCGACCGGGTCAGCAAGGTCGACGTCATCCGCGGCCGCATGATCGTCGAGTACCGCGACGGCGACGTCGCCGTCGACGAGCCCGTCAAGGACTTCCACGGCGCCGCCCTCAAGGGCTGCGACGAGTGCGCCGACTTCCTCGGCCGCAGCGCCGACATCTCCGTCGGCAGCGTCGGCTCCATGGACGGCTGGACCAGCGTCATGGTCCGCACCGAGCGTGGCCGCCTCGCCTTCCAGCAGGCCCGGTCCAAGCTCGACGTCCGCGGCCTCGACGACCCCGACGCCCTCGTCCGCCTCGACAACCTCGACAAGCGCATCGCCGTCCGGTCCCTCCAGCGAAAGTTCGATCCCGACGCCCCCATGTTCATCGACTACGAAGAGCACCTCCGCAACTACGACGGCACCGACCGCCAGCCGGTCATGATCCGCCGGTGACCGCCCCCGCGGCCCAGTTGCAGTTGCAGTTGCACCTGCCCGACGAGCCGGTGGTCATGAAGGCCGTCTGGCGCGACGCCGTCCTCGACGGCGCCGACCTGCACGAGATCGTCACCGGCGGCGTCGCCGGCTGGCTGTGGAGCCGCTGGCGCGTCCTCGAGTCCGCCGGCTTCAAGGAGGCCGGCTTCGAGCACCTCGTCGGCCAGTACCGCCGCGAGATCTGGCTCTGGCTCGTCGGCGACCGCACCTGGGAGCAGTGCTGCTCCGGCCTCATCGGCCGCATCAGCCGCCGGGTACCGTCCTGACCGGCCGGGTGGCGGGGGGACCGGCTCCGGCCGGGCTGTCGGAGACGGCCGGTGCGGGGCAGGGGCCCCGCACTTCGGAGGAGCCTGGGGTTGGGGCCCCGAGCGGGGTATCAGACATAGTCGTCCGGCTGGAGGGGGTGTCGGTGGTCCGGAACGACCGGGCCATCGTCGACGACGTCGACTGGACCGTCCGGGCCGGCGAGCGCTGGGTGGTCCTCGGCCCGAACGGCTCCGGCAAGACCACCCTCCTCCAGGTCGTCGGGGCCCGGCTCTGGCCCACCTGTGGGGTGGTCGACATCCTGGGCCACCGGCTCGGCAGCGTCGACGTCCGCACCCTCCGGCCCCGGGTGGCCCTGGTCAGCGGGTCCGTCATCCGGCAACTACGTGGCGACCTCACCGCCCGGGAGGTCGTCGCCACCGGCCGCTACGGCGCCCTCGAGCCCTGGTGGGACCGGTACACCGACGACGACTGGGCCCGCGCCGACCGGTTGCTGGCCGACGTCGGCGGTGGTGACGACGGCGACACCCGCCGGAACGGCGACGCCAGCGGCGACGGCGCTGCCGGTCGCGTCGAGGCGGACGGGGAAGGGGACGACGGCGAACGCCGGAGCGACGGCGAACGCCGGGACGACGGCGGCATCGGCGGCCGCCGGTTCGGGGTCATCTCCGAGGGGGAGCAGCAGCGAGTGCTGCTCGCCCGGGCTCTCATGAGCAACCCGGAGCTCCTCCTCCTCGACGAGCCCGCCGCCGGCCTCGACCTCGGCGCCCGCGAACGGCTGGTCACCCGGCTGTCCCGCCTCTGCGCCGACCCCGCCGTTCCCCCGCTGGTCATGGTCACCCACCACGCCGAGGAGATCCCGCCCGGCATCACCCACACCGCCCTGGTCAGCGACGGCCGGCTGGTCGCGGCCGGTCCGTTGGACCACACCCTCACCTCCGCCGCCGTCTCCGACTGCTTCGGGCTGGCCGTCACCGTCGGCCGCGACGGCGGCCGGTGGTGGAGCCGGGCTGCCGTCTGACCGTCGGTGGTGGTGGAGCCGGGTTGGCCGTCTGACCGTCGGCAGTGGAGCCGGGCTGGCCGACCGTCGGCCGGCCGACCGGGCCCTGACCACCCGCGGTTTTCGCCGTTCCGGGTGGTCATTCGGTGGCGCGTGACGGGACCGTGACCAGGGCGGTACAAAACCGCTTGCAGTCGACCGGTCCGAGGAGTACAAGAGACCCCACAGGGGGCGGCGCCTGACGGTGTCGGCGTTCCGCCACCCCCGACCATCCACCACTGGCAAAAGGCCCGTCACTACGGTCTTTAGACCAAGGAAGGTAGGTCGAGGGGGAGTGACGCTGGTGCTGATCCTGATCCTCGTGGCGTTGTGGCTCGTGGTCCTCGCGCCGGCCTTCGTGAAGCGTCTCCTGGAAAGCCGATCGACCGGGTCTATCGACTCCTTCCACCGCAGCCTGCACCTGCTGGAGCGCACCGGGCCCAAGCTGGTCGCCCCTGCCTACCGCCTGGACACCGCCCACTCCACCACCGGCCTCGCCCCCGGTCAATCCGGGCTGCCTGCCGTGTCCAGTATGCCCGGCCGCCCCAACCTGGTCCTGCTGCAGCCGGTCGACGACGCCGGCGCCGGCGGCGGTGACGGCGAGCCGGTTGACGGGGCCGACCGAGCCGACAGGGTCGGCGGGACGTCGCGGACAGGTGATCCGTCCGGCACCGTCGCCGGCATCGGCGGTGAGGTGGTCGCCGACGCCTCCGGGCGCCACTACCTCCGCATGCACCCGCTGCCGGCGGACCCCGACCTCTTCGCGGCCGGCCACACCCCTTCGCTGGCGTCCCGCGCCGCCGAGTACCGGGCCGAGCAGGCCAGGCGCCGCCGGCGGGACATCCTCTTCGGCCTCGCCGGCACCGTCACCATCACCGCCCTGCTCGGCATCGTCGACGCCCTGCACCCCCTGTGGGTCCTCTCCGTCCTGGCCGGCATCGCCCTGGCTGCCTACGTCGGCTTGGCCGCCTACGCCCAGTCGCTGCGGCACGGCCGCGGTCATGCCCGCACGTCCGCCGCCGCCACCCGGTCGGCGGTGGCCGGCCGGGGATCTCCGGCGGTTGCCGACGGCGACTGGGACGGGTGGGGCAGTTGGGGGGGCTGGGATGCCGACCCGACCCGGGCCGGCGGGAATGCCCACTGGGCGGCCACCGCCGGGTTCCCCGGCGCCTGGGACGACGACTACCAGGCCGACGACTACCAGGCTGACAACGGCTACGGCGACGACCCCTGGCAGTACGAGGCGCCCAGGAGAGCCGTCGGCGGAGGTTGAGGTCGGCGCCGGCCCTCCGGCCTCCTGGCCCTTACGTCCCCCACCGCGGTCAGCCCAGCCCTTGCCGGGGCACCTGTCGGCGGCGGCTATCCTGGTGGTTGGTCTCGGGGGTGTAGCTCAGTTGGCAGAGCGCAGCGTTCGCAATGCTGAGGCCGTGGGTTCGAATCCCATCACCTCCACGGCGGTCCGAGATACTCGGGGAGAGAGGCCAGGGTGACCTGGACTTTCGTGCTCCAAGGTGGGTTTCCCACCGAGGGGAACCCCGAGTATCTCGGACGCGTGGGAGGGCAGGTGCCTGTGCGGCCCACCGGTGCACACCCCGCATTGACCTGCGGCTTCGACGTTCCGAGGTAGGCAGTGGGTGGGCATGCCCACCCGAGTATCTCGGACGGCTGGTGCAGGCTGCGAGGGCACAGAATTGCCCCCGCCAAGTTGCCGTTTGCGGCGACCGTTCTCCGGTCGCCATGGCCGAAGCGTCCTTTCTCACTCGCAAGCAGGCGGCTGCCGCCTGCGGTTGCTCGGAAGACACGCTTCGCCGGGACCAGCGCCAAGGACGGCTGCCGCACACCTGTCGGAGCGACGACGGCGTGACGCTCGCTGGGTTCAACCGGTCGTTGCAACGCCTGTCTGGTGAAGCAACCGTAGCTGTTCGTTCAGGGCTTCGGCGGGGGTCTTCCAGCCGAGGATCTTGCGGGGTCTGCTGTTGATCGCGACCTGAACGGCGAGGAGGTCCTGCAGGGTCCATCGGGACAGGTCAGTGCCCTTCGGAAAGTACTGGCGTAACAGACCATTGGTGTTCTCGTTCGTGCCGCGCTGCCATGGCGAGTGCGGGTCTGCGAAGTAGACGGCGATACCGGTGTCGATCTTGAACTGGGCGTGGGCGGACAGTTCCTTGCCGCGATCCCAGGTCAGTGATCGCAGCAGCTCGGTCGGCATCGAGGTCATCGTTGCCTCGAGCGCGTCCTTCATGGCAAGAGCCCCGTAGCCGCCGAGAGCGGGCCCGTTCTTGACTGGCGGGATGGTGCCGTAGCCCTCCATGCGGGGGAGGTGGACGAGCAGGGTGTAGCGACTCGTGCGCTCGACGACGGTGCCGATCGCGGAACGGTTCAGCCCGATCATGAGGTCGCCCTCCCAGTGGCCGGGGACGGCGCGGTCGTCGGCCTCGGCCGGCCGTTCACTGAGGACGACGTCAGCGGTGACGTGACCCTGCGGCCTATTCCGGGCCCGTTCTCGAGGCTTGCGTAACGCTCGCCCGGTCCGCAAGCAGGCCACTACCTCGCGTTTGAGTGCACCGCGTCCTTGGACGTAGAGCGCCTGGTAGATCGCCTCGTGGCTGATCCGCATAGTTTCGTCGTCAGCGAAGTCGATGACCAGCCGCCGTGAGATCTGCTCCGGGCTCCAAGCCGTCGCCCAGCGCCGGTCCGCCCGGTGCGGCTTGTTCAGTCCCTTCCATCTCGTCTCAGGGCCGGAGGCGACGGTGCCGTCGGGACGCTGTAACTGTCCGCTAAGCCGCGTCTGTACATACTCCTTCAGCTGCGGGTTCGTTACGAGCTTCGCCTTCTTGGGTCGCCGGGCCGCGGTCTGGGCCTTCCACTGTGCGACCGTGGCGCGGTAGTCGCGCTTGCCGCCGCGGGTGGCGGAGTTGCGTCGCAGCTCCCGGGAGATCGTGCTGGGGTGCCGATCGAGTTCGCGGGCAATCGCTCGAACGCCGAGGCCTTTGGCCTTCAGCACAGCGAGTTCCTCACGCTCGCTGAACGACAGGTAGCGGCCGGTCGGCTCGGCCAGGCTCAACGGCGGCATGCCGCCAGCGTGACGAAACCAGCGTGATGCGACGGGGATGGACACACCGACCTCGATCGCCGCCTCCTCGGTGCGTTTCCCCTGCGCGATCAGACGCCAGAACTCGCGCTCCACATGCCGAGCCGGGATCGGCCGACCAGGTGAACGCATCGCCGGTCGCAAAGCCCGGTCTGCTCGCTGCTGCCGTCGAACCACCCAGCACCTCCATCATTCTGAGGTGTTGCGACAACCAGTTGAATTCGCCCTCTATGCCGTGGCCGATCTGGTGGCAGCAGAGCGCCTCGACCCGCTGATGGCCCCCGCGCCGGCTGCCGAGGTGCTTGGTCAAGACACCTCCGACCGCGAGCTGGCAATGGCCCGCCAGGAGCTGGCGGTCGCCCAGGCCCGGATCGCCGAGTTGTCTGCATGGATCACCAGGACCGAGGGTGAGGTCGCCTTCCTTCGCTCGTTGCTCGCCAACGGTCGGGTCGCCTGATGGGCCGGCCGCTCACGGGCAGCCTTCGCCGACGAGGCGATCGCTGGTTGGCCTCAGTCCCTCGCCTCGATCCGACCAAGCGGGTGGAGTGCGCGTTCGCTGACCGGTCCGAGGCCGAGCGATGGCGAGACGAGCAATTGGCCCGTCGCCACGACGGCCATGAGCCGCAAAAGCCGTCGCGGGTAGCGGGCCCACCATCGCCACCGCCACACCGTTCACCGGCACCGGCAGCATCACCGGGACTGCCCGCGTTGGCCGGTCTCGCCTTCGCCTGGCATCACGAGTACTACGAGGAGCTGGAAAACGCAGGCGCCGACCGTTCGATCGAGGCGTGGCGTGACTTGGAGCTTCATGTGCTCCCCTACTTCGCCGGCCTCTTGGAAAGCGATCTCGACACCGGACGGAGCATGGTGAAGGACTGGCTCCGCACGATGTCGGGGCGTGAGGCTCTCACCCCGGGATCAACCTTCCGGCCGGGCCGGACTCGCTACGCCCGCCAGACCGCCAGCTCGTATTTGTGGCTACTCCGTCAGGTGCTGGCCCACGCCCGAGACCTCGGCTACGCCATTCCCCACTACGCAGAGGGAAACGGTATCCACGCGCTCCATCCTTTGGGCCGGACCAAGAAGCGCCGAGCGCCTATCGTCTCGGTCGAGGTGACGGCCGCGATGGCCGGACAGCTTCACGTCATTCACCAAAGCGTGCTCTGGCTCTTGCGGCTCTGCGGGCTACGGATCAGCGAGAGCTACGGGCTGCTGGTCGCCAACGTGGTCATCGACACGGACGGCGATGGCTTCTTGGTCGGGGGGAACCAGGGAGGCCGGCGTTTTCGCCACCGCACTGACGACGGCGAGGTAGCCGAGGGGACGCACAAGGAATCGGGCAAGACCGACAGCGCCACCCGGCTGGTCGCGTTGCCCGCCCCGCTCACCGCGCTGCTCTTGACCCTGATCGACGCCTATCACCGGGCGCCGGATGGCTCCCTCGACCCGACGGTCCGACTGATCCCCACCATTCGGGCCGAAGGTGGCGGTCAGGGTGGGTTCCGCAGCGCGCTCCGGGTTGCGGCCGAAGCAGTGGGCGGCCCTGAAGACGAGGACTCCTACCGGATCGTGCCTCACGACCTGCGGAAGAACTTCGCTACCGACCTGGCCTGGGCAGAAGACGTCTCGGGGTTGGTGGCCCGGCGGGCGATGGGCCACCGGGTCGGGAGTGACGTCTTCGACCTCGTCTACACCCTCGACTCCCGATTGAAAGAGCACCTGGTGCCCGTAGCCCGCCAGATCGAGCGGGAGCTCAGCGCAGCAGGTGTCAACTCCCTGATGGTCCCCACGACCCGGCGACCGGTCTACGGAAGCGAGTTGGACGAGAGTCGGGTAGCGGCCGTCGACGCCCACCTAGAGATGGCCGGTTGGCAGCGCCGTGATCGCGACGGCCTCCTCGACGTGAAGGAGGTGGCCGCACTGCTGCGGCGGGATGTCCGTACGGTCCGGCGGCTCTTGCCCACCTCCATCCCGGCCGTCAAGGTCGGCCACGAGTGGCGGTGCCGAGCCGACGACGTGCTGTCGTTCGCCAGTCGGTCCGAGGGCTACCAGTTTCTAGGGGATCTCGTTGAGGGAACGAGCACCGACTACTACGCCGTCTATCGGACGATGAAGCGCATGGGCCTGACCACCAAGAAGGTCGATGGCCTGCGGGGGACGCTCCTCCACGATGTCGATGCCGAGTTGCTCGTGGCGGAGCTGGCACGAGTCGATCGGCTCCGCGCCCGGTCGGTCACTGTCGTCCAAGCGGCTGCGATGCTGACGACCTCGACGAGCGTCATCTACAAATGGATGGAGAGCGGGCGCCTGACGCTCGATGCCGAGCGAGACACCAACGGCGCCCGGTACATCACGAGAGGTCGGTGCGGCGCGCAGCGTCGGGTCGATCTACCGGCAGGCGACCTCGGGTGACTGTTGCCGACTTCCTCGCCTTGACGGGGTTCAGCGAAGACGACGTGGACGCCTTGGTCAAGGCCCGCTTCCTGGTTCGAGTCCGCCCGAACGGCCTCACGGCCAAGTCGGTGCGCGCCTGGGCGGCCGGACACCGCCCGGAGCTCCTGGGAGAACCGCTCCTACGCCAGGTTTCGGCGTGAGCGACGACTGATGACCAGCCAGACCGGACCCTCGGTACACGACGGTGACCTTCCGGCACCATGAAGGTTGGCATCCGGCAGTGACTGAGTTGGCGCTACTTGACCTGGCTGAGCGTCTTGAGGATGCAGCCGAGTACCTCGCCCCTTCCCAATCCACCGACGCAGCCCTCCTGCGCGCAGCGGCGAAGGCACTCCGAAGCGATGTCGCTCGGTCCCTCGGCCTGGCCGAGTAGAGGCTACCGATAGCCGCGGTCGATAGATCGGGTTGCCCGCGCTGCCGAACTCCTAGGCCACTCCGCAAGCCGCAAGAGACTACGAGCGCAGCTGACTATTTGCGGCCCCGAACAGCTTTGCTGCTCGCTGAATTGTCTCCGTGTCCAGCTCTGGCAACAGCTCACTTTGGTGCCGTTCGAAATACAGGGCTGGTGGCAGATGATCGAGACGGCCCTGGCCAAAGCCTTCGAGCACGGCGTCGATACGCTTCGTGATGCGGGGTTCCTCCGTGGCATCTGGCAGCCGATCCTGCTGGATCACGCCATAGATGGCCCGGGCGCTGTCTTCGCCACCGACCCCCTGGACGAGCCTCAGATAGAAGGCTTCAGACATCAAATCCTCAATATCGGCAAGTTCGACACCGAGGACAGCGGAGACCTTGACGACCTGGTCGGCTTGTAGATCGCCGTCTCGTACGAGCTTCTCGACCTTGGAGAGTTTGTTTCCAGTTACATCGATCAAGGCACAGATGTTCAGTTGCTGGCCTCTGAACAATCGAACAAAAGTATCCATCTTGTCTACGCCGCCTACAGGCGTGATCGTCCACCTACGGTCGAGGCCGGCCTGGCCGGCCATCTCACAGGCGCGGCTTAATAGCTGCAGGTAGACCAGGTCCGAAGTCCCTTCGACCAGCAACACGTTGGGGGCGACAAACAGGGTCTGGCCGATCTCATAGCCCAATGCTGCTTGGAGTGGAAAGAGCGTGTCTCGGTCAACGTTGTAAGCGTGTGGCCGCACCGTGGTCCCACCCGGTTCCATATCGACGACGGGTCGTGCACGGTCGAGCCGATCGGGGTCGACAAGGAATGGTTGGTGGGTCGTGTAGAGGATTTGGTGGTCAGCCAGTCGATTATCGAGAACTTTCAGAAAGTCGCGCTGTGCAAGACCGTGTAGAGCGGTTCCCGGTTCGTCCAACAAAAGAACCAGCGACCGACCCGGATACTCCTTGCGAATCTGAGCGAAGTTCACGAGAAAGGAGAAGAACCATATAAATCCGTTTGAACTGCGGTCAACCGGAACACTCACACCGTGTCGGTTGTCCTTGACCCTCACCTTCAGGATCAGATCTCCCCGCCCCTGAGGGTTGTCGGGCGTGGGTTCATAAGTGTGATCGAAGTCAATACTGCTCGTCTGGTTTTGGCTCCAATAGGTGTAGAGCTCCTCGCTAATGCGGATGCTCGCCGACTCCAGGCGGTTTCTAAGTGCGTTGTAGTCGTGCTTGCCAAGATCATCCAGGTCGATCCGAGCTTCGTCAATCAGCGCCAAGAAGGTCCGTTCGGGTGGCGTCAGGTGCCCACCAGCGCTGCGCTTGGCAAGTAGCTCGCGAACGTTTCCCTCGCCGGCCATCCGGTCGTAGTCGTCGAAGTAGACGTAGAGCGGCTCAAAGCTCCTAAGCACGTCGATAGCTGCACTGGTAGGCGACTGATCCCGCCAGCCCCTCACCGTCTGGGCGACCTCGGCCAGTTCCGCGTGGGTGCCAGTGTCAGCCATCTCCAGGAGCTTGGCGATCGACTTCGGCTTCGCTGCTCCGAGATTTGCGCCTGACTGGCTAATGAGATGAGCGACGACGAGTGCCTCGTCGACTTTCACGTCCCAGGTCCGGTGACGGGCATAGTCGACGGTCACCGCGACTGTGGAATCGTCGCCGAGCTGGACTGCACCCTCTCCGAAGGTGTTGGTCAAGACATCGACCTCTGGACCATCCAGCGCGTAGGTCGCCCTAACGACCTTCGGGTATACGAAGCCGGAACTCTTGATGTCGTGCTCGATGTCGCCCAGGCCCTTGCGAGGGTAATCATCGTTGATGTCGAAGTTGGCCGGTTGTCCAGGTGCGGGGTTGATCCGAACCAGCGCTTGAAGGCAGTTCGTTTTGCCAGACTCGTTCTTGCCGACAAAGCAGGTGACACGCTCGATGGGGATGTCACCCGAGTCCTCGATGGACCGAAAGTTGGTGATCTGGAAGTTCGTAAGCCTCATGACCTGTCCCGGTTGGCCGCCGCACGACGACTGCGATGGGCGGAACCCAGGACCGGCGGTCGCCAGCATGTTAGCTGCGGTCGTGCATGAGGCCATGGATGTTCCGGACGTCGGGGAAACCAGGCGGTGCGGCCTGGAGCAACGTTGCCCTTCCTCGGATGGTCGCTGGGTCGCACCCGACGTCATGATTGGGGTGTTCCCGGATACCAACGCCGGGCACTCGATACCAACCCCTGGTCAGGGACTACTTTTCCTGTTCCCCCGCCGACGGTCGGCCCCTCACGGAGCCGACCGCTGCAACGAACCGGCCCGTTTGGGCCGGTGCTGATCCGTCCCACCAACGACCCGAAGGGAATCCGGGGTCGGGTGGAGCAAGATCACGCGCACACCCCGGTGCCACACTGGTCTGTCGAACCAGACGAGCGCCGAAAGAGCGGATAAGCGATGAATGAGACGTGGGCCGTGCTGTTCGGAACGAACTCGGTGGCGATCCAGGCCGGAGAATTGCAGGTTCGGCCAGGACTCGGCCGCCACCAACTTGTCATTCCCATCCAGGTCCGTCCCACCCACGAGTCTGCAGATGGTCACGACCTTTCGTTCGCGGGCTCGGTGTCAGCCAGGTCGCTGCGAGGGGCGGGTGGCTATCTCGGCCGAATTCATCCGACCTCACCACGCCGGATCGCGGTCAACACCCAGCTCGACGAGTATCTCCACGTCGACATCGATCCTCGTCAGATAGCCGTGATCGAGAGCTATCGGGACGGGGGGTTTGCCCTCGACCTCCAAATCGAGATCGTGGCTGACTCCGGTGCTAGCCACGGATCGGCCACCATCAGCGGTCACGCGGTGTCACGTGAGACTTGGCTCAGTCTGTTGGAGCAAATGCGCTACCAGCGGACCCTCCTGCTGGAACTTCCAGCTCCAGACAACCAGGCGACACCGCAGCTTGCTAAGGCCGTCTCCTACTTCGCAAACGCGCAACGTCGATTCCTCGAAGGCGATAACCGACTGGCGCTCGAAGCGATCCGACAGTCGCTCGCCGCTTTGGCCAACCAAGACCCCAATGCCGAAGATGCTGCCGAAGCCGTCATTGGAGAACTCAAGTCCTTGCGTTTCGGCGAGGCGCAGTTCGTCGAACGTTTTGACCTCGTGCGTCGGGCGGCGAAACTCTTGAGTGACCTCGCAGCGCACCCCGAGGTGGCTGAGACGGGGCCGCATGAGGTCCGTTCGGCGATCCTGATCGCCGGCGGGCTGCTTCAGTGGTACACGGCTGAGTCTGGTGTCCAGAGATAGACGCTCACGTCGGGAGGTCCCTTAGTCAAAGAGGCCCTGAGATTGGCGGTACCGGTACGGCCCGTACCCAGTGACTCGGAGGTCGTTGTGGTCCGGCAGGGACGACAGTCGGGCGCGATCGTCGGGATGGGCGATGAGGGCGGAGATGTACGGGTCGTACCAGGCTGCGGCGTTGAACCACTCAATCCAGCTCTGGCACATCTTGAGGTTCTCATCGAAGGCGGCCCGTTTCGGAGGTAGCCGGATGTCGTCGAGATAGCCGAGGAGCGCGACTCGAGGGGACATAGGTAAGAACAGGCCGTGGCTGGGCCAGTCGGGTTCGCCCACGTACATCCATCCCCGATCCGTGATCATGAACCGGGGAGCATCCTCGGGGCTATGTAGCACCCGCCACCGCCAGGTCGGGATCTGGGGGAGCTGGTTGCGGAGAGCGGCAACCCGAAGAATCTGCACGTCGTCACCGGCTGGGGCTGGGAATCCCTGGCGCCGCTGGTACTCGGCGGCCACCGCTTCGAACGTGGGGTGGCGAACCGCGGCGGCGGCGACGTACCCGAACAGAAGAATGTCGTCCCCGACTTGCAGTCTCCGGCGCTCCAACCTCGCAATGAGCTTCGATAGCTCGTTCTCCACTGGGTCCCAGAGCTTGTCCACGATGTCTCGGTCCACTCCAGGCGGTGGATTCGTGAGGCGATACGTCCCTCGGCTGACCGCTAGGGTCGCTGCCTTCGGAAGCCCTCGGTCGACCTGTCCCGTCCGCTTTCGCCGGACGGCGACCCTCGCCTCTCGTAGTCGGCCGCTTGCGGCTGGTAGGCCAAAGCCCCCGATCAGTGATGCCGGGAGGTAGTGCTGGTTACGGCCTGACATGGGACCAGCGTCGCAGGAGCCGGCCTGCTTCGCTACGGTGTCGTCGGAGCGGGCCGGGATTCCTCACGGCAACACTGGTCTTCCGTGGACGACCCACTGGCTGCCGTCAGACCACAGAAGGGACGTTGCAGGGCATGGCCAATCGGCCAATCCCGTCGCCGCCCAGACAGCCGTAATTCCGCTGGGCAAGGTCGGGAGATCGACCGTGCTGAGATTGAGGCTCCAGGGTGGCTCACTGAGCGTCGTAGCAGCGGCAGCGCCCGCTCCCACGTCCAACCAAACAAAGAGTTCAGCTCGGCCGGGTTGCCCAGTCAGCTTGGCCTGGTTGTCCTGTTTGTTAAGTTCGGCTTGGACCTCGGCGGTTAGGGCGCGATCGGTCGAGAAGGACCCTCCCGGCTCGCTCCTCTGTACGGACACCCAGGACTCGTCCGGTGCGGCGTGATGGTGCCAGGCACAGGCCTGCGTGACGCCGAGTGATGCCAGGGATGGCGGTAGTGCGTCGGGTTCTGTGCCGATCATGCCGGGATGCTCTGGTATCCAATCCTGGGGCGGGCCCGCTTGCTCTATCGCTTGAAGCACTGGGCCGAGTTGTCCTGGGAGCTGGCGGACATTGACATCGTTGACCGTGTGGATGCTCCATGACCACATGAGGCCTGGAAGCTGCCAGTCCTCTCGGCGCACCTGTGCCTGGAACCTCGCTCGATCGGACCGCGTCGTCGTGGTCACTTCGAGCACCCCAATCCGCTTCTGTGACGCGTCGAGGATCTCAAAATCGGCAAGCTGTGTGCTGCCACCGCCAGGATCAAGTTCAACGAGAGAAGCTCCGGTGACATGACCGACCAGCAGTGAGGCAATTTTCTCCAACCGTTTCGGATAGGTGAGGTCCTCCAGGTCCGGTGGGACCGATGGTCCGAAACTCATGGGGAGAGCCCTTCTAACGCAGTCGGTCGATAATCGGACCACGACCAAGGCGAGGAGAGCCGAGACCGAATCCGCCGGTCGAGTTGGTACAACGATCGCTCGATTTCAACCATCGTGAAGCCCGGAGTGGCGCGAATCGAGGACCGGAGCCACTCGTACCAGTCCCAAGCAAGCGAGTCAGGGAGCCAGGCGCCGTCAAACGGTGCGCCGAGCCATCCCGATCCTGGACCAAGGCCCACCGCTGCGGTGACATCTCGACGGTCGATGATCACATGATGGCCGGGCCAGAGGGCGGAGAGGAGCGTCGTGGCGGTCGGCACTCCGATCCCCGGGATCGCCGTGAGCGCCTGCCAGGTTGATGGGACGTCACGCCTCACGACGGCGGTCGTTTCTGGAATCGTGAGTTCGGTCGGGCGGGCGGAGACACCCCTCGATCCGCGGGGAGCGAGCTGAGTCGGCTCGATCATGCCCGCCTGCCGCTTGAAGTTCCCCACGGCTAGGACCAGGTGATGCCAACGGCGATGAATTTCGCCGCTCTCTTGGTTCTGGCTCCCCTCAACCTCGAATAGTCGGCTCGCCAGGTATTCGATGTCACCCCACACGGCACGCCAATTTCCGGAGCCACCCCACGCCTCAGCCAATTGGCCAATGGAGTTCGGGGGCAGTCCGATGGGCTGCGCCGGGCCAAGATCGGTCACCGAGAGCCGAAGTCTGCTCACGCCAGACACTCCTACTACAGACCAGAGTTCTTCGGGGACGCCGCTCCCACCGTGCTCATCGCTGCCGCGTGTCGGGCGACCGTTCCCTACTGTGACGCCCCTCGCCCTTCTTGACCTCGCGGAACGGCTCAATGAGGCTGCTGACTACGTGGCCTGCGACGACGCCACTGCCAGCCAGACCCTACGGGCAGCTGCGAACGTGCTTCGTTTGCAGGTCGCCCGCGAGATGCGCTGGACCGACTGGCTTCGGCAGCCGGAAGGTTCCTCGTCTGTTGCGGCGGCACCCACGCAGGTAGCCAGGCGACGGGTACCAATGCCTGCTCACGGCGATTTTCGGAGGTCGAGATCGCCGGGGGATCGCCGCCCGGCTGCCATCGGCCGGGCGGTTGGCCATGGAGGGTCCGGTCCGTCAGGGGCCAACCGACTCTCTCCGATCGCTGGCTGGCTGTGGCTACCAACGCCCAGCCGTTCGATACCAATCCCTGTTCAGGGGCACTGTTCCAGTGCACCCGCGGGGCTGTCCACCCCTCTCCATTGTGGCCGGCGGTAACGAACCGGCCTGCGGCCGGTGCTGGCCGATTCCACCCCGCACCCACTCGCAGGCTCCTGAGTGCGGGGGAGCAAGATGGTTGATCCGTTGCACGGCTCAAGGAGATTCGTGTCGCCATCGGCCGTGTCCGGCCGACCGTTCCCCGATGTCGCAACGTCGTTGCGTCGCTGCGCTGGCGAACGAGAGGGAACAAATCATGGTTGACGGGACGACGAGTGGAGCCATGGGGCCAACGTGGGCCGGAGGCCGAGTGCGGCGCTCGGCGGCCGGGCGGCACGAACGGGTGGTCGTGCGGGTCACCGAGGAGGAGCGGGACGAGCTGCGTCGTCGGGCCAGCCTGGCCGGTGTCTCTCCGCCCCGCTACCTCTTGAAGCAGGGTGTGCTCGCGGGGGAGATCACGGTGGCAGAACGCCGCCGCCGTGTGGCCGACTTCTCCCGGCTCCAGGGCCAACTCGTTCGAGCCACGTCCGAGCTGAGCCGACTGGTAGCCGCCAGTGCCTCGGGGCAACCCGTCCTCGGCGCCAACGCGGTGGTGGCTGACCTCAACCGACTCCGGGCCGACCTGGCCGACGCGCTCGATCGGTTGACCGACGGACTCGGCGGCTTCGGGCGGTGATCGCCAAGATCGGACGAGGGAAGGACATCGCCCGGCTCATCCGCTACTTGTTCAGCGCCGGCCGGCACAACGAGCACACCAACCCTCGCGTCATCGCCGCCACCGACTCGCTCGACCCCCGCTGCTTGGTCCCCCTCAGTTGGCAAGAGGTCGATGAGCTCGGGCGGGCCTGTGACGCCCCACGAGCCGATTTCGGGGTCGAGGTCACCGGCGGCCACGTCTGGCACCTGTCGCTCTCCAACCACAAAGACGACCGGCCATTGACCGACTCCGAGTGGGCCGAGGTTGCCCGGACGGCGATGGCGACAATGGGGTTCAGTGGGGACGACGAGCGGGCGGCGTGTCGGTGGGTGGCGGTCGCTCACGGCACCTCGACCGCCGGCAATGAGCACATCCATATCGCCGTGTCATTGGTCCGAGAGGACGGCCGAGTGGCCTCGGTCTGGCGGGAGCGAGTCACGATGTCGAAGGTCTGCGCCGAGCTGGAGCAGACCTACAAGTTGACGGCCACCCATGCCGAGCGCGGTGCCGGTATGCCGGGAGTGACGCGGGCCGAGCAGGAGCGTGCAGAGCGTGAGGGAAGGCCCGAGCCCGACCGCGTCCGCCTTGCTCGTCTAGTACGGGCCGCCTCGGTGGCAGCCGACGACGAAGCCGAGTTCATCAGGCGGTTGCGTCGGGCCGATGTCGTGATCCGTCCCCGCTATGCGACGGGGGGACGCGAACAGGTGGTGGGGTACTCGGTGGCCTTGCGGCCGGACGAAGGCGCCAAGCCGATCTGGTTTGGCGGGGGCCGGCTGGCCCGCGATCTGGCGCTGCCACGGCTCCGCGAACTGTGGCAGACCGATCCGTCCGATCCGACGGCACTCGTCGAGTGGCGCTCGAACCGATCCCAAGAGGGAGGACGTGAAACCCAGGTGGGCTCGGTCGAGAGCTGGCGACTCGCTGCCGAGGCAGTCCACGACGCCTCCGACCGTCTGGCCGCCGTACCCCTAGACGACTCTGCAACCTGGGCCGGGGTTGCTCGGGATCTGGCCGGCGCCTTTGCCGCTGCCTCGTTCCGGGTCGAAGGCACCTCTCCCGGCCCCCTCGCCCATGCGGCACAACTCCTCGCCCGCTCGGCGCAGACCGCGGCAGGCAAGACGGCCGGTGTCCGCCATCCGGGCCGGAACCTCCGTGGTGTGGCCGTCATCGCCCAACAGGCCCGAGAGGCCCAGAACAGCGAGAAGGCCTGGGCGACCCTGCTCACCCAGATGCGGGGGACCACTCTTCTCATTGCCCGGCTCCACGCCGAGCGCGGTGAGCGGTTCCAAGCCACCCGGCTGGCCCAACTGGCGGAAGGAGAGCTGGCGTCGCTCTGCGACCAGCTGGCTCGGGAATCGGAGCCGACCGTCAGCAGCTGGGAGCCACGTCGAACTGCCCTTGTGGGGCATTCGCCTCGTGGGCGAGAGGCTGGGCCGGAGCGGTGACGTCCGACAGCGGTGGGAGTAGCCTGGTGGACGTGCCAAAGACCCAGCCCCGTGTCTCACGTCGCCAGCTCGGGCCGGCTGACGTGCGCGCTGAGCTGGACACCTGGGAGGCGAAGTACGAGACGCCTTCGGACCGCCTGGCTGAGGCTTTCACCGATCCGGTGAGCGGCGAGCTGGTGGAGACTGAGGACTTCTTCGCCTGGAGCCAGGCCTACGCGGCCTGGCGCCATCTGCGTGCCGGCTGAGGTTGTTCCCTCCCTATGTCCGGGGCGCCGACGAGGCGCTGGACTATCTCACGACGTGGTGCGACATCATCGGCGGCGAGCTGCTCGACGGCATCGGATGGGATGAGATCGTCGGCGAAGATGGCCGACTCGCCATGCTGCAGGTGCGGCCGTTCCGGATTCGCTTTTCCGTGGGGACGGTCCTGTCGGTGGCGTTCGCCGTTGGTGCTGATCTCACCGCCCGCTTCTACCGGTTCGACCTACGCCAAGACGGCGAGCTGTGTTGGCGTCACGACTGCCATGCCGGCCACGAGTATCTCGGCTCTGGCCTCTATCACCTGCATGTCGGTCCCGACGAGCGCGACCGGCACCCCGACGAGCCGCAGACGCTCCAGACGATCTTCGAGCACGTGACGGCCGAGAACCTGCGCCGCAGTTGGCAGCCGCCCGATGACTGAACGCAGGCTCCCGACTCGCTGGGACCCGTCGTGGTCCTACCGGCCGACACCCGCCGTCTTGTCGGAGCCAGCGGCTCCCTGCAGCGTGGCTGCCACCTCCTCGGCGTTCACCAGCGTCGAGCCGGTCGGATGGGTGCGCTCGTCGGTGGCCGTTCCTGCGGGGCCTCGGCCCAGGTAGGCACCGTAGAGACGCTGCTGGGCCTTGCGGTCGGTGACCTGGATGGCGCTGGCCGAGACCAGGCGCAGGAGGCCGTCGAAATGGCCGTGGGTCTCCCGGATCGGGTCGTCCAGTGACTCCTCGCTCATGTTGCGCTCCTTCTGATGCGGCTCTCAGCGTTCGAGATCGGGGCCGGGGGTCGATCGTCCTCGGTCGATCGGGATGGGCGGCGTCAGCGGGGACCTGTTGGGTGCCGGGATGGGGCGGTTCGGGGTCGCTCCCACGAGGCGGCGGACCGTCTCGATGGGCACCACTTCAGCCATCGGCGAGACCACCGGCCCCGAAGCCGCCGGGCTTGGCGGCACGTTCTCGGGCGAGGCGGCATACCGCTCCGCTAGCACCTCCTGGAGCCGTGACAGGGACTGCCGGGCCTCGTGCAGCTCGTCGGTATGGGCGAAGGGTTCGCCCTTGCTGGCCCGGATGCGGGCCAGCTGGGCCTGGCCGTCTTCGATGTCGAGGGCGGCCTTCTCGTAGCGGGCCGGGATCTGGCTGATCTCGTTGGTGATCCGGCGCAAGGTGCCGATGAGCGCGCTGTGCTCCCGGCGCTCCACGTTGATGGTCACGCTGCCCGCACCCAGGTCGAGCCGGAGGAACCCCCCGCCGTCGTACTCGGGCACCCAGTTGACCCTGACGTCGGTGCCGGGGACGGCGAGGATCTCAGGCCGCTGCCGCATGTCTCGAGAGATGCGATTGGCGTAGATGATCTCGACAGGGCCGGTGATCAGCTTCGCGGCCTGGATGGCCCAATCGATCGCGTGGCCCGAACCCTTGGACCCCTCCACGCCCACCACCACAGGGGGCCCAGTGGGCTCGTTGGTTCCCCATCCCTCCGTCATCAGGCACTCGCCTTCTGCCCTTCTTGGGGGTCGAAGTAGTACCCGACGCCGCGTACGGTGATAATGCATTCGGGGCGTTGCTGGTCTCGTTCAATCTTCCCCCGCAAGCGCCGGATATGGACATCGAGCGTCTTGGTGTCGGAGGTCCGCCGTCCTCCCCACAGCGAATCCAGAATTTCGGCCCTAGTCCGGATGTGGCCGGGCCGGGCCACAAGGAGCACCAGCAGGTCGTACTCCCGGCGGGTGAAGTGGACCTCCCGATCCCGCACCGCCACCGTGCGCCGGGCCAGGTGGATGGCCAGCGGGCCGGCCTCAAGCACGTCGGCGCGGCCCAGCTGTTCGCTCCGCTCCCGGCAAGTGACCGAGGCGATCCGAGTGACCAGTTCCTCCATGCTGAGCGGCCGAACCACGTAGTCGGTGGCGCCGACGTCGAGAGCGGTGAGCACGTCGGCCTCGTCGCCCGGTCGGGCGATCAGGATGATGGGAGTACTCCCCATCTCGTGCAACCGACGGCAGACGAGCAGGCCGTTCCCGCCTTGGACTGAGAGGTTCAACAACACCAATGAGGGGGTGAACGAGGCGAGGCGGGCGACCGCTTCTACCTCGCTGTTGGCGCACGAGACAACGTGGCCGTGGGACCGCAGTGCGTCACGCAACGCGTGGCACATCGGCCCATCGTCGTCGATCAGCAGGATTCTGGTGGTCTCAGCCACCACGTCGGTTACTCCCGCCACAGAGTCGAGCACCGAGCGCCTCATCTGCCATCCCCCCGTTCAGCCAAATCGTCCGTTGATGTAGTCCCGCGTCCGCTCGTCACTCGGGCTCTCGAACATGGCGGTAGTAGACGATGCCTCCACCAAGGCCCCCGCCTTGTCCTCGCCCATCAGCAGGAAGGCGCAGTAGTCCGACACCCGCATGGCTTGTTGCATGTTGTGGGTGACGATGATGATGCTCACGCGCTCTTTCAGCTCACCTAAGAGTTCCTCGATTCGGGCGGTGGAAATGGGGTCGAGCGATGAGGTGGGCTCGTCCATCAACAGGACCTCAGGCTCGACCGCCAACGACCGGGCGATGCAGAGCCGCTGTTGCTCACCACCCGAGAGCGTGCTGGCATGCGCCTTCAGACGTCCCCGCACGCTGTCCCACAAAGCGGCAGCGATTAGCGCCGACTCGGCGGCTTCGTCGAGCAACACCCTCTTGCGGACTCCGTTGAACTTCAAACCCGAGACCACGTTGTCGTAGATGCTCATGGTGGGGAAGGGATTCGGCCGCTGGAACACCATGCCGACACGCGAGCGGAGCAGCGTGGCGCTCAGTGTCGTCCCGTAGACGTCGGTCGTGCCGAGAAGGACCTTGCCCGTCACTTTGGCCGACCGGGTGAGGTCGTGCATCCGGTTCAGTGAGCGCAATAGCGTGGTCTTGCCCGACCCCGAGGGGCCGATGAGAGCAGTCACCTGGTGCTCGGGGAAGTCCAGAGTCACGTCGCGGACCGCCACCCGGCCCCCGAAGGCCACCGACACCGTGTCGAGGCGCATGACCGGGCGGTTGAGCGCGCTGGGCGCCAGGGCTTCCGCGGTCGCCATGCTGAGGGAGGCCAGGGCCGGGTCCTCGGTTGATTCGTCGGTCATCGTTTTTCCCTTCGGAACCACGCGGCGAGCAGGCGACTTCCCACACTGAGCACCAGCACCACGCAGATGAGGAACAGGGCCGTCCCCCAGGCCGTCTGCTGGAGGTCGGGGTAGGCCTGGATGCCGTCTTGGTAGACGACCAGGGGTAGGGCGGCGATCGGTTTGAGGGGGTTGGTCGAAAAGTATTGGCTGCCGATGGCCGTGAACAGGAGCGGAGCCGTCTCGCCCACCCCACGGGCCACGGCCAAAAGGATGCCCGTGATGAGACCGGGAAGCGCGGCTGGGAGGATCACCCGTCGCGAGATGGTGAGGTGCCGAGCACCGAGCGACAGACCGGCCTCAGTGAGAGTGCCCGGCACCGAACGGATGGCCGTTTCGCTGGCCCGCATGATGATTGGCAGCATGAGGACCCCGATGGCGAAGCTCCCGGCCACCGCCGAGAAGTGACCGAGCGGCTTCACCAGCACGGCGTAGGCGAAGATGGCGATGATGATCGAGGGTACCCCCGTCATCACGTCGGCAGCAAAGCGCACGCTGGCCGCGATCCGACCATCGGACTCGGCCAGGAACAGACCGCCCAGAATGCCGAAGGGAATGGCCACCACCGCGGCGATGCCGTCGATGATGAGCGAGCCCACGATGGCGTTCCAGATGCCCCCGCCAGGGATGCCGGCCGGCGTCGGTAGGTGGCTGAAGAAGTCGACCGACCATGCGTGGATGCCCCGCTGGATCGTGTAGACGATCACGGCCACCAGGGGTATGAGGGCCACCAGCACGAACAGCCCGCAGATACTGAGCGCGACGGTCGAGTAGACCTTGCGTCGGCCCTGGGTGGCCGCGGCGATCCGGTGGATCTCGTGGCGCCGGGCCACGGTGGGGTCGGGCACGGACAAGACCGTCATACGAGCACCACCGAGGACGAGCCTCGGCGGCCCCCGACCGACCGCACCAACAGCCGAGCGCCGGCGTTGACGATGATCGCGACCACTAGCAGCACCACTCCCAGGGCGATCAGTGACGACAGGTGGAAGGGCTCGGTCGCCTCGGTGAACTGGTTGGCGATGACCGAGGCGAGGGTGGCGGCCGGTGAGAACAGCGAATGGGCGATCGCCGTTGAGTTGCCGATCACCATCGTGACGGCGATCGTCTCTCCGAGTGCCCGGCCGGTCGCCAGGGTGACCGCGCCGAGCAGCCCGACGCGGGCGCTCGGCAGCACCACCCGGTAGAGGACCTGCCAGCGGGTGGCGCCCAGGGCAAAGGCCCCTTCCACCTGGTCGCCAGGGACCGCAGCGATCACGTCGCGCGAGATGGCCACCATCGTGGGCAGGACCATGACGAACAGGACCAGGCCGGCGAGCAGCAGGCCGAGGCCGAGCTGCGCGCCGCTGAACGGCCCCCTGCTCCCGGTGATCGAGGCGAGGGCCGGTTCGATGATCGTCCGCATCCACGGGGCCACCACCAGCAGCGCCCATAGGCCGTAGATGACGCTCGGCACCGCAGCCAGCAGTTCGATCGCCGTCGAGATGGGGGCACGGAGCCGCTGCGGGAGGACGTGGACGACGAACAGTGCGGTACCGAGGCCAATCGGAATGGCGAGCACCATCGCGATCGCCGTGGTTTCGAGCGTCCCCACGATGAAGGGCAGTGCCCCGTACTTAGCATGCACCGGGTCCCAGGTGGTGCTAGTGACGAAGCTCCAGACCCCGAAGTGGGCGAAGGTCGGCCGGGCTTGCTGGACCAGGGTGACCACCAGTGCCACGCACAGGGCGCAGAACACCAGAGCCACCACCGCTAGGAACACCCGGAACGCCCGGTCGGGCACGGCGGGGAGGCGAAATCGCCTCCCCGCCGTGCCCCGTTCGATCATCGTTTGGGCCACAACCAGCTCCTTATGGGTGGTGCGGGACTACTTGGTGAGCAGAACGGTCGTGCCATTCGGCCCGGTTACCTGCAAAAGCGTCGTGCGAGCGAGCGCCTGGATGTTGGCTGGCAGGGGTACGTAGTCGAGCGTGCCAGCAATGGCCTGGCCGGGTGCGTGGGAGAGCCAGTCGAGGACCTTGACCAGCGTGGTCCCGGCCGTCTGGTCCTTCTGCAACTGGTAGATCAGCGCCCAGGAGTAGCCCGAGATGGGATAGCTGGCAGCCCCGGCCTGGTTCACGATCGAGAAGTCGACCGAGGTGATGTTGGGCTTCTGCGCCGCGTCGGCGGCCACCGAGGCCTTCGACGGCAGGACGTACTTGCCGTCCGCGTTCTTGATGGCGGCGTAGGTGAAGTTGTTCTGCAGCGCGTAGGCCAGTTCGACATAGCCCACCGAGTAGGGGGTCTGTTGGATGGCGCCAGCCACGCCTTCGTTCCCCTGACCGGCGACGCCGTTGGGCCAGTTGACCGACTTGCCCGCCCCCGGCCCGGCCTTCCAGTCCGGCGAGACGTTGGAGAGGTAGTCGGTGAAGATGTAGGTCGTACCACTGCCATCGGCCCGGTGGACCGTCGTGATCTTCTGGCTTGGCAGCTTGAGCTTGGGGTTGAGCTTCTTGATGGCGGGGTCATCCCAGGTGGTGATCTTGCCCAGGAAGATGTCGGCGAGGACCGCCGGCGTCAGCTTCAAGCCGGTCTTGATCCCTGGCAGGTTGTAGGAGATGGCCTCACCGCCGAGGTCGACGGGCACCTGGAGGACCTGGCCGCCCTTGGCCCCCGCGATGTCGGCCGGGGTCATCGGCACATCGGAGGCCCCGAAGTTGACCGTGTTCGCTTGGAACTGGGCGATGCCACCGCCACTGCCGATCGAGGCGTAGTTGATCGTCACGCCCGAGTTCTGCTTGTTGTACGTGTAGAAAGCCTTGGTGAAGAAAGGTTGGTCGAAGGTGGACCCGGCACCCGTCAACGTCCCGCCCGGCGCCTTCAGATCGGCGGTCAGGTACGGGTCGGTCGGGGCCTTGGCCTTCTTGGCGGCGAAGGCCGGCGTGGACAGGGCGAGGCCCGTGCTCAGCACCACGGCACCGACAGCGAGGAAACGCCACGCGTGTCGCCCGTAGCGCAGCTCGGGGTGGGTCGTCGGGTTCACTGGCTAGTACCTCCTCTGTCAGTGGATGGGGGTGCACCACGCGCCCGCGCCGTCGGCCGGGCACCCAGGTCTTGGGCGCCAGGCCGGCAGGGGGAACGGGGGGCGGTGCGAGGACGACCGGCCATCAACCGCCGCCGCAAGCGCGCAAGGCGCGCCGCGCCGATGCAGTGGATAGAAGTAGGTCGATACCATCGCAGTGACGACGGTAAATGGCCTACCTAGCGAAGTTTCGACCCTCAGGTGACACGAAGGCAAACGTCGGTGGAAATAATTTCGACCACCTGACGCTAGGCAGTGACGACTCCCGGGGTGCAGCCTCGCTCACAGTCAAGGCGGAAACCCACCCGGTGGACGGTGACCAGGCAAGCGGGGTTTGAGGGGTCGATCTCGATCTTGGCCCGCAGGCTCCGGATGTGCTTGTCCAAGGTCTTGGTGTCCGACAGATCGGCATCGGCCCACACTCGGTCGATCAGGTCCTGGCGGGTCCGCACGACACCCGGCGGCGAGGCGAGGGTTACGAGCAAGTCGAACTCGCGCCGGGAGAGGTGCACGGGATCACCGCGCAGGTAGAGCTGGCGGGCCACGAGGTCGATCTCCATCGGCCCAACCACCACAACGTCCTCGGAGCGGTGCAGTCGCAGTGCGTCGTGGGGACGGGCACGCCGGCGCAGCACCGCTCGCATACGGGCGACCAGCTCGCCGAGCCGGTAGGGCTTGGTCACGTAGTCCGACGCTCCCAGTTCCAGACCGAGCACCACTTCCACCTCGTCGCTCAGCGCGCTGGTCAACATGACCGGGATGGGTGCGAGCTCGGACATCTGCCGGCACAGTTCCAGGCCCGAGCCGTCGGGGAGCAGCACGTCCAAGAGCACGATGTCGGGAGGGTCGGCCACAAAGCTGTGGAGCCCGTCTTTGAAGGTGCTGACGGCGGTGACGGCAAAGCCTTCCTGGTCGAGTGCTACCGACAGGGCGTCACGGTAGGACTCGTCGTCTTCGACCACCAGCACCCTGGTGCGATCACCTGGTTTTCGCATCACCTCGACATCCCCCCAACCGGTTGTCCCCCCTCGTTCACCCGCCGGTGGTGCGAACCCATTGCTGGGCACCGGCTTGCACGGCGTCCCAGGGGCTCCCGAGCGGCGGGGTGTAAGAGAGGTCGAGGTCACTCAGCCCATCCACGGTCATCTCGTGGAATAGGGCGGCGGCGGCGATGTCGATGCGCTTGGCCACCTCGGCGTGGCGGTGGCCAAAGAGCTGGAGCCCGAGCAGGCGGCCGGTCTGGCGGTCCCCGGTGTAGCGCATCCGCACGCGGTGGCTGCCGGGGTAGTACGCCTTGTGGTCATCGGCCTCGAACTCGACGGTCACGGGGTCGAAGCCAGCGGCGACGGCCTCGTGATCCCGCAGGCCAGTTCTCGCCGCCACCTGATCGAAGATCTTCACCACTTGGGTCCCGAGACTGCCGGCGAACTCCCGGCTCGCACCCAGAGCGTTCTCGCCGGCCACCCGGCCCTGCTTGTGGGCGGTGGTGCCGAGGGGGAGGTAGGTCGTCCCGAGCAGGCGATGATGGGTGGTCGCGCAGTCGCCGGCGGCAAAGACATCAGGCAGGTTGGTCTGCATCTGGCGGTCGACGGCGATGGCGCCCTTGATGCCTAAGGTGGCCCCGGCCCCAGCCGCCAGTTCGGTGTCGGGACGCACGCCGACAACGACGAGCACCACATCGGCGGGCACGGTGACTGGGCCATCGGGACCCTCGGCCTCGACGGCCAGCCGGCCGCCCGACCCGGGGGCACCCTTGGCGATCCGCCTGACGGCCGTGTTGCAGCGCACGTCGACGCCGTGGTTGGTGAGGTGATCGTGGACCAAGCGACCTAGCTCGGGATCGACCGTGGGGAGAACCTCGGGCAGCTGCTCGATCTGGGTCACCGCCAAACCGCGGGCCACGAAGGCCTCGGCCATCTCCAGGCCGATGTAGCCCGCCCCCACGATCACCGCTCGCTCGGGTGCGGTGTCGGTGAGGGTGGCCATCACCGCGAAGGTGTCACCCATCGAGTGGAGCAGGTGGACGCCATCGGCCGGCCCGAGGGCGTCTTCGCCGGCCAGACCCTCGATCGGCGGGCGAACCGAGACCGCCCCGGTGCCCACCACCAGGGCGTCATAGGCGAGGACTTCTTCGGCACCGCCCGGGCCGGTCACCACCAGCTTGTGGTCGTCGGCCAGGATGCGCCGGGCCACGGTGTCGAGGCGTAGCGTCATCCCGGTTGCCTCCAGGTCGGCCACGGTGCGATGGGCCAGGTTTTCCCAGCGCGGCACCTCGCCCGAGACGTAGTAGGGGATGCCGCAAATAGAGAAGTTGGGAAAGGCGTCGGCCACCACGACCGTCACCTCGGTCGCCGGGTCCAGCTCCCGGGCCCGCAGGGCCGCGCTGATCCCGGCATCGCTACCGCCGATGGCTACCAGTCGCATCGCTCGTCCTTCCGTTCAGGTCAGAACCGAGGACGAGCCCCGGTGGTCGGTTTCGGTACGCGGTTGGCTGCCGTCCACTGAAGCCGGTTCCTTGCCGTCAGCGACCGGCTCATGGTGGGGGAACACGATGTCGGCGGCCTCGGCCGGGGTCACATCGGGATAGAGGGTCTTGATGACAGCCACGGCCACACCGGCCCCTACTACCTGGGCGCCGATGAACACCGGGGCTGAGGACGGGGCGATGCCGGCGAAGGTGTCCGAGAACATCCGACCCACGGTGATCGCCGGGTTGGCGAAGCTGGTCGAGCTGGTGAAGAAGTAGGCCGCCCCGATATAGGCGGCCACGGCTGCCGGGGTGGCCGAGCTGCGCCGGGTCCGAGCCAGGGCGAAGATCACCAGCAGGAGGCCGAGGGTGGCCAGCACCTCGGAGAGGAAGTGCGCGCCGCTGGCCCGGTGCTTGGTGGAGATGCTGACGGCGGCCTTCGAGAACATGAGGTTGGCGAGCACCGCCCCGCCGACGCAGCCCGCCACCTGGGCCGGCAGGTAGGCGGCAGCATCGCGCCACGACAAGCCACCGAAGGTGGCGTCGATGAAGGAGACCACCGGGTTGAAATGGGCGCCCGAGATGCCGCCGAACATGAGGATGATGGCAAACAGGCCGCCAGCGGTGGCCGCGGCGTTCTCGAACAACTGGAGGCCGGTGTCCCCGGGCGAGAGCTGCTGGGCGGCGATCCCCGAGCCGATCACGATGGCGGCTAGGAACGCACTACCCAGCAGCTCCGCCACGAGGCGGCGCCACAGGGGTGCCTCGGTCACGCTGGGTCCTTCCCGCCGAGAGCCGTCCGGCTCAGCAGCAGGACGATGTGGGGCCAGAGACGGTTAAAGCCAGGTCCGGCCGGCTGGCACAGCACGCCGCCCCGCTGGGGTCTGCCGAGCGCAGGGTCATGGCGTCCGCGTCAGCGTCGGCCAGCACCGTGTAGACCTCCCAGGGCTCCCCGCCGGGACCGTCTACCCACACCTTGTCCTGGATGGCGTAGCAACAGTTCACCTGGTCCTCGGTGGCCGTGGGCAGGCCCTCGCCCGCGAGGCGGGCCTGGGCAGCGACCACCTCGTCGGTGGACTCGACCTCGACCCCGAGGTGGTTAAGGCTGCCCGCCGGGGCCTCGGCGTTCTCGATGAGGACCAGCTTGAGCGGCGGGTTCGCCACGGCGAAGTTGGCGTAGCCGGGCCGGCGCTTGGCGGGCTCGGTGTCGAAGAGCTTGGAGTAGAACTCGACGGCTTCTTCGATGTCGGCAACGTTGAGAGCGAGTTGGACACGGGACATGGTGGGGGCTCCTTCCAAGACATTCACCTTTGTCTATGTATCCATAATGTCGAAGACATAGACGGCTGTCAACATCTGACGGTAGAATCTTCTCGTGGTCACCCGTACTCGCCGTCCGCCGAAGGTCCACCCGCGCTCGGCCGAACACCTCGACGAGTCAGTCGGTGCGGCGGTGGCGTTGGCCGCGTGCTGTGCGCCTCTTACCCGGGAGCCTCTCTCCCCCGAGGCGGCCGTCGAGCTGTCGGCGGTGTTGAAGGCCCTCGCCGATCCCATTCGGCTCCGGCTGGTGTCGCTTATCCAGGCTCACGAGGACGGCGAGGCGTGCGTGTGCGACCTGACCGAGCCCGTTGGGCTCAGCCAGCCGACGGTGAGCCATCACTTGAAGATTCTTCTAGACGCCGGCCTGGTGCTCCGGGACAAGCGCGGCGTGTGGGCCTACTACCGAATGGTCCCCGGCGCCCTCGAATCGCTGGGAGCGCTCATTGGGAGTCCAACAATGGTCTAAGGCAAACCAGCAGAGCCAAGACCCAACCCTGGGGCAAAGGGTTGGACAGAGGCCAACGAGCAGATGCTGGAGTTTTCCCCTCTCGATGAGGAAGAAGTTCAAAAGGACGAGCCTGGAGGGTGTGAAGGTGCGTGTGAAGATGGGTGTGCACTAGTATCGAAATTGGAAGTGAGCAGGAGGTTTAGCGATTCCCGGTTCAACTTTGACCGGGGACCGCGCAGGGTCACCTCCACTCGTGTTCCGTATTCGAACTGGGACGCGTTGAAGATGTCGTCGAAGGGCGGCCGGTACTCCTGGTCGGAGAGCCGGCCGTCTTTCACGTCGAGGCGTTCGAAGACGGCGGCGTTGAAGAGTTTGCGGGTGCGGTCGCTGGCTTTGGGGTAGGCGTCGCCGCAGCGGGTGGCGAGCGACGCGGCGAGGTCGAGGATCTCCTGCCATTCGCCGAGGTTGGCGTCGAGGTCGGCGAGCCGGTCGTTGGCGGCGGCGATATCGGTGCCGATGCGGGCCTGCTCGGTCCGTAGCGTCGGCACGTCGATTGCGCCGCCGTAGTAGGCGTCGAGGAGCTTGCGCCGTTCGCTCCCGGCACGGGTGAGGCGCCGGGTGAGCAGCTCGCGTTGGGCGGCGTCGGCGGCTTGGCGGTCGATGACCTCGGCGGCCATCTCCTCGCGCAGCCGTTCAGCCCACGAGTCGGGGAGCTGGATGTGGCGGTAGAGATTCTCGATCTGGGCTTCGAGGTCACTGGCGGCGACGTAGGGCTCCCGGCAGGTGCCGGCCGGGTCGTTCTTCTGGCCGAGGCAGAAGAAGTAGGTGTAGCGGCCTTTGGAGTGCTGGGTGGAGAGCCGCCGGCCGCACACCCCGCAGTGCAGCATGCCCTTCAGGTAATGGGGTCCTTGCGTTCGCGGGTCCCCCGCGCCGCGCGGGCAGCGAGGAGCTCTTGGACCCGGCGAAAGATGTCGGGGGTGACGAGCGGCTCGTGGGTGCCGGGGTGTTGAACGCCGTTCCATTCCACGATGCCGACGTAGACCGGGTTGGCAAGGATCTTGGCGAGGCCCTGCCAGGTGATCGCGGCCTGTGGCTGCCCCGCTGGCCTCGGTTGGTGAGGCCTTGGTGGGCGAGCTCGCCGGCGAGGCGTTGCAGGGTCCAGTCGCCGGTCGCGTAGTGCTCAAAAGCGGCGGCGATGAGTGGGCCGCGTTCAGGGTCGGGGACGATGCGGGCCACCTGCCGGCCACCGACGACCTCGCGCAGGTTGACGTAGCCGAGCGGGGCGCCGTGGGGGAAGCCGCCCTGCTTCGCCTTCTGGGTGAGGCCCTTCTTGATCTCGTTGGCGAGGTTGGCCGAGTAGAACTCGACCATGAGGGCGTGGATGCCCTCGACCAGCCTGCCTGAGGCGGTCTCGTCCACGTTCTCGGTCACCGACACGAGCGCCACACCGCGACGGCGGAGGAGAGCGCGGATAGCGACGTGGTCTTCCATGTTGCGGGCGAGCCGGTCGATCTTGTGGACCACGACCGCGTCGACGTCGCGGTCCTCGGCGATCCGGTCGAGCATGGCCTTAAGCGCGGGACGATCCGCGCTGCGGGCCGACTCGCCCCGGTCGACATACTCGTCGGCGAGCAACCAGCCGGCGTCGCGGATGTGGCGGGTGCAGGCCTCGCGCTTGGCCGGAATCGAGAAGCCTTCCTCGCCTTCGCTCTTTTCGGCCTGCTCGCGGGTGGACACCCGCAGGTAGATCACACAGCGCATCGCCTCACGCTCCTTCGGTTTCGGTCGGTCCATCAGGTCTCCATCCGCTGCCGATTGCAAGCCGGCCCTCACTGGCCCTCGAAACCTGGTTCACTCGCCCGGAGGCGGGCGGCTTCGGCCACCCTGGCTATCAACTCGGCCGGTCGGGGCCAGCCGGCCAGCTCGGCCAGGCGCAGCCGGGTCCCTTCGGCGTCGAGGGGCGCCCACACGGCGCTCTCCGGCGCCAGGACGCCGGTCCTGGTAGCGGTTTGGCCACGGCCAGGCCACTCCCGGCGAGTGCGGCCCGCACGCCGCGCTCGCGGCGCGGACTGGACACGACGACCAGGAGCCAGAAGGCGATGCCCCAGGCCCGCTCCAGGCGTTCGTAATCGCCGGCCTTGGCGCTGATCCGCCCCAGCGGCTCGGTGCCCCGGTCGTACTCCAGACAGAACGTGACCGTCGCGTCCCCTTCTCGCCACACGCCCACCCCGTCGGGACGGACCACCTCGCCCAGATTGGTCTTGCAGTACCGCTCGCCCCACCAGGTGACCAGCTCCGCATCCGGGTCGTGCCGGCCGGCAGCGACGAGCCGGACGAAGAGGTCGTTGACCCCGAGCAGGTGGGCGAGGCGCTGACTGTCGGCCAGGGCGAGGGCGCGGCTGTGGTGCAGTCCCGGTCGCGGGACCTCGATGCCTCGATCGGCGACGACGACCTCGACGCCGATGGTGTCGAGCAGGTAGTGGTAGTGGTAGGGGTCGGAGCCGACCGGGCGGAACGGCCGAAACCGGTCCAGCACCCGCAACTCGTAGAGCGTGGTGAGCCGGTGCCGGGCGGTGGTCAGGTTGCAGAAGCACAGGTCGGTCACCTGCTGTGGTGAGCACCCGATGGTCGAACAGGGTCCGACAGACCAGCCGGTCCCTCGGGGTCAACCGGCGGGCAACAGATGCGACGTGGGTCTGGTCGGCCCGGGGCCGCACGGCCACTGGCCGGCGGCCGGCGGGCCGGATAGAAGCGGTAGCGGAACTCACAGATCACTCCAGGAGTCGGGCTCACCATCCGGCGTACCTCTGGCGGCACCGGTGCTGGGCATGGCTGCCACGCCCGACGCCAACGGCTACTGGCTGGTCGGCGCGGACGGCGGTGTGTTCAGCTTCGGCGACGCCGGCTTCTACGGCTCGATGGGCGGCCAGCACCTCAACGGACCGATCTACAGCATCACCGCCGACTAGCACTCCGGCCAAGGGGTCAGACCGCCGGTGCGACGAGCCCGTGGAGCCGCGGAGAAGCTCACCCCTGGGGGATGAGCTCCTGGAGCGACCAGCGATTGCCGTCGGGGTCGTTGAAGAAGGCGAAGTGGCCCCACGGAAGGTGCTGGATTTCGCTCACCTCGGCGCCTCGCCCGACGAGCTCGGCGCGGGCGGCCTCGACGTTGGCGACGACGATCTGGATCGCGGCGGGGCCTATCGCCTGGTCCGTGAGGCCGGTGCCAATCGCGATGGAGCATGCGGAGCCTGCGGGGGTGAGCTGCACGAAGCGGAGCTCGTCGCTGACGGTGTGGTCGTGGTCGAGGGTGAACCCGGCCTGGTCGACGTAGAAGCGGATCGCACGGTCGACGTCGGTCACCGGCACGATGATGAGTTCGATCTTCCAGTCCATCGCACGCTCCCTCTCCATATGACAGGATGCTGTCATGAGTACGGTACCGAATCGACAGGATGCTGTCAATACCGGAGCGCGATCGGAGGTGGCTGAGGCCTTCAGCACCCTCGTCGTGCAGATGCTGCGGTGCGACGGCCTCCTCGTCGAGGCGGGGGACCGGCTGACCCGCCCGTCCGGGCAGTCGAGCGCCCGCTGGCGGGTGCTCGCCGCGGCGGGCACGGCGCCGACGAGTGTCGCCGACATCGCCCGGGCGTGGAACCTTGCCCGCCAGAGCGTCCAGCGGCTCGCCGACGCCCTCGTTGGCGACGGACTGCTCTCCTACGAGGAGAACCCGCACCACCGGCGGGCGAAGCTCGCCGTGCTGACGCCGCTCGGGCGCCAGGTGCTGGACGAGATCGAGGCCCGTCAGCACGCGTGGGCCGAGGAGATGGGTGCCCGGATCGGTGCCGCGACCATCGCCGACGTCGCGGCGGGCGTCGGCGTCGTGCTCGACGCGCTCTCCTCGGACGCTGTCCCGGAGGACTAGCCGGTACCCCCGGCAACGAGCACCTTCACTCGGTCCCGCAGTTCAGGAAAGTTTGAATAAGAGATCGTCTTCTCCACATGATGTGACCCCATACGAACCGGGGTCCTGTTGCAAGCCCGGGCCAGGAGTGGCCCGGGCTTGTTCGTTTGGGGGCTCGTTTCGGGGCTCGCATTTTGATACGAGCCCTCGTGTCGCCGCGAACTGGCAGGTGGCGGAGGATAAAGGGGACTCGGACCGTCCACCCGAAAAAGGGGGGTGAAGGCAACCAACTCCAGAGACGAGCGGAAGGCCGGGTGGTCTCGGCTTCTGTGGCCCTCCCTCTGTGTCGGCTGTCACAGGTGCCGCGTGCGGTTGGTTCGTGCCGCCGCTACCTCGGATTACTGGACGAGAAGTCGTCCAGGCACTCACGCGGCTGGGCTGGGCGGTGGTTGTCCAGAAGGGCTCGCATGTCCAGCTCAAGCACCCAGACCGCGGTGGCCGGGTGACGGTGCCGATGCACGCGGGTGAGACCATCGGGCCGGGCTTGAGCAAACTGTTTGTAGATGTAGGAGGTAAACAGATGCGGTATCTGGCGCTGCTGCGGGCGGTCAACGCCGGTCCCGGCACCCGTGTCTCGATGCCGGCACTCTGCGCGGGATTCGCCGCCGCCGGCCTTCCCGTGCTGGCAACGTACCGGCAAAGCGGAAATGTGATCCTCGACCTGCCCCGCATCGACACCGCCCACATCGCCGAACGCGTCGAGGACGCGGTAAGTGACCTGCTCCATCACCCACCGCCGCGGTCGTGCTCACCTGTCAGTCTCTGGCCCGCATCGTGGCCGCCGCCCCCGCCGCCTGGGCCAGCGACCGCGGCTACGAGCATCGCGTCATCCTGCCCACCCGCCACGTAACCATTCACGACCTGTTGGCCGGCGCCGCGGTGCGCCACGAGGATATCGAGACGATCGTCCCCGGCCGCGGCGTGGTCTACTGGTCGATTCGCCACGACGCGGTTGGCCGCAGCGGGCTGACCGCATTGGCCCGGCAGCCCATCTATGAGCACCTGACCGTGCGCAGCCACGATCTGCTCGTCGGCCTTCGCGACCTCGCCGATCAGGCCGAACCACAGCCGGTGCCGCGGTAGGTGTCACCGACGTCCTCGTCCGCCCCGAAGTGATGCAGGAGCGCTGCCGCAGCAAGTCCTAAACCACGACCGACATCGTCGCGATGACGGCCACCGCACCGACGTCTCCTCGTAGGGCCGGTTCATCGCTTCCCAGACCTCGCCTCGGGTACACCACGTCGTGCCGAAGCGGCCCTTTCGACGTTGGCTGCGCCGTCCGCATCGGGCGTACTCAGCCGGTCTCGGCCTGACGGCACGTGTGGCGAACCTCCTGACCAACGGGATGCGCGCTCGGCCCCCGGAAGGGAGCCGCTATAGCGTGTTGGCATGAGCACGCGTGAGGACTACCCAGCCGGGGTCCCGTGTTGGGTCGACACCAACCAGCCCGACCCCCCGGCTGCCGCCCGGTTCTATTCCGGTCTCTTCGGCTGGCAGGTCGAGGACGTGATGCCCCCTGACGCCGGGGCCCACTACTACATGGCTCGCACCGACGGCCGGGACGCGGCCGCGATCTCTTCGCAGCCGCCCGGTGCCCCGCCGGAGGCCACGTGGAACTCCTACATCCGCGTCGAGTCTGCCGACGACGCCGCGGTCAAAGTGCGCGGCGCGGGCGGGCAGGTGCTCTCCGAGCCGTTCGACGTGTTCGACGCAGGCCGGATGGGGGTGTTCGCCGACCCCGAGGGCGCGGTCTTCTGCGTGTGGCAGCCCGGCTCGCATCGCGGGTCGGCTGCGGTTAACGAGCACGGCGCGGTGAACTTCAACAACCTGCACACCGATGACGTCGCGGCGGCGGAGGCCTTCTACGGCTCGGTCTTCGGGTGGACGACGATCGATGTCGGCTCGCCGATGTGGGCCCTGCCGGGTTACGGCGATCACCTCGAGCAGCTAACGCCGGGCCTGCGCGACGGGATGCGCCAGATGGGTGCACCCGAAGGCTTCGAGGATGTCGTGGCGACGATCCTGCCCCGGGAAGGTGGTCCAGCCCGCTGGAGCGTGACCTTCGCTGTCGACGACGCGGACGTGATAGCCGAGCGAGCGCGCGAACTAGGAGGTTCGGTCCTCACAGAGCCCCAGGATGCGCCGTGGGTGCGGTTCGTCGTCCTCGCCGACCCGGCCGGCGCATCCTTCATGGCCAGCCAGTTCGTGGCGGAGAACCGCCCGTCGTAGGTCGGCCCGGCGCCTTACTGTCGTCTACTGCTGCGAGCGTTTGGCGAGCCGGATCGTGAACCGGGCGCAGTTTGTCGAGTTCGTTCGACGCCGAGGGCTGGGGTCGTCGCCACCCGCGGTCCGAATGGTGCCCCTCAAGCGGCACTGGTTGGCATCGCCGTCACTGATCGGGGCGAGCTGCTGTTCGACACTGCCGTCGACTCGCGCAAGTGCGCCAACCTCCGGGCTCCCCCCGGGTCGCGGTCGTGATCGGCTGGGAGGATGGGGTCACGCTCCAGCGCGAAGGGACGGCCGATGTCCTGACCGGCATCGACCGCTTAGCGAGTCACGGGATCGAACGGCTCGAACAATTCTACACCCGCTCTGACGATCATGACCGCCTCACCTTTGTCTACGAAGCACCAGCATTTGGCTTCCAATGCCGACTCGTCTACGACGCGGCTGGTCCCCTGCTCGACTATCCAGGGATCGCGGTCCGCGAAGACCGATCCTGGCCAGATGGGTTCGCATGGCGAGACCATGGTCGTTGGAACGCTTGCCGCTGAAGAGAAAGGCGAGCTGCTCGGCGATCGACTAGTCGGCTGGAATGGAGTGGTGCTCGTGCGCGACGAGCCAACGGCCGTCGCGGCGGATGAGACCGACGGTGAGGCGAACGTCCAAGTCTTCGCGTTGCCCGTCCCGATAGCCGGCACACCGCATGGTGGCGTAGACAAACGCCACGTCCTCGCCGGCAACAACCTCGAGCTCCCCGATGTCGAAGACGCCGAGGTCGCCAGCCCATGCAAAGAACGTGTCCCAGGTGGACCGATACTCCTCCAGCCCCACGGAGCGGAAGGGGGGCGGGACATCGAACATCACAAAATTGTCGGTGTGGTCCGCGACGATCGAATCGATGTCGCGTGCTCGAACCGCAGCCGCCCAGCGTTCGAGGAGCTCGCGGATCGCCAACTCGTGATCGCTCGTCACGGCCATGATCCTAAGCACCGAATCGCGCTGGGCGGCTCGGAATGTCTCTCCAAATGAACCCGGGAGGTGGGGTCCGATTGGGGCGGTGGTGTTCGTAGTTGTTGGGCGGGCCCTTCCGATGAACACTCCCTTCTTGAAGGTGGACCCGGTCTTGAAGGTGGACCCGGCACGGACCAGGGCGACCAGGTGGGGTCCATTGAGCGCTCGTTAGCGGCCCTCACCGGCCTCGAGCACCTTCAAGCAGGGCAACACCTGTACAGGATGGATTCTGCTCAGCGATGAAAGGCCGTGGTCATGGACGGCCGGCGCCACTACCGACGTCGACCCTGCGGTAACGGATGTGCGTGGCCAGCGGTGAATGGAGCACCTCGACGGGCTCGAAACCGAAGGAGTCGACGCCCTCGAACATCCGCTCGCCGGCGCCGAGCAGGGTGGGGGCGATGTCCAGAGTGAGCTCGTCGATCACGCCGGCGATCAACGCCTGCCGGACGGTGGAGGCGCCCCCGGCGATGTCCACCCCCTCGCCGCCGGCGATCTCGGACGCCTGCGCGTAGGCGGCGTCGAACCCTTCGGTGACGAAGTGGAACGTCGTCCCACCGCCCATCGCGATCGGCTCATGGGCGTGATGGGTGAGCACGAACACCGGCGCGTGGTAGGGCGGTTCGGGCCCCCACCAGCCGCGCCAGTCCTCGTCCCACTCGCCGCGGATCGGCCCGAACATGTTCCGGCCCATGATGTAGGCCCCGCGGGAGCGCATGAGCCATCCTTTGGCGATTTCGTCCGCCTCGTTCGCCCGTGGATCCCCCATGTGCCAACCGTGGACCTGGCCGCCACACTTCCCGAGCGGGTTCTCGCGGCTCTGGTCCGGCCCGGCGACGAAGCCATCGACCGAGATCGACATGTGACAGGTGGTGTCGGTCATGGCGCTCCCAAAAGGATGCGAATTGCGTGCGGCCGAGAGCACGCTAACAGGTGATGGCCGCACGCCGGTGCTGTACCGGCTCTCGGTCATGCCTGTCCCATAGAAGTCTTGACCAACGACCTCGGCGCTTTGGTGGCCCACGCTTCGCACACCCATGCCTCGACCCGTTCGGGTGTCACGCCCGCGAGTTGGACCTCCAGGCCGAGGCCCGATCTCTCACCGAGCTCCTCGGAGAGGAGTACCGGATCGAGCAGCTCGTCGCCGGCGACCTTCGACGGATGGCCGAGCTGGTCCGCCGGTACGCCGACATGCCTCCTGGCGCAGTGGATGCTTCCGCCTGCTGTCTCCCGGTCCCGACTGATCCCGCAGCGCGGACCGGCACCACGCGTCGCCGGTCGTCAGGACGTCGATCCGGGCGGTCACCGGAGCCGGACCGGCAGCCGCTTGAGGCCGTTGGTGAAGTTGGACCGGATCCGGACCGCGTCGCCGTCCGGCTCCATCGTCCGGAGGTGCGGGAGCAGCTCCTGGAGCAGCACCCGCAGCTCCATCCGGGCCAGGTGCTCGCCCAGGCACCGGTGGGGGCCACCGCGGCCGAAGGTGGTGTGCGGGTTGGGCCACCGCCGCAGGTCCAGCCGGTAGGGGTGGTCGAACACCGCCTCGTCCCGGTTGGCCGACGTGTACCAGACCACCACCTTGTCGCCGGCCTCGATCACCCGCCCGCCCAGCTCGGCCCGGCGGGTGGCCGTCCGCCGGAAGTGGTGCAGGGGGGTGGTCCACCGCAGGAGCTCCTCGACCGCCGTCCGCCACCCCGGTTCGTCGGCGCCTTCCAGCACGGCCAGTTGGCCGCGACGGGCGAGGAGCGCCTCGGCGCTGAGGGCGATGGCCTGCCGGGTCGTCTCGTTCCCGGCCACCACCAGCAGCAGGAACATGCTGTCGACCTCGCGCCGGTCCAGCCGCTCTCCCTCGACGGTGCCGTGGACCAGTGCCGACATCAGGTCGTCACCGGGATCGTCCCGCCGGGCGTCGGCCAGGTGGCGGCTGTACTCGAACATCTCGGCGGCGGCCGGGCTCCGGAACGGCAGCAGCCGGTAGGCGTCCGTCCCGGGACCGTCGAGGAGCGCGGCGGTGAGGTCGGGATCGGTGTTGGCGATCATCTGGTCCCCGAGCCGGACCAGCAACCGCTCGTCCGTGGCCGGTACGCCGAGCAGCCGGCACAGCACCTTGATCGGCACCGCCACCGCCACGTCGTCCACCAGGTCCAGCCGATCCCTGCGGACGGCCCCGGTGACGACGTCACCGGTGATGGCGCGGACCAGCCCTTCGTAGTCCCGGACCGCCCCGGGCAGGAACGGCGGTGCGACCAGCCGACGGAGGTCCTTGTGCAGGGGCGGATCGGTGTCGATCATCGACCGCCGGGCCGCCAGTGCGTCGTAGTCCAGGTCCTCGAGGGCGGTGGCGCCGGCCTGCGAGGAGAACGTCTCCCAGTCCCGGGACACCGTGACCACGTCGGCGTGCCGGGTCACCGCCCAGAACCCCCGGCCGGCGGCCTCCGGTTGCCAGTGCACCGGGTCCTCCCGGCGGAGCAGGTCGAACCAGTGGTACGGCACCGCAGCGACGAAGGCGTCGTTGTCGGCCAGGTCGACGCCGGCCAACGCCGCCGGGCCGGCCAACGCCGCCGGGCCAGTCAACGCCGCCGGGCCGGCCAACGCCTCCGGGGGTGCGGCGGTCATGCCAGCTCGAGGTAGCGGTGCCGCTCCCAGTCCGTCACCGTCCCCAGGAACGCCTCCCATTCGCGCTGCACCAGCAGCGTGTAGTCGAACACCGCGTCCTCCCCGAGCAGGCCGACGATCTCCTTGTCGGCCCGGGCCAGTTCCACCGCCTCCGCCGGGGTGCGGGGCAGGGGCGCGCCGCTGCCGTACAGGTTGCCCGATCCCCGGACCGCCCCGCTGTCGTGGACTGCCCCGCTGTCGCGGACTGCCCCGCTGTCGCGGACTGCCCTGCTGTCGCGGACTGCCCTGCTGTCGCGGTCGGCCCTGCTGTCGGCCCGGTCCAGCCCGCAGGCGACGGCGGCCAGGAGGGCGGCGACCGCCCAGTACGGGTTGGCGTCGGCGCCCGGCGTGCGGAGCTCTATGCGGGTCCCGTCTCCCTCGACGAGGGACCGGACGGCCGCGGTGCGGTTGTCGCCGCCCCACGACGCCGTCGTCGGCGCGTAGGAGCCGGCCTCGAACCGCTTGTAGGAGTTCACCGTCGGGGCCCCGAACACGGCGATGGCCGGGAGGTGGTCGACCAGGCCGGTGGCGGCCGCCCGATGGACGGCGTTCTCGGCGCCGCCCCGGGTGGCGAAGGCCGGCCGGCCGTCCCGTCGCAGCGACAGGTGGAGGTGCATGGAGCTCCCCGAGAGGGTCGGGAACGGCTTGGCCATGAAGGTCACCCCCACCCCCGCCCGGCGGGCCAGGGCACGGACGCCGTACTTCAGCCGGAACCCGTCGTCGGCGGCGGTGAGGGGGTCGGCGTGGTGCAGGTTGATCTCGACTTGCCCGGGGCCGTACTCCCCGGTCACCCCTTCCACCGGGACGTAGCCGTCGAGGCCGCGGGTGATGGCGGTGAGCGCCGGGTCGAGCTCGTTGGCCTTCTCCAGCGAGTAGCAGTGCGTCGAGCCACCGAGGGGGTCTCCAACGGCGTCGAGGAGGAAGCATTCGATCTCCACCCCCACCCGGGCCTCGTAACCGAGGGCGGCCAGGTGGGAGACGACGCCGGCCAGGACGGTTCGGGGGGCGGTGTGGACCGGTCGGCCGTCGTGGGTCTGCACGTCGCCGATGAACTGTCCCGCGCCTGGTCGCCAGGGCAGCTCCCGGAACGTCCTGGGGTCCGGTACGGCGTAGACGTCGGGGAACCCGGTCCGCCAGTCCGTCAGCCGGCCGCCGCCGTGCACCTCCGCGGTGGCGTCCCAGATGAGGGTGGCGTCGCAGAACCCGAACCGCTCGCCGGCGGCACGGGCCGCGAACCCCGCCGCCGGCAGGCGCTTGCCCAGGGTGTGCCCGAAGTGGTCCGCCCATGCCACCTCCACCTCGTCCACCGCGGCGTCGGCGATCGCCGCCTCCACCTCCTCCCGGGAGGGGGGACCCGGGAGGAGGTGGGCGGCGTGGGGGAGGGAAGATGCGATGGGGAGGGAAGGGGAGGTGGCCATCGGCGGGCGCTCAGGCCGGCGGGGCCTCGGCGCCCAGCGCGGTGACGGTGCGCTCGGCGCCGGGGGCCTCGATGGTGAGCTCCGCGGCGATCCGGCTCTCGAGGTCGGCCTCGGCCTGCTCCTGGAACGTCCCCAACTTGGCCGCCCGGGCGGGGTCCCGCACCTTCAGGACCAGGTACCACGCCAGGCCGATCACCACCCAGGCCACGAACACGTAGGGGAAGTAGTCGTAGGGGGCCGCCGGCACCGGGACCAGGTTCTTGTAGATCACGTACCCGATCGCCGCGGTGGCCAGGACGCTCACGACCACCGGCAGCGGGGTGAGGACCTTGCGGCGGGCCAGGAAGATCGGCGCCGAGATGGCCACCAGGACGTAGGCGAGGAGGTAGCCGTAGGAGGCCACGGTCCCGATGTAGCCGAAGATGTCCAGCGGCGTGATCCCTTCGGCCACCAGGATGACCGGGGCGGCGACGGCCACCGGGCCGAGCACCAGGAGGGCCACGTGGGGGGTCTTGTAGGTGGAGTGCGAACGGGCGAAGTCCTTCGGGAGGATCTCCTCCCGCCCCAGGCTGTACAGGCCCCGGGCGGCGGCGTTGAGGGAGGCGGCGACCACGCCGAAGGCCGAGACGGCCACGGCCAGGTCGAGGTAGTAGGCCAACCACCCGATGCCCGCCGTCGACGCCAGGCCGTTCAGCGGTGCGCTCTCCGCCGCCAGGGCCGCCGGGGTCGGGAAGCCGAGGACCTGGGCGTAGGCGGAGACGATGTACAGGATTCCGGCGGCCAGGGCGGTGAACAGGATGGCCCGGGGGATGGCCCGATGGGGGTTCTTGGCCTCGATCCCGAGGGAGGCCGAGCTCTCGAACCCGACGAAGGCGCCGACGGCGAGCACGGTGCCGAGGGCGATCCCGGTGGCGCTCGACCCCGTCGCCTTGAGCTGGCCGGTGTCGAAGTGGGCGCCGTAGTGGACGAACAGGGCCACCACGAGGACCCCGATGGCCACCAGGGAGACGATCTCCAGGACCACCGCGACATGCGTCGAGATCCGGATCCCCCGGATCGTGAGCGCCTCGGCCAGGACCAGGAACGCCACGATCAACGGGATCTGCCAGGCCCGGCTCTCGCCGTTCACCCCCAGCTTGGTGATGAACGCCCCGAGGTACAGCGCGGCGCCGGCCAGGCAGGCGGCGGCGATGCCCAGGTACCCGAAGATGAGGCCCCAGCCGCCGGCGAAGGCCGTCCCACGGCCCAGCCCCGAGGCGGTGTAGGTGTAGAGCGATCCGGCCGCCGCGGTCCGGCGGGCGAACACGGCGATGCTGTAGCCGACGAGGACCACCACGAAGGTGGCCAGGACGTACGACCAGATCACCCCCCGGCCGGCCGAGAGGAACACGATGGCCACCGTCCCGGCGATGGCGATGCTGGGCCCGGTGGCCGCCAGCGACTGGCCGAACACCTCGAACCCGGTCGCCGACCGCCGGGCCAGGTCGTCTTGCCCCGCCGTGGTCGACGCCGTCGGGGAGCTGTCGGGGGAGCTGCCGGTAGCCGACGACGGCTCCGTGATCTCCGGGGTCAGGGTCATGCGCTTCTCGCTCCAGTCTCGTCTGTCGGGCTAGCGGCTGGCCGCCAGGGCCCCGCGGCCGGTGCTGTCGGCCCGGCCGGTGTTGTCGGTCCTGTCGGTGTTGTCGGTGTTGTCGGTCCGGCCGGTGCTGTCGGTGCTGTCGGTCCGGCCGGTGCTGTCGGTGTTGTCGGGGACGGCAGTGACGGCGGCCACGAAGTCGACGATGGCCGCGGCCACGTCGCGGTGGACGTGCTCGTTCAGCACGTCGTGGCGGGCGCCGGCGAACGCCTCGATGCGCCCGTCCGGAAGCCTCGCCGACCACCGCCGGGTGAGGTCCACCGGCGCCACCGGGTCGTCGGCGCCGTGGACGAAGAGGACCGGGAGGCTGACGTCGGCGAACCCCCGCTCCAGCTCCTCCCAGGCGGGCGGGAGGACGCTGACCAGGCTGTGGGCACCGGCGGCGCTGGTGAAGGCCAGGGGATCGTTCTCGAGCTCGTCCAGGTAGAAGGGGTCGGAGGAGAGGTCCGAGGGGTCCAGTGCCAGCTCGGCGTCGTTGCCGGCCCCGGCCAGCTCGACCACCCAGTCGAGGGGGGACAGGGCGGCGCCGGAGAGGACGAGCCCCCGGTACGGCGCCGGGTCCCGGGTGGCGGCGACGGCGACGGCAACGCTGCCCAGGGAGTGCCCGGCCAGGAAGACCGGGAGCTGCGGCGCGGCCTCCAGCGCGATGGCCGTCAGCCGGCGCCCGTTCTCGACCAGGTCGTCGACCGACCGGATCACCGCCCGGTCGCCGTCGCTCAGCCCGTGCCCGATCTCGTCCAGCGCCCACAGCTCGATGCCCGAAGCGCCCAGGGCGTGGCCCAGCCGGTGGTAGAGGCCGGAGTGCTCCCCGAAGCCGTGGAGGAAGACCACCGTCGCCCGCGGCGTCCAGCTCGCCCAGTGTTTGTAGTACACACGTCCGTCCGCCCCGTCGAAGTACGGCACCGGCCCTCCTCATAGATCACAAACCCGACCGACTTCATCAATTATCGACGCTCAGCGCTCGTCGTCAAGGGTGTAGTTGACATTTTCTAGCGGATTAGTAGGGTTTTTGGATGAGGCGACGTGGTGGGCGATGTGGCGGGCAACGGGTGGGCGATGTGGCGGACGACGGGTGGACGACGGGGTGGGCGATGTGGCGGGCGATGTAACAGACGACGGGGTGAGCGATGTGGCGGACGGGGCAGGCGACGGAGGTGGGCATGGAGGTGAGCGTGGAGGTGAGCATGGTGCAGGCAGTCACCGATCGTTGGGGCAGCCCGGTGTCGGGAGCCCCGGGCGCCGCATCCCGGGCGTTCGACGACGCGGTCGGGTGCCTGGTCGCCCTGAGCGGGGACCCGGTGGCGCTGGCCGACGAAGCGGCGGCCGACGGCCAACTGGTGATGGCCCGGGTCCTGCAGGCCTACCTCTCCCTCTACTCCACCGGGGCGGCCGGGTTCGGGCAGGCCAGAAAGGTACTGGTCGACCTGGACCCCTGGGGGCTGGCCGCCGGCGAGCGGGAGCTCCTGCACGTCCGCGCCGCCCACGCCTGGGCCGCCGGCGACTGGGAACGGGCCGCCGGCGCCCTGGAGCGCGCCCTGCTGCACGACCCCCGCGACCTGTTGGCGCTCAAGGTGGCGCAGGACCTGTACTTCTTCCTGGGCGACCGGGCCGGCCTGCGCGACGTCGTCGAGCGACGCCTCGCCGCCTGGCCCGAGCACCTTCCGGGCTGGGGGTACGTCCAGGGGATGTACGCCTTCGGCCTGGAGGAGAACGGGCGGTACGCCGAGGCCGAGGCCCGGGCCCGGGCCGCCCTCGGCGCCGACGCCGGCGACGTCTGGGCCGCCCACGCGCTGGCGCACGTCTTCGAGATGACCGGTCGCCAGCGCGAAGGGGTCGCCTTCCTGTCCGGATCGGCCCCCGACTGGGCCGGGAGCTACTTCGCCGTCCACAACTGGTGGCACCGGGCGCTCTACCACCTCGAGCTCGGAGAGGACGACGAGGTCCTGGCCCTCTACGACGGCCCCATCCGCGGCACCAGGTCCCTCGAGTGGCTCGACGTCGTCGACGCGGCCGCCCTGTTGTGGCGGCTCCGGCTCTTCGGCGTCGACCTCGGCACCCGGCCGGAACAGTTGGTCCTGGACGTCGAGGGACTGCTCGGGGACCCCGTCTACGTGTTCAACGACTGGCACGCCGTCATGGCGGCCGGTCTGTCCGGGCGCCGGGACCTCTGCGACGACCTGATCTCGGCCAACCGGCGGGTGTCGGCCGGCACGAACCGGAAGATGGTCGACGTGGCCGGGCTCGACCTGCTGCAGGGCTTCGACGCCTTCAGCCGTGGCAACTGGGTGGAGGCCGCCGACCATCTGGTGTCGGCCGGCCGGCACGCCCACGTCGTCGGCGGGAGCCACGCCCAGAGGGACGTCGTCGAACTGACGTTGATCGCCGCCTACGTCCGGAGCGGAGAACGCTCGTCCGCCGAGGCCCTCGTCACCGATCGCCTGCGGCGCAAGCCGGCCGCCGAGGCGGCGGTCCGCCGGCTCGTGGCCGCCAGCTCCTAGCGCTCATCCCCGGCACCGCGGCGTCACTGCCGGGTGCAGGGGCAGCGACCCAGCACCCGGGCCGGCCGCCACCCCCGCAACGAGCTGAGGGTGGCGATCTCGGTCGCCCGGCAGAGGTCGTCCACGGTCAGCACCCGTTCGACGAGGCGTCCTTCGGCCAGGCCCACCGCCCGCGCCACTCCCGGCAGGAGCCCGCAATCGAGCGGCGGGGTGCACCACCGGCCGTCGACGCGGACGGCCAGGTTGGCCCGGGTGGTCTCGGTGACCTCGTGCCGCTCGTTGACGAGCACCACGTCGTCGGCGTGCGGGTGCCGGCGCGCCCGGTCCTCGTAGGGGCGGCGGTCGGTGGTCTTGTGGAACAACCAGACGTCGGCGGACGACACCGGCTCCGGGTCGACGCAGAGCCCCAGGACGGGCCCAGGTGCCGGAGCGAGCGGCTCCGTCCGGATGTCGACGGTGCCGTCGCCCTGCAGCACGACGCGCACCCGGGCCGGCGCGACCAGCCCGGCCGTGGCCGCAGTGACCATGTCCCTGATCCCATCCGGGGTCTTGATCCCATCCGGGGTCCTGGTCCCATCCGGGGTCCTGGTCCCATCCGGCAGGTCGACGCCGAAGTACCTCGCCGATCCGGCCAGGCGGGCCAGGTGGCCGGCGAGGTTGCGGACCTCGCCGCCGTCACCGGTCGGGACCCAGCCCATGGTCTCCAGGAGCCCCTGGCCGGCCGCGAGCGACGGGGGCAGCCGTCCTGCGAGGACCTGGGCCTTGAGGAGCACCTCTTCCCACTCGGCCCGGGGGTCCGAGTCCCAGGTGATGCCGCCGCCGGAGCCGTACTCGCTCGTCCGCCGACGCCGGTCGATGACCGCGGTGCGGATCGCCACCGCGAACCGGGCGACGGGGTGCGGGGAGCCGGCGTGGCCGGCCGGAGCGAGGACCCCGACGGCGCCGCAGTACACCCCGCGAGCCGACGGCTCGAGGCCGGCGATGAGGCCCATGGCCGAGATCTTGGGCGCCCCGGTCACCGAGGCGCAGGGGAACAGGGCACCGAAGATCTCGGGGAGGCCTCCGTCGGACGGGGTCGTCGCCGTGACGGTGGAGGTGAGCTGCCACAGGGCGGGGTGCTGTTCGAGGGCGCCGAGGGACGGGACGGCCACCGTGCCGGGCCGGGCGATGCGGCCGAGGTCGTTGCGGAGCAGGTCGACCACCATGACGTTCTCGGCCCGTTCTTTGGGTGACGTCCGCAGTGCCTCGGCCCGCCCGATGTCCTCCTCCGCCCACCGGCCTCGCGGCGCGGTGCCCTTGATCGGCCGGGTGACGACGGTCCGGCCCGAGTGCTCGAAGAACAGCTCGGGGGAACCGCAGGCCACGACCCACTCGTCGGTCTCGATGAAGGCGTGGTAGCCACCGCGGTAGCCGGCGACGAGGCGGCGGTAGAGCTCGAAGGGGTCCTCGTGGGGGTCCCACGGACGACGGAAACGGGTGGCGTAGTTGACCAGGTAGGCGTCGCCGGCCGCGATGGCGTCACGGATGGTGCCGATGCCGGCTTCGTAGGTGGTCGGGTCGGTCTCGCAGCGCCACCCGGCGAGCGCGGGCTCGGGAGCCGCCTCGGCCGGTCGGTCGGCCCGTCGGTCGGCCCGCCCGCCCGCCGGCCGGTCGGCCGGCCGGGCCAGTGGTGGAGCCGGCACGGCGTCGGCGAACAACCCGAACCAGGCGAGGGGGAGCGCGGTGGTCCCTCCCCGGGCGCGGTCCTCCGGCACTCGAAAGGCCGGCTCGAATGCCGGTGCACCGTCGTAGGCGACGAACCCGGCGACGTAACGTCCCTGGCGGGCCGCGGCCTCGACGTCGGCCAGGAGCGCGGGGACGTCCCGGGCCTCCCGAGCCTCGAGCTGTCCCACCGGTTGGCGGAGGACCAGCGAACCGCCATCCCCGACGGCGGTGTGGTCGATGCGGCAGCGCAGCACCGACGCCCCTCGGCTCACCGGCCTGCGGGTGCCGGTGTGGTGCCCGGCCGAGCGCCCACGCGGTACGGGGTGAACCGGCTGCGGTGGCGGTCGACCTCCAGGGGCTTGCCGATGGCGGGGAAGGCCCGCTGCGGGCAGCTCTCTCGCGCGCACACCTTGCAGCCCGGGCCGATGGGCACGAACGCCGAGGGGTTGTCGAGATCGAGCCCGTCGGCGTAGACCAGGCGTCCGGCGTGCTGGAGGTCGCAGCCCAGCCCGATGGCGAACGTCTTGGCCGGCGCGCCGTAGCCGCCGTTGCTGCGGGTCACGGTCCGGGCGATCCAGAGGTACTTGCGTCCGTCCGGCATCTGGGCCAACTGGGTGCGGATCTGGCCGGGGGAGGTGAACGCCTCGTAGATGTTCCACAGCGGGCACGAACCGCCGACCCGGGAGAAGTGGAAGTCGGTGGCCGACTGGCGCTTGGAGATGTTGCCGGCCCGGTCGACGCGGACGAAGAAGAACGGTACCCCCCGGGCACCCGGCCGCTGCAGGCTGCTGAGCCGGTGGGCGACCGTCTCGTAACCGACGCCGAAGCGTCGGCAGAGCAGGTCGATGTCGTAGCGAAGGGCCTCGGCGGCGTCCAGGAACCGCCGGTAGGGCATCATCAGGGCGCCGGCGAAGTAGTTGGCCAGCCCGATCCGGGCCAGGGCCCGGGTCTCGTCGCTCGAGAGCCCGGCGCGTTCGACGACCTCCTCGATCGGGCCGGCGGCCTCCATGAAGGCCAGGTGGGTGGCCAGTTGGAACGCCCGCTGGCCGGGGTCGAGGAGGGGTGAGAGGGCGAGCACCCCGGCGTCGGGGTCGTAGCGGCGCTGCACGTCGGTGGGCGCGTCGTCGGCCAGGTCCACGATCCGGGTGCCGTGCGACGCGGCCAGCCGCGCCGCGATCCCCGTCGCCGTCTGCCCGACGGCGAGCCCTGCCGCCTCGAAGGTCCGCTCCGCCAGCTCGTCGAGGGCCGGAAAGTAGTTCCGCTCGGCGTAGAAGAGGTCCCGGACCTCTTCGTAGGCCATCGGTGACCCCATCGACGCCGAGCCGATCGTCCCGGCGTCGACCCGCTTGGCGATCGTCTGGTTGACCTCGAGGGTGTGGCGGTAGCGGCGGTGGACCTCGACCAGGTACCGGGCGACGGCCGGCATGGCCTCGGCCAGCTCGCGGATCTCCGCCTGGGCCACGTGCTCCCCGATGGACGGATCGGCCACCGCGTCCTGGAGCAGGGCCACGAGCCGGTCGGCCTCGTCGGTCGAGAAGTCCCCGATGTCCACGTCGTAGACGCTGGCCAGCTTGAGCAGGACCGGGGCGGTCATGGGGCGCTGGTTGGCCTCCATCTGGGTGACGTAGCTGGGCGAGATGCCGAGCGCCTCGGCCAGCGCCGCCTGGGTGAGCCCCCGCTCCTCGCGGAAGCGCCGCAGCCGGACCCCGACCCGAGCCTTCTTCAGCACGCCCCACCTCTGGCGATACAAACATCACAACATGACCGGAGGGTGTTCACAAGATCGCACATATTCAGGTCTTTCGGTGGGAGGCCCGGGTGTGCATGATGTGAACGTACCACCGAACCAGGAGGTCCGAACCGCATGACCGCACTGGCCGGCGGCCCCGAAGCCGCCGGCGACGCCCACCTGGCCGAGGTCGTCTTTCCCGGCCAGCTCAACCACCACGGCACGTACTTCGCCGGCGCCGCGCTGGGGTTGATGAGCCGGGCCGCGTTGGTGGCCGCTCGCCGGACGGCCCGGGGTGACGTGGTCATGGCCGCCTGCGAACGCTCCGAGTTCCGCTCCCCGATCTACGCCGGCGAGCTGGTGGAGGCCACCGCCCGGGTCGAACGGGTCGGCCGGCGGTCGATGACGGTGGCCGTGGAGATGGTCGCCGAGGTCCTGACGACCGGCGAGCGCCGCCGGGCGGCGTTCGGCCAGTTCGAGATGGTGAGCGTCGACGGTGCGCCGTCCGTTCCCGACGGCGGCTCCGCCGACGGCGACGAGGCCGACCTGTTCGGCCGGGTGCCATGAGGACCACCACCGTCCGTGCCCACCGCTCGGACGAGAAGCTGCCCCGGGAGGACCAGTTGGCGTGGCGCATCGCCGAGGTGGCGGCCGACCCCGTCGCGGTCGAGCCGGCCTCGGTCGACATGGTCGCCAACCGGCTCATCGACAACGCCGCCGTGGCCGTGGCGTCGTTGTCCCGCCGCCCGGTGGCCAACGCCCGGGCCCAGGCAGCGGCCCATCCGGCCGCTCCCGGTGCCCCCGTCGTGGGGCTGCCGCTCGACCGGCGGTCCTCGCCGGAATGGGCGGCCTGGGCCAACGGGGTGGCGGTGCGCGAGCTCGACTTCCACGACACCTTCCTGGCCGCCGACTACGCCCACCCCGGCGACAACATCCCCCCGGTCCTCGCCGTGGCCCAGCACTGCCGGTGTGACGGCGCCCGGCTGGTGCGCGGCATCGTGGCCGCCTACGAGATCCAGGTGGACCTGGCCCGGGCCATCTGCCTCCACGAGCACCGGATCGACCACATCGCCCACCTCGGCCCCGCCGCCGCCGCCGGCATCGGGGCCCTCCTGGGGCTGGCCCCCGACGTCATCTACCAGGCGGTCAACCAGGCGCTGCACGTCACGACCACCACCCGGCAGAGCCGCAAGGGCGACATCTCGTCGTGGAAGGCCTACGCCCCGGCCTTCGCCGGCAAGATGGCCGTCGAGGCCGTCGACCGGGCCATGCGGGGCGAGGGCGCCCCCTCGCCGGTCTACGAGGGGGAGGACGGGGTGGTCGCCTGGCTGCTCGGCGGCCCCGACGCCACCTACGAGGTGGCCCTGCCCGAGCCCGGCGAGCCGAGACGAGCCATCCTCGACACCTACACCAAGGAGCACTCCGCCGAGTACCAGGCCCAGGCGTTCATCGACCTGGCCCGCCGGCTCGGGCCGCGCCTCGGCGACCTGTCGAAGGTGGCCGACGTGGCCATCGCCACCAGCCACCACACCCACCACGTCATCGGCACCGGCGCCAACGACCCCCAGAAGCTCGACCCCGACGCCAGCCGGGAGACCCTGGACCACTCGCTCATGTACATCTTCGCCGTCGCCCTCGAGGACGGCGGCTGGCACCACGACCGTGCCTACGCCCCCGAGCGGGCCCACCGGTCCTCGACGGTGGCGCTGTGGCACAGGATCCACACCGTCGAGGACCCGGAGTGGACCCGCCGCTACCACGCCACCGACCCGTCCGAGCAGGCCTTCGGCGGCCGGGTCACCGTGACCCTGGCCGACGGCTCGACGGTGACCGACGAGATCGCCGTGGCCGACGCCCATCCGCTCGGGGCCCGCCCGTTCGCCCGGGACGACTACGTCGCCAAGTTCCGCGCCCTGGCCGACGGCGTGGTCCCACCCGCCGAGCAGGACCGGTTCCTGGACCTGGCCGGCCGGGTCGGTGCCCTCACCCCCGACGAGGTGGCCGGCCTCTCGGTCGCCCTCCCCGAAGGCGCCCTCGGCGCGACCCTGCGAGGAGGGATCTTCGGATGACGGCTCCGGACCTGCCCGGCCGCTCCTCGGCCGCTCCCGGCGACAAGCGACGCCGGTTCCGAGACGACCTCGCGTCCGGGCGGCTCCTGCGGTTCCCCGGCGCCTTCTCCCCGCTGGTGGGCCGGGCCGTCACCATGTACGGCTTCGACGGCGTCTACGTCTCGGGCGCCGCCCTCGCCGCCGACCTGGCCCTGCCCGACATCGGGCTCACCACCCTCACCGAGGTGGCCGGCCGGGGCGGCCAGATCGCCCGGGTCACCGACCTCCCGGTCCTGATCGACGCCGACACCGGCTTCGGGGAGCCGGCCAACGTGGCCCGGTCCGTCGCCACCTTCGAGGAGGCGGGGCTGGCCGGCTGCCACCTGGAGGACCAGGTGAACCCCAAGCGCTGCGGCCACCTCGACGCCAAGGCCGTCGTCCCGGTGGACGAGATGCTCCGGCGCGTCCGAGCCGCCGTCCTGGCCCGCCGGGACCCGTCCTTCGTGCTCTGCGCCCGGACCGACGCCCGTGGCGTCGAGGGCCTGGACGCCGCCGTCGACCGGGCCAGGGCGTACGTGGACGCCGGCGCCGACATGGTGTTCCCCGAAGCGTTGGAGACCGAGGCCGAGTTCGCCGCCTTCCGCGAGGCGGTCGACGTCCCCCTCCTCGCCAACATGACCGAGTTCGGCAAGACCCCGCTCCTCGACGCCACCGCCTTGGAGAACCTGGGCTTCAACGTCGTCATCTGGCCGGTCACCACCCTGCGGGTGGCCATGGGCGCCGTCGAGCGGGCGCTCGACACCATCGGGCTGACCGGCACCCAAGCCTCCCTCGTCGAGTGGATGCAGACCCGCAGCCGGCTCTACGAGCTCGTCGGCTACGAGGCCTACGCCGCCTTCGATGCCGCGCTCTTCAACTTCACCGTCCCCGGAGGTGCGCCATGACCACGACGAACGACGTCCGTGAGGAGCCGTCCATCCACAAGGGACTGGCCGGGGTGGTGGTCGACACCACGGCCATCTCCAACGTGGTCCCCGAGACCAACTCCCTCACCTACCGCGGCTACCCCGTCCAGGAGCTGGCCGCCTCGTGCAGCTTCGAGGAGGTGGCCTACCTGATCTGGCACGGCGACCTCCCCGACGCCGACGCCCTGCGCCGCTTCACCTCGGCCGAGCGGGCGTTGCGGGAGGTCACCCGTTCGACCATCTCGGTCATCGACCGGCTGCCCGAGAGCTGCCACCCGATGGACCTGTTGCGCACCGCCGTTAGCTGCCTCGGGGCGGAGGACCCGGCCGAGGACGACAGCTCCCCGGCGGCCAACCAGGCCAAGGCGGAGGCCATGTTCGCCAAGCTGCCGACCATCGTGGCCCACGACAACCGCCGACGGCGGGGCCTGGAGCGGATCGCCCCCGACCCGTCGCTCGGGTACGTGGAGAACTTCTTCCACATGTGCTTCGGCGAGGTGCCGGCCCGTGAGGTCCTCGACTGCTTCGAGGTCTCCATGGTCCTCTACGCCGAGCACAGCTTCAACGCCTCCACCTTCACCGCCCGGGTGGTCACCTCGACGCTGTCGGACATCTACTCGGCGGTCACCGCGGCCATCGGGGCCCTGAAGGGCCCGCTGCACGGCGGGGCCAACGAGGCCGTGATGAAGATGATGCTCGAGATCGACGACCCGTCACGGGCCGCCGACTGGCTGCGAGCAGAGCTGGCGGCCAGGCACAAGGTCATGGGGTTCGGGCACCGCGTCTACAAGAACGCCGACTCCCGCGTCGCCACGATGAAGGCCGCCTTCGTCAAGATGGCCGAGCTGACCGGCGGCCGGCGCTGGACCCAGATGTACGAGGCCCTGGAGCAGGCCATGCTGGCCGAGAAGGGGATCTGGCCCAACCTCGACTTCCCGACCGGGCCGGCCTACTACCTGATGGGCTTCGACATCCCGATGTTCACCCCGCTGTTCGTCATGTCCCGCATCACCGGCTGGACCGCCCACATCATCGAGCAGCAGGCCGCCAACGCCCTCATCCGTCCCCTCAGCGCCTACGACGGGAAGGGCCAGCGGCGGGTGCCCCGGCCGGCCGCCCGGCTGGCGGGCTGAGCCGTCACGACCACCGTGGGACGCTCCGCCAGGGGTCGGTCGGCGGCTCCCGGGGAGGGTCGATGATCACCAAGGTGCTGGTCGCCAACCGGGGCGAGATCGCCGTCCGGGCCTGCAGGGCCCTGCGCGACCTCGAGATGGGCTCGGTGGCGGTCTTCGCCGAGGAGGACCGCCATGGGCTGCACCGCTCGATGGCCGACGAGGCCTACCAGATCGGGCATCCGGGTGAGCCGGTCCGGGCCTACCTCGACGTCGGCTCCCTCGTCGACGCCGCCCGCCGTGCCGGTGCCGACGCCCTGTACCCGGGCTACGGGTTCCTGTCCGAGGACCCCCGGCTGGCGGCCGCGTGCGCCGAGGCCGGCCTCGTCTTCGTCGGACCGCCCCCGCCCGTCTTGGCGCTGGCCGGGGACAAGGTGCAGGCGCTGGCCGCGGCCCGGGCGGCCGGGCTGCCGACCCTGCCGACCGTCGCGCTGGGTCCCCTCGAGGACATGGGCCCCGAAGCAGCCGCCGAGCGGGCCGAGGAGATCGGGTACCCGTTGTTCGTGAAGGCCGCGGCCGGCGGCGGGGGGCGGGGTATCCGGTTGGTCGAGCACCCGGCGGAGCTGGCCGGTGCGCTCGCCCGCTCGGCCAGCGAAGCGGATGCCGCCTTCGGCAACCCGGCCCTGTTCCTCGAAGCGGCCGTGCGCCGGCCCCGCCACATCGAGGTGCAGGTGCTGGCCGACGCCAACGGGGACGTGGTGCACCTCTACGAGCGGGACTGCTCGGTCCAGCGTCGGCACCAGAAGGTGGTGGAGGTGGCCCCGGCTCCCGGGCTCGACCCCGGGGTCCGCCGGAGGCTGCATGCCGACGCCGTGGCCTTCGCCCGGTCGATCGGCTACCGCAATGCCGGGACCGTCGAGTTCCTGGTCGACCCGGACGGCCGCCACGTCTTCATCGAGATGAACCCCCGCATCCAGGTCGAGCACACCGTCACCGAGGAGGTGACCGGGGTCGACCTGGTGGTGGCCCAGTTGCAGGTGGCCGACGGCGCCACCCTGGGCGACCTCGGGCTGGCCCAGGACGCCATCGCGCTCCGCGGTGCGGCGGTGCAGTGCCGGGTCACCACCGAAGACCCGGCCGCCGACTTCCGTCCGAGCCACGGGCGCCTGACCGCCTACCACGCCCCCGAAGGGCCGGGTGTCCGTCTCGACGCCAATGCCCTCTTCGGAACCGAGGTCACCCCGTACTTCGACTCGCTGCTGGCCAAGCTGACCTGCCGTGGCGCGACGCTGGCCGAGGCCCTCGACCGGAGCGAGCGAGCACTGGCCGAGTTCGAGGTCGACGGCGTCGCCAACAACCTCGGCTTCCTGCGGGCGTTGTTGGCCCGGCCGGAGCTGGCCGCCGGCACCGTCACGACGGCCTTCCTGGCCGACCACCCCGAGCTGGCGAGGGCGACGGCCGTCGCGCCCGGAGCCGGGCTGCTCGCCTACGTCGCGGAGGTGGCCGTCGCCCAGCCGCACGGCCCCCGGCCGGCGGCCGGCGATCCCCGGGCGAAGCTGCCGCCACCGCCGCTCGGCGGACCACCGCCCGGCTCCCGTCAGTTGCTCGACGCCCTCGGGCCGGTCGGCTTCGCGAGGTCCCTGCGCGTCCAGGCGGCGGTGGCCGTGACCGACACCACCTTTCGGGACGCCCACCAGTCCCTCCTGGCCACCCGGCTGCGGACCTACGACATGGTCGCCGCCGCGCCGTGGCTGGCCCACCACCTGGCGCCGCTGCTCTCCCTCGAGGCCTGGGGCGGCGCCACCTACGACGTCGCGCTGCGCTTTCTCAAGGAGGACCCCTGGGACCGGCTCTCGACCCTCCGGGAGGCCGTCCCCAACATCTGCCTCCAGATGCTGCTCCGAGGTCGCAACACCGTCGGCTACACCCCCTACCCGGACCGGGTGGCCCAGGTGTTCGTGGCCGAGGCCGTACGGGGAGGCGTCGACATCTTCCGGGTGTTCGACGCCTTCAACGACGTGGACCAGATGCGCCCGGCCATCGAGGCCGTGCGGAGTGAAGGGAAAGTGGCCGAGGGAACGCTCTGCTACTCGGGCGACCTCGCCAGTCCCGCCGAGCGGCTGTACACCCTCGACTACTACCTCTCCCTGGCCGAGCGGCTGGTGGCCACCGGTTGCCACGTGCTGTGCATCAAGGACATGGCCGGCCTGCTGCGGCCACCGGCCGCCCGCCGCCTGGTCGCGGCACTGCGATCGCGCTTCGACCTGCCGGTGCACCTGCACACCCACGACACCGCCGGGGGCCAGATGGCCACCTACCTGGCGGCCATCGAGGCCGGCGTCGACGCCGTCGACGGCGCCGCACCGCCGCTGTCGGGCGGCACCAGCCAGCCCTCCCTGGCGGCCATCGTGGCCGCCACCGACCACACCGACCGGGCGACGGGCCTCTCGCTGCAGGCGCTGAGCGACCTCGAGCCGTACTGGGCGGCCGTCCGCTCGCTCTACGCCCCCTTCGAGGGCGGCCTCCCCGCGCCGACGGGCCGGGTCTACCGGCACGAGATCCCCGGCGGGCAGTTCTCCAACCTGCGGGCCCAGGCGACGGCCCTCGGCCTGGGTGACCGGTTCGACGAGATCGAGGACCTCTACGCCGCGGTCGACGCCATCCTGGGCAGGATCGTCAAGGTCACCCCCTCGTCGAAGGTGGTGGGCGACCTGGCCATCGCCCTGTGTGCCGCCCGGGTGGACCCCGCCGCCTTCGAGGCCGACCCCGGCCTCGTCGACCTGCCCGACAGCGTCGTCGCCTTCTTGGAGGGAGAGCTCGGCGTCCCGCCCGGAGGATGGCCGGAGCCGTTCCGCTCGAAGGCCCTCGCTGGCCGCGGCTCCGCCCGTCACGGGACCGTGATCTCCGCCGACGACGCCACCGCGCTCGGTGACCCGGGCACCGCCCGGCGCACCCTCGACCGGCTCCTGTTCCCCGGCCCGGCCCGCGACTACGAGGAAGCCACCGACCGCTACGGGGACCTTTCGGCCCTCCCCACCGACGTCTTCTTCTACGGGCTGCCTCCCGGAGGCGACGTCGCCGTCACGCTACGGCCCGGGGTGCAGGCGCTGTTGGCGATCGACGGCGTCAGCGACCCCGACGAGCAGGGGGTCCTGACCGTCTACGGGCGGCTCGACGGCCGGCCACGCCACGTCCTCGTGCAGGACCCCCGATCGACCGACCGGGCGAGAGGAGCACCCAAGGCCTCGGCCGGTGACGTGGGGCAGATCGGTGCCCCCTTCGCCGGTCTCGTGACGGTGCAGGTGCGCGAAGGCGACCCGGTCGAGGCCGGACAGGTGGTGGCCACCATCGAGGCCATGAAGATGGAGTCGGCCGTCACCGCGCCGGTGGCCGGCGTGGTCGTCGACGTCGCCGTCAAGGGGGCGGCCACCGTGGAGGCCGGTGACCTGTTGCTCGTCCTGTCCGCCCTGTCCGCCGCCTGATGTCGAAGGAGCCGATCATGGACCAGGGCAAGAGCCAGGACGAGGGCCACCAGCTTCGCGACGCGGCGGGGCAGCCGACGCGGGACAGGCCGTGGATCATCCGCACCTACGCCGGGCACTCCAGCGCCCGGGCCTCCAACGAGCTCTACCGGGCCAACCTGGAGCGGGGCCAGACCGGCCTGTCGATCGCCTTCGACCTGCCGACCCAGTGCGGCTACGACTCCGACGACCCCGTCGCCCGCCCCGAGGTCGGCAAGGTCGGGGTGCCGATCAACAGCCTCGACGACTTCCACGTGCTGTTCGACGGGATCCCCGTCGAGGAGATGAACACCTCGATGACCATCAACGGCACCGCCATGTGGCTGCTGGCCCTCTACGTCGCCCTGGCCCGAGAGCGGGGTGTCGACGTCGCCCGGCTGAGCGGCACCACCCAGAACGACCTCATCAAGGAGTACCTGGCCCGGGGCACCTACATCTTCCCGCCCGACGCCAGCCTGCGGATCATCGCCGAGATGTACGAGTTCTGCCTCGACGCCATCCCCAACTGGAACGCCTCGAACATCTGCTCCTACCACCTCCAGGAGGCCGGGGCCACGCCCGTCCAGGAGCTGGCCTTCGCCCTGGCCAACGCCGTCGGCCTCCTCGACCTGCTGGCGGAACGGGACCACTTCGACGCCGGCCAGTTCGCCCGGGCCGTCGGCCGCATCAGCTTCTTCGTGAACGCCGGCATCCGGTTCGTCGAAGAGATGTGCAAGATGCGGGCCTTCGTCGAGCTGTGGGACGAGATCACCCTCGACCGCTACGGCGTCACCGACCCCCGCCATCGCCGGTTCCGTTACGGGGTGCAGGTCAACTCCCTCGGCCTCACCGAGGCCCAGCCGGAGAACAACGCCTGGCGGATCCTCCTGGAGGCCCTCGGGGTGACGCTCAGCCGGGACGCCCGCTGCCGGGCCCTCCAACTGCCGGCCTGGAACGAGGCGCTGTCCCTCCCCCGGCCGTGGGACCAGCAGTGGTCGCTGCGGCTCCAGCAGATCCTGGCGTACGAGACCGACCTGCTCGAGTACCCCGACCTCTTCGAGGGGAGCGTCGTCGTCCGGGCCAAGGTGGACGACCTGAAGGCCCGGGCCCGGGCGGAGATCGACACCATCCTCGGGCTGGGCGGGGTGATCGGCGCCATCGAGAACGGCTACATGAAGTCGGCCCTCGTCCGGTCCATGTCCGAGCGGGTGTCGCGGATCAACACCGGCGAGCAGGTCGTCGTCGGCCTCAACCGCTGGACTGACGGCATCCCGTCGCCGCTCGTCGGCGGCGAGGACGGCGGCTTGTTCACCCTGGACGAGGCGGCGATCCGGGAGACCCTGGAGACGCTGGCGCGCACCCGGTCGACCCGCGACCCCGGCCGGGTGGCCGCGGCGCTGGACGCCCTCGAGCGGGCCGCCCGTTCGGGGGAGCCGATGATGGAGCACTCCATCGAGTGCGCCCTGGCCCGGGTGACGACGGGGGAGTGGGCGGGGACGCTGCGCAAGGTGTTCGGCGAGTACCGGCCGGCGACCGGGGTGGACGGCCAGAAGCTCGGCCTCACCGGCGACCGGGTCGAGGACCTGCGGGGGCGTATCGACCGGCTCGTGGACGAGCTCGGCCACCGGCCCCGCATCGTCGTCGGCAAGCCCGGGCTCGACGGCCACTCGAACGGCGCCGAGGTCATCGCCGTCTCCGCCCGCCACGTCGGGTTCGACGTCGTCTACTCGGGCATCCGGCTGAGCGCCGAGGACATCGTCCGCTCCGCCATCGACGAGGGAGCCGACGTCATCGGTGCGTCGGTCCTGAGCGGCTCCCACCTGGAGCTGGCCGAGCAGATCCTGCGCGGCCTGCGGGCCGCCGGTGCCGACGGCGACATCCAGGTGGTCTTCGGCGGGATCATCCCGGCAGCCGACGTCGTGAAGCTGGAGGCCGCCGGCGTGGCCCGGGTGTTCACCCCCTCGGACTTCGACCTCATGGACATCATGGAGTCCATCGTCGAGCTGATCGAGGCCCATGCGGGGTGACCGAACCTGCTGACCTCGTCTCCCGGGCGGCGGCCGGTGACCGCCGGTCGATCTCCCGGCTGGTCTCCCTGGTCGAGGACGGCCGCCCGGCCGCCCGTCCCCGGCAGGAGGAGGCCATGGCGGCGCTCGCCGCGGCCACCCGCCGCCGCGGTGGCGTCGTCGGCGTCACCGGCAGCCCGGGGTCCGGGAAGTCGACCCTGCTCGGCGGCGTCGCCAGGGCCATGTTGGCCGGCGATCCCGCCCTCACCCTGGCCATGGTGGCCGTCGACCCGTCCAGCCCGACCTCCGGCGGGGCCCTCCTGGGCGACCGCACCCGGATGCGCCCCGACACCTCGGACCGGCTGTTCGTCCGCAGCCAGGCCTCCTCCACGTCGCTCGGCGGGCTGGCGCCGACGACCTACCTCGTGACGGCGGTGCTCGCCCGGCTCTTCGACGTGGTCCTGGTCGAGACCGTCGGGATCGGCCAGAGCGAGGCCGACGTCCGCCATCTGGCCACAGACGTCTACCTCGTCGTCGGCCCCCTGGCCGGCGACGAGCTGCAGTTCCTGAAAGCCGGGATCATCGAGGTCCCCGACGCCTTCGTCGTCAGCAAGTGGGACGAGCCGGCCGCCCGCCGCACCTACCACCAGCTCCGGGCCACCCTCTGGCTGGCCCGGCCCACCGACCACGGGGACATCCCGGTCCACCGCACCAGCGCCAAGGACGGCCACGGGATCGCCGACCTGGCCGCCGACGTCGTCCGGCGGGCGAGACGCCAGCTCGGCACGGTGCACGTCCTGCCTGCGGCCCGGTACTTCTTCCGGCGGTGGGTGGCCGAGGAGTGGGGCCGGTTCGGGCTCCGCCTCCTCGACGAGCTGGGCGGCGCGGACCTCCTCGTGACCGGCGACGTCGGGCTGAGCGCCGCCCAAGCCCGGTTCGAAGCCGCACTGCCGGTCCAGGCCCGCCGTCCGGGAGGGTGACCGGCAGGCTCCCGGCTGCCGGGGCCCGTGTCGAGATCGGGCTCTCAGCCGGCGTCCTCGACGCCGGCGGCCGCTGTGGCCCGGTCGTCGTCGACCAGCCAGAACCGCCGCCTCGCCCGAGCCAGGTCGTCGAAGAGCTCCACGGCCCGGCGACCGTCGGACGCCCAGGCGTCGGCCCCGGTGTCCACCCCGGTCGCCGGGTTGGCCGCCTGGCCGCCGACCACCACCGGGATCGCCGGGTCGACGCCGTGCACGGCGTCCACGGTGGCCCGGACCGCGTCGAGGTTGGTCGCCGTCGTGACCCCGATGCCGACGGCCACCAGCCGGTAGGCGTCGGCGGCCGCTCCGGCGAACGCCTCCGGGGGGACGTCGGCGCCGAGCTCGAGGCAGTTGAACCCTTCGAGCCGGACCAGGTCGGCCACCACCGAGATGGCCAGCGTGTGGTGCTCACCGAGCGCGGCGCCGAAGACCACGGTGCCCCGGCTCCGGCCGGGGCGGCGGAACCTGGCGCCGAGCCGGGCCACCAGCCGGGCGGCGGTGGCCATGGCCAGGTACTCCTGGGCGGCCGGTGCGTCGGGGAGGGCGGAGCGGCCGCTGATGTCGTCGATGGCGCCGACGACCAGGTCGAGGTAGCACTGGGCCGGCGACTGCCCGGCGGCCAGGGCCTGCTCCAGCACCCGCCAGGCGGCGATCTCGTCGCCGCGGGCCAGCGTGCCCGCCAGCCGAGCCCGCCACGCCGCCGCCGGGTCGTGCCCGGCGTCGCCAGGACCGTCGGGTCCGGGAGCCGCCCGGGCGGCGAAGGCCGCCAGGTCGGCGGGGTGGACCACCCATCCGGTGCCCACCCGGCGAGCGGCCAGCCGGCCGGTCCGCACGTACCGGTAGGCGGTCATGTAGTGCACCTCGAGGGCCGCCGCCACCTGCTTCAGGTTGAGCTCGCCGGACGGCCTCGTACCCACGGGCCGACGATAGTGCCGGGCCCGCCGGCCGGCCGACCGCCCGCATTTAGCACCCAATCCCGACCGTTGACACCTGTGTAGTTACAGGCGTGTAATCGGTACACATCTTGTGCCGCCCGCCGCCTGAGAGCACACATCTTGTGGTCCGGGGCCGGGGCGGGCCGACGTCGACCGATGCGAGGAACGCGATGACGCTCACGGAGACCACCCACCGACCCGACATCGCGGCACCGGGCGCCAGCCCCATGCAGGTCCGCAAGCGGGACGGGACGCTGGAAGCGGTCGACGTCAACAAGATCGTCCGGGCGGTGGCACGGTGCTGCGAGGGGCTGAGCGGCGTCGACCCCATGCGGGTGGCCACCCGGACCATCAGCGGGCTGTGCGACGGGGCCACCACCGAGGAGCTGGACGCCCTGTCCATCCGCATCGCCACCGCCCTCATGGCCGAGGAGCCCAACTACTCCCGGCTGGCCGCCCGGCTGCTCTCCACGGTGATCGCCAAGGAGGTCGCCAACCAGGACATCCACTCGTTCTCCCAGTCCGTCGCCGCCGGCCACCGCCTGGGGGTGGTGGGCGCCGACACCGCCGACTTCGTGGCCCGCTACGCCCGGAAGCTGAACGACGCCGTCGCCGTCGCCCGGGACGAGCAGTTCGAGCTGTTCGGCCTGCGGACCGTCTACGACCGGTACCTGCTGCGCCATCCGGAGAGCCGGCAGGTCGTGGAGACGCCGCAGTACTTCTTCCTGCGGGTGGCCTGTGGCCTGTCGACCGACCCGGACGAGGCCGTCGAGCTGTACCAGTTGCTGTCCAACCTGGAGTACCTGCCGTCGAGCCCCACCCTGTTCAACTCGGGCACCACCCACCAGCAGATGTCGTCGTGCTACCTGATGGACTCCCCGAGGGACGAGCTGGACTCCATCTACGAGACCTACGCCGACGTCGCCCGCCTGTCCAAGCACGCCGGCGGCATCGGCGTGGCCTTCCACCGGGTGCGCTCCCGCGGCTCGCTCATCCGGGGGACCAACGGCCTGTCGAACGGCATCGTCCCCTGGTTGAAGACCCTGGACGCCTCGGTGGCGGCGGTCAACCAGGGCGGGCGGCGCAAGGGGGCGGCCTGCGTCTACCTGGAGACCTGGCACGCCGACATCGAGGAGTTCCTCGAGCTCCGCGACAACACCGGCGACGAGGCCCGCCGGGTCCGGCACGTCAACCTGGCCAACTGGGTCCCCGACCTGTTCATGCAGCGGGTCGAGCACGACTGGGTGTGGTCCCTGTTCGACCCGAAGGTGGTGCCCGAGCTGTGCGACCTCCACGGCGAGGCGTTCGAGCGGGCCTACCTGGAGGCGGAGGAGGCCGGGACGTTCGTCCGGCAGGTGCCTGCCCGGCAGCTCTACGCCCGGATGCTGCGCACCCTGGCCGAGACCGGCAACGGGTGGATGACGTTCAAGGACGCCGCCAACCGGACCTGCAACCAGGCGGCCGCCCCCGGCCGGGTGGTGCACCTGTCCAACCTCTGCACCGAGATCGTCGAGGTCAGCTCCGACGCCGAGACGGCCGTCTGCAACCTGGGGTCCATCAACCTGGGCCGGCTCGTCCGGGACGGTGTCGACGGGGACGACGGTGTCGACGGGGACAGGGCCTTCGACTTCGACCGCCTCGGCCAGATCGTCCGGGTGGCCGTCCCGTTCCTCGACCGGGTGGTCGACCGCAACTACTACCCGACCCCCCGCACGGCGGCCTCCAACGCCAAGTGGCGGCCGGTGGGCCTGGGGGTGATGGGGCTCCAGGACGTCTTCTTCCAGCTCGGCCTGGCCTTCGACGGCGACGAGGCCCGGGAGCTCTCCCGGCGCATCGCCGAGGAGATCTACTTCCACGCCCTCTGGGCCTCCACCGAGCTGGCCGAGGCCCACGGCCCGCACGACACCTTCGCCGAGACCCATGCCGCCCAGGGCCGCCTGCAGTTCGACCTCTGGGGGGTGGCGCCGTCGGACCCTGAGCGGTGGCAACCCCTCCGGGACCGGATCGGGCGGTTCGGGCTGCGGAACTCCCTGCTCATCGCCATCGCCCCGACCGCCACCATCGCCTCGATCGCCGGCTGCTACGAGTGCATCGAGCCGCAGGTGTCCAACCTGTTCAAGCGGGAGACCCTGTCGGGGGAGTTCCTCCAGGTCAACACCTACCTGGTCCGTGAGCTCCAGCGCCTCGGCCTGTGGGACGAGGCCATCCGGGCCAGGATCAAGGCCGCCGACGGCTCGGTGCAGGACATCGACCAGGTCCCCGACGACGTCAAGGCCGTCTTCCGCACCGCCTGGGAGATCCCGATGCGCTCGCTGATCGACATGGCCGCCGACCGGGGTGCCTTCATCGACCAGAGCCAATCCCTCAACCTGTTCGTCGCCGCCCCCACCATCGGCAAGTTGTCGTCCATGTACCTGCACGCTTGGAAGCAGGGGCTGAAGACCACCTACTACCTCCGCTCCCGGCCGGCCACCCGTATCGCCGCCGCCACCCTTCCCGCCCCGGATGGCCCCGCTCCGGGCGGCCCCACCCCGGACGCCCCGGTGGTCCGGATGCCCGGCGCCCCGGTGGCCGACGCCCCGACGCCCGATGCGACCGCGGTGGCCTGCTCGTTGGAGAACCCCGAGACCTGTGAGGCATGCGACTGATGGCACTCGCCGAACCCCTGACCACCGTGGCCCCGGCCGTCCGGCCCGAGGTCGATCCGGCCGTCCGGCCCCAGGTCGATCCGGCCGTCCGGCCCGAGGAGGCCGCCGGCGCCGGCGCCGGGCCGGCCGGGTCGCCGCGGGCGCTGCTCGACCCGGGCCTGGACCTGACGCTCCGGCCGATGCGGTACCCGCAGTTCTACGAGCGGTACCGGGCGGCCATCCGGAACACCTGGACGGTCGAGGAGGTCGACCTCTCCGACGACCTGGCCGACCTGCACCGCCGGCTGCTGCCGGCCGAGCGGCGGCTGGTCAAGCGGCTGGTGGCGTTCTTCGCCACCGGCGACTCGATCGTGGCCAACAACCTGGTCCTCAACCTGTACCGGCACATCAACGCCCCCGAGGCCCGGCTGTACCTGTCCCGCCAGCTCTTCGAGGAGGCCCTGCACGTCCAGTTCTACCTGACCCTGCTCGACACCTACCTGGCCGACGACGGGGAGCGGGCGGAGGCGTTCGCCGCCGTCGAGCACATCCCGTCCATCCGGGCCAAGGCCCAGTTCTGCTTCCGCTGGATCGACTCGCTGTCGTCGCTCGACCGGGTGGGGTCCAGGGAGGACCGGCGGTCGTTCCTCCTCAACCTGGTGTGCTTCGCCGCCTGCATCGAGGGGCTGTTCTTCTTCGCCGCGTTCGCCTACGTCTACTTCCTGCGGTCCAAGGGGCTGCTCAACGGACTGGCCGCCGGCACGAACTGGGTGTTCCGGGACGAGAGCGCCCACATGAGCTTCGCCTTCGACGTCATCGACACCGTCCGGGCCGAGGAGCCGGAGCTGTTCGACCAGCGGTTCGCCGAGGAGGTCAGCGCGATGCTGGCCGAGGCGGTCGACGTGGAGACGGCGTTCGCCGAGGACATGCTGGCCGAAGGCGTGCCCGGGCTGTCGGTGGCCGACACCCGTCGCTATCTGGAGTACGTTGCCGATCAGCGACTGGTCCGCCTCGGCCTGCCGAGGCGCTTCGGCGCCACCAATCCGTTTGCCTTCATGGAGCTCCAGGACGTGTCCGAACTCGCCAACTTCTTCGAGCGTACGGTGTCCGCCTACCAGGTCGGTGTCGACGGAACGGTGGCCTTCGACGAGGAGTTTTGAGCCCGGAGGCTCCCCTGGTCCTGGCGGCGGAGTTCCGCCCGGGGACGGCGGCCGAATGGCGCGCCGCGGTCGACCGCGTCCTCGCCGGCAGGGACACCGACCTTTCGGCTGAGGAGCTCGACCGCCGCTTCGAGCGCCGGCTCGTCACCACCACCTACGACGGGCTGGCGGTGCAACCCCTGTACACCAGGTCGGACGTCCCCACCGAGGCGCCGGCCGCCGGCGTGCCGGGCTCCTGGCCGTACGTGCGGGGGGCCACCCTGCTGGGCGGGGTCCGCGGCGGATGGGACGTCCGGCAGCCCGTGGACCTGTCCGAGGTGGCGGCGAGGGGTGCCAGGCCGGCGCTCGACCACCTCGAGCGCGGCGCGACGTCCATTCTCCTGCGGCCGGGCTCCCGGCCCCCGGGCTCCCAGCGTCCGGGCTCCCAGCGTCCGGGCTCCCAGCGTCCGGGACCGGCCGGCGGCAGCCCCGCCGTCGGCCCCACTGCCGACCCTGCCGTCGACGTCGACCTGCTGGACGCCGCGCTGGACGGCGTCTACCTGGACCTGGCCGCCGTCGCCCTCGACAGCGCCTTCGAGCCGCAGGCCGCCGAGGCGCTCCTGGCGTTGTGGCAGCGGCGGCAGGTCGACCCGGCGGAAGCCGCCGGCGTCCTCGGGCTCGACCCGATCGGCGACGCCGCGTCCAGGGGGATCTCCCTGGACCCGGCCGAGGCGGAGGTGGCCGTGGCCCTGGCGGCGGTGAGCGCGGACCGGTGGCCCCGGGTGCGTAGCTGGGTGGTCGACGCCACCCGGTACCACGAGGCCGGGGCCTCCGACGCCGAGGAGCTGGCCTGCGCCACGGCCACCGGCATCGCCTACCTGCGCCTGCTCACCGGCGGCGGCCTGGACGTCGCCCAGGCGTTCGGCCAGCTCGAGTTCCGGCTGTCGGCCACGGCCGACCAGTTCGGCACCACGGCCAAGCTGCGGGCGGCCCGCCGGCTCTGGGCCCGGGTGGCCGAGGTGCTCGGGGTTCCCGGCGCCGGCGGCCAGCGCCAGCACGTGCTGACCTCCCGGGCCATGCTGACCCGCTACGACCCCTGGGTGAACCTGCTGCGGAACACCACCGCCTGCTTCGCCGCCGGGGTCGGCGGGGCCGACGCGATCACCGTCGAGCCACACGACCTGCTGGTCGACCCGGCCGGCCCGACCGACCTCGGCCGCCGGATGGCCCGCAACACCCACCTGCTCCTCCTGGAGGAGACCCACCTGGCCCGGGTCATCGACCCGGGTGGCGGGTCGTGGTACGTGGAGTCGCTGACCGACGCCCTGGCCCGGCAGGCGTGGGCGTGGGTCCGGGAGATCGAGGCGGCCGGGGGGATGGCCGCCGCCCTCGACGCCGGCCTGGTGCAGGACCGCATCGCCGCCACCTGGGACCGCCGTGCCGCCCACCTGGCTCGCCGCACCGACATCCTGGTCGGCGTCAGCGACTTCCCCAACCTCGACGACCGGGTGCCGCCGGCGGGGGCCGGGCCGGCTGGCGTGCCGGCCGGCGCGGCGGCACCGGCCAGCGCGGCACCGGCCAGCGCGGTGGCGGCCGGTGTGGCCGCGGGCGGGCTGCCCCGCCGGCGGTACGCCGAGGCGTTCGAGGCCCTGCGGGCCCGCACCGACGAGTACGAGCGCGCCCACGACGCCCGCCCGGTCGTCCTGCTGGTCCGCCTCGGTTCGGCCGCCGACTTCACCGCCCGGGCCACCTACGCCAAGAGCTTCTTCGAGACCGCCGGGCTCCGGACCGTCACCGCCGACGTCACCGGCACCGCCGACGCCGACGGTCCGGCCGGCCCCGACGAGGTGCGCCGGTGGATCGCGGAGAGCGGTGCCCGCCTGGCCTGCCTGTGCTCCTCCGACCCGGTCTACGCCGAGCAGGGCCCGGCGGTGGCGGGCGCCGTCGCCGCGGCCGGCTTGTCCCGCACCTACGCGGCCACCCGCCCGGGCCCGTCCGGCGACCCGCTGCTGGCCGCCGGGGCCGACGAGCTGGTGTACGCCGGCTGCGACGTCCTCGACGCCCTCACCCGGGCCCTCGAGGTGGTGGGGGTGCCGTGACCGACGGCCGCAAGATCCCGACGTTCGCCGACGTGCCCCTCCTGCCCGACGCCGGGCCAGGACCCGGCGACGGCTGCGGGCCGGCACCCGCCGCGGCCACCCTGGCCGGTTGGCGCGAGGCCGTCGAGGCGGCCACCGGCGAGCCCCCCGACGCCCTCGGGCTGGCGACGCCCGAGGGGATCACCCTGCCGCCGCTGGACACCGCCGAGTCCCTGGAGGGGCTGGACTTCCTCGACACCTATCCCGGCCTGGTGCCGTTCCTGCGGGGCCCGTACCCGACGATGTACGTCAACCAGCCCTGGACCATCCGCCAGTACGCCGGGTTCTCGACGGCCGAGGAGTCCAACGCTTTCTACCGCCGCAACCTGGCGGCGGGGCAGAAGGGGCTGTCGGTGGCCTTCGACCTGGCCACCCACCGCGGCTACGACAGCGACCACCCCCGGGTGGCCGGCGACGTGGGCATGGCCGGGGTGGCCATCGACTCCATCCTGGACATGCGGCAGCTCTTCGACGGCATCCCGCTCGACCAGATGTCGGTGTCGATGACCATGAACGGGGCCGTCCTGCCGGTGATGGCCCTGTACATCCTGGCCGGGGAGGAGCAGGGGGTGCCGCCGAAGGCGCTGGCCGGCACCATCCAGAACGACGTGCTGAAAGAGTTCATGGTCCGCAACACCTACATCTACCCGCCGGCCCCGTCCATGCGGATCATCTCGGACATCTTCGCCTACACGTCCACCGAGATGCCCCGGTTCAACTCCATCTCCATCTCCGGCTACCACATGCAGGAGGCCGGTGCCTCGGCCGACCTGGAGCTCGGCTACACCCTGGCCGACGGCGTCGAGTACATCCGGGCCGGCCTGGACGCCGGGCTCACCATCGACGCCTTCGCCCCCCGGCTCTCGTTCTTCTGGGCCATCGGCATGCACTTCTTCACCGAGGTGGCCAAGATGCGGGCGGCCCGGCTGCTGTGGGCCAAGCTGGTGAGGCAGTTCTCGCCGCAGAGCGACAAGTCGCTGTCGCTGCGCACCCACTGCCAGACGTCGGGCTGGTCGCTGACCGCCCAGGACGTCTTCAACAACGTCATGCGCACCTGCGTCGAGGCCATGGCGGCCACCCAGGGGCACACCCAGTCCCTGCACACCAACGCCCTCGACGAGGCCCTCGGCCTGCCCACCGACTTCAGCGCCCGGATCGCCCGGAACACCCAGTTGTTCCTGCAGCACGAGTCGGCCACCTGCCGCACCATCGACCCCTGGGGCGGCAGCTACCACGTCGAGCGGCTCACCTACGAGCTGGCCCGCCGGGCCTGGGCCCACATCGAGGAGGTGGAAGCCGCCGGCGGCATGACCAAGGCCATCGAGGCCGGCATCCCGAAGCTCCGGATCGAGGAGGTGGCGGCCCGGACCCAGGCCCGCATCGACTCGGGCCGGCAGACCGTGGTGGGGGTCAACAAGTACCGGGCCGACGCGGACGACCCCATCGAGGTGCTCAAGGTCGACAACTCGGCCGTCCGGGCCAGCCAGATCGCCAAGCTCCGCCGGCTCCGCGAGGAGCGGGACGACGCGGCCTGCACGGCCTCGCTCGAACGGCTGACCGAGGCCGCCGCCATGTCCGTCGACGGGGCCGCGGCGGGCACCCGGCCGGGCGGCCTCGACCACAACCTGTTGAAGCTGGCCGTCGACGCTGCCCGGGCCCGGGCCACGGTGGGGGAGATCAGCGAGGCCCTGGAGAAGGTCTACGGACGGCACACGGCGCGGATCCGTACCATCTCCGGGGTGTACCGAGCCGAGGTCGGGGAGTCCCCCGCCGCCCACCGGGTCCGCGCCGTGGTCGAGGCGTTCGCCGAGCGCCACGGCCGCCGCCCCCGCATCCTGGTGGCCAAGATGGGCCAGGACGGCCACGACCGGGGCCAGAAGGTCATCGCCACCGCCTTCGCCGACCTGGGCTTCGACGTCGACGTCGGCCCGCTGTTCCAGACCCCGGCCGAGGTGGCCCGCCAGGCGGTGGAGGACGACGTCCACATCGTCGGGGTGTCGTCGCTGGCCGCCGGCCACCTCACCCTCGTCCCCGAGCTGAAGCACGAGCTGGCGGCGGCCGGCCGGGGGGACATCATGGTCGTCGTCGGCGGCGTCATCCCTCCGCAGGACTTCGAGGAGCTCCGGGCCGCCGGGGCGGCGGCCATCTTCCCGCCGGGCACCGTCATCTCCGAGGCCGCGGCAGACCTGCTGGCCGCCCTCGACCCCGACCTCGCCGGGCCGGCCGGCGCCGAGCCCGGGCCGCCGGCCGCCCCGGGCCGGGACCGCGCCGGCGGAGCGGGAACCGCGGGTCCGTGACCGCACCCGCCGGGCTGCCGGCCGCCGTCGACGACTGCGTGGCCGGCATCCTGGCCGGCGACCGGGCGCTGGTGGCCAAGGCCATCACGCTGGTCGAGTCCACCCGGCCCGACCACGCGGCGGTCGCCCAGGAGCTGCTGCTCGAGCTGCTGCCCCATGCCGGGCGGTCCCGGCGGGTCGGCATCTCCGGCATCCCCGGCGCCGGCAAGTCCACCTGCATCGACCGGCTGGGCACCACCCTCACCGCCGCCGGCCACAAGGTGGCCGTCCTGGCCGTGGACCCCTCGTCCTCCCGGCGGGGCGGCAGCATCCTGGGCGACAAGACCCGCATGGCCTCCCTGGCCGTGGACCCGCGCGCCTTCATCCGGCCGTCCCCGTCGGGAGGTTGGCTGGGTGGCGTGACCCGGTCGACCCGGGAGGCGATCGTGGTGGTGGAGGCCGCCGGCTACGACGTGGTGATCGTGGAGACCGTCGGCACCGGCCAGTCCGAGGCGGCCGTCGCCGACATGGTGGACTGCTTCGTCCTCCTCACCGTGCCGGGCACCGGCGACTCCCTGCAGGGCATCAAGCGCGGGGTGCTGGAGCTGGCGGACGTCGTCGTGGTGAACAAGGCCGACGGCGACCGGGCGGACGAAGCGGCCCGGGTGGCCCGGGAGCTCGGTGACGCCCTGCACCTCTTCGACGCCGCCAGCCCGGCCTGGACGCCGCAGGTGCTCCTGTGCAGCGGGCTCGAGGGCACCGGCATCGACGAGCTGTGGGAGACGGTCGTCCGGCACCAGGAGGCCCTGGCCGGGGCCGGCCTGTTGGAGGAGCGGCGCAACGAGCAGCAGCGCGGGTGGATGTGGGCCATGGTGAAGGACCGCCTGCTCGACCGCCTCCGCACCGACCCGGCCGTCAGGGCGCTCGGGGCCGAGCTCGAACGGGAGCTCCTCCGGCGCACCATCACGCCCACCCAGGGAGCCCGCCGCCTCCTGGACGCGCTGGGCGTTCCGCTCTCCCCGTCCGGGGATCGTTAGCACCTAAAGCAGGCGCACTGATCCACGGGAGCGTCCTGGAGGGCGACCGGTAGGGTCGGACCGATGACCGTTCTTGCCACGAACCTGGGGTTCCCGCGGATGGGGCCCCGACGAGAGCTGAAGCGATCCCTGGAGGGCTACTGGGCCGGGAGCATCTCGGCCGACGAGCTCGGGGCTTCGGCCGCCGAGCTCCGGGAGTCGGCCTGGCGGTTCCACGCCGAGGTCGGGATCGACCACATCCCGTCCGGCGACTTCTCGCTGTACGACCACGTCCTGGACACCGCCGTCCTGGTCGGCGCCGTTCCCGAGCGCCACCAGGCCGCCGGGGTCGGCCCCCTCGACCGCTACTTCGCCATGGCCCGCGGCGGGACGCTCGGCGGGCGGGGGGTCACGGCCCTGGAGATGACCAAGTGGTTCGACACCAACTACCACTACCTCGTTCCCGAGCTCGCTCCCGGCCAGCGCTTCGCCCTCGACCCGACGAAGCCGCTGGGTGAGCTCCGCCAGGCGGCGGCCATCGGGATCGCCACCCGGCCGGTCGTCCTCGGCCCCGTCTCCTTCCTGCTGCTGTCCAAGCACGTCGGCGGGGGGAGGAACCTCGACCTGCTCCCGGCGCTGACCGGGACCTACGCGGCGTTGCTGGAGGCACTGGCGGCCGCCGGCGCCACGTGGGTGCAGATCGACGAGCCGGTGCTCGCCCTGGACCTCGACCAGGAGGCAAGGGAGGCGTTCGTCCCGGCCTACGCCGCGCTGCGGGAAGCGGCGCCGGACCTCCGGGTCCTGGTCGCCACCTACTTCGCCGGCCTCGGTGACAACCTCCCCACGGCCCTCCGCCTCCCGGTCGACGCCCTCCACCTCGACGGCGTCGCCGATCCGGCCCAGGTGGACCGGGCGGCGGCCGACGCCCCCGACACCCTGGCCCTGTCGGTGGGGGCGGTGGACGGCCGCAACGTCTGGCGCACCGACCTGGCGGCGACCCTGGACCGGTTGGAGGTCCTCCGCCGGTCGCTGGGACCGGACCGGCTGATGGTCGGCCCCTCCTGCTCGCTGCTCCACCTGCCGGTGGACCTCGACCTCGAGCCCGCCCTGGACCCGGAGCTGCGGAGCTGGCTGGCCTTCGCCGTGCAGCGGTTGGAGGAGGTCGCCATCCTGGCCCGCGGCCTCAACGAGGGCCGGGAGGCCGTCGCCGACGCCCTGGCCGCCTCCAGCGCCGCCGCGGTGTCCCGGGCGGTGTCCTCGCGGGTCCACGACCCGGCGGTGGCCGAGCGGCTGGCGGACGACCGCCCCGATCTCGAACGGCGGACGTCGCCCTACGCCGTCCGCCGGAAGGCCCAGGCGGCCTCCCTCGGCCTCCCGGCGCTGCCGACCACCACCATCGGCTCGTTCCCCCAGACCCCGGCCATCCGGGCGCTCCGGGCCCAGCACCGCCAGGGCCGCATCGACACGCCGGCCTACGAGGAGGGGCTCCGGGCCTACATCGACGACGCGGTGGCCTTCCAGGAGGAGCTCGGCCTCGACGTCCTCGTCCACGGCGAGCCGGAGCGCAACGACATGGTCGAGTACTTCGGCGAGCTCCTCGAGGGCTGCGCGGTCACCCACAACGGCTGGGTCCAGAGCTACGGCTCACGGTGCGTCAAGCCCCCCATCATCTACGGGGACGTCAGCCGGCCCGAGCCGATGACGGTGAGGTGGTCGGCGTACGCCCAGTCCCTCACCGACCGGCCGGTGAAGGGCATGCTCACCGGTCCGGTCACCATCCTCCAGTGGTCCTTCGTCCGCAACGACCAGCCCCGCCGGGTCACCGCCCGCCAACTGGCCTTCGCCATCCGCGACGAGGTGGCCGACCTGGAAGCCGCCGGCATCAAGGTCATCCAGATCGACGAGCCGGCGCTCCGGGAGGGGCTGCCGCTCCACGACGACGAGCGCCAGGAGTACCTCGCCTGGGCGGTGGGGGCGTTCCGGTTGGCGTCGTCCGGCGTCCGGGACGAGACCCAGATCCACACCCACATGTGCTACGGCGAGTTCAACGACATCATCGCGTCCATCGCCGCCTTCGACGCCGACGTCATCTCGGTGGAGGCGTCCCGTTCCCGGATGGAGCTGCTGGCCGCCTTCACCGACTTCGAGTACCCCAACGAGATCGGGCCCGGGGTCTACGACATCCACTCGCCCCGCATCCCCGACACGCCGGAGATGGTGGCGCTGTTGACCTCCGCCCTGGAGGTGGTCCCGGCCGACCGGCTGTGGGTGAACCCGGACTGCGGCCTCAAGACCCGGCGGTGGGAGGAGGTGCGCCCGGCCATGGCCAACCTGGTCGCCGCGGCACGCCACGTCCGGGACCGTGTGGGCGCGTCGTCGGGCAATGCCACAGGCTGAGCCGCCCCCGTGTTACCGTTCCCGGAGACGCAGTAGCAGTAGGCAATGCCACCGCGGAGGGGAAGCCGGTCGAAGCCCGGCGCTGGTCCGCAACCGTAGGCAACGAGCCCGACGGCCCGTTGCGAGCCGGGATACCTCCACGGTGGTCGAGCTCCCAACGTCGAGACACACGGACTGGGGCTCGGTGGTCACCCCTTCGGCGGGGGGCTCCCGGGGTCCGTCCGGGAAGCGAGAGACCATGACCCATCCCCGCCGGATCGCCGCCGCCGCACTGGCCACCTCCCTGGCCCTCGGGGTCGGCCTCGCGTCGACCGTCACCGCCGGCGCGGCGAGCTCGGCGAGCGCGGCGAGCTCGGCCGCACCCCAGCTCCCCCAGTTGCCGGCGGCGCGGCAGGCGGCGGGATGGCTGGCCGGACAGTTCAACGACCAAGGGTTCATCCCGCTCACGCCTGGCTCCAGCCAGCCGTACCTCTTCGCCACCGCCGAGAGCGTGCTCGCCCTCGCCGCCGCCGGCACCGACCTGCCGCTGGCCAGGCAGGCGCTCTCGTACCTCGGGGCCAACCTCGCCAGCTACGTGACAACAGGTGGCGCCGACGGCCCCGGCCCGCTGGCCCTGCTGGCCCTGGACGCCGAGGCGCTCGGGGTCGACCCGCGGAGCTTCGGCGGCACGGACCTCGTGGCCCGCCTGCTCGCCACCCAGCAGTCCACCGGCGACGACGCCGGCCTGTTCGGCACCGAGACACAGTTGGCCACATACGCGGCCGGCACCTACGACCAGGGCCTGGCCCTCGCCGCGCTGGCCGGGGCCGGCGTGCACGGCACCGCGCCGGTCGCCGCCGCCGTCAGTTGGTTGACGGCCCAGCAGTGCCCCGGCGGCGGGTGGTCGCTCCCCGACCAGGCACTGAACCCCTGCACAGGGAACCCCGCCACATTCATGGGACCGGACACCAACTCCACCGCGTTGGCCGTGGAGGGGCTCGCCGCCCAGAAGGCGCTCACGTCGGCCACCGCCGGTGGCGCCCTCGGCTTCTTCGCCGCCGGACAGGACGCCGACGCCGGCTGGTCCTACCTCCCCAACAGCGAGGCCGCCCCTCAGACATCGCAGCCCACATCCACCGCGCTGGTCATCCAGGGGCTGCTGGCCCTCGGCGCCACACCGGCGACAGCATCGTTCACCAAGGGGTCGGCCAGCCCACTGTCGACGCTGCTCTCCTTCCGGCTCACCGCCGGGACAGCCGTCGGCGCCTTCACGTTCCCCGGGACCACAACATCCCCCAACCTCATCGCCACCTACGAGGCCGTCCCGGCCCTCGCCGGCCTGCCCATCCCGTTCGGCCCGTCGGGGACCGGCTACTGGGAGGTCGCCTCGGACGGGGGCCTGTTCGCCTTCGGGACCGCCGGCTACTACGGGTCCATGGGTGGCACCGCCTTGAACCAGCCCGTCGTGGGCCTCACCTCCACCCCGGACGGCCAGGGCTACTGGGAAGTCGCGTCGGACGGCGGCCTGTTCGCCTTCGGTGACGCCGCCTTCTACGGCTCCATGGGCGGCAAGTCCCTCAACCAGCCGATTGTCGGCATCGCCGCCACCCCCGACGGGCTCGGCTACTGGGAGGTGGCCGCCGACGGTGGCCTGTTCGCCTTCGGTGACGCCGCCTTCTACGGCTCCATGGGCGGCAAGACCCTCAACAAGCCGATCGTCGGCATCGCCGCCACCCCGGACGGCCAGGGCTACTGGGAAGTCGCGTCGGACGGCGGCCTGTTCGCCTTCGGTGACGCCGCCTTCTACGGCTCGATGGGCGGCAAGCCCCTCAACCAGCCCATCGTCGGCATCGCCGCCAGCCTGGCCCGACCCACCTGAGCCTCCGGGGGCCGCACGCCGATGGGCGACGGGGCGATCGAGCTCGTTCGATGGACCGGGTCCTGGCCCGACGACGACCCGGACGCCAACTTGAAGGCGGACGTGGCGCTCTACTCGCACGTCGACCCCCTGGCAACGTTGCGGACGCTGAGCGCGAGCTCCGGCATCCCGTTGGGCGCGCTCGTCCACTACGTGCTCGCCCGGTGGGCGTCGGCCGGCTCCGAGTCCCTTCTCTTCGTCGGCCCGTCGGTGGTCGAACGGATGTGGGGTGCGTTCAGCGCGGCCGAGGCGGCCGGGAGCACCGAAGCTCGGCTCGATGCCTACGAGGTGGTCAGGCAGATGGTCGGATGGCTACGGGCGCCGCTCCAGTCGTGACGGCCGGCACCGAGCTGGCCGCGGTGGCGGCGGGCGGCGGCCCGCGGGCCTGGATGAGCTGGTCCAGCGGCAAGGACAGCGCCCTCGCCCTCCACGAGGTGCGCGCCGCAGGTGACGTCGAGGTCGTCGGCCTGCTCACCACGGTGAACGCGGAGGCCGGACGCGTGGCGATGCACGGCGTCCGCCGCTCCCTGCTCGACGCCCAGGCGGACGCGCTCGGCCTCCGGCTGCACGTGGTGGACCTGCCGTGGCCCTGTTCCGACGAGACCTATCAGGAGCGCATGGCCGCGGCCGTCGCCGACGCCCGGGCAGACGACGTGGAGGTCGTGGTCTTCGGCGATCTGTTCTTGGAGGACATCCGTCGGTACCGAGAAGAGATGCTGGCCGGCTCCGGCCTTTCCGCCCGCTTCCCCCTCTGGCGACGACCGACCGATGCCGTCGCCGGCCAGCTCGTCGCCCTCGGCGTCCGGGCGGTGGTCACCTGTGTGGACCTCCGCCGCCTGCCTCGGGAGCTGGCGGGGCGATGGTACGACGAGGCGTTCCTCGCCGACCTGCCGCCCGGCGTCGACCCCTGCGGGGAGAACGGCGAGTTCCACACGCTGGTGGTCGCCGCCCCCGGCTTCGCCCGTCCGTTGGACGTCACCGTCGGTGAGACGCTGGAGCGGGACGGCTTCGCCTACGCCGACGTGCTCCCCGCGGCTACCCCGCCGGGGGCACGCCGGTAGGTCCCCTGGCTGCGCATCGGCCGCGCATCGGCTGCTCCTCGGCCGGTCGTCAGCCGGTTGCCGGGGAGCGTCACCGCAGTACCCGGGCGCCCCGGGGAACGGCGCCCGGCGTGTCGGGGTGGAGCAGGTCGGCCAGCAGCTCGACGCCGTCCACCACCCGAGGCCCCGGGCAGGAGAAGTTGGCGTTGGCGTCGACGGCCACCACCCGGCCCAGGGCGGCGACCTCCGGCCGATGGAGGAACGACGCCGCTTCTGCCACCGCCCCGTCCAGGTCGAAGCCGCAGGGACTGAAGACCGTCAGGTCGATGGCTTCGGCAGCGATCTCTTCCCAGGTGAGCCGGCGCGAGCGTTCTCCCGGCGTCGCCAGGACCGGCACCCCGCCGGCGGCCTCCACCATGTCGGGCACCCAGTGGCCGGCGTTGAACGGCGGGTCCGGCCACTCCAGGACGAACACCCTGGGTCGCGGCCGTCCCCCCACCCGCCGCCGGACCGCGGCCACCCTCGACCGCAGGTTCGCCATCAGGTGCTCGGCCGCCGGCTCGGTCCCGGTGGCCCGGCCCACCGTCCCGACGCAGCCGATGACCTCGTCGAGGCGGCCGGGGTCGAGGGAGACCACCTCGGCGTGGCAGCCGATCACCCCGAGGGCCTCTTCGACCGCGCCCGACGGGACGGCGCAGACCCGGCAGAGGTCCTGGGCCAAGATGACGTCAGGGTCGATGGCTCGGATCCGGGCGTCGTCGAGGGTGTAGATCGGCTCGCCGGCCGCCACCCGGCTGCTCACCTCGACGTCCACCTCCGACGCGCTGAGCGGTTGGTCGGTCGGAAGAGCCGTGCCCGAGACCACCGGGACGTGGCGGGCGGCAGCCGGGTAGTCGCACTCGAAGCTCCTCCCGGCCAACTGGTCGCCGATGCCGAGGGCGAAGGCGATCTCGGTGGCCGACGGCAGCAACGAGACGATCCTCACCGCACCATCATGCAACGCCCGCCCGGCCCGGCGCTGTTCGTCCGGCGGGAATGGCCTGCGCCGTGGGTTCTTGCGCTGGATGGTTGACAACCTGTCCTGCCGGGCGTACCGTCCCTACCGGCTCGCCGGGAGACCGTCGGGCCGGACAACTGAATACGACAACTTCGTGGTGCAGGGGAAGCCGGTGAGAGTCCGGCACTGACCCGCAGCCGTAAGCCGGAGCCGCCAAGATCCCCGGCAAGTCGGAATGCCTGCCCACGGAACGTGTGGTGTTCGTCTCGTCGTGGTTCGCGGGACGGAGCCGAGGATGCTGCGGCGTCCCGATTCCGCCCCGTGCTCCTGCGCTTTGCGTAGGCGGCACGGGGTTTCGTGTTTCGGGCTGACGGCAGTCCTCCTGCTCCGCATCGGGGGCCCTTCTGGGGGGAGCGCCCGAGGGGAGAGGAGCCCACCATGGTCAACGCCCGGGTTTGGCGAGGACTGGTTCGACAACGACTGTGGAAGACGGCCGCGGCCGCCGGCATCGCCGTCACGGGGGTCGGTGCCGGCGTCGCCGTGAGCGGAGGGGTGGCCGGTGCCAACCCGACGCCGGCCGGCACGGCCGCCGCCACCTGGCTGGCGAGCCAGTTGCAAGGACCGACAGCGGACCACTTCGACACACCCACATTCCACCCGACAACACCCACAGTGGGCCTGACGGCCGACGGGCTGTTCGCCTTCGCCGCCGCCGGGACAACGAGTGGCACGACATTCTCCCCGGAGGTCGCGGCCATCGCCACATGGCTGAGCACGCCGACAAATACCTTCGTCGCCAACTACATCGAGAAGCCGACACCGACAGCACCAACGACACTGAAGTACGTGCCCGGCGCCGTGGCCAAGGTGGCCCTGGCGGCCGACGTGGCCGGTGCCACACCGAGGACGTTCATCAGTGGCACCGATCTCGTCGCCGACCTCGAGGGCACCATCGACGCCACAGGCGAGCTCCACGGGTTCTTCTCCAACCCGACGACCCAGGCCCTGGCCATCATCGTCCTCGAGCACAACGACCCGGGGTACCCCACACTTCCGGCAGCGGTGACCTTCCTGGAGAACCAGGCCTGCACCACCGGTGGCTACCCGTCGACATACACATTCAGTCCCTGCACACTCGCCGGCGGGGACGTGGACACGACCGGGGCCGTGGCCCAGGCGCTCCTGTACTACGGGACAGTGGCCGGTGACGCGGGCGCGGTGTTGGCCGGTGAGGTGGCGAGCACATGGCTGGACTCCGTGAAGACAGTGAGCACAGTCGGCCCGACACAGGTCACCTGGCGGAACCACTGCACATTCACCAGCTTCACAACAACGTTCCCCAGCGTGAACAGCACCGCTCTGGCCGTCGAGGGCCTGGTTCCTGATCCGAGGAGCGCGACAGCGCCGTTCGCCACAGACATCACCGGAGGCGTGAGCTGGCTGGAGGCCGCGCAGAACACCACGCCGATGACACCCACAGCCGGCAGCCTTCCGGCCTGCACGGCGACCGGTCCCGGCAACGTCCGGGCCACCACCCAGGGGGTGCAGGGGCTGACCGGGACGCCCTACACGGCGCTGATCTGACGGCGCCGCATGGCGACCGGGAACCGACGACCCGGCGGGGACCGCTCCCGCCGGGTCGCCGGGCCACCCGGATGGCAGGAACGACCGACGAACAGGCGCCCCGCCAGGCGGGCGGGCGAGAAACCGAAAGCAGGGAGCAGTGCACAAGGCGGCGGGAGCAGGACGGCGGGCGGCTCGGGCCCTCGGAGTGGCGGGGTTGGCCGGCTCCATGCTGGTGGTGGCGCTGGCCGGCGCCCTGGGGCTGGCCAGCGCGGGACCGGCGGCGGTGGCCGGGGCGGTGACAACGACCGTCCCCAACCCCTACCCGGCCCTCATCGCAGAATGGGAGCCCTGCCAGCCGGGAGCGGGGGTCACCGAATTCGTCGACTACGGGGTGCTCGGCAGCGGCAAGATCGACGTGGCCTGCGCCCCGACAGTCGCCAAGCAGACCAGCGGGTTCCAGGCCCTGATCGACGCCGGCTTCACCTTCGGCACCCGCCCTGGCGTGCCCGGCTTCCTGACAACCATCACAGGCTGTCCGGGGGCGACATGCCCCGCCCACGGCACCGTCGGGACCGGTGGCACCAGGGGCAGCTACTGGTCCTACTGGCTGGCCAAGAAGCGGGGCAACCCCTGGGGGTACAGCGGGGTGGGCGGTGGCAGCCCGGACAGCAACGGCACCAACGCCCCGTTCCAGGCCTGGTCCTACGGCGGGACAGCGCCCCGGGTCCCGGTCATGGACAGTCGAGGACCGGTCGCAGTTACCGGGAAGCCCGAGCCGACTTCGACGACAGCCCTCACCCTGGCCGAACGATGGGCCGCTACCGCGTTCACGACCATGGCCACACAGTGCGTCAATGGCGCCTACGGCAAGCCGGCGAACTGCAGCGCGGGCGATGAGGGAGCCATCCGTGGGTACCTCCAGGCCCTGTTGGACGCCGGGGAGACGGCCGGCCAGACCGACCCTTCGCTGCTCGCCGCGTTCCGGGCGAACGAGGCGAAGTCGGCCTTCACAGGGACCACCTTCCACATCGTGGGAGCGGGCACGACCGCCACGACGCTGATGACAAGCGGTGCCTCTGCCCTCCTCACCACCCTTGTCGCCCTCCACACATCCGCCGACGCGGCGGAGATCTCGACACTGGTGGCGAGGATCGCCGCCGCCCCGGCCGGCACCAAGAACGGCCTGTTCCCGAAGAACGTGAAGGTGACAGGCAAGCCGCAGACAGTGGTCACACCCACCGGCACACCGCAGGTCCAGGGACCGCCGATCGCCGCGCTCCTGGCAGCCGGGGGCGCTGTCCCGGCCGCGGCGGTCAACGCCCTGGCCAATTTTGCCGTGCCGACCCCTGCCACAAAGACAACAAAGGGCACAGTCGGTGCGATCAAGTTGGCCATGCTGCGGATCGTGGCCCTGGCGGCCGTCCTGCAGGCGACACCGGCGCAGATCACCGGCGGCACCGTCACAACGGCGCAGATCCGTGCCGTGCTCGTCGCCGACGCCGCCAAGCTGGCCGTGGCGCAGAAGCCCGACGGCGGCTTCAACGGCGGCGTGGCCAACGGCTCTGCCTCCCAGGGACGGGAGAACGCCTATCCGACGGCCATGGCGGCCCGCGGGTTGACGGCGGCCGCGTCCGTCCTCGGCACAGCCGGCGACGTCGCCGCCGCCCGGGCCGCGTCCCGCTGGCTGGCCTCGGTCCAGCTCACCCCCGCCGCTGTCGGCGCCGCACCCGGGTCGACCGACCTGGGACTGGTGCCGGCGACACCGCAGGTCTTCGTCTCGAACACCCTCAACGGCACCGGGTACGACCGGGCGACGGCTTTCTACATAGGGTCTACAAACACACATCCCTCCACCAGACTGCTGCAGGTCGACCTGTGGGACACCACGTCCGCCATGACGGACTGGGCGCTCGCCCCCTACGCCGACGCCACCATCACGACCCCGTCGATCGAGGCCACGCCGACCGCGGCGACCGTCAGCACCTCGGTCGCCGCCGGCACCGACGCCCAGGCCGTGTCCCTGGACTACGGCACCACATCGACACTGACAACGTCGACAACCGTCGGACCGGTGGCCGTCCCGGCCGGAACGACACAGACGGTGACGTTCACACTGACCGGCCTGTCGCCCAACACCACCTACCACTACCGGGTGGTGGCCACCTCGCCGGTGGCGCCCTGGGTGGCCCCGCCGGAGAACAGGAAGACGACGACAACGACGATCTCCGCCACGGTGACCACGGCGACGACCATCGCCTCCTTCATCACCCCGTTCACCGTCACCCTCGGTGCCACCGCCGACCTCACCACGGCCGTCGGCTACCTCACCAGCCCGGCCAACCTGGTGAACAGCACCCACTACGACCCGTTCGGGCCCACATTCCCCACAGTGGGGCTCACCATCGACGGGGCCTTCGCCCTGGCGGCGGCCAAGACCGCCGACCCGACGCTGGCCATGGTCACCACATGGGTGGCGGCGAACGCCGACAGCTACACCGGCATCGGCACACCCACATTCCCCGTCTCCGGCGGGGCCGTGGGCAAGGTGGCCCTCCTGGCCGAGGTGACGGGCCAGGACCCCCACAGCTTCGGCGGCCACGACCTGATCAATGCCCTGGACCAGGCGGTGTGCACCGCGGTCAGCACCTCGTGCACCGCCCCGGGGAACTACACCACATCGTTCTCGACCTTCAGCCAGGCCCTCGGCGTCATGGCCCAACTGCGGGCCGGCGACACGGCCGGCGCGTCCAGTCCGATCGCCTACCTGGAGTCCCTCCAGAAGCCCAACGGGTCCTGGTCGGGGGCCATCCCGGCCTGGACGACAACAACAGTGGACTCCACGGCCATGGCGGTGATGGCCCTCGCCCTCACACCGTCCACAACGGCCCAGTTGGCCGTGCAGTCCGGCCTCGACTGGTTGGTCGCCCAGCAGGAGGCAGACGGCGGGTTCCCCGGCGCCTCGGGCACAGGCAGCGTCAACTCGACGGCCCTGGCCGTCATGGCCATGGGACTGTCCACCTTCTACGCCACACAGATCGCCGCCGCCCAGGCGTTCCTGGCGGCCGAACAGAACCCCGACGGGGGCTTCCCGATCGCCGCCGGTGGCACAACAGCCAGCTCGAACCTCCGGGCCTCCACCCAGGCGGTCAACGGGGTGGTCGGCACCTCGTTCGGCACCCTGTCGGACCCGCTCACCGGGCCCACCCCGCCGCCCCCGCCGGCCGGCACCACCACAGCCAGTGGCGGTTCCTCGTCGACACCGTCGGGAACCGCCACCGCCGCCCTACCACCAGCCACCACAGGGGCACCCGCCCCGGTCACCGCCAGCGGGGCCGGCCAGGGGGCCCTCACCGTGGCCAAGTACGCCGACAACCCCACTGCCGGCACGGTGTCGGGGGGCACCGGCGTCTACTTCGACGTGAAGGTGGCCACCGGGAGCGCCTTCTCTTCGGTGACCGTCACCGTCTGCACACTCGGCCCCGGGGGGCAGTCGCTCACCTGGTGGAACGGCACCGCCTGGGCGCCCTTCAGCGACCAGGTCTACGACCAGGCCACCGGCTGTGTCACTGCCACCGTCACCCCTACCACCTCGCCCACCGAGGCCCAACTGACCGGGACCCCGGTGGCCCCGTCCACCGACCCGATCAGCCGGCCGACACCCACACCCACACCCACACCCACACCCACACCCACGCCGACACCGACCCCCACGCCCACGCCGACACCGGCCAACGCCTCCACCGGCTACTGGGAGGTGGCCGCCGACGGCGGCATCTTCGCCTTCGGCAACGCCCCCTTCTACGGCTCGATGGGCGGCAAGCCGCTGAACGCCCCCATCTACAACATCGCCGCCACCCCCGACGGGAAGGGCTAC
>DASZUK010000025.1:0-15155 GCA_035547695.1 Acidimicrobiales bacterium
GGCCACCGCCGTCCGATCGTCGGCCTCCGGGCTGTGGCAGACCTGGCTGGGGTTCGGCCGCTGGACCCTGCAGTTCGCCCTGCCGGCCGCCGCGGCGGTGGCCGCCGTCCCCGGCCGTCGCCGCCGGCGGCGGCGGTGGGCCGTCGCCGCCCTGGTGCTGGCCCCGCCGCTGGCCGGCTGGTGGCGGCGCCGCGGCAACCCGGTCCGGTACGTCGCCACCTTCGCCGTCGACCAGGTGGTGTACGGCGCCGGGGTCTACGCCGGTTGCCGCCGCCACCGCACCCTGGCCCCCCTGCTGCCCACCCTGGCCGGCCGGGCCCGGTCGGTGACGGCGAGCGAGCCGGCGGGATGACTGTCTAGCCTGCCACCATGGACGACCGCGACATCATCGAACGGATCGGCCGGCTGGCCGAAGAGGAGCGCCGGCTGGAGGAGGCCCACGTCGGCGACGGCCTGTCCGCCGACGACCAGGCACGGTTGCACGACCTGGAGGTCACCCTCGACCAGCTCTGGGACCTGCTGCGGCAGCGCCGGGCCCTCCGGGACGCCGGCAAGGACCCCTCGACGGCCCATCAGCGCCCGGCCGGCACCGTGGAGGGGTACCAGCAGTGACCTGGTCCCGGCAGGAGCCGTAGCAGGCCCACCACCACTTCGTGGCCGTCGCCAACGACGGCGCCGCCCGCCGGGAGTGGCCGGTCCCGGAAAAGTTCATGTGAGGTCACCGCCGGGCCGCCGTTATTCCGACGTCGGGGTTGGTCGGACGCGGACAGGAGCCGGCGCATGGGGCAACGGGGGTGGAAGGGACCGATGGTGTCCCGCCGCGGCCTGTTGGCGGCCGGGTTGGCGGCCGGCGCCGGCCTGGTGGCGGGTGGCCGGCCGGCCGGCGCCAGCGGCCTGACCGGCGGCCAGGGCCGGCTGCTGGAGCGGGCACTGGCCACCCGGGCCGGCTCGGGGTCGTCGGTGGGCGACATCGACCACGTGGTGGTGCTGATGCAGGAGAACCGGTCCTTCGACCACTACTTCGGCACCCTGTCCGGGGTGCGCGGGTGGAGCGACCCGGCGGTGCCGGTGCAGCGGGCCGGCCGGTACCCGGTGTTCGGCCAGTTCGGCTACCAGCCCGGCGTCGGGCCGGCGGCATCGGGGTACCTGCAGCCGTTCGAGCTGGTCAGCAACCCGCCGCTGCAGGACGGGGAGGCCACCAACGACATCACCCACGACTGGGGCCCCCAGCACCGGTGCTGGAACGGCGGCGCCATGGACGCCTTCGTGACCACCCACCTGGCCGCCGACGGCGCCGACAACGGCCCGCTGACCATGGGGTACTTCACCCGGGGGGACCTGCCCTTCTACCACTCCCTGGCCGACGCCTTCACCATCTGCGACCGGTACCACTGCTCCGTCCTGGGGCCCACCGACCCCAACCGGTGCATGGCGCTGTCCGCGTCCATCGATCCCGGCGGCACCGGCGGCGGCCCGGTGCTGGAGACCTACGTGGCCAACCGGGCGCAGCACTACGGCACCTACACCTGGGAGACCATGCCGGAGCGGCTCAGCCAGGCCGGGGTGACCTGGAAGGTGTACCAGGACCCCTCCGCCGACCTCACCCTGAGCCCCCTGCCGTACTTCCGGCCGTTCGCCAAGCCGGCCACCGCCGCCGAGGTGGCTATGGCGGCCCAGGCCAACCTGCCGCAGTACCCGGCCGGGTTCGCCGCCGACGTGGCCACCGGGCGGCTGCCGCAGGTGAGCTGGATCGTGCCGTCCCTGGCCCAGTGCGAGCACCCCGCGGCCCCGCCGGAGTACGGGGAGAACCTGGTGCAGGCCATCCTGGGCACCTTGGTGTCCAACCCCGACGTGTGGGCCACCACGGTGCTGTTCGTCGTCTACGACGAGAACGGCGGGTTCTTCGACCACGTGCCCCCACCGGTGCCCCCGGCCGGGACCGACGGGGAGTGGCTGACGGTGTCCCCGCTACCGGCCGCCGCCGCCGGCGTCGCCGGCCCGGTCGGCCTGGGGTTCCGGGTGCCCTGCCTGGTGGTGTCCCCGTTCGCCGCCGGCGGCAACGTCTGCTCGACGGTGTTCGACCACACCTCGGTGCTGCGGTTCCTGGAGACCCGGTTCGGGGTCGAGGTGCCCAACCTGTCGGCCTGGCGCCGCCGGGCCACCGGGGACATGACCGAGGCGTTCACCTTCCCGCTGCCCCCGGTGCTCCCGGTGCCGGCGCTGCCGCAGACGTCGCTGGGCACAACGACGGTGGCCGAGCAGGCGGTGCTGAACGCCATGGCCGGCACCGCGGACGTCGGCCTGCCGTACCCGGTGCCGTCCGGCAACGCCATGCCGGCCCAGGAGACCAGTCCCACCCGCCGCCGGCTGCCGCTGAACCGGCCGGCCTGACCACCACAAGGCCACCACGACCACGACAAGGAAGGAAACCATGCCATTCATCCGACGCACCGCCACCACCAGGTTGGTCGCCGCCGTGGCCGGCGGCCTCGCCGTGGTGGCCGCCACGGTGTCGCCGGCCGCCGCCACCGCCGCTGCCACGGCGTCGCCGGCCGCCACCACCGCCACGGTCCCCGGCACCGTGCCGCAACTGGTGCGGGGGGCCACCGACCTGGGCCCGGCCACCACCGGGCGGCTGACCGTCACGCTGGCGCTGCCGCTGCAGGACCAGTCCGGGCTGCGGTCGTTGCTGGCCGGCCTGTACGACCGGTCCAGCCCGGACTACCGCCGGTTCCTGACCCCGGCCGCCTTCGCGGACCGGTTCGGCCCGTCGGCGGCCGCGGTGCAGGCGGTGGCGTCGTGGGCCGAGGGGGCCGGCCTGGCGGTGTCGTCGGTGTCCGCCAACCGCACCCTGGTGCAGGTCACCGGCAGCCTGGCCGCGGTCGGCCGGGCGTTCGGGGTGGGCTTCCACCGGTACGCCGCCGGCGGCCGCACCTACGTGTCCAGCACCTCCGCCGCCACCGTCCCGGCGTCGCTGGGGCTGCTGTCGGTGACCGGGCTGTCCACCCTCGACCGGGTCGGCCTGTCGCCGCTGGCCGCGCCGACGGTGTCGTTCCCGACCAGCTACGACCCCCAGCAGTTCTGGTCGTTCTACGACGCCCCCGCCGGCCAGACCGGCGCCGGGGAGGCCGTGGCGGTGATCGCCACCGGCACAGTGGCCCAGCCGAAGGCCGACCTGGCGACGTTCGAGCAGCGGTACGACCTGCCGGTGGTGCCGTGGACCACGGTGCCGACCGGGCCGGCGTCCACCACAACGGCCGGCGACGACGAGTGGGACCTGGACACCCAGTACGCCACCGGCCTGGCCGGTGAGGTGTCCAGCCTGCTGGTGTACGACGGCAGCTCGCTGACAGACGCCACAATCCTCACCGAGATCGCCCGCTGGGTCACCGACGACCAGGCCGGGCAGGCCAACTTCTCGGCCGGCGAGTGCGAGCTGCTGGCCGACGCGTCCGGGTTCCTGCCGGCGAACGACCAGACCCTGGAGCAGGCGGTGGCGCAGGGCCAGACCCTGTTCGGGGCCTCCGGCGACACCGGGGCGTCGTGCCCGGTGCTGGTGGCCGAGAACGGGGTGCCGGTGGGGTTGCCGGACGTCACCTACCCGGCGGCGTCCCCGTACGCGGTCGGCGTCGGCGGCACCACCATCCTGGGCGCCCCCAGCCCGCTCCGCGAGGTCGGCTGGTACGCCGGCGGCGGCGGCCCGGCCGTGCTGGAGCCGGAGCCGTCCGACCAGGCGGCGGTCGGCGGCTCCAACCTCGGCCTCAGCCGGGGGGTGCCGGACGTGGCCTTCGACGCCGACCCCGACAGCGGGTTCGACGTGGTCGTCAACGGCCAGACCGAGGTGGTCGGGGGCACCAGCGGGTCGTCGCCGGCGTGGATGGGCATCTGGGCCCGGGCCCAGGCCGCCCACGGCGGCACCCTCGGGTTCGCCGGCGACACCATCTACGCCGAGCCGGCGGCGTCGTTCAACGACGTCACCGTCGGCTCCAACATCCCGTACCCCTGCACCCCGGGCTACGACTACGTGACCGGCAGGGGCACCCCCGACATCGCCGCCTTCGTCGGCGCGGCCTGACCCGGCCGGTACTTTTCGGCCGGGGCCGGTTTGGGCAGGAGTCGGGATGAGGCAGGCCGTACCACGGCTTGCTACCGTGACCACGGTCGAAGAAGGAGGAGACGATGGCCCAGAGCGCCGGACTGCACGAGGCCGGGGACAAGCTGTCCCCGCAGACCGTCGACCGGCATCGGGCCCTCGCGTCCATCCAGGAGGAGCTGGAGGCCGTCGACTGGTACGACCAGCGGGTCAACGCCACCGACGACGCCGAGCTGGCGGCGGTCCTCGCCCACAACCGGGACGAGGAGAAGGAGCACGCCGCCATGACCCTGGAGTGGCTGCGGCGGCACGACCCGGTGCTGGACCAGCACCTGCGGACGTACCTGTTCACCACCGCTCCGGTGACCGAGATCGAGCACGAGGCCGAGGCCGATGCGGGGGTCGGTGACGGTTCCCTGGGTATCGGGGGCCTGAAGGGAGAGACCCGATGAACCACCTGCTGCGTTCCCACGCCCCCATCACCGAGGAGGGGTGGCAGCAACTGGACGACGAGGCCAGGGAGCGGCTCGTCCCGGCCCTGGCCGCCCGGAAGCTGGTGGACTTCGGCGGGCCCCGGGGATGGCAGCACTCGGCCACCAACCTCGGCCGGACCAAGGCGGTGGCGGCAGCCGGCGACGGGCTGGTGGCCCGGCAGCGCCGGGTCCTGCCGCTGGTGGAACTGCGGGCCCAGTTCTCGATCGCCCGCGACGAGCTCATGGACGCCGACCGGGGCGCCGCCGACATCGAGCTGGGCCCCCTGGACGAGGCTGCCCGGCGGATCGCCCTGGCCGAGAACGTGGCGGTGTTCCACGGCTGGGACGCGGCCGGCATCACCGGGATCACCCAGGCCTGCCCGCACGAGCCGATCGAGCTGGGTACCGCCTACGCCGACTACCCCAGCCGGGTGGCCAGGGCGGTGCAGTTGCTGCTGACCGCCGGCATCAGCGGCCCCTACGGGCTGGCCCTGGGGCCGGACGGCTACACCGGGGTGGTGGAGGCCACCGAGCACGGCGGCCTGCTGGTCTTCGACCACCTCCGCCAGATCCTGGGCGGGCCCATCGTGTGGGCCCCCGGGGTCGAAGGGGCGGTGGTGGTCAGCCTCCGCGGCGGCGACTTCCTGTTCGAGTCCGGCCAGGACCTGTCCATCGGGTACGACCACCACGACGCCGACGAGGTCAGCCTGTACCTGGAGGAGAGCTTCAACTTCCGGGTGGCCACCCCGGAGGCCGCCGTGGCCATGACCCCATGACCCGCGGCCAGCCCGACGACGACCGGCCGGAGGGGGACGACGAGGTCGAGGAGGAGGACCAGGAGTCCTTCCCGGCCAGCGACCCGCCGGCGCAGTGGGCCGGCGCCGGCTAGCCGCCGGCTAGCTAGGCGGTCACCCCTGCCAGCAGGCCCCGCCCGTACCAGTCGGTCCGGTCCCGCACGCCGGGGAACGCGAAGAAGTACCCGCCGCCGAACGGCTGGACGTAGTCCACGAGGGGCTCGTTGATGAGCCGCTTCTGGATGGTCTCGAACTGGCGGCGGACGTCCTGCTGGTAGGCGGTGAAGATGTGGCCGGCCTGGAGGTTCCCGTTCTGGTCCACGCCGAGGTCGTAGTTGTAGGAGCGCCGGATGATCCGTTGGTCGGCGGTGGCCCTGGTCCGGGGGTTGGCCAGGCGGATGTGGGAGTCGAGCGGGATCACGTAGCCATGGGGGTCGGCGGCGTAGTCGGGGGCGTCGAACTCGTTGTTGCCGTCGAGCGGCGCCCCGGAGTCCCGCCGGCGGCCGAACATGTTCTGCTGCTCGTTGATGGAGACCCGGTCCCAGAACTCGACCAGCATCCGGATGAGCCGGACCACCTGGTACGACCCGCCGCGAGCCCACCGCGGCTCGGCCGGGTCGTCCACCCACACCAGGGCTGTGGCCAGCGAGCCGGTCGGGTTGGCCGTGCCGTCCTTGAACCCGAGCAGGTTGCGGGAGGTGCCCGAGGGCCGGGGTGGCGAGTTGTACCCCTCCATCTTCCACCGGAGCTGCATGGCGCCCCGGGTGTGCTTGGTGATGTCGCGGATGGCGTGGTGGACCACGTCGGCATGGTTGGCGCAGAGCTGTAGCAGGAGGTCGCCGTGGAGCCAGGCCGGGTCCGGGGAGTCGTTGGGGAACACCCGCATGGGGGTGAGCTTCCTGGGCTTGGCCCCGGCCAACCCGAACCGGTCGTCGAAGAGGGTGGAGCCGGCCGACAGGGTGACCGTCAGCCCGTCGGCGGGGACCACCGGACCGAGGACGTCGCTGTCCGAGGGTGGGCTGCCCACGCCGAGGTCGGGCGGGGTGCCGCCGGCGGCCAGGAAACGGGCCCGGGCCGTGAGGGTCCGGAGCAGCCCGGCCAGGCCCGCCCGACCGGTGGCGGTGACGTCGAAGGCGGCATAGCAGGCGGCCGCCTGCTTGTCGGCCGGCCCCGGGGTGAGGATGCCGGCCTGATGGACGCCGTGGAAGGGGTACGAGTCGTGGGTCGGCGGCCCGGCGTCGGCGGCCGCGGCCCGGTTGTCGGCCTCGACCCCACCGATCATCATGCCGCCGGTCAGCGCGGTGCCGGCCGCGCCGGCCAGCGCACCGGCGAGGAAGCTGCGCCGGCTGACGTTCCGGTTGGGAACCGGGGTGGCGTCGTCGCTGGTGGGGGGCACTGGGTCGTCCGTCATCCGTGGGAGGGGGGCACTTCGAGGAGGTCGGGGACCGAGGAGAGGGTCTCCAGGAGGGCCCCGACGGCCGCGTCCACCTGCTGGCGGGCGGCGAGCGGGGTGGCCGAGGGGGCACGCCACTGGCCGTCGACCTGGGTCGCCTGCAGGGCGGACTGGAGGGCGTCCATCTGGGTGCGGGCGGTCGGCAGCAGCTTGGGGGCCCGGGCGTCGATCAACGGTGCCAGCTCACCCAGCACCACCCGGGTGACCTGGAGGTCGGCGGACGTCTCGGGGTAGGCGGCCCCGGCCCCCAGGTCGTCGATGCCCGAGAGGTGGTCCCGCAGGGCGTCTTCGAGGATCTCGTGGGCCCGGATGGGCAGGTTGGTCGGGTCGCCGGCGACGGCTGTCGAGGCCAGCTTGCCCTGCAGCTTGGTGATGTCGGCCTGCAGGGTGTCGGTCACGGCCAGCAGCTCCGTCGGGCCCTGCCCGTGCCAGAGCCCGTACTCGAGCCGGTGGAGGCCGGTGAACCGGGGATCGTCGACCCCGCCCTGCAGCCCGTCGGGCAGCCCGTCGATGGCGACGCCGAGGTCGCCGAAGCTGTCGTAGGAGGCCCCCACCCGCTCCCAGTCGAGCTGGGCGGTCAACCAGTCGGCCCGGGCCGCCGGGAGGGCACCCGCGACCAGGTCGGCCCGGATGCGGGCGACGTCGGTGGCCAGGGTGGCCAGGTCGGCCGCCGCGTACTGCCGGTACGCGTCGTTGGGGCCGGTCAGGTCCTTCACCGAGACCGGCAGGACGGCGGCCACCGTCGTCGACCTCCCAGTGCTGCCGGCCACCTGGACCGGGGCCGAGCTCACCATGGCCTGCCCCGAGAGGCGGCACTGGAAGCTGTAGCTGCCGGCACCGAGGTCGGCCGTCATGGTGGCGGTGGTCGCCGGGCCGATGGTCTCGATCTCGGCCACGATGGCCCCCGCCGAGTTGGCCAGGATGACCTCTCCGGCCTTGCCGGACTTGTTGGCCACGGCGAAGGTCTGGGTCCCGGTGCGACCACCCGTCCAGCCCTTGCCGCACGCCCGGTCGGTGACGGTGACGTCGGTGGTCCCGCTGCCGCTGGATGACGGCAGGACCGCGATGACCGCCCCGGCGGCGGCCACCGGCACGGCGATCAGCACGGCCGCGGCCAGCCACGGGCGGCCCCCGGCCAGCCGTGCCCAGCGATCGGCGTGGCCGGGGCCGGGGCTGGGGCCAGCGGCGGGAACCGGGACGGGTGCGGCGGCCACCGTGCGCCCGGCCCGGACGAACAGCGGGATCACCACCGCCAGGTAGGTGGCCCAGGCCACCACCTGGAGCACCGTCATCTTGGCCGTGAGCTCGGTGGCCCCGGTGATGAGGGACACCCACCACGAGTTGGGGTCGACGTGGCCGGTGAGGTCGAAGGCCACCCACTGGGCCCCGGGGAGCAGCCCGGCGTCCTGGAGGTCGCCCAGGCCGTAGGCGAGGATGCCCGCGGCGATGACGATGAGCACGATGGCGGTGCGGCTGAAGAAGACCCCGAGGTTGAGCTTGATGGCCCGGCGGAAGAGCAGCCAGCAGAGGATGACGGCCGCGGCCAGCCCGATGGCGGCACCGACCAGGGGGGCCACCGTCTCGCCGGAGGCCCGGACCGCCGTCCACAGGAACAGGGTCGTCTCCAGCCCCTCGCGGCCGACAGCCAGGAACGCCGTCACCGCCAGCGCGCCGCCGCCGATCAGCGCCGCCCGTTGCACCTCCCCGCGGAGCTGCCCAGCCAGGGTGGAGGCGGTGCGGCGCATCCAGAACACCATGCCGGTCACGAGCACGACGGCCAGCACGCTCAAGATGCCCCCGACGGCCTGCTGGGTGCTGGAGGACAGCACGTCCGTCGAGTAGGTGAGCACGGCGGCGAAGCTGCCGGAGATGGCGACCGCGCCGACCACCCCCAACCAGATCGGGGTCGTGGAGGGCTTCTGCCCGCTCGGGGTGGTCTTGTGGAGGGCGGCGAGCAGGATACTCACCACCAGGCCCGCTTCGAGCCCCTCGCGCAGCCCGATGAGCAGGTTGGGGACGGCGTCAGACCAGGACATCGCTACCTGGTGTCCTGGCGATGTGGCACATGGCGACGACCTACTGTCGGATGAGCTTGGGTCCGGTGTTAGGACAGCCTAACCTACTACGCCACGGATAGTAAATAGCGGCTGCGCCCGGACCGGGCTCAGTGCCTCACGACCTCGGCGATCTCGACGGCGTTGCGCACGTAGAGGAGGACAGCCGCCGAGCTGGCCCAGCACAGCATCGTCCCCAGTGCCAGCGCCAGGCCACCGCGCCGACGACGGGTCGGCGGCTCGAGGAGGTCTCGGACCCGTTCGACCACGTCGCTCCGGGCGGCCCCCAGGGCCTGCGCGGGCAGGGTGGCGTTGGACGCCAGCGCCACCTTGCCCAAGGCGTGGGCGACGATGGCGGGGTCGCCGACGTCGCGAATGGCGTCGGCATCGGCCCACCGCTCCAGCGAACTGGCCACCGCCCGGGCGACCGGGCGCATGAGCGGGTTGGCGGCAGCGGCGAGCCGCGAAAGCTGCACGTAGAGGTGGTGGTGGTGCCGCAGGTGGGCGTCCTCGTGGGCCAGCAGGGCCCGGCGCTGCGGGCCGGACAGTTGCCACAGCACGCCGGTCGAGACCACCACGAGACGCCGCCGGCCCGGCACGGCGTAGGCGTAGAGCGCAGGGTCGTCGACGATGGCCAGGCCGTTCACCACCGGGAGGCCGGCGACCGCGGCAGCCGTCCGGCGCATGCTCCGGGCTACCCGTACCAGGTGCACCCCAGCCCGGGCCAGCAGCACCACGGCCAGCACGCCGGCGGCCACGCCCACCGCGGCGGGGATGGGAACCTGGTCGTACAGGGTGTGCGCCGACCAGTCATGCGGGCGAAGAGCCGGCAACAGCCTGATCACGCCGAACAGGGCCGCCAGGCACAGCATCAGCCCGGTCATCGACGACACGGTCAGGGAGAAGACGGTCAGCAGCACGCTGGCGGACGCCGGCGGCATGCGCCGGGCCACCCGTGGGACGGCGAGAAACCCGGCCAGCACCGGGACCAGGGCGAGCAGCACGACGACCCTGAGCAGCATCACGTCCGCCGTCGCTTTCGTTGGCCACTGCGCCGTTCCCGGTCCGCATCGACGGGGTGGTCGGCGAGCAGCTTGCGCAGGGTCTCTTCGGCGTCCCTGTCGAGGCCGTCGACGAAGCGGGAGAGCACGCTGGCCTGGTCGGCCCCTGCGTCGAGCAGCCGCTGCATCTGGTAGGCGGTGAGGCTCGCCCGCACGCCCGCCGGACCGCCCACCAGCTCGTACGCGTAGGCCCGCCCCCGCTGGACCCGGGTGAGGGCCTGCTTGGCGTAGAGGCGGGCCAGGGTGGTCATGACCGTGGTGTAGGCCAGGTCGCCCCCCAGCTCGGCCTGCACCTGGGCGGCGGTCATCGGCGCATCGGCCGCGGCGAGGCACGCCACCACCTCGTTCTCGAGGGTCCCGCTCGGCCGCGGGTTCGCTCGACCAGCCAATGACGTCTCCCACTCTCCTCTGCCGCTCGCCCGGCACCGTGCGGTGAGCGTCGGCACGATTCTGGCAGGTGGCCACCGCCCAGGCGTGGGCGACGCTGTCGACCGGCTGGGTTCAGCAGTAGGGGTGGGCCAGGGTCAGCAGGAACTCGCTGCCCCACTGGCCGTCCACCACGAACCCGGCCGCGGCCAGTTCGTCGGCGATGCCGTCGGGGGTGAACTTGGCGCTGATCTCGGTCAGCAGGTCCTCGCCGGCGGCGAACGGCACCGTCATGTCCAGGTCGGCGATGGTCACCGTCTGGTGCACGGTGGACCGCAGCCGCATCTCGATCCAGGACGCGTCGGCGTTCCAGAGGGCGACGTGGGCGAACCGGTCCGGGTCGAAGTCGGCCCCGAGCTCCCGGTTGAGCACCCGGAGCACGTTGCGGTTGAACTCGGCGGTGACCCCGGCGGCGTCGTCGTAGGCGGCCACGATCCGGGCGGGGTCCTTGACCAGGTCGGTGCCGATCAGCAGGTGGTCGGCGGCGTCCATGGCGCAGTTCAGGTCGAACAGGAACCGGTCCCGCTGCGACGGGGTCTGGTTGCCGATGGTGCCGCCCAGGAAGGCGATCAGGCGCCGGCCGCCGCGGGGGATGCGGTCGAGATGGCGGTGGAAGTCGCCGACGACCGCGTGGACGGCCAGGCCGGGGTAGTCGTCGTCCAGGCCGGCGGCGGCGGCCCGGAGGAAGTCGTCGGACACGTCGAACGGCAGGTACCGGTCCACCGGCCCGCAGGCGACCATGGCGTCCAGCAGCAGCCGGGTCTTGTCGCAGGCGCCGGCGCCCAGCTCCACCAGGGTGTCCGCCCGGGCCAGGGCGGCGACGGCGCCGGCGTGGTCGCGGAGCAGGGCCCGCTCGGCCCGGGTGGGGTAGTACTCGGGCAGCCGGGTGATGTCGTCGAACAGCCGGCTGCCGTCCTCGTCGTAGAACCACACCGGGGGCAGGGCCTTGCGGTCGCCGGACAGGCCGGTGCGGACGTCGTCCTCGAGGGCGGTCCGGAGGTCGTCGGGGCGGAGGTGGACGTCGACCTTCACCGGCGCAGGTCCTTGGCCAGGCGGACGCCGCTGAACGCCCAGCGGGCGCCGGCGGGGAAGAAGTTGCGGTAGGTCGGCCGGAGGTGGCCGACCGGGGTGCAGCAGCTCCCGCCGCGCAGCACGTACTGGTTGACCATGAACTTGCCGTTGTACTCCCCGACGGCCCCGGCGGCCGGGCGGAAGCCGGGGTAGGGGGCGTACGACGACGCCGTCCACTCCCAGACGTCGCCGAACCACCGCCCGGCGCCGCCGGCCGGGTGCAGCAGGTCACCCAGTGGGTTGCTGGCGAGCAGGTTGTCGTCCGCCGGGGCCTCGTCGGCGGCGAACGGGGTGGCGACGGCCTCCCACTCGAACTCGGTGGGCAGCCGGCCGCCGGCCCAGCGGGCGAAGGCGTCGGCCTCGTAGTAGTCGACGTGGCACACCGGCCGGGCCGGGTCCACCGGGTGGTGGCCGGCCAGGGTGAACAGGTGCCACCGGTCGCCGCCGGTGGGGTCGTGGTGGCCGTCGGGGCCGGACCAGTACAGCGGGGCCGTCCGACCCTGGGCCTGGACGGCGGCCCACCCGTCGGACAGCCACAGCTCGGGCCGGTGGTAGCCGCCGTCGTCCATGAACGCCAGCCACTCCCCGCAGGTCACGGTACGGTCGGCCAGGGCGAAGGGGACGAGCTGGGTGCGGTGGCGGGGGAGCTCGTTGTCGTAGGCGAACCCGCCGCCGGGGTGGCCGACGTCGACCGGGCCGCCCCGGTGCTCGACCCACCCCGGCTTGTCCGCCGCCGCGTCCACCGCCGGCGGCGGCGTGGCCGGCTCGGCGTAGGCCGGGAGCAGCGGGTTGCGGGACAGGACGTGCTTGATGTCCATCAGCAGCAGCTCCTGGTGCTGTTGCTCGTGGTGCAGCCCCAGCACCGCCAGGTCGGCGGCCTCCGGGGCGAGGTCACCGCCGAGCAGGTCGGCCATGGCGGCGTCGACGTGGGCCCGGTACCGGGCCACCTCGTCGATGCCGGGCCGGGACACCAGGCCGCGTTCGGCCCGGGGGTGCCGGGCGCCGACGGCCTCGTAGTAGGAGTTGAAGATGTAGCCGTACGCCGGGTGGTGCACCGGGTAGCCGTGGGGCTCCAGCAGGAAGGTCTCGAAGAACCAGGAGGTGTGCCCGCGGTGCCACTTGGTGGGGCTGACGTCCGGCATGGACTGCACCGTCTGGTCCTCAGCGGAGAGCGGTGACGCCAGGGCCTCGGTGAGGCTGCGGACCTGCACGTAGCGATCGGCCAGCGGTTCCATGGGCTCGGGACCACGGTAGCCGGGTGGCCCGGCGGTTGGTGCAGCGGGCATGCTGGCCGGGATGGGGAGGATCGGGCGGGACTGGCGGGACTCGGAGCCGTGGTGGCCCGACGACGCCGCCCCGCCGCCGGGGGCGCCGAACGTGGTGCTGGTGGTGCTGGACGACGTCGGGTTCGCCCAGTTGGGCTGCTACGGCTCGGACATCGCCACCCCGGTCATCGACGGGCTGGCGGCCGGCGGGGTGCGGCTGGCCAACTTCCGGACGACGTCGCTGTGCTCGCCCACCCGGGCCTGCCTGTTGACGGGCCGGAACCACCACCGCAACGGCATGGGCAGGGTGGCCGACCTGGCCATGGGGTTCCCGGGGTACTGGGGGCGGCCGCCGCGGGAGAACGGGTTCCTGTCCGAGATCCTGCGGGCCAACGGGTACGCCACCCTGGCGGTCGGCAAGTGGCACCTGACCCCGGAGGACGAGACCCACATGGCCGCCCCGCGGTGGACCTGGCCGCTGGGCCGCGGGTTCGACCGGTGGTACGGGTTCCACGGCGGGGAGACCCACCAGTTCGTGCCGGCGCTGTACCACGACAACCACTCGGTCCGGCCGCCGCGGACCGACGGCTACCACCTGACCGAGGACCTGGCCGACCGGGCCATCGAGTTCGTCGGCGACCTCCGGGCGGCCGACGCCGACCGGCCGTTCTTCCTGTACCTGGCCACCGGGGCCTGCCACTCCCCGCACCAGGCCCCGCCGGAGTGGATCGACCGGTACCGGGGGGCGTTCGACGGCGGCTGGGACGCCTGGCGGGAGGCGACCCACGCCCGGCAGCTTGCGGCCGGGGTGGTCCCGGCGGGGACGGCGCTGTCGCCGCGGCCGCCGTGGGTGCCGGCCTGGGACGCGCTGTCCGGCCGGCAGCGGGCGGTGGCGGCGCGGTTCATGGAGTGCTTCGCCGGGTTCCTGTCCCACGCCGACCACCACATCGGCCGGGTGCTGGACTTCGTGGGCACACTGGGCGAGGACACCGTGGTGGTGGTGGTGTCCGACAACGGGGCCAGCGCGGAGGGGGGCCCGGACGGGTCGATCAACGACGTCCGGCTGACCAACCTGGACCCGGCCGGCACCGACGAGATGTTCGACCGGCTGGACCAGATCGGGGGGCCGCTGACCCACAACAACTACCCGTGGGGCTGGACCATGGCCGGGAACACCCCGTTCAAGCGGTGGAAGCGGGAGGTGCACCACGGCGGGGTGGCCGACCCGTGCATCGTCAACTGGCCCGGCCACCTGGCCGCCGGGGCGGTCCGGCACCAGTTCACCCACGCCGTCGACGTGCTGCCGACCGTGCTGGAGCTGGTCGGGGTGGACCCGCCGGAGGCCATCGACCACGTGCCGCAGACCGCCCTGGACGGAGTCAGCTTCGCCTACCTGCTCGGGCCGGACGGCGCGGCGGCGGAGGAGCGGCACCACACCCAGTACTTCGAGATGTTCGGGTCCCGGGCCCTGTACCACCGGGGGTGGAAGGCGGTGACGTTCCACCCGGTGGGGCCGCTGTACGACGACGGCCTGGACCCCAACGCCCCGTTCGACGACGACCGGTGGGAGCTGTACCACGTCGCCGACGACCTGTCCGAGACGGTGGACCTGGCCGACGACGAGCCGGAACGGGTGGCGGCGATGGTGGACCTGTGGTGGGCGGAGGCGGAGCGCAACCAGGTGCTGCCCCTCGACAACCGGGTGCTGTGGACCCTGGCCCACCCCAAGCCGGACCGCCGGCGGCCGTCCGGCCGGTACTTCCCGGGCGGCGCCCAGGTGCCGGAGCCGGTGGCCGTGCAGGTCCGCAACCGGTCCCACGCCCTGGAGGTGGAGGTGGAGGTGGGGGAGCCGGCGGAGGGGGTGCTGCTGGCCCTGGGGTCCGCGTTGGGGGGGTGGTCGCTGCACGTCGTCGGTGGCGTGGTGCGGTACGTGCACAACCTGTACGGCAAGACCCGGCACGTGGTCGCCGCCGACCGGCCGCTGCCGCCGGGGCGGCACACCGTCCGGTTCGACTTCGTCAAGGACGACGGCCTGGGTGGGGCGGCCACCCTGCGGTACGACGACCGGGTGGTGGGGGAGGGGACCATCGACCGGTTCACGCCGTCGGGGTTCAACGGGGTGGGTGCCGGGTTGACGTGCGGGTACGAGTGGGGGCCGGCCGTCGGGGACGGCTACGACGCGCCGTTCGAGTTCAACGGCACCATCGTCCGGGCCACCGTGGAGGCCACCGGGCCGGTCGTCCGCGACCCGCTGGCCGAGCTGGCCGCCATCCTGGCCGAGCAGTAGCTAGTCCGGCCCGGCCCGCGCCGCCGGCCCCACCCACCGGGCCCCGTCCGGTCCCCGGACCACCCCGAACCCGTACAGGGTCTTCTGCTTGTGGTGGTGCGGGCACAAGAGCTGGAGATTTTCCAGTGCCGTCGGGCCACCCTTGGCGAACGGCCGGTCGTGGTCGATCTGGAGGTAC
>DASZUK010000026.1:0-59054 GCA_035547695.1 Acidimicrobiales bacterium
TGGCCTCCAAGGTGGCCGCACCGGGCGGGGGGCCGCCGATGAGCACGGGGGGTGCGGTGGGGGGCCGGGTGGGGACGGCGGGGACCTGGGCGGTGGTGGGGCCCGAGCCGTCGAGCGGCTCCCGGTCGGGGGGGGCGACGGCGCGCTCGTCCCCACCCGAGCTGGGCGGCGCGTACAGGTCGGTCACGCGGCGTTGTCCTCCACTCCGGCGATGGGGCGGGCTGGCGGGCGACCCGGCAGGAGGCCGGCCAGGGACGGCCGCCGGTGCCGGGCCTTGGTGCGGTCACGCCCGAGGACCCGGGCAGCGGCGAACAGCAGCAGGATGAGGGCCATCAGCACCAGTGCGCCGGTGAACCCCCTGGTGATCTCCACTGCCGACGGCTCCCGGATGAACCGCCAGATGAACAGCGGCAGGGACTCCTGGGGGCCGCTGAACGGGTTGGCGTTCATCAGGTTGTAGCCGAACGCCGTGAACAGCAGCGGGGCCGTCTCCCCGGCCTCCCGGGCGATGCCCAGGATGGCCGCGGTGGCCACACCGGACGACGCCGTGGGCAGGACCACCGACCAGACCACCCTGGCCCTCGACGCCCCGAGGGCCAGGCCCGCCTCCCGCAAGCCCGCCGGGACCAGCCGGAGGACGACCTCGATGGCCCGGCAGATGGTCGGCATCATCGTCACCGACAGGGCCAGGGCGGCCATGAAGCCGTTGTAGCCAAAGAGGGCGTTGTCCTTGGCCAGCGGGATGATGAGGGTGGCGTAGATGAACAGGCCGGAGACCACCGAGGGCATGCCGCTCATGGCGTCCACGAAGATGCGGACCGGCCGGCGCAGGCTGGATCGGGTCTCGTTCAGGAAGACGGCCGTCATGGCGCCGAGGGGGAGGGAGATGAGCAGGGCGATGCCGACCTGCTCGACGGTGCCGACGATGGCGTGGAGGCCACCGCCGGCGGTGGCCGGCTGGGTGGGGGTGACGCCCCTCTGGGTGTGGGTGAAGAACCCCAGGGAGAGGCCCGGCAGGCCCTTCACCAGGATGTAGACGACCAGCCAGACCAGGGGGACGAGCACGACCCCCATCACGGACCAGACCACGACGGTCATCACCCGGTCGACCGCGGCCAGCCGGCCCAACCGTTGGTAGGTGGCCACGAAGAGCATCCCCAGGAACACCAGGTAGGCCACCAGCCAGAACCCGAACCAGCCGATGCCGTCGGTGAGGACCGAGAACGCCAGCCAGCACAGGCTGAGGGAGCTGACCGCCGACGCGAGGGCGTACCCCCAGTCCTCCGCCGTCAGGGTGGCGGGCCGCCGCGGGGTCCGTCGCGGGGTCCGCTGTGACGACGGGTCATGCCGTGGTGGCCGGCGACCCGGTCCGCCGGCCCCACCACCGACGCCGGCGGCGCTGGCGCCGTTGGCGTACGGCAGGTGGCCCGCTCCGGGGACGGCGGTCCCGGTTCCCGTGACCTCCGACGCCAGGGTCACAGATCGACCCCGGCGCCGCTCCGGCTCCTGGCCACGATGGTCGAGGCGACCAGGTTGGTCGCCAGGGTGAGGACGAAGAGGACCAAGCCGGCCGCCATCAGGCTGGGCACTGTGAGGGAGTTGCCAGCCCGATCGGCGATGAACCCGGCGATGGTGCCGCCGCCGTTCTGCAGCCAGTGGGACGAGATCCAGGGCACCTGGGGGAGCAGGAGGGAGACGGCGATGGTCTCCCCCAGCGCCCGGCCGAGCCCCAGCATCGACCCGCCGATCATGCCGCCGCGGCCGTAGGGGAGCATGACCGCACGCACCATCCCCCACCGGCTGGCCCCCAGGGCCAGCGCACCCTCCTTCTCCCCCGGCGGGGTCTGCACGAACACGGCCCGGGAGATGGACGCCACGATCGGGACGACCATCAGGCTGACGACGATGCCGGCGATGAAGAACGAGCTGGTCAGTTGGGCGTCCCGGTCGGTGGCGAACAGCGGGATCCGCCCGAGGTGGGTGGTCAGCCACCGGGACAGCGGGACGATCTGCTCCTGGAGGAAGAAAAAACCCCACAGCCCGAAGAGGATGGACGGGACCGCCGCCAGCAGGTCGACCAGGCCCTGGAGCATCTTGCGCGCCCCCAGCGGGGCGAACTCCGCGATGTACAGCCCGACCCCGATGCCGGCCGGCACGGCGATCACCTCGGCGATCAGGGCCACCACCACCGTGCCGTACAGCAGCCCCAGGACGCCGACCTCGGGGCTGGTCGAGCTCGGCCGCCAGGTGGTGGTGGTAAGGAACCGGGCACCCATCGACGACCAGGTGGCCCGACCCTGCCAGAGCAGGAACAGGCCGACGACGGTCAGCAGCACCAGGACCGTGATGCCGGAACCGAGGGTGGCCCGGTCGAAGAAGCGGTCCGCCCGGCTCCGCTCGGCGTGGACCACCCGCCTGGCGCGGGCCGGCTCCCCCGCGGACGGGCCCGGTGGTCTGGCGACGGCGGATGTAGTCATGACGGGGATGCGGTGGACTGCAGCATTGACCAAAGGGATGGTAAGGAGATCGGGTTTGTTTTTTGGTGAACCGACTCCAATTTCTTCGCGCCACGAAGGTAAACTTCATCCGTTCTTCCTGTTCACATCCCGCAAGGGGGCCGCCAGCATCGGGTCGGCAAAAAACCATTGCCGGATTCGGTGTTGGCACGTTCGAGAGCCATCGCCCGGCGCCGGGCTCGGTCAGCCCGGGGATCGGTCAGCCCGGGGCTCGGCCGGCGCCGTGCTGTTCCGGCCCGGGCCGGGCCGGACTGTGCTGTGTTGGGCGGGCTGTGCCGGGGCCGGGCTAGCTCGGGTCCTCGACCCGGTGGCGCCGTGCCACCTTGGCGATGCCGTCGAGCATCACCCGGACGCTGGTGTTGAAGTGGATCTCGGGGTCCGTCCCGAGATGGCCCCGGACGGACGATGCCAGCGCCAGCCGCGGGGTGGCCGGGCCGAGCAGGGCATCCGGGGCGGTGCCCTCGCCCCGGAGTGCCTCGTCGTCGCCGGCCCGGCCCAGGACGAACCAGACGAAGCCGTGGGCGACGTTGAACCGCTCGGCCTCGGGCACCCCCGCCTGGCCCACCAACGCCACGGCCACCTCCAACACGTCGAGGGTCTCGGCCCGTTCGAGGCAGGACCGGGACAGGTACCACGCCATGCCCGGGTACCGCACCACCCATTGGCGGGTGCGCCGCGCCCAGCTCTCGAGGTGCCAGCTCCAGTTCTTGCCGGCCGAGATCGACGGCATGTCCGACAGGAGGTGGTCCACCACCAGGGCCTGGACCTCGGGCTCGGGGATGAACCGCTGGAGGGTGCTCGGCAGGACGTGGAGCGCCCGGGCCACGTGGACCAGGTCCAGGGCGCCGACGCCCAGGTCCTCGACGACCCCGATCCCGGCGTACAGGACGCGGTCCCTGGTCAACTTCCGGGGGGTCATCCGCGCCCCCGGGGCTGGCCATCGAGGACGGCGCCGTGGGCACCGGTGGCCGCGGGGACAGGCCGGCACGGGCCGGCGGTGCCATATGGGTGCGAGCGGCCGACTGTCGTCATCGCCTCTTTGCGTCGGGTGGATCCCGAGGGGCGATGGCCGCCCCCCTCGGGGCCCGCGCCCGCCGCTCGCAGTCAACGGCGCGGAACCCCGGCAGGATCCACAGACAGGTAGGTCGCCGTTACGGTACGTCCGGGTCGGCCCCTGCACAAATCCCCGTTTCCGGCGCCATGCACCAATGCGCCATGCGCCGGCCGGACCGGCGGACCGGCCGGACCGGTGAGACCGACCGCTGGTTCAGTCCGGCGACGGCAGCTCGTGGGCGGCCGGGGCCACCACCGAGGACAGCAGCTCGACGTGCCGGTCGACCAGGTCGTCGGGCAGGCCGGCGAAGGAGGTCCAGAAGAACGCCTCCACCAGCGGTAGCTGGCCGGCCCGGCGGCGGAGCAGCTCGATGGTCTGCTCCGCGGTCAGCACCGCGGTGTGCGGGAACACCGCCTCCGCGTCGGCGTCGGCCGGCGGGGCCATCAGGGCCACCGGGTCCACCGGCGGCGGAACGTCCAGCCCGGTGTCCTCCACCGCGTACCGGCCGTAGGTGTCCAACTGGTAGGCCAGGTGGGGCGCCAGCCGGGCCCGGGCGGCCTCGGGGTCGTCGGCCACCAGCACGTTCATCAGCCCCGCCATCCGCCCCCGGTCGGCCCCGTGGCCGCCCTCCTCCAGGCCCTCCCGGTACGGCGCGGCCAGCCGGGGGTCGATGGACAGCAGCCGGTGGCCCCGCCGGCCGGCCCGCCGGGCCCCCTGGGGGCCGCCGAAGCCGACCCAGACCGGCAGCGGCGACTGCACCGGCCCCGGGGTGACGCCGCCGTCGGCCAGCAGCCGGACCACGTCGTCGACCCGGGACAGGGTGTCGGTGTACCGCCTGGCGATGTCGGCGCCGAAGGCGGCGTACTCGGGCACCCGGTAGCCGGCGCCCAGGCCCAGGTCGACGCGGCCGTCGCTCAGGATGTCGACCAGGGCGGCGTCCTCGGCGATCTGGACCGCCGGCCGCAGCGGGGCCACCAGGATGGCGGTGCCGATGCGGACCCGGGACGTCCGGGCGGCCAGGGCCGCCGCCACGGTCAGGGGCTGCGGCAGGTAGCCGTCCTCGAAGAAGTGGTGCTCGGACAGCCACACCGAGTCGATGCCGAGCCGCTCGGCCTCCTCGGTCCGCTCCAGGGCCTGCCGGTAGTGCTCGACCCACGGCCGCCGCCACTGCGGCGGGTTCCGCATGTCGAAGTAGATGCCGATCCGTACGCCCATCAGACAGAGGCTCCCATCAGCGGGACATGTTCCCCTCCGCCCCGTGCTGCCACAGGTCGAGGACCTCGTAGGCGCCGGAGAGGTCACGGGCGATGTTGGTCTGGTGGAGGACGTGCTTGTTGCAGACCCGCTTGGTGTGGGCCAGCACCGACGCCGGGCGGGCGGCCAGCTTCTCCATGATCTCGTCGAAGACGGCGTCGAGCTGGTCGAGCGGGACGGCGTAGTTGACCACGTTCATGTCGGCCAGCTCCTTGGCGGTGAAGGCCCGGGACAGGAACATGTACTCCTTCAGCTTCGTCGGCGGCACGTACAGCGGGAAGAACGCCATGGCCCCGTCGCCCGGGGTGATGCCGATGGGGAAGCCGATGTTCACGCCCTCGTGGTTGATCACGTCTCCCTGGCCGAGGTGGACGTCGGAGATGACCGCGTCCTCGCGGGCCACGATGATGTCGCACCCCCACAGGATCGACTGGCCGAAGCCGATGACGTCGCCGTTCACCCGGGCGATGACCGGCTTCTCGATCAGCCCCAGGGTCTCGATGGCGTCGGGGTAGTGCGTCGGCCCGGCGAAGCCCCCCTCCCGCTTGAGCGGGTTGATCCGGTCCAGGCGGCCCGGCTCCTCGTAGTCGGCCGCCGGGACGACGCTGTAGAACTCCCCGTCCTCCCGGCCGGTCAGGACGACCAGCTTCACCGCCGGGTCGTAGCGGACCTCGTGGAGGGCCCAGCCGAAGGCCTCGTGGACGTCGAGGGTGTCCTCGCCGTAGTTCCGGAGCACCTCGGTGAACTTGTTGATGTAGATCCACGCCACGTCGCCGCGGATCTCCTTGTCGACGAACTGCATCCCCATCGGGCCCTCCCTCTCGCTCGGCCGACCGTCGGCCGAAGACCTACGTGTCGGCGCCGACGGCGCCGGTGTCGGCGCCGGCCGTGTCAGCGCTGGCGGCGCCCGCGGTGCCAGCCGTCCCGGGACCGCCGCCGGCGTCCTGCACCGCCGTCATCAGGCCGTAGCCGACGATCCACTCGGGGATGGCCCGGTAGAAGCGGGACCGCACGACGTACGGCCCGGCGGCGGCGAGGGCGGCGAAGGCGGCCACCCAGGTACGGACCTCGTGGACGGACCGGCCGAAGTTGGCCGACAGCCACTCGTCCCGCCAGGCCTCGACCTCGTCCAGCCGGCCCTCGGCCATCATGTCCATGAACGCCGAGTCGAAGTCGGGGGCCAGGGCCAGCAGGGGCCCGCTGCCGGCGGCGTGCTGCCGGGCGACGTCCACCACGGAGGACTCCCGGGCCCGCCGGGCGTCGGTGGTGATGCCCTCGATCAGGCGGTGCCGGAGCTCGGGGGTGGCCCCGGCCAGGGCCGGGGTGGGGGCGTCGTGGGACAGGCCGCCGGACCCCATGAGGAGCACCCGGCGGTCCAGGGCGGCCGCCCACCGGCCGACGGCCGCCCCGAGGGCCCGGGAACGGGCGACCCGGCTGCGGGGGGCCCCGGCGGCGTTGACGAAGACGGGCACCACCGGCCGCTCGGCGATGCCGCCGAGCACGAGGGCCAGCGGCTGGGCGAAGCCGTGGTCGACGGTCATGTCCAGGGACAGGGCCACGTCGACGTCGGCGGCCAGGACGGCCTCGGCGCAGTCCAGGGCGGCGTCGGCGTCCACCGACAGGTCACCGGCGGCGCTGCCGAAGTCGCCGATGGCGCGGCCGGCGGTGCCGATGCAGAACTGGGGCATCAGCCGGTACAGGAACCCGTTGAGGTGGTCGGGGGCGAACACCACGACCAGGTCGGGGTCGAAGGCGGCCACCCGGTCGGCGGCGTCGGCCACCGCGGCGTCCACCGCCGCCCGGACCTCGGGGTCGGGGTCGTGGATCCCGATGAGCGGGGAGTGGGACAGGCAGCAGAGGGCGAGGGCCACGGTCAGCCCCAGGTGCCGGACGACCCCAGGGCCCGGGCGAAGCTCCGGGTGAGCCGGTTGAGGTCGACGGGGCGGCCGATGGCGCCGATGAAGCGGTCCGGGCGGAGCACCACCACCGAGCCGGGGTGGTTGTCGAACCAGGACTTGAGGGCGCCGGTGGCGTCGCCCACCACGGTGACCTCCTCCTCGCCGGGCTCCGGCCAGTGGAGCTGGGTGGTGGGGCGGACGATGACCATGTGGGCCCCGAGCTCCTTCCAGAACCGGGTGGCGTCGTCGTCCAGGTGGGCCCGGGGGTTGGTGGACCAGGTGAGCACCGAGAACCAGGGGCCGGTGACGTCGTCGAGGCGCAGGGTGTCGCCGTCCCGGATGACCACGGTGGGCTGGGGGAACAGCCGGCCGACGGCCGGATCGCCGCCGGGGACGACGGCCCCCTCGGTGTAGCGGGGCATCGGCTTGTACCGCATCTCCACGATGTACCGCTTGAGGGACGGCACCAGGTCCCAGGCCCGGGTGATCGCGTCGCGGGCCTTGGCCGCCGCCGGCTTGGTCTGGCGGACCAGCAGGCCGGCGCGTTCGGAGATCTTGACCATGGCGGCGGCGTGGGCGCGGCGCTCGGTGTCGTAGGTGCGGAGCAGCTCGGGGCCGGCCAGTCCGCGGACGACGCTGGCCAGCTTCCAACCGAGGTTGGTGGCGTCGCGGATGCCGCTGTTGTAGCCCTGGCCCTGCCACACCGGCATGAGGTGGGCGGCGTCGCCGGCGATCATCACCCGGTCCTTCACGAAGGAGCCGGCCACCCGGGCGTGGTGGGTGTACACGCGGTGCCGGATGAAGTCCAGGGGGCCGATGTCGGGGAAGACGCCGTGGATGAGGGAGGCCACCCGGTCGGGGTGGGCCATGGTGTGCTCGTCCTCGCCGTCGAACAGCATGAACTCGAACCGGCGGGTGTTGTGGGGCAGGGCGATGGACACGTACGGCCGGCGGGGGTCGCCGTGGACGTAGGCGTTGGGGGTGCCGATGGGGTCGTTGCGGAGGTCGACCACCAACCACCGGGTGGGGCTGGTGGTGCCGTCCCAGGACACCCCCATCTGCTTGCGGACCCCGCTCCGGCCGCCGTCGCAGCCCACCAGGTACCGGCCGCGCAGCCGGCCGGGGCCGTCGGGGCCGTCGGTCTCCACGGTCACCCCGGTGCCGTCCTGGGTGACGGTGCCCACCGTGGTGGACCAGCGGACCCGGCAGCGGTCGAACCGGTCCAGCCCGGCCAGCAGGGCCTGGTCGACCAGGGGCTGGATGAAGGCGCTGCGCCGCGGCCAGCCGAACTCGGTGGTGCGGGGCTCGATGGAGGCGAACACCCGGCCGTGGCTGTTGGCGAACCGCAGCAGTTGGTTGGGGGTGGTGTGGGGCAGCACCCCCTCGGTGACCCCGATGGCCTGGAAGCTGCGGAGGGTCTCGTCGTCCATGCCGACGCCGCGGGGGTAGTCGATCAGGGAGTCGAGGGCCTCCAGCACGGTGACGTCCAGGCCGTACTGGCCGCAGAAGTTGGCCAGGGCCAGCCCGACCGGTCCGGCGCCGACGACGACGACGTCGGTGTCGAACCCGGCGGGGCCGTCGGTCACGCCACGCTCCCGGCGCCCAGGTAGGCCTCGGCGGCGACCTCGTCGGTGAGCTCGGACATGGGCCCGGCCAGGCCGACCTGGCCGAAGGACAGGAACGCCCCGTAGTCGGCCAGGTCGAGGACGTTGGCGGCCTTCTCCTCGACCATCAGGATGGACAGGCCGTCCCGGCGGAGCTCCGCCAGGATGTCCAGCACCTCGCGGACAATGGTGGGGGCCAGGCCGAGGGTGATCTCGTCGGCGATGAGGAGCGCGGGGGGCTTGACGAGGATGGGGGCCAGGCAGAGCATCTGCTGCTCGCCGCCGGACAGGTTGGAGGCCGGCAGCTTCCGGCGGGCCTTCAACTGGGGGAACCGCTCGAGCGCCTGCTCGCGGTCGGCGGCCGACCGCAGCGAGACGGCCAGGTTCTCGTCGACGGTCAGGGCGGGGAAGATGCCCCGGGACTCGGGGGCCAGCATGATGCCGGCCCCGACCCGCTGGTGGGCCGGCATGGCGGTGATGTCCTTGCCGTTCAAGAAGATGGACCCGGCGGTGACGTCGACGGTGCCGGCCACCGCGCCGCACAGCGTGGACTTGCCGGCGCCGTTGGGGCCGAGGACGGCCAGGATGGAGCCCTTGGGCACGGTGAGGTCGACGCCGTGCAGCACCTCGGCGTCGGTGTACCCGGCCACCAGGCCCCGGACGACCAGGGCGGCGTTCGGGTCGACCTCGACGGGAGCGGCGTCCGGGGCCGGCTCCCTGTCCTTGACCTGCACCGCGGCCGGAGCGCCGTTGGTCGAGGGCGCCGGCGGGGTGCCGACACCGGAGGGGGCCGGGGCTCCGGCGCCGGCACCTGCCCCGGCGACCGCCAGCCCGGCCACTGCCGGGGCGGACGCCGCGGCGGCGTCGCGGCGCTTGGCCATGTAGGCCCGGATCTTCTGGCGCCGGCGGAAGTTCTGCTCGCTGATGTTGTGCAGGATGCCGTCGGGCTGGGTGGCCAGGATGATGCAGGTGAGGCCGAACAGGATCTGGGGGATGACCGGGTTGGTGATGTCCGGGGTGATGCCCCAGAAGCCGGTCTGGAGGATCCGGAGGGTGAAGGCGGCGGAGAGGCCGCCGAGGATGGAGGCCACCGGGCGGCGGACGCCGTTGGTGACGGCGATCATCAGCCACAGCAGGCCGGTCTCGGTGGGCCAGGCCCCGGCGTGGACGGCGCCGGCGCCGTAGCCGAGGAGGGCGCCGGCCACGCCGGCCAGGAAGCCGCTGACGGCGAAGGCGGTGACGATGGCCTTCCGGGTGGAGATGCCCGAGGCGGTGGCCGCGGCCGGGGCGAACCGGACGGCCATGATGGACCGGCCGGTCTTGGAGCGCCGGATGTTGTTGACCAGCAACAGGGCGCCGCCGAGGAAGATGAGCAGGAGGACGATGTAGTACCTGTCCTCTTTGAAGTCGATGCCCCACAGCGTCGGCCGGTGGAGGGTCCAACCGCTGCCCAGGTTGGTGATTGTGTTGATCTGGAACAGCACGAAGTCGCAGATCAACCCCAGGGCCAAGGTGGCCAGGGCGAGGGCGAGGCCGCCGAGCCGGAGGGCGGGCAGGGAGATGAGGCCGGCCAGGATGGCGGCGGCCAGCCCGGCGGCGATGACCGAGACGATGAAGTTGCCGCCGAGGAAGTCGTGGCCGACGATGATGCCGGCCATGAGGGCGCCGGCGGACACCATGGCGGCCTGGGCCAGGCTGGCCACCCCGAGCTGCCCGGTGACCACGTTGAAGGACAGGAACACGATGGCCAGGCAGAGGGCCTGGATGATGAGGAGCTGCTCGAGGCCGCCGGCCTGCACCGGCGAGAACGGGATGACCCGGGTGCCCCAGAGCAGGAGGGCCAGGCAGATGCCCACCCACGGCCAGGCCTGTCGCCAGCGGGGGATGTCGGCCAGGTAGTTGGTGGGCACCGCCTCGGCGGTCCTGGTGACGCCGGCCACCCGGGCGCGCTCGTGGCCACGGATCAGGAGGGCGACGAGCAGGGCGATGTAGATGACCGACTGGGTGGTCCCCGGGACGTCGGCCAGGACCTGCTTCAGGCCGGGGATGTCGGCGCCGTAGGTGGCGAAGAGGGAGGACAGGGCGCCCAGGGCGAGGCCGCCGAGCATGGCCACGGGGAGGGACCGGAAGCGGGCGACGACCACCACGGCGGAGCCGGCGACGACGAACTCGAGGACGCCGTCGAGGGTGAGGCCGAACAGGGGGCCGGACAGCACCCCGGCCAGGGCGGCCAGCATGGCGCTGAGCACCCAGGCCACCCGGGAGGTGTAGGCCGGGTTGATGCCGCGGGTGGCGGCCAGTGTGCGGCGGTCGACCACGGCCCGGGTCATGAGGCCCATCCGGGTCTTGCTCATGAGCAGCCAGACCAGGGTGACCGCGGCGAGGCCGACGACGAGGACGGCCAACTGGTCGGAGTTCAGGGTGCCGGTGCCGAGGAAGTGGTAGACGGTCGGCGGCTCGGGGCCGATGCCGGGGACGCTGAAGGCGTCCTGCAGGCTGGGCAGGTTCAGGTGGGCGTCGGTGGTCAGGATGTCGACCACCTCGATGGCCAGGGCGGGCAGGCCGACCAGGATGCCGATGGTGGCCATCAGCCGGACGACCTCGGGCACCCGGGCCAGGCGGCGGAAGACGACGCGCTCGAAGAAGAGTCCGCCGATCGGGGCGGCCACGAAGACGGTGACGATGAAGGCGGCCCAGCGGGGCATGTAGCTGCTGGAGATCTCGAAGAAGGTGAGGCCGCCGACGAAGGCGAAGGCGCCGAAGGCCAGGTTGTAGATGCCGGTGGCCGACACCGTGAGGGTGAGGCCGGAGGCGTACAACGAGTAGATCGATCCGGCCACCAGGCCCGAGATCAGGGTGACGATAAAGGTTGCCACTATGCCCCCAACACCGCTCTGGCGTCACCGCGGTGGGTGGCGCCGGTTCCGACTGTGCCCGCCTGGCCGCCGGACCACGTTGCACCCGGTCCGGTCGGTCCCCCCATACCTACTGCCGCCCCCCGCTCATGCCGCCCCAAGGAAGTCCATGTGGATGCGGTTGAAGGTGTCGGCGTCCTCGTACTGCGGCCAGTGGCCGCAGCCGTCCATGACCGTGAGCTCGGCGCCCCCGATGGCGTCGGCGATGCGCCGGCCCTCCTCCGGGGGTGCGGTCGGGTCGTGGCTGGTCCAGAGCACCAGGGTCGGTGCCTCGATCCGCTTCAGGTCGTCGTCGCCGAGCAGGTTGCGGGTCCGGATGTCCATGTCCTGGAGGACCAGGGTGGCCCGCATGGACTCCACCATGCCGGGCTGGGCGTAGATGGCCTGCCGGGTGGCGATCAGGTCGTCGGTGACGACGGAGGGGTCCGCCATCAGCCACTCCAGGCGCTGCCGGACGAAGTCCCAGGTGGGCTCCTCGACGGCCCGCATGGACAGCTCGCGGATGCGGCCCATCACCACCGGGTCGGCCCGGGTGCCGCCGGAGGTGTTCAGTACCAAGCGGTTGACCCGCTCGGGGTGGTCGATGGCCAGCCGGGCGGCCACCCAGCCACCGAGGGACTCGCCGCTGATGGACGCCCGGTCGGCCCCGAGGGCGTCGAGGGTGGCCAGGACGTGGCGGACGTAGTCGTCGATCTCCAGACTGCCGGTGGCCATCTGGCTGAAGCCGTGGCCGACCATGTCCATGGCGACGGCGTGGAACCGGCGACCGTGGGGGCCCAGGTTGCGGACGTACGCCTCGGCGTGGCCGCCGGTGCCGTGGAGGAAGAGGACGAGGTCCGCGCCGGGGTCGCCGGACTCGATCAGCCGGGTGCGGACACCGCCGGCGTCCACCCAGCGCTGGGCGAAGGGGACGCCGCGCAGGTCGGCCCACATGCTCGAGAAGGCGGCCGCCGGCGACGACGCCGGGTCCGCCCCCTGCCTCCCTCCGGGGTCCGTCACGGCGCGTATACTACCAACCGTTCGTTCAGATTTAAAGCCGCAATTCGGGCGGATGGCCCGGTGGACGCTCCGCCGGTACCGTTTTCCTGGGGGTTTCGGCGGGAGTGGGAGGGAACGTCCATGACCGATGGCGCAGGCGGTCCGGCGGCCGCCACGGGAGTGCTGGACTCGGCGGCGAACGGGGCCGGAGGCCCGGCACCGCGGATCGCGGCCCACGGTATCTCGATGCACTTCGGCGGCATCTCCGCCCTGAGCGACGTGTCCCTCGACGTGCCGCCGGGGCAGATCCGGGGGCTGATCGGCCCGAACGGCGCCGGCAAGACCACCCTGTTCGACATCATGAGCGGGCTCCGGCGGCCGTCGGCGGGGAAGATCTTCATGGACGGGACCGACGTCACCGAGCGCTCGTCGATGGAGCGGGCCCGGTCCGGGCTGCGGCGGACGTTCCAGCGACAGCAGGTGTTCTCGTGGCTGAGCGTCGAGGACAACGTGCTGGCGGCCATGGAGTGGCGCGGCGGCGGCGGTGGCATCCTGGGCGACACGGTGGGCTGGGTCGGCGGCCGGCGGCTGGAGCGGGACCGGCGGAAGCACGCCCGGGACCTGCTGGCGCAGTGCGACCTGCTGGAGTTCGCGGACCATCCGGTGGGCAACCTGCCGATCGCCAAGGTGCGGCTGGTGGAGATCGCCCGGGCCATCGCCGACAGCCCGACGGTGCTGCTGCTGGACGAGCCGACCTCGGGCCTGCGGGCGTCGGAGTGCGCCGGGGTGGCCGCCCTGGTGCGGCGGTACCGGGAGGACACCGGGGCGTCGTTCGTCATCGTGGAGCACGACATCGAGTTCGTCCTCGGCCTCTGCGACACCATCACGGTGCTGGCGCTGGGCCAGGTGATCTTCGAGGGGACGCCGGACGAGGCCCGCAAGGACCCGGCGGTCCGCAAGGCCTACCTGGGCTGACGGCTGCTGACGTCCGCACCCGGCCGGCCGGTGACCGCACTCGTCGTCGACCTCTTCGACCGGGACCACCTGGCCGATCCGGCCCCGCTGTTCCGCCGGCTGCTGGCCGCGGGGGGACCGGTGCGGACGGCGGACGGCCACGTGGTGGTGTACCGCCACGACGACGTCCGGCGGGGGCTGGGCGATCCCGTTGGGCTGTCGGCGGCGGAGACCAACGGGGCCCAACGCCGGCGGCTGCCGGTGCTGGTGGGGACCGATCCCCCGGCGCACACCCGGCTGCGACGGCTGTGCTCCCCGTACTTCAACGCGGACGCCCGGCGGCGATGGCAGCCGGCGGTGGCCCGCCGGGTGGAGGCGGTGGCCGCGGCCGCGGTCGCCCAGGGCCGGATGGAAGGCGTCGGCGCCCTCTGCGCCGCGGCCCCGCGGGCGGCCCTGTCGGAGCTGATGGCCATCGACGATCCCGAGCTGGCCTGGCTGCTGGACGACGCGCCGTCCCGGCACCGCGCCGGCCGGCGGCAGAGCTTCGCCGACTTCTTCGGCCACCGGTTGGCGGACCGGACGGCCCGGCCCGGGGACGACCTGCTCTCCGCGCTGTGCGCCGCCCGGGCCGGTGACGACCGCCTCAGCGAGGCGGAGATCGTCGGCTTCTGCATCCTGCTGACCGCGGCCGGCACCGATTCGGTCCGGGACCTGCTGGCCAACCTGTTCGTCGAGCTCGCCGCCGCGCCGGCGCTCTGGGACCAGGTGGCCGCCCACCCGGACCGGTTCGACGCGGTGGTGGACGAGGCCGTCCGGTACGTCTCCCCGGTGCAGGGCGTGTTCCGCACCGCCACCGCCGACGACCCCGACCGCGAGGGCGGTGGCGGTGCCGAGGGCGGTGTCGTCGGCGGTGGGCGGTGGTCGGCCGGCGACCGCGTCCTGCTGTTGCTGGGCGCGGCCAACCGCGACGGGTCGTGCTGGGCAGACCCCGACCGGCTGCTGCCCGGCCGGTACGCCGCCGACCCGCCGCCGCCGGCCCACCTCGGGTTCGGCGGCGGCGTGCATAGCTGCCTGGGCCTCGCCCTGGCCCGGATCGAGATACGGGCGGTGCTGCAGTGCCTGGTGGACGCCGGGGTGCGGCCGGTGGTGGACGGGGACGTGGCACGGGCCCGGAACCCGTACTTCCGGACCGTCCGGCGGCTCCCCCTCCGGTTCGTCCCGGCCTGAGCCAACTCGGTGTCACAAGCGGGCCCCACTATGGGTGCCCTGTGCCGACCGCCTTGCCCCCAAGCAAGCGGCTCATCGTCCTCGACCCCTGACGCGCAGGCGCCCCCGCTCCTGTCGTCCGGCAGGCCACGGGGGCGTCACTTCCGGAGGCGGCACGCTCCCGGCCCCCTCATGATACCCCGGTCGCGTCTGTTTGTGTCTGTCCTTGTCAGGAAGTGAGGGGTCAGGAGGTGAGGGCCGGGGCCAGCCGGCGCCACTCCTCCAACGGGGTCTCCGCCGGCGCCGCCCCCGACCCGGACGCGGGCCCGGGCAGCACCTTGACACAGACGTGGTCCGCCCCGGCCTGCCGGTGGGCGCGCACCCGGTCGGCCACGGCGTCCTCGCCGCCCCAGGCGAACAGCAGCTCCAGCAGCCGGTCGCTGCCGCCACCGGCCAGGTCGTCGTCGGTGACCCCGAACCGGCGCCAGTTGTCGACGTAGTTGGGGAACCGCAGGTAGGTGGCCAGCTCCTGGCGGAGCATCTGCCGGGCCTCGTCGCCCTGGGCCAGGGTGACCGTCTGGCACGGCGCCACCACCGGGCCGGCCCCGAGGCGTTGCCGGGCTGCCGCGGTGTGCTCCGGCGGCACCAGGTACGGATGGGTGCCTGTGGTCCGCCGCCCGGCCAGGTCCAGCATCCGGGGCCCCAGGGCGGCCACCAGCCGGGGCACCGATGGCGGGGTCCCCGGCCCGCCGGCCGCCGCCAGCCGGTCGTCCAACTGGTCCAGGTACTCGGCCATGTGGGCCAGCGGGTGCCGGTAGGGGGCGGCGTCCCCCGTGGTCGCACTGCCGGTGTTGACCAGCGGCCCGTGGCTGACCCCGAGGCCCAGGACGAACCGGCCGCCGGAAGCGTCGTCGAGGGCCACCGCGGCTTTGGCCACCGTGGCCGCGTCGTACAGCCAGATGCTGACGATGCCGGTGGCGACGGCCAGCCGGTCGGTGGCCTGCAGGTAGGTGCGGGCCACGTCGAACACGTCGCCCTCCCGGCCGGGCACCCACACGGCGCCGTACCCCAGCGATTCCAGCTCGGCCACCTGGTCGGCCAGCGCCCTGGCGTCCCCCACCCGCAGCTCGCTGCTCCAGATGCCCACCCGGCCCAGCGCCCGGGCGGCCGGCCGGCGCGGCGCGGCCCCGTAGATGCCCGAAGGGGGGGCTATGGCCATGGCGTCCTCCTCGACTCCGAAGATCCCGTCGGTCCCGTCGACCTCGTCGGCCCGGGGCTCAGTCCACCCGGGCCAGGATGGTCCGCTCGGCGAACCGCCAGTGCACCCCGTCGTGGACCAGCCGGTCGTCGTACCGGCCGACCGATCCGACCGGCTGGCCGGCGCCGACCGTGGTGAAGTAGCTCGCCGCCGTGGCCGTCGCACCGTCGACCCGCACCCGCGGGTTGGACACCAGGTGCAACTGGGTCCACGGAGGGTGGAGGTCGACGATCCGCCGGAAGTAGCCGACCAGCTCGTCGCGGCCGCAGAACCGGTGGTCGGGGACGTCGCCGCCGTCCCACCACCGGGCCTGCCAGACCCCGTCGTCGGTGAAGCAGTCGGCGCAGCCCTCGGCGTCACCGCCGTCGAGGGTGTGGGCGTACTCGTAGAGGACGTCCACCACCGCACGGACGGCCGCGTCGTCGGCGCCGGCGGTGGCGCCGACCGGGATGGCGTGGTCGGGGTCGGCCGGCAACGGCTAGGAGGCGATGGACCCGCCGTCGACCGGCAGGGCCACCCCGTTGATGTGCTCGGCGTCGTCGGAGGCCAGGAACACCACCACCTTGGCCACCACGTCCGGCTCCACCGCCGGCACCCGCTCGGCCGACTGCACCAGGGCCCACCCCCGCTCGGAGATGTCCTGGCCCATCCCGATCTGGGTGTTCATCCCGGCCGGGCAGACCGCGACGCACCGGATGTGCTGCTCCCGGAAGGTGGCCGCGATGTTCTGGGTCAACCCGACCAGCCCCCACTTGGACGCCGTGTAGGCCGCCCCGGCCCGGGACCCCCGCAGCCCGGCCACCGAGGCGGTGCTGACGATCACCCCGCCGCCGGCCGCCAGCATCTTCGGGACCACCCGGTGGGACACGATGAACGGGCCCCGCAGGTTGCTGGCGATCACCTGGTCGAACAGGTCGTCGTCGGCCTCGTCGATGAGGGCCAGCCGGTCCAGGATGCCGGCGTTGTTGACCAGGACGTCCACCCGGTCACCGGCGGCGTCGGCCACGGCGTCGGCGCCGGCCGTGGTGCCGACGTCGGCCGTCACCGTGTCCACCCCGGGGTGCTCGGCCGCGAACTTCTCCAACCGGTCCTCGAACTGGTCCACCGCCAGCACCCGGTCCCCCAGCTCCACGAACCGGTGGGCCACCGCCCACCCCAGCCCGCTGCCGGCACCGGTCACCACCACCCGCCGTCCACCTGCCATGGCCACTGCCTCCCCTTCGTCGTCGTCTTCGTCGTTCGCTACCGGTCGTCGCCCGTCCGGGCGGCTCTCAGCCCATCGCCCCGGCCTGGGCCTGCTGGTACAGGTCCAGGACGGTGTAGGCGCCGGACAGGTCCTCCGTGGCCGTGTAGACGGCCATGATCGGCTTGTTGCACAGCTTCTTGGTCCGGGCGATCACCGCCGGCGGCCGCTGCAGCAGGGCCTCCACCCAGCCGTCGACCACCGAGTCCAGCTCGTCGGCCGGCACGGCGGCGTTGAACGCGTTCATGTCCGCCAGCTCCCGGGCGGTGTACACCTTGGACAGGATCATGAACTCCTTCAGCTTGGACGGCGGCATGTACAGCAGCGACGCCATCCCGTAGCTGGGGGTCATCGCCCACGGGAACCCCCGGGCCTCCCCGTTGCTGTCCACGATCTGCCCCAGCCCGGTGTGCCCCCAGGCGATCCTGGCGTCCTCGCGGCCGACGATGAAGTCACAGCCCCAGATCAGCGACGACCCGAACCCGATGGCGTCGCCGTTCACCCGGGCGATCACCGGCTTCTCGATCAGCATCAGCATCTCGTGGGCGTCCGGCCGCCGGTGCACCGCCGGCCCGGCCGGCCCGGCCGGCGCCGCCGACGGCGGGGGTCCGCTGGCCTTCAGCGGGTTGAGGCGGTCCCGGAACTCGGGGTTGTCCCAGTGGGACCGCCGCGAGAACCGGTAGAACTCGCCGTCGTTCCTGCCGGTGAGCACCACCACCCGCACGCTCTGGTCCCACCGCAGCTCGTCCAGGGCCAGCCCGATGCCCTCGTGCACCCCGATGAAGTCCGGGTCCTCCGCCCCGGCCTCGACGGTGGCCTGGTAGTCGTTGATCAGCACCCAGCCCACCGGGCCCCGTCGCTCGATCTCCACCCCACGCACGGCCATGTCCGCTCTCCTTGTCCGTCCTTTGGGCCCTCCGTCCTTCGGGCCCTCGGCTCCCGTCCGGCTCAGCCGCCGGACCGGGCGGCCCCGCCAGGGCCGGCCTTCAGGTGGAAGCCTTGTCCACCAGGTCGGAGGCCGACAGGTCGGAGGCCGCCCCGACCGACCCGGGCACCCACACCACGGCGTCGGTCCGGTCCAGCACGTCGTCGAGGGCCGCCTGCAGGGACTCGATGGTGAGGTCGGGGTCCATGATCCCCTTGGTCTCCGACAGGAAGGTGTGGCTGACCCGGCCGCCCATGGCGTTGAGGTTCTCGCCGTTGATCGGGCAGTCCTCGTGGGCCAGCAGGGCCACCGCCGGCGACACCAGCTCGGCCGGCTGGCCCTCTTTCAGGGTCTCCAGCAGCTTCGACCCGGGCTCCTGCATGGCGATGATCATCCGGGTGTACGCGGCCGGGCTGACCGAGTTGACCTTGATGCCGTGCTCGGCCCCCTCCAGAGCCATGGCCCGGGTGAACGAGAACACCCCGCCCTTCGATGCGCCGTAGATGGCCAGCTTCGGGAACCCGGTGAGGGCGCCGGAGGGGATGTTGACGATGCGGCCGTAGCCCGCCCCCACCATGTGCGGCCACACCGCCCGGGTCATCCAGATGGTGCCCATCAGGTTCACCCCGATGGTCCGGGTGATGTCCAGCTCGGACAGCTTGTCCAGGTCGTTGATGGGGCAGATGCCGGCGTTGTTCACCAGGATGTCCACCCGGCCGAACGCCTCCACGGCGGTGGCCACCACCGCGGACGCCCCTTCCCAGGTGGCCACCGAGTGGGTGTCGGCCACCGCCTCGCCGCCGTCGGCCACGATCTCGTCGGCCACCGCCTGGGCCGCCGCGGTGTCCTTGTAGTAGACGTCGTCGGGGTCCTTGTTGATGTCGTTGATGACCAGCTTGGCCCCGCGGGAGGCCAGCAGCCGGGCATGGGCGCGGCCCAGGCTGGGATTGCCCCCGGACCCCGTCACGATGGCCACCCTGCCGTCGTATCGAAGCGTCACCGTTCCCCTCCTACTCGTGCCCTGCTCGTCCTGCTCGTGCCCTGCTCGACTCCAGCCGGACGCTACCGGCTCCCCGCCTGAGTGTCAATCAACCGTTTGGTGAAAACTTAGGAGCCCCGGACCGGCCTGGGCACCGGCGGGAACTCCCACCGCTGCTTCGGCCGGCCGGCCACCAGCACCCACACCTCCCCGGTGTCCTCCCCGGCCAGCACCTCCACCGCGGCCTCGGCCACCTCGCCGACCCGCAGCGGCCGGTACCCGCGGCTGGCCAGCAACTCGGCCCGGTCCGGCGGCAGCATCCTGGTCTCCACCTCCCCCGGGCACAGGGCGTTCACCCGGACCCCGCTGCCCCGGCACAGGGTGCCGACGCACCGGGCCAGGCTGATCACCGCCGCCTTCGTCGCCGTGTAGAACGGGTCCGCCGGGAAGTCGGTCAGCCCGGCCAGCGACCCGGCCAGCAGGATGGACCCCCGGCCGGCCGCCGTCATGGCCGGCAGCAGCCGGGTCACCCCCAGCACCGCCCCGTCGGCGTTGACCCGCCGCACCCGGTCCCAGGCCGCCGCCTGCAGGTCGTCCACGGTGACCGGCGTCAGCGACGTCATCAGCCCCGCGTTCAGGAACGCCACGTCCACGTCCGGCACCCCGTCCCAGGCCGCGGGGTCGGCGACGTCCAGCCGGACGAACCGCCCCCCGACCTCCTCGGCCACCTGCTCGCCGTGCGCCACGTCCAGGTCCCCCACCACCACCGACGCCCCCCCGGCGGCCAGCAGCCGGGCCGTCGCCGCCCCGATCCCCTGGGCGCCGCCGGTGACCAGGGCACGGGCCCCGTCGAAAGCCCCGTCGAAGGCCCCGTCGACAGCGCCGCCGGGCGCCGGGCCGCTGGCGGACGCCGGACCGCTGGCGGACGCCGGGCCATTGCCGGGCGCCGGGTCGCCGGTGGGGTCGGTCACCAGCGGACCCGCGGTTCGGCCGGCTGCGGGCAGGCGTCCAGCTCGGCCAGGTCGTCGGCGGTGAGCTCCAGGTCGGCCGCGGCCACGTTCTCCCGCAGCCGGGCCACCCGGCGGGTGCCGGGGATGGTGACGACGTAGTCGCCCTGGGCCAGCACCCAGGCCAGGGACACCTGGGCGGTGGTGGCCCCGTGGCGGGCGGCCACCGCGTCGATGGCCTCCACGATGACCTGGTTGCGGGCGATGGCGTCGTCGCTGAACCGGGCCAGGGAGGCCCGGAGGTCGTGCTCGTCGAACGGGACGTCACCGGGCTTGATGGACCCGGCCAGGAAGCCGCGGCCGAGCGGGGAGTAGGCGATGAAGACGGCGCCGTGGGCCTGGCACCACGGCATCACGTCGTCCATCGGCTCCCGGCTCCACAGCCCCATCTCGGACTGGCAGGACGCCACCGGGTGGACGGCGTGGGCCTCCTCCAACTGGGCCACGGTGGCGTTGCTGGCCCCGACGGCCCTGGCCTTGCCGGCGGCCACGGCCTCGGCCATGGCCCCCCAGGTCTCCGCCGGCGGGACGTTGGGGTCGAAGTAGTGCAGTTGGAACAGGTCGACGTAGTCCACCCCCAGCCGGACCAGCGACCGGTCCAGGGCGGCCCGGATGTGCTCGGGCCGGCCGTCGGGCACCGTGATGAGGGGCTCCTGCTGGGTGATGGCCAGCCCGCACTTGGTGGCCACGTAGGCCTCGTCCCGGCGGCCCGCCAGGGCCTTGCCCAGGATGACCTCGCTGTCGCCGTACAGGTCGGCGGTGTCGAAGTAGCCGGCCCCCAGGTCGATGGCGGCCCGGACCACATCGGCCGGGTCGTCGCTGCGGGGGTCGTCGACGAACCCGAAGTCGAAGCCCATGCAGCCGAGCCCGATGACCGGCACCTGCGCTGTGGCCAGCGACCGAGTCTTCATGTCCCCTCCTGGTCCATCCGGATCAGCCCGCTCCGACCGCGGGATCAGCCCCGCTCGGCACCCCGAACGGCTTTACAAACCAAACGACCGGTAGTATATCGACCCACGCTCCACGGAGCCAGGCCGCCCCAGCTCTTGACCAACCGTTTGAATGGTGGGAAGATCGCCAACGGCCGCCAGGGGAAAAGCCCAGAGAGCCCAGGGGGAAAGCGAGGAGCCGTGCGGGCATCGTTCGAGCAGTACTCGGTGGCGTACGACCACGTGCGCATGGAGCGCACCGACGGCATCATCGAGCTCACCCTGCACACCGACGGCGGGTCCCTGGTGTGGGGCGACGGTCCCCACACCGAGCTCGGCTACTGCTTCGCCGACGTCGGCTGCGACCCCGACAACCGGGTCGTCATCCTCACCGGGGCCGGCGACAGCTTCCTGGCCTCCCTGGACACCAGTTGGGTCGGGGCGATGGACCCCGACAAGTGGTCCAAGATCTACTTCCACGGCCGCCGCCTGCTGCTCAACCTGCTGGAGATCGAGGTCCCGGTCATCGCCGCGGTGAACGGCCCGGCCACCGTCCACGCCGAGCTGGCCCTGCTCAGCGACATCGTGCTGGCGTCGGAGACCGCCGTGTTCTCCGACGCCCCCCACTTCCGGTTCGGCACCGTCCCCGGCGACGGCGTCCACGCCATCTGGCCGGCCCTGTTCGGCCCCAACCGCGGCCGGCACCTCCTGCTGACCGCCCAGCGGGTCCCGGTGGACCAGGCCCTGGCCCTCGGGGTGGTGGCCGAGGTGCTGCCCCCCGCCGACCTCCGGGACCGGGCCTGGGAGCTGGCCCGGCAACTGGCCAAGAAGCCGCCCAACGTCCTCCGCTACACCCGGTCGGTGCTGACCGCCAAGTGGCGGGCCGAGCTGGTGGCGGCCCTGGACCACGGCCTGGCCATGGAGGGGCTCGGCGCCTACGAGTCCTGGCCCACCGGCTGAGCCGCCGGCACCGAGCAGGACGAAGGGGCCGGGCAGGACAGAAGGCCGGCAGGACAGAAGGCCGGCAGGACAGAAGGCCGAGCAGGGCGAAGAGAACGACACCGACCGATCACCGAGCGCAGCGACAAAGCAGCGAAAACGAAGGAGGCCACCCGATGGCACGACTCATCATCAAGAACGCCAACCTGCTGGACGGCGAGCAGGCCGCGGTGCCCGGCTCCACCGTGGTGGTGGACGGCGACCGCATCACCGACGTCCGGCCCGGCGGGGGCGACGTGGCCGCCACCGGCGACGACCGCACCGTCGACCTGGGCGGTCGGACCCTGATGCCGGGGATGACCATCGGCCACTTCCACGGCGCCTACGTCGAGGTGGGGTCGTCCAACGCCCCGTTCGGGCTGGAGAACCCGCCGGCCTACTCGGCCATCGTGTCGGTCCGGAACCTGGAGACCGCGCTGGCGTGCGGGTTCACCAACGCCGTCGGCGCCGGCTCCCCCTGCTTCATCGACCCGTCCCTGGCCCGGGCGGTCGACGAGGGCATGATCAACGGCCCGTTCATGGTCCCCTGCTCCCGGGAGCTGTCGACCACCGGCCACTCCAACGACTGGGCCCCCTGGCAGTGGGAGGTGCAGGCGGTCGGGGTGGCCCGGCTCTGCGACGGTGCCGAGGGGTACCGCCTGGCGGTCCGGGAGGAGATCAAGCACGGGGCCCGGATGGTCAAGCTGTACCTGACCGGCGGCCACGGCGTGCTGGCCCCGAAGGAGCAGATCGAGATGACCCGCGACGAGCTGCAGGCGGCCGTGGACACCGCCCACTCCCGCGGCGCCCGGATCCGGGCCCACATCGCCAACAAGGAAGCCATCCTGATGGCCATCGACGCCGGCATCGACATCATCGACCACGCCGACGGCATGGACGCGGAGTGCATCGAGGCCATCCTGGCCAGCGACACCTACGTGGTCCCCGGCATCTACTTCCCGGAGCTGGTGCTGGCCAACATGGAGAAGGCCGGCCAGGACAACCCCGGCATGCGGGCCGACCTGGTGGAGAGCTACACCGCCCTCCGCGAGGCGATGTCGGCCGGCGTGAAGCTGTGCCTCGGCGACGACTACGGCGCGGTCGGCTGCTACCACGGCGACTACGCCGGGGAGATGGTGGCCTACGTGAAGAACGTCGGGCTGACCCCGCTCGAGGTGCTGAAGATGGCCACCGTCAACGGGGCCGGTATCGCCGGCCGCGGCGACGACGCCGGCAAGATCGAGGCCGGCCGGGTGGCCGACCTGGTGGTAGTGGACGGCGACCCGTCGACCGACATCGGGGTCCTCGGCGACCGCAGCCGCATCGAGGCCGTCCTGCGCTCCGGCGAGGTCAAGGTGGGAGCCCTTCCCGCCTGATGGACGTCGACCGGAGCGACGAACAGGACCTGTTCGTCCAGACCTCGGAACGGTTCATGGAGACCACGTGGCCGATCACCACGGTCCGCGACCACCTGGACCGCCACGGCGACGCCGGTGCCGACTACTGGCGCAAGGCCGCCGAGCTGGGCTGGTTCGCCCTGCTGGTGGCCGAGGCCGACGGGGGCGGCAGCGTGTCCGAGGACGGCGTGCACGACGCCGCCCTGCTCGCCTACACCCGGGGGCCGTTCCTGCAGCCCGGCCCGTTCGTCGGCACCAACGTGGTGGCGGCCACCCTGTCGGCGTCGGGCTCGGCGGCCCAGCGGGCCGAGGTGCTGCCGGCCCTCATCGCCGGGGAGGCCGCGGCCACCTGGGCCGCCGTCGGCTCCCCCGCCGACCAGGACCCCGCGGCCGGGGTGCGGTACTCGCCGCAGGGTGACGGGTACACGCTGTCCGGGTCGAAGGTCCTGGTGCAGGACGCCGACCGGGCCGACTGGCTGCTGGTGACCGCGTCGGGTGACGGCGGGACCGCCGGCGGCGGCGGGCCGGGCGGCGGCGGGCCGGGCGGGGCCGGGGCCGGTGACGGCGGGGCAGGCGGCCCCGGGCAGGGCGGCGGGCCGGCCCAGTTCCTGCTCCCCCGGGACACCCCGGGCCTGACGGTCACCCCGCGCGACGGCCTGGACCTCACCCGCCGGTTCTGCGACGTCACCTTCGACGGCGTGGCCGCCCCGGCGTCCGCCGTCGTCGGCCGGCCCGGAGCGGACAGCGCGGCGGACGTGGAGCGGCAACTGCAGTTGGCCTGCGTGCTGACCGCCGCGGAGTCGGTGGGGGCCATGCGGCACGACGTGGAGATGGCCACCCAGTACGCCAAGGACCGCATCGCCTTCGGCCGGCCGATCGGGTCGTTCCAGGCCGTGAAGCACCTGCTGGCCGACACCAGCCTGCTGGTGGAGCTGAGCACCGGCCTGGTGGACGCGGCCGCCCGGGCCGTCGGCGCCGGCGACCCGGCGGCGGGCCAGATCGCCAGCATGACCAAGGCCTACGTCGGTGACGCCGGCGTCGACCTGGTGCAGAACTGCTTCCAGGTGTTCGGCGGCATCGGGTACACCTGGGAGCACGACCAGCACCTGTACCTCCGGCGGCTCACCACCGACGCCGCCCTGTACGGGGACCCGGCGTGGCACCGGGAGCGGCTGTGCCAACTGGCCGGCCTGTGAGCCGGGTGCCAACTGGCCGGCTGGTGAGCCGGGTGCGCGTCGGCAGGCCGGTGGCCGAGGAGTGGATGGAGCGATGATGGACGTGGAGACGTTCCGCCAGGAGGCAGGGGCCTGGCTGGCCGAGCACATGGAGCGGCGGGACCCACTGGACGACCGGCTGAACCGGCCGATCGAGGAGTGGACCGAGGAGTACCTGGCGGAGCAGCGGGTGCTGCAGCGGCGGCTGCACGAGGGCGGCTACGCCGGGATCTCGTGGCCGGAGAAGTTCGGCGGCCGCGGGCTGACGGCTGCCCACGAGCAGGCGTTCGTGGAGGAGGCCCGGGGGTTCGTGATGCCGGACTTCGGGGTGGCCGGCGGCACCACCCACATGGTGTGCATGCCGACGATCATCCAGCACGGCTCGGACGAGCTGCTGTTCCGGCACGTCCCGCGGGTGCTGGCCGGTGAGGAGCTGATCTGCCAGTTCTTCTCCGAACCGGAAGCCGGCTCGGACCTGGCCGGGGTGCGGACCCGGGCGGAGCGGGACGGGGACCGGTGGGTCCTGAACGGCGGCAAGATCTGGAGCAGCGGGGCGTACTACTCGGACTACGGGATGTGCCTGGCCCGGACCAACTGGGACGTGCCGAAGCACCGGGGGCTGACCTGGTTCCTGGTGCCGGTGAACGCCCCCGGGGTGACGGTGCAGCGGATCCACCAGATCAACGGCAACTCGGAGTTCTGCCAGGAGTTCTTCGACGACGTGGTGCTGACCGACGACGACGTCATCGGCGAGGTGGACCACGGGTGGCGGGTCACCCAGACCATGCTGATCTACGAGCGTGGCGGCGGCCGGCCCACCGTGCTGAAGCCGACCAGCGACTCGAAGCTGCCGGCGGACATGGTGGACCTGGTCCGCCGGGTCGGTCGTGCCGAGGACCCCGCGGCCCGCCAATTGGTGGCCCGGGCGGCCATCAGCGACTTCGCCCAGGCCTGCCTGGGCGCCCGGGTGGCGGCCAAGTTCAAGAAGGGCGGCATGGACGCCGCGGTGGCCGGCTACGTCAAGCTGGCCCACGGCATCTACGACCCGATCCGCGGCCGCATCGGCATGGAGATCGGCGGGGCCGCCTCGCTGACCTGGGACGCCGACGACCCCGACGGGCTGTCGCCGTCCATCGGGTACCTGAACGGCCGCCTCCTGTCGATCGCCGGCGGCACCAACGAGATGCAGCGCAACGCCATCGGGGAGCGGGTGCTGGGGCTGCCCCGGGAGCCGAGCTTCGACACCAACAAGCCGTTCGCCGACGTCATCCGCAACGCCCGCAACTGGAGCGGCCAGGTCGGCTGAGCCAGGTGCTCCACCACGCCATCGACCGGATCGCCGGGACCGACCCGGACCGCCCGGCGGTCATCCACGACGGCCGCACCTTCACCTTCGGGGAGCTGTCCGCCCGCGTCCGGGCAGCCGCGGCCGGTGTGGCCGCCCGCACCGCCCCCGGCGCCCGGGTGGCCATGGTGGGAGAGAACAACCCGGCCTGGGTGGAGGCCTACTACGGCGTCCCCCGGGCCGGCCGGGTCCTGGTGTTCCTGAACCACCGGCTGGCCCCGGCCGAGCTGGCGTCGGTGCTCCGGCGGTCCGGGGCCAGCCTGCTGGTCGGCACCCCCGAGGAGCTGGACCGGCTGGCCCCGGCGGTGGCGGAGATCGACGGCCTCGACACCCTGGACCTGGCCGGATGGGAGGACCTCGTCGGGGCGGCCGGGCCCGGTGCGCCGGAGGGCTCGGCGGCGGAACCGGACGGTGCCGGTGCCGGAGCTGCCGGTGACGGGGCTGCCGGTGACGGGGCTGTCGGCAACAGGGCCCCGGCCTGGATCATCTACACGAGCGGCACCACCGGGTCGCCGAAGGGGGCGACGCTGTCCCACGACAACTTCGCCGCGTCCATCGAGGCCAGCGCGGTGGGCCGGCCGGTGCTGCCCGACGACGTCTACCTGTACCCGTTCCCGCTGTGCCACGTGTCCGGGTACAACGTGCTGCGGGTGCTGGCGGCCGGCCGGCCGGTGGTGCTGGCGGACCGGTTCACCCCGGAGGTGTTCGTGGACCTGGTGGACCGGCACGGGGTGACCACGACGTCGGTGGCGGCCACCATGCTGAGCAGCCTCCTGGACCACCTGGCCGACCATCCGGAGGACCGGGCCCGCCTGGGCTCCCTCCGCTCCGTGGCCTACGGGGCCGCCCCGATGCCGCCGGCCCTCCTCAGGCGGGCCCACGACGCCCTGGGGGTGGCGTTCACCGGCGGGTACGGCATGACGGAGCTGGCGGGCAACGCGGTGTTCCTGGGCCCCGACGAGCACCGGCGGGGCCTGGCCGGGGAGGACCGGCTGCTGGCCACCGCCGGGCGGGCGGCGCCCAACGTGGAGATCCGGGTGGTGGACGACGACGCCCGGACGCTGCCGGCCGGGCAGCCCGGGGAGATCGTGGCCCGAGGGCGGCAGGTGATGCTGGGGTACTGGGACGACGAGGCCACCACCGGCCGGTCGTTCACCGGGGACTGGTTCCACACCGGCGACATCGGCGTGTTCGACAATGAGGGCGTGCTGGCCATCGTGGACCGCAAGAAGGACGTCATCGTCACCGGGGCCGAGAACGTGTCGTCGCTGGAGGTGGAGGAGGAAATCCTGCGGTCCTGCCCCGAGGTCCGCGAGGTGGCCGTCGTCGGGGTGCCGGACCCGCACTGGGGGGAGAACGTGTGCGCGGTGGTGGTGTACCGGCCGGGATCGGCGCTGGCGGCGGCCGACCTGATCGGCCGGGTCCGGCGGTCGCTGGCCGGCTACAAGGCCCCCCGGCACGTGGTGGCCACCGACGAGCTCCCGAAGAACGGGACCGGCAAGGTCGTCAAGGACGACCTGCGGCGCTGGCTGGCCGACCGGCCGGACCTGCTCGGCGCCCGCCGCTAGGCGCCGGGGTCGAGGAGCCGGCGGACCAGCACCAGGTCGTACCAGGTGGACAGCTTCCGGATGCGGCCGTCCTCCAGGTCGAACACGTCGACGGCGTCGAAGGCCAGCTCCCGGCCGTCGTGGGTGGTGCCGTCGAAGTGCACCTCCACCGTGACGGTGTCGCCGCTGGGCAGCACCCGCACCGGCAGGTCCCGGTGCTTGCTCCACGGCGCGAACAGGCCGCGGTAGAACTCCTCGATCTCGGCCGCCCCGTGCCGGGGCCGAGCCCCCACGGCCTGCAGCTCGGACCGGTCGTCCCACAGCCGGGCGAACGCGGGCCAGTCCTCGCCGTTGATGTGGGCGAAGTAGCGGTCGATCAGGTCCAGGTCGGTCACGGTTGGTCCTCCAGGTGGGCGGATGCCGGCAGGGACCAGGAGTCGACCAGGTCCCCGTCGGGACGGGGGAGCAGCAGTTGCGGGCGGACACGGGCGCCGAGCACCTCGACGGCGCCCAGCCGGCGGCCCGGGTCGGCGGCGGGCAGGCGGACCGCGCAGATGCCGAGGCCGGCCCGGTCCCGCTCGGCGGCCAGGGCGGCCACCACCTCGGCGGTGGCCGCGGTGCCGGCCGGGCCGGGGTCGGCCGGCACGTCGAACGAACGCAGGGCGATCCGGGGCCACCGGGCCGGGCCGGCCGGGGGGAGGGGTTCGCCGTCGGCGGCCACCAGGGCCAGGCCGTGGCGCCCGGCCACCTCGGCCAGGCCGGCGCCGACCGCCCAGGCGTCCATGGCCAACTGGGCCGGGGCCGGGGTGACCCGCAGCAGGTCCGGGGACCCCGGCGCCGGGAACGTCCAGTGGGGGCCGGCGTGGCGGAACGGCAGCGGCGACAGCCCGGCCAGGGTCACCTCGATCCCCTCGGCCACCCCGTCGTCCGCCGCCTCGCCGACGGCGCCGGGGCCGGGCTCGACGGTGCTCCCGGCACCGGGTCCGGCGGAGCCAGCGGGGCCGGTGAACGCCACGGTCAGCCGGCCGGCCAGCAGCAGGTCGGTGACGGCCAGCTTCTCGGCCAGCTCCAGGGGGTGCTGGTGGGGGTGGGCCTCGACCACGACGGCGGCGTCCCGGACGACCCGGGTTAGGGCGGCGGCCACCACGGTGGCGTCGCGACGGGCGCCGTCCCGGTCGGTGGCGGCGACCCAGACCAGGTCCAGCCCGACGCGGTCGGCAGCGGCCGCCTCGGCCACCAGGTCCGGCCCGGCGGGCCCGTCGAGCACGACGCCCAGGCGCACGTCAGCCGCCTGCCTTCACGGGCGCGCCGGGCCGCGGCCGCAGGATCGGGAGGAGGCCGTCGGCCAGGGCGGCCATCTGCTCGGCCCCGCGGCTGCGGGTCTCCTCGGTGGCGTACTGCAGCACCAGGGTGTCCACCCCGGCGTCCACCAGCTCGGCCAGCCGCTCGGCCACCTCGGCCGGCCGGCCGACCAGGGCGGCGGCCACGTTGCGGCGCACCTGCGGCCCCACCCGGCCCAGGTCGATGGTGCCGTCGGCCCCGCGGGCCCACCAGGCGGTGACGTACTCGGCGTAGTGCTGGGTGAGCCGCGGCAGGTAGTACTCCCGGGCGGCCGGGGCGGCGGTGTCGACCCACACGTCCTTCAGGATGCCCACCCGGGGCACCGTGGTGCCGTGGGCCGCGGCCTCGTCGCGGGCGGCGGCCACCAGGGACCGCACCTTCTTGACGTCGATGGTGGGCGGCAGCATCAGGGACAGCCCCCGCCGGCCGGCCCGGCGGACCGCGGCCTCGGCCATGCCGCCCACCCACACCCGGCCGGTCAGGCCGGCGCCGGCCAACTGGTCGAGGGCCCGGTTCATCAGGCCCACCCGGTGGTCCATGCCGAGGCCCATGCCGGCGTACTCCTCCGGCCGGTACCCCAGGGACACCCCCAGCTCCAGGCGGTCGCCGACCAGGGCGGTGGCGGTCCGCAGGGTGTCCACGGTGCCGGCCGGGTCGTGCTGGGGCAGCAGGTACATGGCGGTGCCCAGGTGCAGCCGGGTGGTGGCCGCCGCGGCGGCCGTGGCCACGTGCAGCGGCTGGGGGCACCAGCCGTCGTACCAGAACCGGTGCTCCCCGAACCACAACGAGTCGAACCCGTGCCGCTCGGCGGCCACCGCGTCGTCGACGGCCCCCCGGTACAGGGCCGGCGCGGCGGCCGGGCGGCGGGCGGTGGCCCGCATGTTCCACAGGCCGACTCCGACGTGCAGCCCGGTCACGGCGACAGGATAGCCATCCCCTGCGCTATCTTCAACCAAACGAACGGTAGGCATTTATGACGACCCCGGACCCCCACACCCCGCCCCCGTCCCCGCGGCAGCCGCAGGCGGAACAGCGGCCAGCGGCGCAGCGGCCGGCGCAACAGCCGCCGGACGAGGGCCCCCGGCTGGGGCCGGAGCTGTTCTCCCTGGCCGGCCGCACCGCGCTGGTCACCGGCGGCAATCGGGGGGTGGGGGCCATGTGCGCCGCCGCCCTGCTGGACTTCGGGGCGGAGGTGGTCATCACCAGTCGCCGGCCGGCCACCGACGGCGCCTGGGCCGACCTGGCCGGCCGGGGCCCCTGCGAGCACCTCCAGGTGGACCTGGCCGACCCCAGCGGGGTGACAACCGTCCGGGACCGGCTGGCGGCCACCCACGACCACCTGGACATCCTGGTCAACAACGCCGGGGTCACCTGGGGGGCGCCGTTCGAGGAGTACCCGGCCCACGCCTGGACCAAGGTGCTCAACCTGGACGTGGCGGTGCCGTTCCGGATGGTGCAGGCCCTGCTGCCGCTGCTGGAGCGGGCCGCCACCGACGGCCGGCCGGCCCGGGTGGTGAACCTCGGCTCGGTCGACGGCCACGCCGTCGGCAACTTCGACAACTTCGCCTACGCCGCCGCCAAGGCCGGGCTGCACCAGTTGACCCGGGTGCTGGCCCACCGGCTCGGCCCCCGGGGGGTCACCGTCAACGCCGTGGCCCCTGGGCCGCTGCACACCAAGATGACCGACGGGCTGCTGCAGTCGACCGGCGACGCCGTCCCCCGGGCCAACCCCCTGGGCCGGCTGGCCGGGCCGGCCGACGTGGCCGGGGCCCTGGTGTTCCTGACGTCGGACGCCGGCAGCTACGTCAACGGCGCCGTGGTGCCGGTGGACGGCGGGTTCTCGCTCGGGTCCTGGTCGGCGGTCGACGCCACCGCTGGCGCCGGCGTCGGCGTCGGCGTCGGCGAGGAAGCCATCGAGGAGGGACGCGGATGAAGTTCGGGGTCACCCTGGCCGGGCTGCGGTTCCGGGACTACGCCGCGGTGGTGGCCGCCTACGAGGACTGCGGGTTCGAGTCGGTGTGGATCCCGGAGCACCTGGTGTTCCCGGCCGACATGCCGCCGCGGTACCCGTACACGGCGACGGGGCAGCCGCCGGTGACCGCGGACACCCCCACCTACGACCCCTGGGTGGTGCTGGGCTACGTGGCCGCGATGACCACCCGCATCCGGCTGGCCACCAACGTGTACATCCTGCCGCTCCGCCACCCGCTGCAGACCGCCCGGTCGGTGGTCACCGTGGACCGGGTGTCGGGGGGCCGGGTCACCCTCGGGGTCGGGGTGGGGTGGCTGCCGGACGAGTTCGACTACGTCGGCGTCGACTTCGCCTCCCGGGGCCGGCAGGCCGACGCGGCCATCGACGCCATCCGGCGGCTGTGGTCCGAGGACGTCGTCACCGTCGACGACGGCCACTTTCGGTTCGGCCCGGTCAAGTTTCAGCCGAAGCCGCTGCAGAAGCCGTCTGTCCCCATCGAGGTGGGCGGCGCCGCGCCGGCCGCCCTGCGCCGGGCCGGCCGGCTGGGGGACGGCTGGATCGAGATCGGGTCGGCCGACGTCGACCAGTTCTCGGCCCGGCTGGCCGTGGTGCGGGGGGCCCGCCACGACGCCGGCCGGACCGGGCCGTTCGAGGTCACCGCCTCCGGCACCCTGGCGTCGGCCGGCGGGACGCCAGCCGGGAGGGTGGGCGGAGCGGCGGGCGGCTCGGCGGGCGGCGCGGTCACCCTGGACGGGGTGCGCCGGCTGGCCGACGCCGGGGCCACCCGGGTGGTGGTGGGGCCGGGCTCGGTGGACGGCGGGCCGCTCACCGCGGCGGACGCCGTGGCGTGGGCCGGGCGGTTCGCTGACGAGATACTGGGCCGGCTGTAGCCCGGGAGGGCCCGGAGCGCGCCGGACCGGGCCCGGGGGGAGCTCAGTCGACCCGGCTGCCGTTGGACAGGGGGTCGACGTTGGAGGACATGGTCTGGATCTCCTTGCGGAACCGGTCCAGGCCGCCGTGGGCCTCCAGCCCCTCGGAGGAGGCGACGCCGACCACCAGGACGGTGGCCAGGTAGCGGGCCACCTCGGCCGGGGTGCGGCTGCCCTCCGGCCGGTACCACCGGTGGATGGAGTTGAGCATCTCGACGATGGCGATGGCCGCGGTGTGGACGTCGATGGTGTCGATGACCGTGCCTTCCTCCATGCCGGTCTGCAGGAGGTCGCTGATCTGCTGCCGGTAGAGGTCGCCCTTGGACTCGATGGGCTGGCGGCGCTCCACCGAAAGGGCCCGGTACTCCCGGAAGAACACGGTGGCGAAGATGTGGTTGGCGGCGAAGTACTCGACCTGCCGGATGACGATGAGGGCGAGCTTGGTGAGGGCGTCGCCGGAGACCAGGGCCACCGGCATGACGATGCGCAGGGCGCCCTCGTGCATGTCCTGGACGATCTCGAAGAGGAAGTCCTCCTTGGACTTCACGTAGTAGTAGAGGCTGCCCTTCAGGATGCCGGCCACGTCGGCGATGTCCTGGGTGGACGAGGCGTCGTAGCCCCGCTCGTAGAACACCTGGGCAGCGGCGGCCACGATCTCCCGGCGGCGCTTGGCCCGCCGGGCGTCGGCACCGTTGCTCCTGCGGACGCGGGGGGCCGGGGACACCACGCCGACGCCATCGGTCTCAGGACTCATTGAGTCATCTTACTGCCAAACGCCTGGCTAACCATTGATGGTCCACCAACATCCGGCGGACCGGTGAAAAACTTAGTAGAGATTCTCTCTACCTGGGCCGTTCTTCCAGGACCTTCGCCCGACAGCCTCTTGAAATCGACCGTTTGGTTGGCATAACGTCGACCAGCCGGCCCCGCAACGGGCCTCCAGACCCGGGCCTCCGGACCGGGCCACCAGACCGAGCATCAGATCACCGAGCCATCAGACCGAGCCATCAGACCGAGCCATCAGACCAAGGAGGACGCGTGTCTCGCCTACCCCGCCAGCCTCGCCGTGACGAGGTGCCCGCCGAGGACCACGCCGACTACGACGCCGTGATCACCCGGCTCCGCAAGATGCTCGGGGCCGAGGGAGGGTCCCCGGACGAGTTCTTCTCGGCCGGCGAGTACTACGGGGCCCTGCTCAACAGCCCGCCGATGGCGGCCACCCTGGTCCGGCTGGGCACCCTGGTCCGCACCGCCGGGGAGCGGTCCGGCACCTACAGCCACGCCGACCGGGAGCTCGTGGACCAGGTGCTGTCGTCGCTGTTCGACACCACCGTCGTCCAGGAGTTCCACCTGCCCGACGCCCTGGCCGCGGGGGTGCGGATCGAGGCCATCGAGGCGCTGCGCCGGGGGGACGACGACGCCCTGACCGACGACGAGAAGCTGCTGGCCCGGTACATCCGGGAGGTGGTCACCGGCACGGTGACCGACGAGGACTGGAACGCCATGCTGGGCCGGCTGGGCCTGCGCGGGCTGGTGGAGTACACCGTGTTCATCACCTTCCTGCAGCTCATCATCCGGCTGATGCAGGCGCTGCAGACCACGGCGCCGAGCTGGGAGCAGATCGACGAGCAGATCGCCCGGCTGAAGGCGGACCAGTCGCTGGTGCCGGACATCGGCGACCACCTGCACTGAGGCGGCCGGGGGAGGATATGCGGGGGAACGGCGGACCACGGGGGCGGACCAGATGGGGGCGGGCCGGATGGGGACGGAGCAGATGACGGACACCGGGATCAGGCCGGTCAAGGTCGCCGAGGCGCTTCCGGGCGGGGCCTACGCGGCGGTGTTCGGCGCGGTGGCGGCGGAGCGGGCGGACCACCCGGCCCTGGTGTTCCCGGGCACGGTGCTCACCTACGCCGACCTGTGGGACCGGGCCGCGGTGCGGGCCCGGCAGCTCCGGGCCCTCGGCGTGGGGTCCGGGGACACCTTCGGGATCATGCTGCCGAACTCGCCGGAGTTCGTGGAGCTGTTCCTGGGGGCGGCCCGCATCGGGGCCATACCGGTGCCGATCAACACCCGGTACAAGCCGTTCGAGCTGGCCCACGTCTGCCGGGACGGGGAGCTGCGGGCGGTGGTCACCACCAGCCGCACCGCGGAGCAGCTACCGCTCGGCCGGATCGTGCCGGACGCCCTGGAGGGCCTGGCGGAGGCCGACGCGGCGGCCCCGCTGAAGCTGGAGGGGTTCCCGTACCTGCGCCACGTGGTCATGCTGGGGCCGACGGCCGGGCCGGGCATGGTGGACGAGGCCGCCCTCGACGCCATGGCCGCCGGGGTGCCGGACCCCACCGACGGCGACGTGCCGGGGCCGGACGCGCCGGTGGTGATCATGTACACGTCGGGGACCACGTCGATGGCGAAGGGCTGCGTGCTGACCAACGGCGGCCTGACCGCCAACGCCGCCGGCACCGCCGAGCGGTTCGAGATCCCGGCGGACGACCGGTGGTGGAACCCGCTGCCCATGTTCCACATGGGGTCCCTGCTGCTGATGTCGGCGGTGTTCAGCCGGGGCGGCACGTTCATCAGCCAGGAGCGGTTCGAGGCCGCCGAGGCGCTGGCGCTGTGCACCGAGCACCGGCCGACCCTGCTGTACCCGCTGTTCCCCACCATCACCCTGACGTTCATGCAGCACCCGGACTTCGCCGCCTACGACCGCCGCGACGTCCGGGCCATCTGCAACGTCAGCCCGGAGAGCATCCAGGTGCAGATCCAGGACACCTTCGCCCCGGCGGTGCTGATCAGCGCCTACGGCATGACCGAGGTGTGCGGCACGGCGGCGTACAGCCGGATGGACGACAGCTACGCGTCACGCACCCAGTCGTGCGGCCCGCTGCTGCCGGGCTGGGAGGCGGCCATCGCGGACCCGGACACCGGGGAGCTGGTGCCACCGGGCACCAAGGGGGAGCTGATCGTGAGGGGCCCGGCGCTGTTCACCGGCTACTACAAGAACCCCGAGCAGACCGCGGCCACCCGGGACGCGGCGGGGTTCTTCCACACCGGGGACCACTGCTCGTTCGACGAGGACGGGTTCTTGTACTTCCACGGCCGCCTGAAGGACGTGCTGAAGGTCGGCGGCGAGAACGTGTCGGCCCTGGAGGTGGAGGCCTACCTGGCCACCCACCCCGCCATCAAGCTGGCCCAACTGGTCGGCATCCCGGACGACCGGCTGATGGAGGTCCCGGTGGCCTTCGTGGAGCTGTCCTCCGGGGAGGTCATCGGCGAGGACGACGTCATCGCCTACTGCCGGGGGCAGATCGCCGGGTTCAAGGTGCCCCGCCACGTCCGGTTCGTCACGGAATGGCCGATGTCGTCCACCAAGATCCAGAAGTTCCGGCTGCGCGAGCAGATCATGGCGGAGCTGGGGATGGAGGGATGACGGCGGCTGCCGTCGTCGGCCGGGGGGAGCGCCGGTGACGGTCCTCGGCCTCGAGGTGGAGCGCCGCGGCCCGGTGGCCTGGGTGATCCTGAACGACTACCAGGAGGGGGCGGAGGCGTCGCTGGACGACCCGGACTACCTGCACCCGTCCCCCGGCATGGCCAGCACCCTGCTGCAGTTGGAGGCCGACCCGGCGGTGCGGGTGGTGGTGGTCACCGGCCGCAACGACGGGGAGTTCTACCGGGTGTGCCGGCGGCCGCACTACGACGACCGCCGCAACGCCGGCCGGCTGAACCCGCTGAACCGACCGGCCGGCCCGGGGGTGCGACCGAGCGCCATGCAGGTCATGGCCCTGATGGGCACCCCGGTGATCGCCCGGATGAACGGCGACGCCATCGGGCTGGGCCAGGCGTTCCTGTGGGGGTGCGACATGATCGTGGCCCGGGAGGACGCGGTGGTGGCCGACGTGCACACCGGGCAGGGCGACGTGGTGGACTCCGCCGGGGAGGTCCGGGGGTTCCCGTGGGCGGTCACCCCGGGCGACGGGGCCATGTCGTTCGCCCCGCGGTTCCTGACCCCGACGAAGCTGAAGGAGTACATGTTCCTGTCCCGGACCTGGACGGCCCGGCAACTGGCCGACATGCACGTCATCAACTACGCCGTGCCCGCCGACCAGCTCGACGCCGTCCTGGACGACATCGTCGCCAAGCTGCTGGCCCGGCCGGCGGCGGTGCTGGCCCACACCAAGCGGGTGTGCAACAAGCACCTGATCGAGCAGTGGAACCTGTCCCAGGACCTGGCCACCGCCCACGAGCTGCTGGACTTCTGGAACCACGCCGCCAACGGCGAGATGGGGTGACCGCGCTGCGTGACCCCGGTGGGGTGGGCGACCCCGGTGGGGTGGGCGACCCGGATGGCGTGGGGGCCCTCGTCGGCCGGGCGCTGCCGGGGGGGCGGGTGCAGGTGGAGCCGCACGAGGACTGGTTGATGCGGGACGTGGCCCTGGCCGAGCCGGCCTGGGCGCCGTCGTTGCACCCGCTGTCGGTGTTCGCCGGGCTGCAGCGGTCCATCGGCATCACCCTGGCCGACTTCTTCGCCCTGTGCGGGTCGTCGTCGGAGGCCGGCCCGATGCTGGGGGGGACCCGGATCGAGGTGCTGGCCCCGATGGCCCCCGGCCGGGCCTACGACGTGCGGGCCACCATCACCGGGGCGGAACGCAAGGAGACCCGGAGCGTCGGCCCGGTGGACATCGTGGAGCTGTCCATGGAGGCCCTGGAACCCGGCGGTGGTGACGGCGACGGCGACGGCGACGGCGGTGCCGTGGTGGCCCGGGTGGTCAACTCCTACGTCTTCCGGCGGGCGGCCCGGTGACCCCGGCGCCCGACGGCCGGGCGGTCCCGGCCGGGACGGCCCCGGCTGCGGCCGCCACCCCGGCGGCGGGGGACCCGCTGCCCTCCCTGGTGGTCCCGGTGGTGGACGAGGCCCGGATGAAGGTGCTGGCCCTGCTGCTCCACGACCCCAACCCCATCCACTTCGACCCGGCGTCGGTGGTCCCGGTGGGCGACGACCGCCGGCTGGTCACCCAGGGCCCGCTCAGCCTGGGGTATCTGGCCACCATGCTGGCCGCCTGGGCCGGCGGCGAGGACCGCGTCGTGGCGCTGGACTGCCGGTACCTGGCCAACGTCCACGCCGGCGACGCCGTGGTGGCCGGCGGCGAGGTGGCCTCGGTGGGCACCGACGCCGCCGGGCGGCGGGTGGCGCACTGCTCGGTGTGGCTGGACGTCCGTGGCGGGGCCCGGGCCGTCCAGGGCACTGCCACCGTCCTGCTCGACGCTCCCGGCTGATCCCGGCCCCCACCGGACCGGGCTCACCGGACCGGACGCGGGCGGTGCCCCTGGACACCTCGCACCGCGCGTTCGGTGGTTGCTAGCGTCGTCCCTGTCAGGCGGCGGACCTGTGGGGAGGCGACGGTGAGGACCCCGAGGGGGACGAAGTGAACATCGAGGGACCGAAGACGTTGATGGTGCTGCTGGAGGCGCAGGGGGGCCTGGCGGCGGCCGTCGGCGAGGAGCTGGCCCGGCTGGAACGGGAGCTGGGGGAGGACGGGGCGGTCGTCGCCATGGACCAGTTGCCCGACGCCCCGGGGGACCAGGCGGCCTGGGACGTGGTGGTGAAGCTGGTCGGCCCCGACGTCGACCGGCTGATCCGGTGCGTCGACGGGCTGGACCGCCGGCTGGGGGACACGGTCGGCGACGCCGAGGTGCTGGCCGGGACGGACCGGACCGTGTTCACCAACCCGGTGCCCCCCGACGCGGTGACCCTGCTGTTCGCCATGTACGGCGGTGAAGGGGTCAGCCGGGAGGAGTTCGCGATCCACTGGCACGAGGACCACGCCGAGCTGGTCCGCCACAACCCGTTCGTCCGCAGCTACCACCAACTGCACGCCGACGCGGAGGCCACCCGCCGGGCGGTCGACGCCACCGGGCTCGGCTCCGGGGATCTCTACGGGGTGGCCGAGTGCGACTTCGTGTCCGCCGCCACCTTCGGGGAGATGCTGGCCACCGAGCTCATCGAGCGCGAGGCGGTCGACATCCTGTCCATCAGCGACGTCACCCGGAACACCGCCGTCCTCACCCGCCGTCGCTGAACCCGGGTCGGGCGGCCGGGACGGGCGGCCCCCGGCGCGGCGACCCCCATCGGATGAAGGAGGGCGAGATGCCGGTGCCGAAGGTGGAAGTGCAGGGTTGCGTCCGGTCGCACGCGGTCCTGCTGGAACGCACGGCGGGGCTCACCGACGAGCAGGCCGGCCGGCCCAGCCTGCTCCCGGAGTGGACCGTGGGGCACGTGCTCACCCACATCGCGCGCAACGCCGACAGCGTGACCCGCCGGCTCGAAGGGGCGGCCCGGGGCGAGGTGGTGGAGGCGTACCCCGGAGGGTTCGAGGGCCGGGCCGCCGACATCGAGGCCGGCGCGGGCAGGCCGGCGGCGGAGCTGCTGGAGGACGTGCGGGAGAGCTGCGGTCGCATGGAGCGGGCCGCCCTGTCCATGCCGGAGGAGGCATGGGAGTTCGCCACCGTCGACCCGACCGGCAGGGAGTGGCCGGCGAGCCTGCTTCCCTATGCCCGGTGGATCGAGGTCGAGACCCACCACGTCGACCTCGACCTCGGCTACGGGCCGGCCACATGGCCGACCGAACTGGTGGCGCAGTGGCTCCCGAGGGAGCTCGAACGTCTCTCCAACCGGGCGGACCCGAACGCGTTGCTGGCATGGGTGGTCCGCCGGGGCCCGGCTCCGGAGCTGCCCGCGTGGTGACGACCGACGGCAGCCAAAAACGATAAGCTGACCTGGGGATTTACCCGACGGCGAGCGGGGGGGAACGGGGGAAGACGGGGATGCGCTTCTTCACCAGCGTGGCGTTCACGCCGCGCCTTCCGGCCTTGGCCCAGGCCGCAGAGGAGGCCGGCTTCTACGGCATGACGGTGCCCGACCACATGGCGTACCCCGAGACGATCGAGAGCGTCTACCCGGGCTCGCCCACCGGCAAGCCCTACTGGGGTCCCGACGAGCCGTGGCCCGACACCTGGGTCACCATCGGCGCGGTGGCCGCGGTCACGAGCCGGCTGCACTTCATCAACAGCATCTACATCCTGCCGCTCCGCCACCCGTTCGTGGTGGCCAAGGCCCTCAGCACCGCCGCCGTGCTGTCGGAGGGCCGGATCATCCTGGGCGCCGGCCTCGGCTGGATGCGCGAGGAGTACGAGGCGATGGACCAGGACTTCCACACCCGTGGCCGCCGGTCCGAGGAGATGATCGAGGTGATGCGGCTGCTGTGGAGCGGGACGATGGTCGAGTTCCACGGCCGCTTCTACGACTTCCCGCCGCTGCAGATGTCGCCGCCGCCACCCGCACCCGTCCCGATCTTCCTCGGCGGCCGAAGCGACGCCGCCCTGGAGCGCACGGCCCGGATCGCCGACGGCTACATCTCCGGGGTGCACTCCTGGGACCAGGTGGACGACCTGGCCGTCCTCGTCAACCGGCTGCGGCAGCTCCGCGAGGACATGGGCCGGACCGGGACGCCGTTCACGTTCTTCGCCATCGTCCCCCGGCCGGCCGACCTGGACAGCTACCGGCGGCTGGCCGACATCGGCGTCGACGGGGTCATCATGGGGCCGCCGGTCGGCCCCGAGGCCACCGAGGACGAGCACCGCAGCGCCCTCATGCGCTTCGGTGAGGACGTCATCGTCCCGGCCGCCGACCTCTGAGCCCCCCGGCTACGCCAGGTCGTCGAGCAGTGCCGCCAGGGCGTCGGGGTCGGTGAGCATCGGGAAGTGGCCGGTGGGCAGCTCCCGTCGCTCCCAGCCCGGGCCGGCGACGACGCCGGCGAACAGCGCGTTGAGTGTGCTCCCGGTACAGGCCACGTAGGTCCGGCGGAGCCGTTCGGCCGCCCGCGACGGCAGCCGGATGGGCACCTCGACGTCGTTGGCCGGCTGCGGCACCAGCCGGTCGGTGAACCAGGACGCGTCGGCCCCGCCGGGACCGTCGAGGTCCATGGCCATCGGCGGGTGCGTCCACACCGAGCCGCGCCGCTGCGACCGGATCCACTGCACCGCCTCCGGCGGCATCAGGTCCACCAGCCGCTGGCCGTCCGCCGGCACCATGGCGTCGAGGTACACCAGGTGGCCGATGCGCTCCGGGCACCGCTCGGCCGCCAGGGTGATGACGACGCCGGCGTAGCTGTGCCCGACCAGCACGGCGTCACCGGCGTCCTCGAAGTGCAGGGTATCGGCCACGTCCCGGGCGTGGGTGGCCGCGGACACCTCGCCGGACAGCAGGTGCACCCGGTCCCCCAGCCCGGTCAGGGTGGGCGTGTGCACCTCGTGCCCCATCCGCCGCAGCCGGGGGGCCACCTCGCGCCACGACCAGCCCCCCATCCAGCCGCCGTGCACCAGCACCATCGTCGCCATCGAGCCCCCTGTCAGATGCCGCCGCGGTCGGACGCCGTGGCGGTCGGATGCCGCCGCCGTCAGATGCAGCCGGCCGCGGCCAGCCGACCGCGCTCGTCGGCCCCGACGCCGAGCAGGCCGCCCCACACCTCGTCGTTGGCCTCCCCCACCGCCGGCACCGCACCGGTGTCGAGGACCTGGTGGTCGAACCGCAGGGGCAGCCTCGGCCACTTGAGCGTCCCAGCACCGGGCACCTCGGCCTCCGACCAGGCGTTCACCGCGGCCAACTGCGGGTCGTCCAGCAGGTCGACCGGCTCGTTGACGGCCCCGCAGGGAATGGCCCGGCGCTGGGCCTCCAGCAGGAAGTCCTGCTTGGCGTACCGGGAGGTGAGCTGCTCGACCCAGCCGTCCAGCAGCTCGGCGTAGGGGACCCGGACCCCGACGGACCCCCGGAACACGTCCATCGTGGCCTCCTCGATCCCCAGGTCCTCCCTGATCCACTCGGCCAGGGCGTCCCACTGGCCCGGCATGAACGGCAGCAGCTCCACCCAGCCGTCGGTGGTCGGGAACATGCCGGACGCCGCGCCGCGCCGCCGGCCGACCCGGCGGGCCCCCACCCCTGTCAGGTCCTCCAGGGCGAACGTGGGACCGCTCTCCCCGGTGATGCCCAGCACGGCCTCCTGCAGGGAGACGTCCACCAGTTGGCCGCGGCCGGTCACCGCCCGGGCGGCCACCGCCAGCAGGGTGCCGGCCACCACGTTCAGGCTGCCGGCCGCCGCGGCGATGGACCCGCCGGGGGCCAACGGCCGCCGGTCCGGGTCCCCGATGGGGGTGAGCGCCCCGCTGGACGCCCACGCCACCAGGTCGGACCCCCGCCAGTGGCTGAGCGGCCCGGTGCGGCCGAACGGGGTCAGCGAGGCCACGATCAACCGGGGGTTGGCCGCCATCAGGTCAGCCAGGTCCAGCCCGCACTGCCGCAGCGAGGCGTCGTCCGCGGAGCACAGCAGCACGTCGGACCGTTCGATCAGCCCCCGGACCAGCCCCGCCCCCTCCGGGCGGTCCAGGGCGGCGGTGACCGACCGCTTGCCGGCCGCGATAGAGAGGAAGTGGGCGCTGACCATCCCGCCGCCGGGGCCACCGGCGGGGACGGCGCCGGGGTTACCGGCGGGGACGGCGCCGGGGACGGCGGCCACCGGGGGCACTTCCCGGGCGGCGCCGCCACCGGGCGGCTCCACCAGGATCACGTCGGCGCCGAGGCCGCACAGCACCGAGCCGGCCATGGCCAGCAGCTCGTCGGACAGGTCCACCACCCGCAGCCCGCGGTAGGGGGCGAAGGTCACGATGCCACCTCCTCGCCCGCACCGGCCCCAGTGCCGCCGGCGTCAGTGCTGCCGGCCTCGATGCCGGCGTGCCACTGCTTCAGTTGGTCGAACAGGATGGCCGCGGGGTCCACGGCGGTGGCCTTGGGCCAGTCGAGCGGCAGGACGGTCTTGACCCAGTGCAGGAACGGCCGCTCCAGGTGGACGTCCGCGTAGGCCATCTCGTGGGCGGTGCCGTCGGCCAGCGCGGCGTCGACGGCGGCGGGGTCCAGCCCGGCCACCTCCTCCAGCACCTGCCGGGTGTCCTGCCCGAAGGCCGGGGCGGCCCGGTCGATGGCGGCCGGGGTGTCGGACAGGGCGATGGCCTGGCCGTAGACCAGCTCCTTGCCGAACCGCGGGTGGGGCACCAGCCGGAACTGCCGGCGGTCCTGCAACTGCGGGTCGGACAGCACGTCCCAGTTGTCGTAGACCGCCGACGCCGCCACCCCGGCGGCCTGCAGCGCCGCGGCCGCGTCCTGCCGGGTCCGGGTGGCCGTCCAGGCGGCGATGGCGTCGTCGAGGGCGTCCTGGTTGGCCAGCCGGTCCTCGATGGTGCCGAACCGGGGGTCGGCGGCCAGGGCGTCGAGGCCGTCGACGCCGCAGAGGGCCCGCCACATGGCCTCGTCCCGCACCGACACGGCCACCCAGCGGTCGTCGTCCCGGGTGGGGTAGACGCCCTGCGGGGCCCGGCCGGGGGACCGGTTGCCGAGGGTGCCCAGGCCGTCGCCGCCCAACTGGGCGTCCATCATGGTGGGGCCGATGCAGGCCAGGGCGGCCTGGAACTGGGACAGGTCCAGCTCGCACCCCTCACCGGTCTGGTCCCGGCGGGACAGGGCGGCGACGATGCCGATGGTGGCCCACAGGCCGGCCAGGTAGTCGGGGATGTTGACGCTCATGCCGACCGGGTCGCGGTCGGGCCAGCCGACCAGCCGGGACAGGCCGGACATGGCCGCGATGTTGCGGCCCCAGGTCCGAAAGCCGCGGTAGGGGCCGTCCGCGCTGCCGAACGACGGCATGTTGATCCAGATCAGCCGGGGGTTGAGGGCCCGCATGTCGGCGTAGGTGAGGCCGAGGTGGTCGACGGCCTCGATGCTCATGTTCATGGCCAGCACGTCGGTGGCGGCCACCAGCCGTTCCAGGGCCTGGCGGCCGGCGGGCCGGTCGATCTCCAGGCCGAGGCTGCGCTTCTGCGACGACGTGAACTGGAACAGCAGCCCGGTGTCCCGCCACAGCTTCCAGTCGACGTCCAGCGGCAGCCACCCCGATCCGGACTGCCGCAGGGAGTCCGGCCGGCGGGCCGACTCCACCTTGACGACCTCGGCCCCGAAGTGGGCCAGGTTCCGGCAGCAGGTGGGCGCGGCCACCCCGTAGCCGAACTCGACCACCCGCAGGCCCGACAGCGGGAGCGGCCGGTCGCCGGCGTCGTCCCCCGTCGTCCCCTCGTCCATCCCCATCCTCCTCACCCTGCCACGGGATCAGGCGGCCGCGAGCAGCGACCGCAGGTTGTCCCGCATGATCCGGCGGGCGTCGTCCGGTGGCAGGCCGTCCAGCGACTTGGCGTAGTCGGCCGGCTCGGCCAGCCCGTCGGTGTGGGGGAAGTCGGAACCGGCCAGGATGCGCTCCACCGGGAGGTGGCGGGCCAGCTCGGCCACCGGCTCCTCCCAGTGCGGGACCACGTACACCGACCGGCGGAAGGCGTCCAGCGGGTGCTCCGGGAACGAGCCGGGGTACCGGGAGTACTCGGTGGCGAACCGGGCTTCCAGCCACGGCACCCAGTCGGCGCCGTTCTCCACCGACACCAGCCGGAGCCGCGGGTGGCGGGTGACCGCCCCGTGGACGACCATGGCGGTGGTGAAGTCCATGATCGGCCGGGCATGGGTGGCGATGGCGGCGAACGGGCCCTCGGGAACGTGCGGCCGCATCCGGTACACCCCGGTCCAGTCGCCGGTGTACCGGTGGTACCCGGAGGCGGACAGGTGGCCGCACACCAGGGTGCCGGCCTCCTGGCACCGGGCCCAGACCGGGTCGAACAACGGGTCCGCCGGCGATCGCATGCCCTCCCGGGTGGGCACCGGCGCCGGCCGGACCATCACCGCCCGGGCCCCGTGGTCGAGCAGCCAGTCGAGCAGCCGCACGGCCTCGTCGACGTCGGCCAGCGGCAGCACCGGCACGGCGAACAGCCGGTCGTCACGGTCGAACCCCCAGTGGTCGTGGAGCCACCGGTCGAACGACCACAGCAGGTCGGTGGTCAGGCCGACGTCGTCGGCCGTGGCCTCCTCGAGGCCGGACACCAGGGTGGGGAACAGCAAGGCGGCCTCCACCCCCTGCTCGTCCATGCGGGCCAGCCGCGGCGCGGGGTGCTGGTACTCGGGCCGATCGGCGAGCGCCTCGAAGGTGTAGCCGGCGTTGCGGGCCTCCAGCATCGACGCCCCGCCGGCGAACACGTCGGTGAGGCACCCGGCCACCCCGATGGGGTCGAACGTGGGGTTGGGCAGGTAGTCCCACAGCCGGCCGCCGACGACCAGGTGCCGGTGGCCGCCGTCGTCGGTCACCCAGAAGAGATCCCGCCGCCGGTGGGCGGGGAGATGCCGGGTGAAGGCGTCGGCGGTCTCGTACAGGTGGTTGTCGGCGTCGTACATCCGGTAGCCCAGTGTCATCGACGCCTCCCCCGATCCCGCGAGCCCGGCCTTCGGCGGCCCACCGCCGCCGGAAGATGCTAGTCCGCCACCCGCTGTAGCAACAAACGGTTGGTTGGTATAAGTTCCCTGGCCAGGACGAGCAGCGGCCCTGAAACCCCAGGTCGGTCCGCCGAAGGGGGTGCCGTCGGGGCCCGAGGGGAGATGGCATGCACTGCGGCGTCATGGTGACGGGGTACAACCAGGGCGACTGGCCTCGCCTGATGGCCGGCGACTACGACCGGCCGCCGGACGTCCCGGACTACGTGAACATGGAGCAGACCCTGCGCATGGGGGAGCTGGTGGAGCCGCTCGGGTTCGACTCGATCTGGGCCACCGAGCACTACGGGTCGGCCTACTCCATGCAGCCCAACCCGCTGCAGTGGCTGGCCTACTGGGCCGGCCGGACCAGCCGGGTGGACATGGGCACCGCGGTCATCGTGGCCCCGTGGTGGAACCCGGTGCGGCTGGCCCACGAGATCTCGATGCTGGACGTCCTGTTGCAGGGCCGGCGGCTGCACCTCGGCATCGGCCGCGGGGTGGCCCCCCACGAGTACGCCTCCCTGGGCATCCCCATCGAGGAGTCCCACGCCTACTATTACGACGTGGTGAACGCCATCCGGGCCGCCGACGGCGCCGAGCGGTTCACCTTCGACGGGCAGGTGTTCAAGATCCCGCCCACCACCATCCGGCCGCAGGCCCGCCACAAGGGCGACCTGACCACCAACATCAAGGCCGCGTTCACCACCGAGAAGTCGGCCCGGCTGGCCGCGGAGAACGGCCTGGGGCAGATGTTCGTGTCCGACGACGACCTGGACGGCATGACGGCGGGGGTCCGCCGGTTCAACCGCATCCGGGCCGAGATGGGCCTGCCCCCGGACCAGCCGACCACGCTGCTGTGGATGTACTGCGCCGAGACCGAGTCCGAGGCGGAGGAGGGCTGGGAGTTCTACCGGGCCCAGCAGCTCGCCGCCCAGCACCACTACTTCGAGTGGAACAACCCCGGGTTCGAGGGGGTGAAGGGGTACGAGGAGTACCTGACCAAGCAGACCGCCGACGTCGGCCACGCCGACGCCTCGGTGGACAGCCACCGCCGGACCCAGCCGATCGGCACCCCGGACGAGATCATCGACCGCATCAAGTCGGTGCAGTGGGCCATCAGCCTGGAGACGCTGGTGGTCCACGTGTTCTACGGCGGCATGCCCCCGGAGAAGGCGGAGAAGAGCCTGCGGCTGTTCGCCGAGAAGGTGCTCCCCGCCGTCCACCAGATGAAGACGCCGATCAACCCGGCGTCGCTGGGGAGGGAGGCGAGCTGACCGCCCCGGTGCCCACGGCGTCCACCGAGCGGGCCAGGGTCCGCGGGGCGTCCATCGCCTACGAGGTCACCGGGTCCGGCATGCCGGTGATCTGGGGCCACGGCCTGTCCATGGACCGGGTCAGCGACGCCGAGCTGGGCCTGCTCGACTGGGACCGGCTGGCGGTGTCGGTGGTCCGCTACGACGCCCGCGGGCACGGCGAGTCGGAGTCCACGGCCGACCTGGACGGCTACCGATGGTCGACACTGGCCCTCGACCAGCTCGCCCTGGCCGACGCCCTGGGGATCGGCCGGTACGTGGCCGCCGGGGCCTCCATGGGCTGCGGCACCGCCCTGCACGCCGCCGCGGTCGGCGGCTCCCGGGTGGCCGGCCTCATCCTGGTCATCCCCCCCACCGCCTGGGAGACTCGGGCGGCCCAGGCCGAGCAGTGGGAGCTGGCCGCGTCGGTGATCGAGCAGCACGGGGTGGAGGCGGCCATCGCCGCCCGGGCCGACCTGGACCCCCCGGATCCCTACCGCGGCGACGACGCCCGCAGGGAGCAGGCCGCCGAGGCCACCCGGCGGTGGGACCCCCGGCGGCTGGCCACCGTCATGCGCGGCGCCACCCGGGCCAACCTGCCGGACCGCCACGAGGTCGCCGGCATCACCGCCCCGGCCCTCATCCTGGCCTGGACCGGCGACCCGGTGCACCCCATGTCGACCGCCGAGGAGCTGGCCCGCCTGCTCCCCCACGCCGACCTCCACCGGGCGTCCACCCGGACGGACGTGGACAGTTGGACCGACCTCGCCCGGGAGTTCCTGGCCGGCATCACCCTGTAGCGGGCCGCCCGGCGGCGGCCTCCCGGCGGTCGGGCCGGATCGGGTCGGAACCGGATCGGGCCCGGTCCCAGGGCCGGCTGGCCGGCGGGCGCCTACTCGGCCGAGATGGTCACCCGGTCGGGGTAGAAGGCGACGTGGCCCTCGATGGCCCCGACGGCCGGGTACGGGTCCGGGTAGTACCAGACGGCACCGTCCAGGCGGTCGGCCCCGGCGGGGGCGATGTCGTAGTACGACGCCTCCCCCTTGTACGGGCAGTAGGTGTGCCGGTCGCTGGCCTGCAGGACGGACCGGTCGACGTCGTCCAGCGGGACGTACAGCACCGGCGGGTACGACGCCTCCCGGAGCTCCAGGGCCCGCGACGTGTCGGCCAGGCGGGTGCCGGCCACCTCCACGGTGACCCGGCCGGCGTGGGGCTGGACCGTGATGGGGTGGTCGGGGCCGGGCTCGAGGTGGGGGCGGCTGTCGGTCATACGGCCACCGTACCGGGGGGAGGCCGGGAGCCGTGCCGGCCGGGTGCGGCGGACCGACCGGGCGACGTCGTGGTCGGCGTAGGCGGCGGCGAACCGCTCGATGGTGGCCAGGCAGAGGTCGACCGGCTGGAAGGCGCCGCCGGCCAGGGTGTGCAGCCAGGTGCCCAGCCCGAAGGCGGGGGTCTCCGAGTACAGGGACCAGGCGGCGTCGGGGCCCGGGGCCGGCGCCCCGGCCGCCCGGAGGTCGGCCAGGTAGCCGTCGAGCAGGGCCCGCTCGTGGTCCCGGCGGTCGGCCACGGCCAGGCTGGAGACCACGAAGTAGCCGACGTCGTGGGACCAGTTGCCGGTGCGGACAAGCTGCCAGTCGTAGAAGCCGACGGTCCCGGGGAGGCCGGCGGCCGGGCCGGGCAGGGTGTAGGTGTTGCCGGGATGGGGGTCGCCGTGCAGCACGGTCCGGGGACCGGTGGCGGCGACGGCGGCCCACCGCCGGAAGCCCCGTTCGAGCATCCCGACATCGGCGCCGGGCGGCACCAACCGTCCTTCCCCGAGGGTGCGGAGCCGGTGCACCGCCCGGGCCAGGCTGGCCCGGGACACCGGGGCCCAGGCCGGCCCGAGCCGCCACGGCCGGAGGAAGCCGAGGGCGGGCGGCAGGGGGCGGCCCCACCAGGCGGCGTGCAGCCGGGCCAGGCCGGCCAGGCCGCTGCGGACCTCGGCCACCGTCAGGGGCTCGGTGGCCTGGTTGGGGCGGCCGGCCCGGGCGGTGACGTCCTCCATCACCACCACCGTTGCCAGCCGTCGCCGGTCGACCCCGGCGGCGAAGAACCGGGGTCGCTCCAGCGGCAACTCGACCCCGGCGAGGCACAGCCGGGCCTCGGCCTCCAGGGCGCCGAGGGCCAGCAGGGCCAGGCGGGGCAGCAGGCGGCCGTCCCGCTTGACGAACACCCGGTCGGGCCCCTGCCCGGACCGGTAGGCCAGCCGGACCCGGGCCCGGCGGTTGGTGCCGTCGGCCCTGTCGACCACCTCGACCGCGCCGACGACCGCACCGGGGAACGACGTGGACAGCGCCGCCGTCATCCACCCCGGGGTCAGGTCGGTCCAGGCTCGCGGCACGGGCAGCACCGCAAGATCATGCGTCGCGCGCCGGTGGTCGGGGGCCTCGGAGGCCTCGTAGGCTGGCCCTGGCCGCCCCGTGCACCCACGCCGGCACCCCCGGTCCCTGGACGGCGGCGACCGTGGCAACAGTGGCAGTGGCGACAGAAGGACGGGCCAGGAGCAGATGACGAACGACGACGCAGGGGGGACCGCATCCCCTTCCGAGCTGATCGACGCCCGGATCAGGGAGCTCGGGGACTGGCGGGGCGACCTGCTAGCCGAGATCCGTTCCCTCATCAAGGAGGCCGATCCCGACGTCGTGGAGGAGTGGAAGTGGCGGGGAACCCCGGTGTGGTACCGGGACGGGATGATCTGCACCGGGGAGACCTACAAGAAGGTGGTGAAGGTCACCTTCGCCAAGGGGGCGTCGCTGGAGGACCCGGCCGGCCTCTTCAACTCGAGCCTGGACGGCAACGTGCGGCGGGCCATCGACTGGCAGGAGGGCGACACCGTCGACCGGAAGGCGTTCACCGCGCTGGTCCGGGCCGCCATCGCCCTGAACTCGGCGTCGGCCAAGCGCTGAACGGCGCCGTCGCCCGGCGGCCGCACGCCGGCCCCTGCCGGGCGGGGCTACCGCTGGCTCTGCCGGCTCTGCCGGCTCTGCCCGGCCGGCTCTGCCCGGCCGGCTCTGCGCGGTGCGCCGGCCCCTGCCGGCCCCTGCCGGGCGGGGGCTACCGCGGGCCCAGCAACGCCCCGAGCGGCGAGCCGTCCCAGGCGTCGAGCAGCTCGGCACACCCCCGGTAGGTGGCCACCGCCCCGGCGTCGGCCAGGTCGGCCGCGGCGATGCCGCCGGTCTGCAGGCCGATGCACCCCATCTGGACCTTGGCGGCGGCCTCGACGTCCCAGACCGAGTCACCGACGGCCAGGGACCGGCGGGGGTCGGCGCCGGTGCGGCCGAGGGCGACGGCGAAGGGGTCCGGCGCCGGCTTCTCCCGGTCGACGTCCTCCCCGCCGACCACGTCGGCGATCAGGTCGTCGCAGTCCAGGGCGCCCAGCAGCACGCCCAGGTCCTGCGGCTTGGCCGACGTCACGATGACCACCCGGCCGCCCTGGCCGGCCACCCGGTGCAGCAGGTCCGGCGCGCCGGGGAGCGGGCGGACCAGGTCGTGCAGCTCCCGGAAGCAGGCGCCGTGCGCGTCATCTATGGCGGCGTCGTCGCGCCCGAGGAGGGTCCGGAGGATGCCGGAGCTGCCCATCCCGATCAGGGGATGGATGGCCGCCATCGGCCGGGTCTCGCCGGCGCGGTCCAGCGCCTGCCACCAGGCGAAGGCGTGCAGGTAAGTGGTGTCGACCAGGGTGCCGTCGAGGTCGAAGAACGCCGCCGGGCCGGCCATCTCCGGATCACGCCCCCAGCCGGCGGCGGACCTCTCGGCCGTAGAACTCCAGGAACCCCCGCTGGTCCGGCCCGATCTGGTTCACGTACACCTGGTCGAACCCGGCGTCGAGGTACCGCCGGATGGCCGCCGCGTGGCGTTCGGGGTCCGGGCCGCAGGCCACCTTGTCGGCCACCATCTCCTCGGTCACCACGGAGGCCGCGTCCTCGAAGAATGTCGGCATCGCCAGCTCCTGGTTGAGCTGGCCCGGGAGGGACTCGGTGGCCCACACCTCGTGGGCCAGCTTCCTGGCCCGGGACTCGTCGGCGTCCCAGCACACCTTCACGGCCCCGAGCACCGGTCCCCGGCCGCCCTGGTCGCGGTACCCGCGGACCACGTCGGCCTCGGGCGCGACGGCGACCAGGCCGTCGCCGATGCGGGCGGCCAGCTCCAGGGACCGGTCACCGAACGCCGAGACCGCGATCGGCGGTGGGGTGGCCGGGAGGGAGTAGATGCGGGCGTTCTCCACCGTGTAGTACGGCCCGTGGTGGCTGACGGTCTCGCCCTCCCACAGGCGGCGGATCACCGTGACGGCCTCTTCGAGCATCGCCAGCCGGGTCTGCACCGGCGGCCAGTGGTCCCCCAGGATGTGCTCGTTCAGGTTCTCCCCGGAACCCACCCCGAGGATGAAGCGGCCGTCCAGGAGCAACTGGGAGGTGGCGGCGGCCTGGGCGATGATCGCCGGGTGGATGCGGACGGTGGGGCACGTCACCCCGGTCGCCACCCGGTGACCGGTGGTGGCGGCGATGGCGCCGATCACCGACCAGACGAACGGGCTCTCGCCCTGCCGATCGGTCCACGGGTGGAAGTGGTCGGAGACCAGCACGGACCCGAACCCGACCTCCTCCGCCATCTGCGCCTGGGCCAGGAGGTCCCCGGGACCGTGCTCCTCGCTGGACAGGAAGAACCCGACGTCGGCCATGGTGCTGCTCCCTTCGGGGTGTGGTGGCGTCTCCGCCACCTACCCGGGCCGGCCGTCCGGAAACGGCCCGGGCGGGCTCCGACGGCGGGCCGGTCCCGGCGGCGGGAGCCCCGGTCGGTGGCCCGGGCCCGGCGGCGGGGTCAGCCGATGCGGAACCGGTCGGCGTCGGCGGGCCGCAGCACCATGCCGTGGCCGACGGCGTCGGAGTCGGGGCGGAGCCGGCCGTCGACCACCGGGGGCACCCCGTCGAACAGCAGGGCGTCGAGCCGGGCATGGTCGTGGAAGTACTCCACGTGGGCCAGGTTGGGGACGTGCAGGGCCACCGGCAGGTGGAGGTGGGGGGCGCAGTGCCCGGACACCCGGACCCCGGCGGCGTGGGCCAGGGCGGCGGCCCGGAGCCAGGAGGTGTAGCCGCCGCACCGGGTGGCGTCGACCTGCAGGCAGTCCACCGCGCCGGCCGCCAGCATCCGGCGGAAGTACGGCTCGTCGTAGCCGTACTCGCCGGCGGCCACGTCCAGGTCCAGCCGGTCCCGGACCAGCCGGAGCCCGTCGAGGTCGTCGGACGACACCGGCTCCTCCAGCCAGGTGACCCCGTGGTCCTCGGCCATGCGGCGACCGACCCGGACCGCCTGCTTGCGGCCGTAGCCGCCGTTGGCGTCGACGAACAGCTCGGCCGACTCCCCGACCACCCGGCGGGCCAGGCCGGTCCGGGCCAGGTCCCGGGCCTCCTCGGTGCCCCAGGACTCGCCCACCTTGATCTTGGCCCGGGGGATGCCGAAGTGGCCGACCCACCGTTCCAACTGGGCGACCATGGTGGCGTCGTCGTAGGTGGTGAAGCCACCGCTGCCGTAGACGGGGACGTCCGGCCGGCACCGGCCGAGCAGCTCCGGGAGCCCGACCCCCAGCAACCGGGCCTTCAGGTCCCAGAGGGCCACGTCCACCGCGGAGACCCCGCAGGCCACCACCCCGGGGCGGCCGAGGTTCCGGCAGGCCCGGACCATGGCCTCGTGGGCGCCGACCACGTCCATCGGATCGGTTCCCGCCACGACGTCGCAGAGGGTCTCGTCGACCAGGGTGGCGCAGGCCGACGAGGCGTAGGTCCAGCCGGTGCCGGTGGCGCCGTCGGCGCCGGCCTCGACCACCACCACCGTGGTGGCCGACCAGGCCAGGGTCCCGTCGGCTTCCGGCCGGTCGGTCGGGACCCGGTAGGCCGAGGTGGCCAGGCTGCGGACCGCCGCGCCCGGCCGGCCGGCCATCAGGGCCACTCCGCGGCCACCGACGCTTCGAGCAGGGCGGCGTGGACGAAGGCCTGGGGGACGTTGCCCCGCATCTGGCGCTGGCGGATGTCGAACTCCTCCGAGTACAGCTCGGCCGGGCCGCAGGACCCCCGGGTCCGCTCGAACCAGCGGGCCCCCTCGACGGCGTTGCCGGACCGCAGGCAGGCCAGGGCCATCCAGAAGTTGCAGATCAAGAAGGCGCCCTCGGCCTCCGCCAAGGGCCGGCCCGGGTGGGCGTAGCGGTAGAGATAGCCGTCCTCGCCGAGGTCCCGGGCGACGGCCTCCCGGGTGGCCACCGACCGCGGGTCGTCGGACGGCAGCGCCCCCCGCAGCTCCGGCAGGAGCAGGGCGCCGTCGACCCGGTCGTCGTCGGGGGCCCGTTGCCAGCGGCCGGTCGGGTGCAGCGAGGACCGGTCGGTGTCCGCCAGGATGCGGTCGGCCAGCGGCAGGACCCGGGACGCCCAACCGGCCGGCGGGCCGGCGGCGGCGATGGCGTTGAGCCCGGCGACGCACATGAGCCGGCTCTGGGTCCAGCAGTTGCGGTCGGTCTCCCACACCCCGGCGTCGGGCTCGGTCCACCGGCCCTCGACGGCGGCCACCGCCACCGCCGCGGCCTCCCAGCCGTCGGCGTCCAGCCGGTCGGCCGCGGCCGCGTCGGCCAGGAGCACCAGGGCCTCGCCGAAGACGTCCAGTTGGAACTGGTCCCGGGCCCGGTTGCCAAGGACGTCGAACCCGCCGGGGTAGCCGGGGAGGTCGAGCGGCATCTCGGTGGGGATCGGGCACCCGTCCACCCTGTAGGCCGGCATGGCGTCGGGTCCGCCGTCCAGCAGGCGGGCCGTGGTCCACCGCACCGCCCCGTCCAGGACGGCCTCGGCCCCCTTCACCACCGCCCCGACCCGGCCGACGCAGCAGGTGTCGCGGAGCCACGAGTACCGGTAGTCGTAGTTCCGGCCCGCCTCGGCCCGCTCGGGGAGGGACATGGTGGCCGCCGCCACCGTGCCGCCGGAGGCCGAGGTGAGGCCGCGCAGGACCGCGATCGAGTGCTGGGCGTCCCGGGGGGCGACGGTGTCGGCGCAGTCCGGGACGGCCGACTGCCAGTACTGCTCGGTCTGCCACCAGCAGGCCTGCGGCGACGGCACGGCGTCGGGAAGCGCGGCGTCGGAAAGGGTCCCGGCGGCCAGCTCCAGCACCAGGTCCCGGCGCTCCCCGGGGTCCAGGTCGAGCTCCAGCACCAGGTGGCCCCGGTCGGCCTTCCGGCGGCCGGCCACCGCGCCCTCGGCCCCCGACCAGCGGACCACCAGACCGGCCCCCTCGGCCACCCAGGCGTCCCCTTCCCGGCGCCAGCGGTCGAGGGGCCGGCGGCCGTAGTCGCCGGCCAGGCCGAGCACCGCCCGGACCCGGTGCCGGCCGTCCAGGGCGGCGACCTGGCGGAGGACCACCGCCCGGTCCGGGGTGCCCGGGCAGCAGAACGCCTCCCGGCACTCCATGATCCCCTGGTCGGTCACCCACCGGTTGCGCCAGATGAGGGTCCCGTCCTCGTAGGCCCCGCCGGGCACCCACCGGCCGGCCGGCCCCACCTCGTACCGGCCGCCGGAGCCGAGCAGCCCGGCCGCCACCGCGGGGTCGGCCCAGCCGGGGAAGCACAGCCAGGCGATCCCGCCGTCCGGCCCGACGAGGGCGCCCCGCTCCCCGTCGGCGATGAACGCGTAGTCCCGCAGGGCGTAGGGCGAGGCCACCAGATCTCGAACCGTCACGGCCGATGCCTACCCACCCCGGGGACGCGGCAGTCCCTTCCGGCCGCTGCCGCAGCGGCATGGGTAGACGGCCGGCACCGGGGGTAGACGAGGAGGGAGGCGGGCGCGGCCACCGCGCCGGGCCTCACCCCAAGGGAGGAGCCATGGGCAAGATCGCCGCGGAGGTCCTGGTCGACCGGCTGGCCGACTGGGGCGTGGACACCATCTTCGGCCTGCCCGGAGACGGCATCAACGGGATCATGGAGGGACTGCGGCGCAACCGGGAGCGGATGCGGTTCGTCCTGGTCCACCACGAGGAGGCCGCGGCGTTCATGGCCACCGGCTACGCCAAGTCCACCGGGCGGCTGGGCGTCTGCCTGGCCACCTCGGGGCCCGGCGCCATCCACCTGCTGAACGGCCTCTACGACGCCAAGCTGGACCACGCCCCGGTGCTGGCCATCACCGGGATGCAGGAGTCCCAGATGCTGGGCACCGGCTACCAGCAGGAGGTGGCGCTGGAGAAGCTGTACATGGACGTGGCCGAGTACGACCAGATGGTCCACGTCCCCTCCCAGGTCCCCACGCTGGTCGACCTGGCCGTCCGCCACGCCCTGGCCCGGCGGACCGTCGCCCACCTCACCATCCCGACCGACATCCAGGTGGCCGACGCCGGGGCCAACCCGTGGGACGGCCCGGCGCCCGCCGTCATCACGCCGACCGCCCCGGTGTTCCTCCCGCCACCGGGGGTGCCCCGGGAGGAGGACCTCCAGTCGGCCGCCGACGTGCTGAACGCCGGGGAGAAGGTGGTGATGCTGGTCGGGGCCGGCGCCCTCGGCGCTCGCCGCGAGGTGCTGGCCACCGCCGAGGCCCTGGGCAGCCCGATCGTGAAGACCCTCCCCGGGAAGGCCGTCGTGCCCGACGACCACCCGCTGACCGTCGGCGGGATCGGCCTGCTGGGCACCGCGCCCGCCCAGGAGGCCGTGGAGGGATGCGACACCCTGTTCATGGTCGGCACCAACTTCCCGTACACCAAGTACCTGCCCGAGCCGGGCCAGGCCAGGGTGGTGCAGGTGGAGGCCGACCCCGTCCGGGCCGGGAACCGCATCGCCACCGAGGTCCCCCTGGTCGGCGACGCCCGGGAGACCCTGCAGGCCCTGCAACTGCTGCTTCGGCGCCGGCAGGACCGCGGCTTCCTAGAGAAGGCCCAGGCCGGGATGGCCGGCTGGCGGGGCCGCATGAAGGCGTTGGAGTCCATCGAGGCGGACCCCATCCAACCCCAGCGGCTCATGCGGGTGATCGACCGCCTGGCCGACGACGACGCCATCTTGGCGTCGGACTCCGGCACCATCGCCACCTGGGCGGCCCGGCACTTCGACATCCGGGGCCGCCGGGAGTTCTACCTCTCCGGGAACCTGGCCACCATGGCCCCCGGCCTGCCCTACACCATCGCCAACCAGGTGGCCCATCCGGGCCGCCAGTGCATCGCCTTCGTCGGCGACGGCGGCTTCGCCATGCTGATGGCCGAGTTTGGCACCGCCTGCCGGTACGGGCTGCCGATCAAGGTGGTCGTCAACAACAACGCCTCGCTGGGCCAGATCATGTGGGAGCAGTTGGTGCTCGGCTACCCGGAGTTCGGCATCCGCTTCGAGCGGCGGCCCGACTTCGCCCCCTGGGCGGCCGCCTGCGGCGGCCGGGGCATCCGGGTGGACCGGGGGGACGAGCTGGAGGCCGCCGTCGCCGAGGCGCTGGCCCATCCCGGCCCGGCGCTGGTGGACGTGACGGTGAACCCGGACGAGCCGCCGATGCCGGGCAAGGTGCAGTACGAGCAGGCCAAGGGGTTCGTGAAGGCGTTCCTGGCCGGACAGCCCCGGAAGGCGACCATCGCCAGCACCCTGTTCCGGGACAAGATCGCCGAGCTGCGGTCGTGACCGTCGGGGGGCGGCGGCGGTGACCGTCGAGACGGCGCTGGAGGGCCTGGTCGGGATCGACCGGCTGCTCCGCGACGTCCGGCACGGCCGGTTCGAGAAGGCCATGTCCGGCCTCACCGCCGTGGGGGCGGTGGTCACCGGCGTCGAGATCTGGCTGGAGCACGACCGGGCGAGCTTCGCCAACCGGATGATGTGGTTGCCGGTGGCCGTGACCCCGGTGATGGCCGCCGCCGGGGTGGCCGGGGTGTTCTCGCGGCGGGCCGCCAAGACGTTCCTCCCGCTGGTGTCGGCGGTGGTGGTGGCGAACAGCCTGCAGGGCCAGTACCTGCACCTGCGGGGCGTGGCCCAGCGGCCCGGCGGCTGGAGGCTGGCCCGCTACAACGCCGAGATGGGTCCCCCCACCTTCGCCCCGCTGCTGTTCGCGCTCGTCGGCGGCATGGGGTTGCTGGCCGCCGTGCTGCGCCGGGAGGACTGAGGTTGGCGACCGTCGACAGACCCGAGCCCCGGTTCCCGGGCTTCGACGTGACCCGCCAGGCCCGTACCTGGGACCCGGTGACCAGGGCGGTGGTGCTGCGCCGGCTCGACCGGCCCGGCCCGCTCCGGTTCTTCTCCGCCCACGAGGCCGAGACGGCCCGGGCGCTGACCGACCGGCTCCTGGCCCAGGACCCGGACCACCGGGTGCCGGTCGTCGAGGTGGTCGACGGCCGCCTGGCCCGGGGGGCGGGCGACGGCTACCGGTACGCCGACCTGCCCGAGGACGGCGAAGCGTGGCGGCGGTCGCTGGTCGCCCTGGACGACGACGCCCGGGCCGCCCACGGCGCCGACTTCTGCGACCTGGACCGTGGCGCCCAGATGGACCTGGTCGAGGAGCGGGCCCGGGACGACGGCGACTGGCACGGCCTCCCGGCCTCCCGGGTGTTCTCGCTGTGGATGCGGTACGCGGCCGGCGCCTTCTACGCCCACCCGGCGGCCTGGAACGAGATCGGGTTCGGCGGGCCGGCCTACCCGCGGGGCTACAAGAACCTGGGCCTCGGCCGCCGCGAGCCCTGGGAGGTACCCGGAGCGGACGCCGCCGACCCGGTCCCCTGGGCCGAACGGGTCGAGGCGGCCCGCCGGCGGCACACCGGCGGGGCCGACGCGTCACCGCGGTGATGCAGAACCGGGTCCGCCGGCGGAACGAGTCGGCCTGGCTGCTGCCCAACGACGGCTCCCGCACCAACCACCGGCTGCGGCAGGACATGCGGCGGTTCGCCGGCGACGACGAGGTCGACCTGGTCGTGGTCGGTTGCGGCGCCGGCGGCGCGGTGCTCACCCAGCGGCTGGCCCGCCGGGGCTGGCGGGTGGTGGCCTTCGACGCCGGGCCGTTCTGGGACCCGGATCGTGACTGGGTCAGCGACGAAGCCGGGTCCCACCAGCTTTACTGGACCGAGCCACGGGTCGTCTCCGGCGGCGACCCGGTGGCCCTCGGCAACAACAACTCCGGCCGCGGCGTCGGGGGGTCCATGGTCCACTTCGCCGGCTACGCCCCCAGGTTCCACCCCTCCGACTTCCGCACCTGGTCCACCGACGGGGTCGGCGCCGACTGGCCCATCACCTACGACGACCTCCGGCCGTACTACGTCCAGATGGAGGAGGAGCTCCCGGTGGCCGGGCAGGACTGGCCCTGGGGCGACCCCCACCGGTACCCGCAGTCCCCGCACCCGATCGGCGGCAACGGCATGGCGTTCCTGAGGGGATGCGAGGCCCTCGGCATCCCGGCCCGGGTCGGCCCGGTCGCCATCGTCAACGGGCGGTTCGGCAACCGGCCCCACTGCATCTACCGGGGGTTCTGCCTGCAGGGCTGCAAGGTGAACGCCAAGGCGTCCCCGCTCATCACCCACGTCCCCGACGCCCTGGCCCACGGCGCGGAGATCCGGGCCGACTGCATGGTGGCCCGCATCGAGATCGACCCCGCCGGCCGGGCCTGCGGGGTCACCTACGTCGAGGACGGGGTGGAGCGCCGGCAGCGGGCCCGGATGGTGGCGGTGGCCGGCTACGCCATCGAGACCCCCCGGCTGCTGCTCAACTCGGCCTGCCCCCGCTTCCCCGACGGGCTGTGCAACGACTTCGACCAGGTCGGGCGGTACGTGATGGTGCAGGGAGCGCCGCAGACCGCCGGCCGGTACGAGGAGGAGGTCCGGGCCTACAAGGCCCCGCCGCCGGAGGTATCCACCGAGGCGTTCTACGAGACGGACCCCACCAGGGACTACACGCGGGGCTTCTCCCTGCAGTGCGTCTCCCCGTTGCCGATCGCGTTCGCCGAGCACGTCGCCGCCCAGGGCCACTGGGGGGAGGTGCTGCGGGAGTACCTGCGGGACTACGTCCACTGGGCCACCTTCGGCGCCCTCTGCGAGCTGCTGCCGCAGGCCGACAACCGGGTCACCCTGGCCGGCGAGGCCGACCGGCACGGCCTCCCGGTGGCCGAGCTCGCCCACACCATGTGCGCCAACGACAGGGCCCTGGTGAAGGCGGCGACGGAGGTCATGGAGGCCATGCACCGGGCGGCCGGGGCCGAGGAGTCCATCACCATCGACCGCTACGCCCACCTCATCGGCGGCTGCCGGATGGCCGCCGACGAACGGCACGGGGTGGTCGACCGCGACCTTCGGTCCTTTGCCGTCCCCAACCTGTACGTGGTGGACGGCAGCGTGTGCCCCACCCAGGGAAGCGCCAACCCGGCGCTGACGATCATGGCCCTGTCCGCCCGTGCGGCCGATCACCTGTCCGCCGCCAACCGGGGGTGACCAGGGCGTGGACGGCCCCCGCGGCGGGTAGAGGTGCCTACACGCCGAAAGACCTCCACGCCGAAAGACCTCCACGCCGAAAGAAAGGAGCCTGTCGTGCCAAGCCGATCGGCCAACGTGAAGAACGAGAAGCAGTACGAAGCGCTGAGGGACAAGGGCATGTCCAAGGAGCGGGCGGCCAAGATCGCCAACTCGCCGACAGCGTCCCGCCACGGCGGGCAGAAGTCGGGCTCCGGGGGCGACCGGCGCCAGGGCGGGACGACGGCGCAGAAGAAGGACGCCGGCCGCAAGGGCGGGCGGGCGACGGCCGCCAAGTCCTGACGGGCCCCTCCCGGCCCGCCGACCCGGGAGGGGCGATCTGGCATACAGTACGCAAGGGAGCGGCGGTCGCCGCCGTTCCGGCAGGTCCGCCAGGGGACGACGGAGGTCGGCCACTGGCGCACCGGCGATGCCCGATGACAAGGGGGGGGCCAATGTCAACGACGGCACGGTCGGCCATGGCGATGTCGAAGACGCCACGGTGGGCCGCACGAAGACGGGCGACACAGAGGCGGGCCGGCCGGAGGTGGGCCAGACGGAGGTTGGCCACACGGAGGTTGGCCACACGGAGGTTGGCCACACAGGGCACGGCGAACCGGTGTCGGCGGTTGGGCGCCGCCGGCCTGGCCATGGCGGTGCTGGTGGTCGGCGCCACCGTCGAGGCCGGTCCGGTATCCGCCGGGGCGGCGAGCAGCAGGGTGGCCGTCGGCAGGGACGTCCCGGCCAGCGCCATGACGACAACCATCGGGGTGACCGCCAACAGCATCACCGTCGGCAACATCTCCTGGAACCCGATCTTCACCGGAGCCCGGATCGGCACCGAGGCGTACTTCGACTACGTCAACGCCAACGGTGGCGTCAACGGCCGCAAGATCACGGTCACAGCGCAGGACACAAAGTACAGCGGCACAGCCGATGCCGCCCTGACCCAGGCGGCCATCAACAAGGACTTCGCCCTGGTCGGTGACTTCTCCATCGTGGCCACATCGGCCGCCAAGGTGCTGGCCAAGAACCCCGGGTTCCCCGACGTCTCGGTCACAGTGACCCCGCTGGCCAACAAGCTGCCCAACTTCGTCAGCCCGGTGCCGCTGCAGGGTGGCTGGCAGGAGGGGTCGCTGAACTACTTCAAGAGCCTGAACCCGTCGGGGATCAAGAAGGCGGCCGCCCTGGTGGCCGACCAGCCGTCGGCCACAGAAGCCTGGCAGGGCCAGAAAGCGGTCATGGAGCACCTTGGCTACGACATCGTCTACCAGACAGTGTTCAAGATCACAGCCAACTACAACAGCTTCGTGAGCGACGTGGTGGCCATGAAGGCCAAGGGCGTCAAGATGCTGTTCATCGAGCAGAACCCGCCGCTGTACGCCGTGCCCCTCATCAAGGCCCTGGCCTCCCAG